>JASGFX010000014.1:0-60843 GCA_047605325.1 Solirubrobacterales bacterium | reverse complement strand
GCGTCGGCCGGTCGAACTCACACGGAAGATCTTGAGCTTCGAAAGCTGGCTTGACTTGCTTACGGCGGTGGCGTAGGCGAAGCCGCCGTCGGAATCGAAGTTCTGGTCGAGCACGATCTGGCCTGTCGGGATGCGCTGCTTGGTCCAGCGCACGTCGGCAATGCCGAGGTTCATCGGCTGGCGCTTGCTGACGGTGACTGCGGTCGTGGCGAGCGACTGGGTTTTGAGCCAGGTCGAAGGGGCGCCCGGGGTATTGGATCCGAAACGGCCGGCGATGTGGAGCTTGCCGCCCGCGACGTCACAGGTCTGCGCGACCTGTCCGTAGACACCCCGGACCTGCGGCAGCAGAAGCATGCCGCCGTTCTGATAGCTGGTGTCGTACTTGGTCGCCGCCTGCGAGAAGGCAGGCGCAGCCGCGGCGCAGATCAGCGCGAGCGCGGCGAGCGTGGTCAGGCGAGCAATCCGGGATCGCATGACTGAATGAACCCCGTTGGTACTCATAAGTTGCTATTCGCCACCGGGGGGTGGATCGCCTGCGGTTTCAGCCGATGTTCAGGACGGACATCGAAGCCGCGCCGCGCCTGTCCGCGCAGATCAGGGCGCGCGTGTCGGAGTCGAAGAACCCGGCGCTCTGCACGTCGATGTTGTGGAAGACGATCTCTCGCCCAGATGCGCCCGTCAACTGGCCGTTCTCGCCCCACACTCGGAGCCGGGAGTGAGTTTCGTAGGTAGTGCCCGATCGAGTGAACAGCCAGTAGAGCGTGCGTCCAGAGGCGAGGCTGTCGGGCCACGCCCAGTAGAAATCGTCGTCCTCGTCCGAGCCTTCGAGATAGCCGCCAAGGTACGTGGTCCCTTGATTGCCCCAGCTTCGGTCGAGTGTGCCATCGGCGCTCAGGCGCATCGCGTAGGCCGCGTGTTCGTTGTAGAACTCCATGACAAGGTGAAAACCGCCCGACTTCAATTGCTGCACCGCGGCCGACTCCATGCCTGCATCGCCCTGGCTGAACCGCGGTCTGCTGCCGCGCATGATCGATCCGATTGCGGGCCCGAGATCCACGATGCCGTTTGTGCCCCAGGTTGGGATCGGGCGCCAGCGCTCGTCGTAGCGAGCTAGCACGAGTCCTTTCGCCGATCCGGAAGTGACCCGCGAGCCCGTCACGAGGTGCCCTCCGGCCGAGTCCGTCTTGAAGCCGAGAACTTGAAACGGGAACTTGATCAGCGAGCCGCCAGGAAAGACCCGCGTGCGTTTGCCGTCGAAGTCATACGCGCGCATCTGCGAATTGCTGTCCGGCATGTGTGAGGTGTAGAGCAGCCCGAAATACCGCGCCTTGGGAAAAGTCTTCAGCTCCGGATACCACGAATCAATTCGGTCGCCCTTGGGGGTGGCGAGGACGCCGTCGTCGGAGAAATGCCGATCAATTCTGCCGGACTTCAGGATCCGGTAGACGCGTGACGGCGACGTAGTCGTGCTGCCGCCGCTGATCGAAAGGATCGAGCCGTCTTTCAGCAGCCCAAGTTCGTCCGGAGCTTGCCGTCTGGTCAGCGAAACCGTGCCGCGCTTGCCGAAACTCTGGTCGACCCGTCCGCGAGAACTGAGGCGTTCTATGAAGGCGGTGCTGTCGGACTTTTCGCCGCTGACCAGAATCTTTCGCTGCGGGGTGAAGTCGCAGCTGTAGATAGAGATTGACGAGCGTGAAAACGGCAGCGGGATTCGGGCCCACGCGCTGGCCCCGAAAGGGTGCTCGAATTTGGCGGGCTTCGTCGCCCCGGCCGGCGTGGCCGACGCGGCTGATAGCAGGGCGATTGTGAACACGACGATGAGCGAGCGACGACGCATGAGCAAATCCTCCAAACAGCGAACCCTCCCCTGATTGGCAAGTTGCGCAAAATCCCATAGCCGATGGTTGAGCCCAAACCCCGTCTTACACCCGTCGCGGCGACGGGTGTAAGCCAAAAATCTGCCGCGCCTCCGTCGTCGCGACGGGGGCGCGGAAGAAAAGGCCCATGAAAAAGCCCCCGGCCGAATCTCGACCCGGGGGCTTTTTCGAACTGCAGGTGCGGAGGACAGTGGCTACATGCCCATGTCCATGCCACCCATACCGCCGGGCATGCCCATCGCGGCGCCCTCTTCGGGGAGCTCGGCGACGATCGCCTCGGTGGTGAGGATGTTCTTGCCGATCGACGCGGCGTTCTGGAGCGTCGAGCGGGTGACCATTGCGGGGTCGATCACGCCGGCGGCGACGAGGTCGACGATCTCGCCGGTCGCGGCGTTGAGGCCGTTGCCGGCCTTCGCCTTGCGCACGTCGTTGACGACGACGCTGCTCTCGAGACCGGCGTTGTACGCGATCTGACGCAGCGGCTCTTCGAGGGCGCGGTGGATGATCTGGGCACCCGTGCGCTCGTCGAGGTCTTCGATGTCCTCGGCCTTGATCGCGGTCTGGGCCTCGAGCAGGGCGACGCCACCACCGGCGACGATGCCCTCTTCGAGCGCGGCGCGCGTGGCCTGCAAAGCGTCCTCGACGCGGTGCTTCTTCTCCTTGACCTCGGTCTCGGTCGCGGCGCCGACCTTCACGACTGCAACACCACCGGCGAGCTTGGCCAGGCGCTCCTGGAGCTTCTCGCGGTCGAAGTCGCTGTCGGTGTTGTCGATCTCGCTCTTGATCTGGGCGACGCGGCCCTTGATCGCAGCGGCGTCACCGGAACCGTCGATGATCGTGGTGTTGTCCTTGGCGATCACGACGCGGCGGGCGCGGCCGAGCTGCTCGACAGTGGTGCTCTCGAGCTTCAGGCCGAGCTCCTCGGAGATGACCTCTCCGCCGGTGAGGATCGCGATGTCCTCGAGCATGCGCTTGCGGCGGTCGCCGAAGCCCGGGGCCTTGACGGCCACACCGGTGAAGGTGCCGCGCAGCTTGTTGACGACGAACGTGGCCAGAGCCTCGCCCTCGACGTCCTCGGCGATGATCAGCAGCGGCTTGCCGGTCTGCATCACGGCCTCGAGCAGCGGGAGGACTTCACGCACGTTGCCGATCTTGGCGTTGGCGATCAGGATGTACGGGTCTTCGAGCACGGCCTCCATGCGGTCCTGGTCGGTGACCATGTACGGCGAGACGTAGCCCTTGTCGAACTGCATGCCCTCGGTGAACTCGAGCTCAAGGCCGAAGGTCTGGCCTTCCTCGACGTTGACCACGCCGTCCTTGCCGACCTTGTCGATCGCATCGGCGATGACGTCGCCGATCTCGTCGTCACCGGCGCTGATGGCGGCGACGCGGGCGATCTGGTCCTTGCCCGAGACGGCCTTGGCGCGCTTGTGGATCGCCTCGACGACCTGCTCGACGGCGACCTCGATGCCGCGCTTGAGCGCGATCGGGTTGGCGCCGGCCGCGACGTTGCGCAGGCCCTGGCGGACGATCGCCTGAGCCAGCACCGTGGCGGTCGTGGTGCCGTCACCGGCGACGTCGTTGGTCGCGGTGGCGACCTCACGGACGAGCTGGGCGCCCTGGTTCTGGAACGGGTCGTCGACCTCGATCTCGCGGGCGATCGTCACACCGTCGTTGGTGATGGTGGGAGCGCCGAACTTCTTGTCGAGCACGACGTAGCGGCCCTTCGGACCGAGGGTTACCTTGACGGCGTCAGCGACGGCGTCGACGCCAGCTTCGAGCTGGGCGCGCGCGTCCTGTCCGTACTTGAGTTCTTTAGCCATTTTCTTGAATACCTCTGTGGATCAGTGGGGTGGGGTTAGACGATCTTGGCGAGCACGTCGCTCTCGCGAAGAACCAGCAGCTCCTCGCCCTCGACGGTCACTTCGGTGCCGCCGTACTTGCTGTAAAGGACCTGGTCGCCCTCGGCGACGTCGAGCGGGATGCGCTTCTCGCCGTCCTCGTCCCAGGCGCCTTCGCCGACGGCCACAACGATGCCGCGCGACTGCTTCTCCTTGGCGGTGTCCGGCAGCACGATGCCGCTCGCGGTCACTTCGTCTTCCTCGGATGCTTTGACGATCAGACGATCGCCCAAAGGCTTGAGTGCCATTCTGCTTCTACCTCCGCGCTTTCTGGTGGATGCTCAGAAAACGCCTTATCTAAGGGGTTTTTACGTCGATTTTGGCACTCACGTTTGGCGAGTGCCAAGCTTCTGCGGCGAATGATAGCGACCGCGCGCGTTCGGGTCGCTACTTCACCGTGAAGGATCTGAGCGTGCCGGACGCTTTGCTGAAGCTGGTGTTCGCGGTGCCTTCGGCCAGAACGACGCGCACGTAGAGGCTGTACTTGCCCTTGGGCAGTCGGCGCTTCAGTTTGTAGCTCCATTTGGCGGTGCCTTTGGCTGTCAGCCAGCGTTGCGCCGAACACTTCCGGGTCTTGTCCCTGACCTTCTTGAATTTCGCCTTGTTGCTCGAGAGCCAGACGCACTGACGCTTCTTCTTCAGTGCCCTGGCGTCCTGGCGGCGCACCGCGATCTGCACCTTCGAGACCAGTCCGGCCGGTTCGGCGCCGCCCGCGAACTTCGTCAGCTTTTTGGCCTTGACCCTGCTGCTCTTGGGCGAGGAGATCTTCGCGGTCGGCGCGTACTCACCGCCGATGAAGCGCGAGACCAGCATCGGCGCCGGCGTCGCGGCCGAGGCGCCCCCGGCGACCAGGATTCTGCCGTCTGACTGCGCGGCGATCCGGCTCACGTAGGAGTTCGGCAGCGCGCCGTCGGCCACAGTCGCGCCGCCGACGCCGAAAGTGACGTCGGGCGCGCCGCTGGGCAGGTGTCGCACGAGGATCGTGCGTACACGTTCCGGGTTCGACATGAACGCGTCGCACCCGGCGACGATCCGCCCGTTCGGCAGGAGCGTGAGCGACGGACACTCGGTCGCGCCGCCATCGCCGATCGTCTCGCGCACGACGCCGCCTGCGCCGAAGGTTTGGTCGAGCGTTCCGTCGATGTTGTAGCGGACGATCCCGCCCTGCTTGTTCGGGGTTCCCGGAACCCGGCCCGAGCCGAGCAGCTTGCCGTCGGGTTGGACGGCGATCCCCTCGAGGCCTTCCGAGGCGGAGAGGAAGTCGCTGATCGCGTAGCCGCCGCCTCCGAAGCTCGGGTCGATCGTGCCGCTGGACGTGAAGCGAGCGGCGAGGAAGTTGTAGACGCCGGCGGTCGTCGTGCGGCCGACCACGTCAATCGATCCGTCGGGGGCGATCGCGACGGCCTTGGCGACGGCGTCCTTGCCGGCGATCGCCAGAACGGCGCGGCCGTCGCCGTCAAAGCTCGAATCGAGCGATCCGCTGGGCGTCAGACGCACGAGCGCCACCTCCTTGCCGGCCGCCGGCGAGGCCGAGCCGGCCAGCACGACTTTGCCGTCGGCCTGGAGTGCGATGTCGTAGAGGTAGTCGGAGTCGTAGACGTCGAAGTGAGCGAGGTTGCCCGAGGCGAACGAGCTGTCGGGAGTGCCGTCTGCGTTCAGGCGCTGGATCGCGAAGTCGTCGTTGCCGCCGAACGTGCCGACTCCGGCGATCAGCACCTTGCCGTCTGGCTGCACCGCGATCGATCCGCCATTGAGGTAGTTGAGCGGATTGGAGACGGTGGCGATTCCGTCGCCGCTGAACGAGCTGTCGAGCGAGCCGTCGGCGTTGTAGCGAATCACCCAGATGATCTGCGGTGAGACGGTCGAAGTGCCGCCGACGACGACCTTTCCGTCTGGCGCCTGCGCGACATCGCGGGCGAAGGTGTCGGCGCCGCCGATCAGCTGGGTCGAGAAACCGCTGCCGGCGAATGTGGTGTCGAGGTTGCCCGGCGCAGCCTGCGCGGCTGAGGCGAAAAGGACCGAGACGATGGCGCCGAGCGAGAGAATGCCGAAAAAGCGTGAGAACATCCTCACAAAACTACTGGAACCCGCGACCTCGCGCAGGCGGGCGCCGCCGCTAGTTCAGCTGACCGGGGGCGCCGAATGCCTCGCCGAGACCGGCCGGGCGTTCGACGATCTGCGAGAAGCGCACGACTGTCACGAGATCTTCGGTGGAGATGTCGCGGTTGTAGATCTGCTCGAGAAAGCGCAGCTCGTCTTCGAGCAAACGGAACTCGGGGTTGTCCATCTCGATCTCGCGCGGGGTGAGGTCGTAGACCTTCTTGACGGTGACCGAGTCGATCACGGCTTCGAAGATCTTCTCGCGCGGGGCGTTCTCCTGCCCGAGCGTGACCAGCACGACGTGGCCCTTCTTGTACTTGTGCGACTTGTCGCCGAGGCGGATCGTCGCCTGCTTGCGACCGTGACGGAGCTGGTCGGCAAACAGTGGTGAGTAGAAGTTCAGTACGTACAAGGTCAGCCTCTAGACGACCATCCGGCGCATGCCTTCGGGGTCGCGGAGCTGCAGTCTACCGCGATAGGTCGTGAGCAATTCGTTGCGCTGGCAGTTGGCCAGAAAGCGGCTGACGGTCTCGCGTGAGGTGCTCGCGAGCTGGGCGATTTCCGACTGGTTGGCGCGCACGAACGTGCCCGGGTGGGCCGGCGCGCCGTTCTGCTGCTCGGCGAGGCCGAGCACGACGTTGACGATTCGGCCCTCGGTGCTCTGGAAGTACTGGTCGCCGATTCGCGAGTTCGCAGCGCGGATGCGGCGCGAGAGCTGCGCGAGCAGCTTGACCGCGATCTCGGGGTTGCGCGTGAGCACGCGCGAGACATCGCCCGACGTGAGCGCGACGACCTTCGTCGGCTCAATGCACTCCGCGGTGGCCGAGCGGGCCTCCTTGTCGAAGATCGCCAGCTCGCCGAAGAGGTCGCCCTTGCCCATCTCGGTCAGCGCGATCGTGCGTCCGCCCGAGTGCTCGCGCTTGATCAGCACGCGGCCCTCGCGGATCACGTACATCACGTCGCCCTGCGTGCCTTCCTGGAAGATCACCTCGCCGCGCTGGAACGAACGCGGGACGGCCACGGCGCCGAGCTCGTCGAGCTCGCGCGCGTTCAGCGTTTCGAACAGGGGAAGGTGACCGAGCAGCTCGGCGGCTTCATTCATCCTGTGTGCGCTCCATCACGCATGCTTCGCAGAGCGTACGACCTCCAGCGGAGCCGCGCTTTGCGCTGCAATTACGCTCTGCAGCGCGCCGGCGAGTTGATCGCCCAACACGTCCCAGTCGTAGAGCCGCTCTGCGAGGGTTCGACCGCGCCCCGCCAGCCGCGCGCGAAGCTCGGAATCGTCGAGCAATCGCACGATCGCGCGGGCAAAATCTTCGGCTGAATCTGCGATCAGCACTTCGCGGCCGTCGCTGCAATCGATCCCCGTCGCGCCGTTGGTGGTCGAGACCACCGCGCGCCGCGCGGCGAAGGCGTCGGCAAGCTTCAGCCGGGTGCCGCCGCCTTCGATCATCGGCAGCGTGCAGACCGAGGCGCGCGAGAACCATTCGCGCATGTCCGGTACGTCGGCGTGCACTGAGATACCGGTCAGATCGCCGAGGGCGAGCGTCGCTCGCGAGGGGGCGGCGCCGACGATCTCCAGCACGGCGTCGGGACGCGCGGCGAGCACTGACGGCCAGACCTCGCGCGCGAGCCACTGCGCGCCGACCGCGTTCGGCGGGTAAGCCATTGTGCCGGTGAAGAGAACGCGCGCGGCGCCGGGATCGGAGTCGACTGATTCCATCGCCGAGAGATCTGCGCCGTTGCCGACGACAAACGTCTGCGGCAACCGCGCCTTGCCGACGACCTGTTCGAGGATCAGCCGTTCGCTCTCGGACATCACCACGACGCCATCGAACTCAGGCGTCCAACGCGCTTCCGATCGGCGGATGCGCGCGCCGTTCACGTACCGCGCGAGTCCAGCCGGTCCGCCGACGCGGGTCGCTTTGGCCATCTGCTGGACGCTCTCGACCTCATGCGTGACCAGTACGACCGGCAGGTCGGTTTCGAAGTCGGCGCGCCACCATGCGGCGAACGAGCTCTCGATCACGACTACGTCGAACGCACGATCGTTGAGCAGCGCATGGACCAGTGGTGCGAGGTCGACCCAGAAGACGGCGCTGATCAGTTCCTTGGCCGGCATTCGCCAGGCCAGTCGCAGCAGTCCTGGGCGGCGGATCAGCGCGCGCAGGATCTCGCGTCCGCGCCCGCGCGGGCGCACATATGGCTCGACGGCGAAGCCCTCTTCGCGCAGTGCCTCGACGCCGCCGGCCTCGTCGGCTGTGAACACCGCGGCGACCGTCACTTCATCGCCGCGCTCGAGCAGCCGGCGGTAGAGCCGGTGCATCCGCGTCGCGCCGCCGTTGACGTGCGCCTTGGAGGGTGCGGCCGGAGTGATCAGCAATACCCGCACGCCCGCACCTGCCTTTCGAAGAGTCGCCTAGGAACCGAGGGCGGAGCCGTACTGGCGCTTGTAGTACTCGAGGTACTCACCAGAGCGGATCGGGCTCCACCACCACTCATTCTCGCGATACCACTCGACGGTCTGTTTGAGACCCTCGGCGAAATGGGTCTTCGGCTCCCAGCCGAGTCCGCGGATCTTTTCCGAGGAGAGCGAATAGCGCACGTCGTGGCCGGGGCGATCCTTGACGTATTCGATCAGCGAGTCGTCGCGACCGGTCAGCTCGATGATCCGCCTGACGACCTCGATGTTCGGGCACTCGTCGGGGCCGCCGATGTTGTACACCTCGCCCTCGGCGCCCTTTGTGAGCGCGGCGTAGATGCCGGTGCAGTGGTCCTCGACATACAGCCAATTGCGCACCTGCATGCCGTCGCCGTAGACCGGGAGCTTGTCACCGGCGAACGCGTTCAGGACGCACAGCGGGATCAGCTTCTCGGGGTAGTGGTACGGGCCGTAGTTGTTGCTGGCGCGGGTGATCAGGCAGGGCAGGCCGTAGGTGCGGAAGTAGGCCTGCACCAGCATGTCGCCGCCGGCCTTGCTCGCCGAGTAGGGCGAGGAGGGATCGATCGGTGACTGCTCGGTGAAGGAACCCTCGTCGATCGAGCCGTAGACCTCGTCGGTCGAGATCTGCAGGTAGCGCCCGACCCCGCGCTCACGTGCGTACTCGAGCAGCACCTGGGTGCCGAAGACGTCGGTCTTGATGAAGGCGTCCGGTTCCTCGATCGAGCGGTCGACGTGACTCTCCGCGGCGAAGTTGACGATCGCGTCGACCCCTTCAGCCGCCTGCTCGACCGCTTCGCGGTCTTCGATCGCGCCGTGCACGAAGGAGTAGTTCGGATTGTCTTCGTGATCCTGGAGATTCTCGGTGCGACCGGCGTAGGTGAGTTTGTCGAGCACCACCACCTGATCTTCAGGATGCGCGGTCAGCACGTGGCGTACGAAGTTGCTGCCGATGAATCCGGCGCCGCCGGTTACGAGCAGTTTCATCAGTTGATCTCCTGTTGGCTTTCGCTCGGGCTGGCTTCGCCGGCGGCTTCCGCGCGGCGCAGCAGATACCGATGCAAACCATGGTCCCAGCGCTCGAGTTGCGGTGTTTCTTCGCGCTCGCTGGTCAGCGCCGTGAACACCGGGCGTGGCGTAGGGCTGCCGAACATCTCGGTGCTCGAGGAGAGCACCTGGATGTCGACCTGGCTCTGGCGGAAGATCTCGCGCGCGAAGTCGTACCAACTGCAGTATTCGCCGCCGGTGATGTGCATGATCCCGAGCCGCTCGAAGTCGACGAGGTGATCGACGATCGCCCCGGCGAGATCCGCGGTGTAGGTCGGGCAGCCGAACTGATCGTTCACCACGAGCACCTCGCGGCGGCTTTCGGCGATCGTCAACATCGTCTCGACGAAGTTCTTGCCGTGCGGACCGTACAGCCAGGCGGTGCGCACGATCAGGTGTCGCGGATTCGCTTCCGCAACCTCGATCTCGCCGTTGTACTTGGTCCGCGCGTAGGCGTTGATCGGGTTCGGTTCGTCCGATTCGACATATGGCTCACGCTTGGTCCCGTCGAACACGTAGTCGGTCGAGATGTGGATCACACGCACGCCGATCGCGGCAGCAGCGGCGGCGACGTTGCCCGCTCCGTGGGCGTTCACGGCGTTCGCCTCTTCCTCGTGATCCTCGGCGCCGTCGACGTTTGTCCATGCCGCGCAGTTGATCACCAGAGCCGGGAGCTCGCGCTCGAAGGCCTCGAGCACGGCCGGGTAGTCGGTGATGTCGAAGTGTTCCTGGTCGAAGCCGACGACTTCGTGGTGCACCGCCTCGAGCGCGACGACGAGGTCGCGACCGAGCATCCCGTGGGCGCCTGTGACGACGATCTTCATACGAGCGAGATCTCGCACTTGTCGCCGACCAGCATGCGGAAGGTGCGCGGCATTCCGTCGGTGCGAACGACCTGCGAGTGCTTTCCGATCAGACTCGCTTCGAGGCGCGCGCCGAGGTCGGCGATCTTTGAACCCTCGAGCACGATCGAGTACTCGATCTCCGAGCGCTCGACGATCACGCCTGCGTCGATCGATGTGTACGGGCCGATGTATGCGTCGGTCAATTGCGCGCCGGCGCCGATCACGGCCGGACCGCGCACGACGCAGCGCTCGAGGCGCGCGCCCTTGCCGACTGCGACACGGCCCTCGAGCTCGGTCTCGATCAGCTCGCCGTCGTTTGCGGGTTGGAGGTCTTCAAGCACCAGGCGATTGGCCTGGAGCATGTCGTCGAGACGGCCCGTGTCCTTCCACCAGCCGTCGACGAGGTGCGGTTCGACGGTCCTGCCGGTGTCGACGAGGTACTGGATCGCGTCGGTTATCTCGAGCTCGCCACGGGCGGAGGGCTCGATCGCGCGAGACGCCTCGAAGATCGATGGTGTGAACATGTACACGCCGACGAGCGCGAGGTCGGTCTTCGGCTCGGCGGGCTTTTCGACCAGCGCGACCACCTTGCCGTCGTCGAGTTCTGCGACGCCGAAGTTCTCGGGATCTGGGACGCGCGTCAGCAGGATCAGGGCATCCGGGCTCGAGCTGCGGAACTGCTCGACCAGCGGCACGATGCCGTCGCGGAGCAGGTTGTCTCCGAGGTACATGACGAAGGGTGAGTCGGCGAGAAACTCCTCGGCCGTCAGCACCGCGTGGGCGAGCCCGAGTGGCTCGGCCTGCGGGATGTAGGTGATCTTCGCGCCGAACTGCGAGCCGTCGCCGGTCGTCTCGCGGATCTCGTCGCCGGTCTCGGGGGCGATGATGATCCCGATCTCGGTGATGCCCGCCGCGACCATCGCCTCGATGCCATAGAACAGCACCGGCTTGTTCGCGACCGGGACGAGCTGCTTTGCCGAGGTGTGGGTGATCGGCTGCAGGCGCGTGCCCTTGCCGCCCGAGAGGATCAGGCCTTTGAGTTCGCCAGCCATAGGAGCGGCAGACTACCGAAGAATGCGTTCGCGGAATGCCTGCGCGAACGCGAGCGCGGCAAAGCGCGGAAGTGTGAGCAGGTAGCGCTTGCCGAGGCGCGCGGGATCCTGAAACATGCGGTAGAGCCACTCCAGGCTGGCTCGCTGCATCCAGCGCGGGGCCTGCGCGACGCGCCCGGCGAAGAAATCGAACGCGGCGCCGACGCCGACCAGCACAGGTGCTTCAAGCACCGCGCGGTTCTCATGCATCCAGACCTCCTGCTTGGGGCTGCCGAGGCCGACCCAGACGATCCGTGCTCCGCTGGCATTGATCGCATCGCATGCCGCGGAGAGCTCGTCGGTGGTCAGCTCGCGGTGCGGCGGCGAGTACGAGCCCGCGATGTTCAGGCCCGGGTGGCGCGCGACCAGCGCCTCGCGCAGCGCGGTGAGCGCCGCATCGTCGTGGCCGCCGTAGAGGTAGGTCGGCGTGGCGGCGGCGGCGGCGCGGGCCAGTTGCATGTCCATCAGGTCGGGGCCGTACACCCGGGTCTCGATCTTTTCGCCGAGCAGGCGCGCGGCGTGGACCACGCCCATGCCGTCGGGGGTGACGACGTCGGCCGCCGCCAGCGCGTTCGCGAGCGGGATGTCGTCGCGCGCGAAGACCAGCGAACTCGCCGGGGTGCAGCAGATGTAGCTCGGGGTGTTGCCGGCGACGGCGGTGTCGATCGCGTCGAGCACCTCGTCGTAGTCGGTGATCGAGACTTTGGTGCCGATGATCTCGCGGCGGCGCATCGCGCGGCGGATCAGCTTCCGGAGCGTTCGTGTTCGATCTGGCGCACGCGTTCTTCGGTGGCGGCGAGCTTCTGGGCCAGCACCTTGTTCTGGTCGGTCAGGCGAGAGATCGTTACCGAGAAGTGCAGCAACATCAAGGTCGCGAAGCCGATCGCGACGCCGAACAATGCGTTCGACGGAGTGCTGATCCCGACCAGATCAGAGAACCAGCTGAGGATCCCGGTGAAGATCGAGAGCAGCAGCAGCACGGTGGCGGCGAACAGCCAGAGCAGCGAGTAGCGCTCCATCAGGCGGCGCTGGCGCACGAGTTCGAACACCACGACGAGCATGAACGCCGTCGCGATGATCGCCGCGGCCTGCAGTTTGGGAGAGAGGTCGATGGCCGCGATCAGCAACATCTAGAGATCACCTGCCGCGCCTGAGACTGCGTGCTTGGCTGCCGCCGAGCGCGAGCGGAACAACCCGACGAAGACGGCGAGCAACACCTTCAGCATGTAGTAGCCCGAGTGCAGCGGCGTGATCGACGAACGCCCGCCTTCGCGCAGCTCCATCCGCACCGGCACCTCGGTGCATCTCAACTGATGACGGTGCATCATCAGGATCGCCTCGACTTCTGGATAGTCGTGCGGATAGTCGTGGGCGAACAGACCGATCGCGCGGCGGTTGGCGAGCCGGAAACCTGAGGTGGGGTCGGTCACCTTCTGGCGGGTGATCAGCGAGAGCAGCAGCGAAAAGATCACGATGCCGAGACGCCGCGCGGCCGTCTGCGGATAGTCGCCCTCGCCCATGAAGCGCGAGCCGGTCACCATGTCGACTGCCGGCTCGGATTCGAGGCGGCTGACAAGCTTCGAGAGCTCCTGGGGCGGGTGCTGCCCGTCGCCATCGACCTGAACCGCCATCTCGTAGTTGTTCGAGAGCGCGAACAGATAGCCGCTCTGCACCGCGCCCCCGATCCCGAGGTTGATCGGATGGATCAGCACGCGTGCGCCGGCGGCCTCGGCCTGGGCCGCGGTGTCATCGAGCGAACCATCGTCGACGACGAGCACATCGAACTCCGGCGCGTGGGCGTGGAGGTTTTCGACGACCTTCGCGATCGACTCGGACTCGTTGTACGCCGGGACTATTGCCAGTCGCGTGTTCGGCATCCGCTCATTATGGACCGCGACCGCGGTCAGTCGCCTCTGCGTTGCTCTACCGGCACCCAGTTTGCGCCGTCCCAGCGGCGGATCGCCCGAGCGGGATTGCCCGCGACCATCGTCCATGGCGGCACGTCTTTGGTGACGACTGCGCCCGCCCCGACGTAGCCGCGCTCGCCGACGGTGACGCCCGGAAGGATGCAGCAGCCGATTCCGAGAAATGCGCCGTCGCCGATCGCGACCGGCCGCGGCGAAGCCAGCGGCTGGCGCACCGGCGGCACGTCCTGGTCGATGAAGTCGTGGTAGGTGTCTGAGATGAACACGCGGTCGGAGCCGAGTACATCGTCGCCGATCGAGATCTCGCCGCAGCACGAGATGAAGAGGTTCTCACCGAACTGACAGCGACTACCGATCGTGAGCCGCGGTTCGTAGGACTTGCCGAAGCTCTGCTCATTGAGCGAGAGCACTGCGTGCGCGCCGATCCAGCTGTTCTCGCCGATGTGGATCCGGTGCGGGGCGTGGAGGTGCGCCGGTGCGAGCAGCGTCGTGCCGTGCCCGAAGCTTCCGAAGCGGCGCGGCCTGATGCGCAGCGCTTTCGAGATCGGCCGGCTGACGCGGTTCGCCCAGATCGCAGCGACGAACCCGATCGGATCGCGCGGTTTGCGCTCTGTAGGCTTGGCTTCCGGGCTGCTCGAAGTCGTCATCGTCGCCCCTGATCCTGACACTGGAGACCGGCGGAACCGCGTGAACGAATTCTCAATCGTGCATCTTGTCTGGGGTCCGCTGGGTCCTGAGCCGGTGAAGAACTTCGTCGCGAGCCTGCGTGATCGTCCGGCCGGTCGCGAGTACGAACTGGTGATCCTGCTCAACGGCGTAGCCGACGGCGCGACGCGCGACGCGATCGTCGCTGAACTCGAAGGTGTCGCGTATCGCCTGCTCGAGACGCCTGAACCGTCGATCGACCTCGCCGCCTACCGCTGGGCCCTCGATCGCATCGACGCCGAAAAAGTGATCTTCCTGAACTCCTACAGCCGGTTCGAAGCGGCCGGCTGGCTCGACCTGCTCGACCGCGCATTGGACATGGACGGCGTCGGAATGGTCGGCGCCACCGGAACCTGGGAAAGCATCGGCGACAAGCCGTTCAACTGGCGGATGCCGTGGACCAAGTTCTTCCCCGGGTTCCCGAACGCCCACCTTCGCACGACGGCGTTTCTGCTCGAGGCGGAGCTCGCACGCTCGATTCGCTGGCGCCCTCCGAAGGGAAAGATCGCTGCGCTCGGTCTCGAGAGCGGCCGGCGCAGCATCTCCAACCAGGTCAAGTCGCATGGGCTGGAGCTGCGCGTCGTCGGGCGGGACGGCCGCTCATTCGCCGAAGCAGACTGGAAGGACAGCGGCACCTATCGCAGCGGCCGGCAGCAAAATCTCCTGATCGCCGACAACCGCACCGACGACTTTCTCGCGGCCACCCCGGCGGAGCGAGAAGCCCTGCGCCGGTTGGCCTGGGGCTAGCGCGGAATCCCGCTCGACAGCGGTGGTCCGAGCTTTGCGTTCGGTTCGATCAGCAGGAAGCGTCGCTTGCGCACCGCGAGCATTCGTGTCACGAAGTTGCGCGCGATCCGTGGCACGTGGCCCAGGAAGATGAACGGAAAGGTCGCGCGCGGGACGTTCGCCCAGACGTAGGACATCACGTGCTTCGCCTGTGCGAAGTCGCCGTGCAGCGCGGCGTCGACTGCGAAGACCGTGCAACGCACGCCTTCGCGGGCAAGCGCCTTGCGCAGGCGGCGCTCGTCGACGAGGCCGCCTTCGCGCGCGGCCGCATCGCGCCAGACGGTGAAGACCATCGCGGTCGGGTCGTTGGCGAAGGCATGTGTCTTCGTCTCGTGCGCGCGCACGAAGCAGAGCGGCTCGCGCACCGCGCCGAGATCGGCCTCACCGAGCAGACGCAGCCAGAGCTGGAGGTCGCCGGTCGGCGCGAAGTCGCCGTCAAAGCCGCCGACGCGATCGAACAGCTCGCGCCGGATCACCACGTTGGTCGGACGACCGAGCGGGTAGTGCCAGCGGATCAGCATGTCGACTGCGTCCTGGCTCGGGATGCGGTCGCGTCCGCCGAACGGCGCGTATTCGATCGTCACCGGGTTTTCGTCGACGTCGGTCAGCACGTGCGAATTGGTCACGAGTCCGATGCGCTGATCGGCCTCGAGCAGCGGGACTGTGCGCTCGAGGTAACGCGGGTCGAGCCAGTCATCAGCGCAGAGGAACTTCAGGTATCTGCCGCGCGCGAGTGATGCGCAGTGGTTGAAGTTCTTGAACAGGCCGAGGTTCGGATCGTTCTTCACGTAGCTGACGCGCGGGTCGTCGGCGTAGCGTTCCATCACTTCGTCGGTGTCGTCGGTCGAGGCGTCGTCGACGACGATCACCTCGAGATCGTCATAGGTCTGATCGAGCACGCTGCCGATCGTGCGCGGGAGGAAGCGCGCGTAGTTGTAGGTCGGGATGCAGACGCTGACCGTCGGCGCGGCGGTGCCTTCGTCGGTCATCGGTCCGAGCGGTCAGACGATGCGGACGAACGGAATCGGGAGGATGAACTGCGAGTCGAAGTTGCCCGAGGCGCGGACCTTGGAGATGATCTCCTTCTGGTAGTTCCAGGCGGTCAGCAGGTAGTAGTCGGGCGGATTCTCGGCGGCGGCCTCTTCCGAGATCACCTCGATATCCGACCCCGGCAGAAACTTGCCCTGCTTGATCTCGGTGCTGTCGACGCAGTATGGAATCTGCTCGTAGCTCGCGCCGATGAAGTTCAGCAGCGTGTTGCCCTTGGCGGTTGCGCCGTAGGTGTAGATCGAGCGGCCGGCGCCCGCGAGCTCATCGATCTGCTCGCGCAGCTTCTCGCGGATCTCACCGGTGCGCTCCGCGAAGCGCTCGAAGGTCTCGCCGTTGAGGAAGAGTTCTTCGCGCGAGCGGTAGCGGTCGACGGCCTCGCTCGGTTCACCCTCGCCCTTGACCGCGACAAAGATGATCGAGCCGCCATGGACCAGCGACATCATCACGTCGACGAGCGTGAATCCGTGGCGCCTGAGCATCTCGCTCATCGAGCTGATCGAGTAGTAGTACATGTGCTCGTGGTAGACCTGATCGAATTCCATGCCCTCGACCGTGTTCATCACGTAGGCGTTCTCGATCGTCAGATGACCGCCCTCTTCGAGCACGGCGGCAGCGCCCTTGATCATCTCCTGCGGCCATTCGTTGTGGGCGAGGCAGTGGCGCGCGATCACCATCTGCGGCGTGCCGTACTGCTCGGCGGTGCTGCGCGCTGAGTCTTCGTTGAAGAAGTCGATCACGGTCGGGATGCCGTTGGCGTTGGCCATCTCGCCGATCTCCTGCGCCGGGTCGATGCCGACCACCGCGCCGACCTTCGGCTTGAGCGACTCGAGGAAGTAGCCGGCGTTGCTGCCGATCTCGAAGACGGTCGACGAGTCCGTGATGTAGCCGCCGGCAAGCAGGAAGTTTCCGAGATACTCGTAGTGCTCCTCGAGCATCGGCGAGCGCGGGGTCACGTAGAGGTAGTGCTCGTAGAGGACGTCGGCCGGCAGGCAGTCGCGCAGCTGGACGTTGTTGCAGGTCTCGCACCACTCGAGAACGAGCGGGTAGGAGGCCTGATCGACGCCGCGGGCGTCGTGCAGCGAGTTCGCCGGCGGCGAAGTACCGAGGTCGAGGATCTCCTTGGTTTCGGCGGTGCAGATTCGGCAGCTCATTCCGCACCACGCTAGTTGATCTCCCGGCAGAGGAGCGACGGGCGGCAAACGTATCCTCAGCGGCATGGACGCCGATCCGACCAGTCCTCGGGAGGCAGCCGACTTCGATCACGACCAGAACGTCGGCAAGCTGATTCTCAGCGGCGGAGCCTGGCGAGTGCTGGCGCTCGGCTTCGCTTCGCTCGTCGGGATCGTCATGACCGCGATCGTCTCGCGCGAGATCGGTCCAGCCCAATTCGCCCTCTTCACGACGGCGATGTCGCTTGTGACGATCGCCATGACGCTCACCGATGTCGGCCTGCTCACGCTCGGTCTGCGCGAGTTCACTGCGCGGACCGGCGAGGCGCGCGAGCGCACCCAGCGGACATTGATCGCGGTCCGGCTCGTGCTCGGCGTCGTCTCATCGATCGCGATCGTCGCCTTTGCGGCGCTGAAGGGCTATCCACACAATCTTGTGATCGGGCTCGCTGTCGCGACCGTTGGCATCTGCGGTCTGACCCTGAACATCTCCTACCTCGTGCCGCTGCAGGCGACCTTCAAACTCGATGTCGTCGCTGCGCTGGAGGCCGGCAGGCAGACGCTCCAAGCCGTCCTGATGACGATCGCCGCGCTCGCCTTCGCTGACGTCGGCTGGATGATGGCGACGTTGCTGCCGACCGGCGTGATCATGGCGGTGCTGGCAGCGATCCCCGCGCGCCGGCTGGCGTCGATCGTGCCGCTGTTCGACCTCTCGGAGATGCGCGGACTTCTGCGCAAAGTCGGAACCTTCGCATTCGTCGCCGGCATCGGCGGCACCTACGCCTTCATCGCTCAGGTGCTTGCGAACTCGGTGCTGACCGCCCACCAGTCGGGCATGTTCGGATTGGCCTTCCGCGTGTTCGTGGTGATGCTGAGCATCTGCCTGACTGCGGCCGGCGGCGCCTTCCCGCTGCTCGTTGCGGCCTCAGAGGCCGGCGACACCGAGCGGCTTGCCTATGCCTCGCGACGTCTGATGCAGTCGGCCGTGATCGCGAGCGTGGGCAGCGCGGTCGGCATCATCGCCGGGGCGGGGTTCATCGTCAAGGTGCTCGGCGGCGCTGAGTTCAGCGATGCGGTACCGGTCGTCGCGGCGATCGGGCTCGCGCTTCCCGGCTCGTTCATGCTGGTCGTCTCGAGTCTCGTGCTGCTGGCCGACGGGCATTTCCGGGCGATGATGTGGGCGGCTTCGATCGGCGCGTTCGTGAGCATCGTCGCGACGGGCCTGCTGGCCGACGCCTTCGGCCCGGTCGGTGCGGCGATCGGAGTCGCGATCGGTGAATTCACGATCGCTGCGGGATATGTCTTCAAGGTTCGGCGGGTCGATCCCGTCGCGCTGCCCGGCCTCGGCTGGGTTGCCGGCGTGCTGGCGATCGGTGCCGTCTCGGCCGCCGCGGCGCTGCTTCCGCTGCCGAGCCTGATCTGCGCGATCGTCGGGATGATCGTGTTCGTCGGGCTCGCGGCAGCGCTGAAGCTGCTTCCGCCCGAGCTCGTCCACCCGGTCGCAAGTCGCCTGCGCCGGGCTTGAGCGGGTTCAGCGAAGCGCGGCTTCGTAGGCGGCGAGCGTCTCGTCGGCGCAGCGTTGCCAGGTGAACTCGGCGGCGCGAGGCCTGCCGCGCTCGATCATCTGCGCGCGCAGGTCCTGATCGGCAAGAAGTGAATCGATCGCCGCGCGGATCGCTTCGACATCGGTCGGGTCGAACGTCACGGCGGCCTCTCCGGCGACCTCCCTGACCGACGATGTGTTCGAGCAGGCGACCGGAGTCCCCCGCTGCATCGCCTCGAGCACCGGAAGTCCGAAGCCTTCGCGCAGTGTCGGGTAGGCGAAACAGGTTGCAAGCCGGTAGAGGCCCTCGAGTTCCTCGGTCTCGATCCACCCGGTGAAGCGAACACGCTCACCGATGCCGAGGTCGGCGGCGAGCGACTTGAGGTTGTCCATCTCGAGCCCGGCATGGCCGACGACGACGAGCAGCGGCTCGGGCGACGCCTTCAAGCCCGCGAAGGCCTCGAACAGGCGCGGGATGTTCTTGTGCGCGAGCGCGGCGGCGACGCAGAGGACGACCGGGCGATCGTCGAGTTCGAAGCGCGCGCGCAGTTGCTCGGCCGGGGTGATCCGATCCGGCTCGCGGAAACCGAGCCCGAGGTACACCACATCGATCTTCTCGGCCGCGATCGCGTAGGTCTCGATCAGGTCGTCCTTTGTCGCCTGGGAATCGGCGAGCACGCGGCGCGATCGACGGGCGCCGAGCGGGACGAGCAGTTCGAGGCCCTTCTGCGCCGGCCCGGGGAAGGTGTCGGGGAAGTGATGAAAGATCAGATCGTGCACTGTCACGACGCGCCGGCCGCGGCTGAACGCGACGCCGGTGGTGCCGAGACTGTGCAGCAGTCTGATGCCGTCCTTTGCCGCGGCGAGCGGCAGCAGCAGTTGCTCGGCAAGGATCCGCAGCGGCTTGATGCTGCAGCGCACCGGAAGTCTCTTCACGCGGACATTCGCCGGCCAGCCCTGCGCCTCGAGCGGTCCGGCCGCTTCGACGCCGCAGTAGGCGATGAATTCCGTGTCCGGACGCTTTGCGGCGAGCTCGCCGATCAGTTCGCGCGCGTAGATCTCGGTGCCACCGACCTTTCCCGGGACGATGTAGAGCAGGTTCAGTCCGATGCGTCGGGGCAGCGACATGGCCGCAAGCATATGGACGCGCCGCGACATCGAGCGCTGCATCTATCTTGAAGCGCGTGCGGATCGCGATCGAACTCACCGCCCTCGAGCTCGACAAGGGCGGCACCGCGCGAGCCGCGGAGTCGCTCGTCGAGTTGTTGCGTGAAGATCCGGACACCGAGCTGTTGACCGTTCGGCACAGAGGTCGCGAACCGAAGTCTGCCGCTGGGCGTGTCACTCGCGGACTTGCGCGCGAGTTCGTCTATTTCCCGGTCACGCTGCCGCGCTGGATCAAACGCAACTCGCCCGATCTCCTGCACTGTCCGGCACCGCTCGCGCCGACCCGGTCGAGCCGCCCGGTAGTGGTGACCGTGCATGACGTGATTCCGTGGGACCACCCAGAGTGGATGACGCGCCGGATCGTGAAGTACCAGCAGATCTTCCTGCCCAAGCTGATGGCGCGCTCGGCGCACGTGATCACTTCGTCGGATTACTCGCGCAGGCGCATGATCGAGTTGTTCGACCTGTCGCCGGAGCGGATCACGACAGTGCCGCTGCCGATCGACCCGATGTTCACCGAGGGCGCGGTCGATCGCGAGCGGCTCGCGGCGGCCGGAGTCGAGGGACGGTACGTGCTGACGGTGGGGACGCTGCAGCCGCGCAAGAACATCGACGGGGCGATCGCCGGCTACGAGCGCATGCGCGGCTCGTTCGAGACCGATGCGAAGCTCGTGATCGTCGGCGCACGTGGCTGGCGCGACGACGAGCTCATGGGGTTGATCGCGGCGTCGCCGTTCGCGGAAGACATCGTCGTCGCCGGGCGCGTCGAAGACGCCACCCTCGTCGATCTCTATCGCGCCGCGGAGTGCTTCGTGTTCCCGTCGCGCTACGAGGGTTTCGGCTATCCGCCGCTCGAGGCGATGGCCTGCGGAACGCCGGTCGTGAGCAGTGACCGCACGAGTCTCGCCGAGGCGGTCGGAGACGCCGCAGATGTGATCGACCCCGACGATTCGGAATCGATCGGCGCTGCGCTAGGACGGGTGCTCACCGATCGTGGACACGCAGACCAGCTCCGCGCGCGCGGCCGCGCGCAGGCTGCCCGTTTCACCAACGAGACATTTCTCGCGGCGACGCTGGCGGTCTATGAGCGGGTGCTCGCCGTGGGCGCGGCTCAGGCCTGAGCGGCCTGCTCGGCCTCGATCATCAAGCCGATCATCTCTTTGAATGGCGTGCTGGCTTCCCAGCCGAGCTCTGCGCGGATCTTCGTCGGATCGCCGACCAACAGCGCCTCGTCGCCGGTGCGCAGGAATGACGCGTCGGTGACGACGTGCTCTTCCGGGTCGAGGCCGACGGCGCCGAAGGCGAGGTCGACGAGGTCCTTGACGCTGTGCAGCTCACCGGTCGCGACGATGTAGTCCGACGGCGCGTCGGACTTGAGCATCAGACTCATCGCGCGCACGTAGTCGGGGGCCCAGCCCCAATCGCGGCGCGCCGAGAGGTCGCCGAGCACGAGCTTGTCGAGATCTCCGCAAGCGATCCGCACGGCACCGTTGACGATCTTGCGCGGCACGAAGTCGAGCGGCCTGCGCGGCGACTCGTGGTTGTAGAGGATCCCCGAACAGGCGAAGATCCCATGGCGCGCGCGGAATGAATTGACCAGGCCGTGACCGGCGAGTTTGCCGACACCGTACGGCGAGGTCGGGCAGGGGGTCGTGCGCTCGCTCTGCGGAGACTGGTCCGCGCCGCGGAAGATCTCACTCGAGCTGGCCTGGAAGTAGCGCGTCTCGGGCGTCAGCCTCACGATCGCGTCGAGCAGACGCACGGCAGATCCGCTCATGAAGTCGAGCGTCGCGGTCGGGTCGTCCCAGCTCGCAGGCACGAAGCTCGGCGCGGCGAGGTTGTAGATCTCGTGCGGGCGTGTGCGGCCGATCAGCTCGTCGACCGCCTCACGGTCGGTCAGGTCGATCGCGCAGAGGTCGATCTCACCCGCGATCCTCGAAAGATTCGTGCGCGGCTTTGCGGGATCGCTCTCGACGACGCCGAAGACCTCGTAATCGTTTGCGATCAGCAGTTCGGCCAGATACGAGCCGTCCTGCCCGGCAGCACCGGTGATCAGCGCGCGTCGCGCCTCGGAGTTTTCACCGGCCCCAGAGATACGAAGAATTGTAGGCTCACCGACTTATGGCACCGAAGACAGCACTCATCACCGGAATCACGGGCCAGGACGGCTCATACCTCGCGGAGCTTCTGCTCGAGAAGGGCTATGACGTCCACGGCATCGTTCGTCGCTCGAGTTCTTTCAACACCGAGCGCATCGACCACCTCTACCAGGACCAGCACGAGGACAACGTGCGGCTGACGCTGCACTACGGCGATCTCGCCGACGCCTCATCGCTGAACCGCATCCTCGAGAAGGTCGCGCCCGACGAGATCTACAACCTCGCCGCGCAGAGCCACGTGAAGGTCAGCTTCGAGGTGCCCGAGTACACCGGTGAGGTCACGGGACTCGGAACGCTCCGCCTGCTCGAGGCGATCCGCGAGACCGAAGTTCCCGCGCGGTTCTACCAGGCTTCTTCGAGCGAGCTCTACGGCAAGGTCCAGGCCGTGCCGCAGGACGAGAACACGCCTTTCTACCCGCGCAGCCCCTACGCGGTGGCCAAGCTCTACTCGTACTGGATCGTCGTCAACTACCGCGAGGGCTACGGCCTGCACGCGACCAACGGCATCCTCTTCAACCACGAGTCGCCGCGCCGCGGCGAGACCTTCGTGACGCGCAAGATCACCCGCGCGGTGGCCGCGATCAAGGCCGGACGTCAGGACAAGCTCTACCTCGGCAACCTCGACGCCAAGCGTGACTGGGGCTTCGCCGGCGACTACGTCGAGGCGCAGTGGCGCATGCTCCAGCAGGACGAGGGAGACGACTATGTCGTCGCGACCGGCGAAACGCACACCGTCCGCGAGTTCTGCGAGCACGCCTTCGGTCATGTCGGTCTGAACTATGAGGACTACGTCGAGGTCGACCCGCGGTACTTCCGCCCGACCG
The DNA here is from genome assembly GCA_047605325.1 of Solirubrobacterales bacterium. Classification (GTDB taxonomy): domain Bacteria; phylum Actinomycetota; class Thermoleophilia; order Solirubrobacterales; family JACPNS01; genus JACPNS01. Next base: position 38,214 of record JASGFX010000014.1, on the reverse strand, counting down.
AGGTCGACCTGCTGATCGGCGACCCGACCAAGGCCAAGGAGAAGCTCGGCTGGGAGCCGAAGGTCAAGTTCGAAGAACTCGTGACGATGATGGTCGACGCCGACGTCAAGGCCTTGACCGACGGCAAGTAGCGTCGCCGCGCCGATGTCCGACCTGCCGTCGATCACGATCGTCACGCCGACGTTCAACGCCGCGGCGACGATCGAGGAGACGCTGGCGAGCATCGCATCGCAGGACTACCCCGCCCTCGAGCACGTGGTGGTCGACGGCGGTTCAACCGATGGCACGCTGGAGATCCTCGAACGTGAGGCTGGGGACGAGCGGCTGCGCTTCATCTCCGAGCCGGACGACGGACTGTCCGACGCCTTCAACAAGGGTGTCGCGTTGGCGACCGGCGATTGGATCGGTTGGCTCAACGCCGATGACACCTACGAGCCCGGCGCACTGCGTGCCGTCGGTGAGGCGATCGCCGCTTCACCCGACGCCGAGTGGGCGACTGGCCGGTGCAAGATCATGGGCGAGGACGGCGCCGAGTCGCGCAAGGCCGTGACGCGCTACAAGAACTGGCTGCTCGATCAGTACTCGCTCGATCTGTATCTGACCAACAACTTCATTTCTTCGCCGTCGACCTTCGCGCGCCGCGCGGTTCTGGACGAGATCGGAGCGCTCGACACGCGCTTCAAGTACAGCGCCGACTACGACCTGTGGCTGCGCCTGGCCCGTCGCGGAGATCCTCTGCTCGTCGACGCCGACGTGGCGCGCTTTCGCATGGGCGAGGGATCGCTCAGCATCACCGGCTTCGAGGAGCAGTTTCGCGAGCATGCGCAGAACGCGCGCGAGAACGGGGCAGGACATCCCGTCAGCGTTGCCGTAAACCGGGTGATGAGCTGGTTGATCGTGCAGATCTACCGCTCGATCATGTTCGCGCGCAAACTGCGTTCGTAAGGAAGCGATATGTGGGGCATATTCCTGCTGGTGGTCTCCGCCGGCTTGGCGTTGGCTTTCGGCGCTCTCGTGGCGCTGTTGTTGCGCGTGCGCGAATCGGCCGCCTTCGTCTGCGCGGTGCTGCTCGGCTCGGCCGCGCAACTCGTGCTGATGACCGAACTGCTCTCGCTGATCGGCTTCTGGAAGACCGCGCCTCTGCTCGGTCTGCAGCTGGCCTCGTTGCTCGCGGTGGCGTGGATCGCTCGGCCGCGAATCGAGCCCGGCGCGTTCGACGATCTCAGGGTCAGCGCCGCGCGTCTGGGCCCGCGCTCCCTGCTCGCCACTGCTTCGCGCGAGCCGGTCGCCTTCGCGGCGATCGCCTTCTGCTGCGCGCTGCTGCTGGTCGAGTTGGTCACCGCGATCTGGATCGCTCCCAACACCTGGGATTCGATGACCTACCACCTCTCGCGCATCGTCTACTGGATGCAGGACTCGTCGGTGATGCAGTTCGCCAACGCCGGCAAGCGTCAGGCGAGTTTCCCGATCAATGCCGAGGTGCTGCAGGGCTGGACGATGCTGGTCAGCGGCGGCGACCGCTTCGCCCAGGTGATCCAGTGGTTCGCGCAGATCGGCGTGATCGCCGGGATCCTCGTCGTCGGGCGCGATCTCGGGTACAGACTGCGCGATCGCGCGCTCGCGGCGGGCCTGTTCCTCGCGATGCCGATCGCCGTCGCCGAAGGCAGCAGCACTCAGAACGACATGGTGCTGGCGTTCTTCTGCCTCACGGCGCTCGCATTCTTCGTGCGCGCGGTCGGCGGCGACCGTTCGGCTGCTGTGCTCTTTGCGCTCGCTGCCGGACTCGCTTTCGGCACGAAGTCGAATGCGCCGATGATGCTGCTCGCGATCGGTCTCGCCGGGCTTGTCGTCGCCGGCCGCAACTGGCGTGCGTTGGTGCGACCTCTCGCGTACGCCGCACTTGCTGTGGTGCTGCTCGGCTCGCTCAATTACGGACAGAACCTTGTCGACCGCGGCAGCCTGCTCGGCTCGAACATCGACCAGGGCTTCCGCGTCGAATCTGCCAAACAGGTGCCGGCGAACGCCGCCGAGATCGCATGGGTCTGGGGGATGTCGATCCCGGACTGGCACCAGGCGCGTGCGGTGGTCGAGCTCGAGAACTTTTACAACACGCTGATCTACGACCCGCTCGCGCGAATCGCCGGTGACGACGAGCCGGAGTGGCTGCTCGTGAGCTACTCGACGATCGAGCATCAGGTCGCGGGCGGACTGCCGCTGCTTCTGATGCTGCCGGCGCTGCTCTGGGGACTGGTCCGGCCGCGCTCGCGAACCGAATTCGCCTATGCGCTCGCGGCGGTGCTGGCGTTCGCGATCTTCGTCTCGACTCTGCTCAGCAATGTCTGGATCGGCCGTTTCGTGCTCGCGCCGGCAGCGCTCGCCGCGCCGCTCGCCGCGCGGATGATGAGTGCGTTGTTCGTGCGCTCGCTGGTGCTCGTCCTCGTGCTGATTGCGATCTGGACGATGGGCCTGCAGAGCGTGATGAAGTCGGTCGTGCTGCCCCAGCGCACGCCGCTGATCGAGCAGGACCGCATCGCGCAGATGACGCTGATCAACGCCGGCGAAGCCCCGATGCTGCGCGCGGTAGAAAAATATGTGCCCGCCGGCTCGCGTCTCGGCATCGCTCCCTACGAGGAGACCTGGGACTACCCCTACGCCGGCAACCACTTCCAACGCACGCTGGTGCGCCTGCCGCTGCACGAGCTTTCGGCCGACACCTGCGAGAAGTACGACCTCGACGCGCTGCTGATCTACACGACCGAGTTCGAGCACCAGAAGTACTTCAAGCCGGTGTTCAAGACCCCGGGCAGGCAGCTGATCATCTGTCCCAAGGGCGAATAGCGTGGCTGGCGATGACTGAAGACTTCATCTATGAGGGCGCGGATCTCGAGGCGATGGACTTCGCCGACAATTACCACCGCTGGGTGCTCGGATATTTCGATCGGTATCTCGGCGCGGCGGTGGTCGAGGTGGGCGCCGGTATCGGATCGTTCTCGAGGCTTCTGGCCGAGCGAACGGCTCCTCAGCGCCTGCTGATGATCGAACCCTCGCCCGAGACGGCGAAGTCGCTCGCCCACAACGCGGCCGGGCTCGCCGTGCCGGCGACTCCTTTCACCGGCTTTCTAAGTGAAGCCGAAGACCTGATCACGGAGTTCGGGCCCGACTGCTTCGTCTACGTCAACGTCTTCGAACACGTCGAGCACGACGCCGAGGAGATGTGCCGGATTTACAACTTGCTCCCGAGCGGCGGCACGCTCTGCGCCTTCGTGCCTGCGCTGCCGTTTCTCTACAGCAGGTTCGACCGCAGCATCGACCATTTCCGCAGATACACGAAGCGCGAGCTGCGTGAGAAGGCCGCAGCTGCGGGATTCCGCGTGGAAGTGATTCGCTACTTCGATGTCGTCGGCATCCTGCCGTGGCTGATCAAATTCCGACTGCTCGGATCGACCACGCTCGACACGCGGTCGGTGAAGCTGTTCGACCGCGCCGTTGTGCCTGTGATGAGCAGGATCGAGAATTTCGCCCAGCCGCCGATCGGCAAGAACCTGTTGATGGTCGCGCGCAAGCCCTGACTAATCTTCGGGCCGATGAGCAGCGAGCCCACAGCAGACTTCTTCAAAGGCAAGCGCGTCGCCGTGACCGGCGGATCGGGCTTCCTCGGTTCGCACGTCGTCGAGCGCCTCGAGAGCCTCGGTGTCACGCCGACCCTTCCGCGTTCGGCCGAGTTCGACCTCACTCGTGAGGATGATGTCGCCGCGTTCTACGAAGAGGCGAATCCCGAGGTCGTGATTCACCTCGCTGCGCGCGTCGGCGGGATCGGTGCCAACCGCGGCAATCCGGGCGCCTACTGGTACGACAACCTGATGATGGGCGCACTGCTGCTCGAGCATGGCCGGCGCCGCGGGGTGGACAAGTTTGTCCAGCTCGGCACGATCTGCTCCTATCCGAAGTTCGCCGAGATCCCCTTCCGCGAAGAGACGCTGTGGGACGGCTACCCGGAAGAGACCAACGCGCCGTACGGCATCGCCAAGAAGGCGTTGCTGGCCGGCGCCCAGGGCTACCGCGAGCAGTACGACATGGACGTCATCTTCCTGATGCCGGTCAACCTCTACGGTCCGCGCGACAATTTCGACCTGCAGAGCTCTCATGTGATCCCGGCGCTGATCCGCAAGATGATCGAGGCCGGCGAGCGCGGCGAAGACGTCACGCTCTGGGGCGACGGTTCGCCGTCGCGCGAGTTTCTCTTCGTCGACGACTGCGCCCGCGGTCTGCTGCTTGCGACCGAGCGCTACGACAAGGGTGAGCCGATCAACCTTGGCGCAGGCTTTGAGATCACGATCAAGGATCTCGCCGAATTGATCGCGAAGGCGACGGGTTATACGGGCGTGATCAACTGGGACACATCGATGCCCGGCGGCCAGCCACGCCGCAAGCTCGACACGTCGCGCGCCAGAGAAGAGTTCGGCTTTGAGGCGTCGGTGCGCTTCGAAGAGGGCATCGCGCGGACCGTCGAGTGGTTCCGCGAGAACCGTGAGTGGGTCGACGCCGACGTCGCCCGCCGCGACGCGGCCGAGAAGCGCGCAGCGCAGCGCGCCTGAGGAAAGCCGCGCGTGAGTTCGGCTGAAGCCGACCAGCAGCAGTCAGGCGGTGCCCGCCTGCAGAAGATTGTGATGGCCGTCGTGCTCGGCGTCTTTGCGCTGACGATGCTCGGCGTGCTGCTGATCCCGACCCAGCGACCGGTCGGCAGCAACGGTGTGCTGACGGCCAAGTACCTCGCCACCGTGACCGCCCAGAGCGGACCACTCTGCGTGAAGGGCGTGACGCTCCCGGCCGACGCCGACATCGTCCGCCTGTCGCCCGGCACTTATGGCCAGGGCGACGTGCAGATGAAGCTGACCGCCAAGAGCGCTGACGGCAGGACGCTCGGCGCCAGTGCTCCGCCGACCTTCGGAGACGGAAAACAGATCGACTTCACCGTGCCGACCGCGCAGCGAAGCGATCTGACCCTGTGCTTCTCGACGAGCAATGCCCGGGTCTCGATTCCCGGCGAGCCTGACGGCAAGCTCAGCGTGCCGCAGGTCTCGTACCTCGGCGATCGGCCGGTGCCCGGCGACATTGCGATGCAGTATCTGCCGGCCGGCAAGAGCGCCGCGATCGGGTCGGTGCCGAAGGTCTTCGAGCGCGCGTCGCTGTTCCGCCCGAGCTGGGTCGGCACGTGGACGTATTGGTTGATCTTCCCGGCGCTGCTCGGCTTGATCGGCGCCGGCTGGGCGCTGCTGCTGCGCGCCGGGCGGCTGACGCGCGCGCCGAGCCGCCGGCTGCTGATCGCGATAGCCGCGATCGCGTTCGCCAACGCCGCCCTGTGGGCACTGATCACCCCGGCCTTCAATACCCCCGATGAGCTTGCGCACTTCGTCTACGTCGAGACGGTCGCGAGCGGCCATCTGCCCGACAAGGACCTCTCGAAGAACGACGGCGGCAACTCGTACCGCCCGAGCACGGTCTACGCGAGCTCGCTGACGGCCGCCGCGATCATCGGTCGCAGCGTCGCGCGCGAGCCTTGGAACAAGGCCGAGGAGAAGACGTTCTACGAGAACTACGACCGGCTGCGCGACGGGCCGGACAAGCCGTACGGATTGACCCCGGCGAATGCCTACTCGCCGGCCTATTACATCCCGGCGGCGCTGTTCTACAAACTCGGATCGTTCGGCAACATCTTCGACCAGCTGTTCATGGTCCGGATCTTCTCGGCTCTGCTGCTGGCGCTCACGGTGATCTTCGCGATGTTGTTCGTCGCCGAGATGCTGCCGCGCTGGCGCTGGGCCGCGCCCGTCGCCGGGCTGACTCTGGCGTTCGAACCGATGGTCGTGCACCTCGGCGGCGGGGTCTCGAACGACTACCTGATGCTGCCGGCCTGCACCGCGGCCCTGTGGCTCGGTGCGCGGTTGATGCGGCGCGGACCGACCTTCGGGAACGTGCTGATGATGAGCATCGCCTTCGCGATCGGTCTGATCGCCAAGCCGACCTCGGCCGGACTCGCGCCGGCGCTGGCGTTCGCGGTGCTGGTCGGTGTGTGGCGCAGCGAGGCGCGCTTGCGCGCCCTCGGCGCGAGCGCTGCTGCCGCGGCAGTGCCGTGCCTGATCGCGCTCGGCACGATCAAGATCTTCGGCGGCGCCGACACGGCGAGCGTGACCGGCGCTCACGTCGCGACCAACCTGCACCCGGTCTCGTTTGCGAACTACCTCAGCTATCTCTGGCAGTGGTATCTGCCGCAGGTTGGTGGAATGACCAATCTCTTCTACGGCGAACCCCCGGCGATCCGTGCCTTCCTGCGCGGCTTCCTCGCCGACTTCAACGCGCTCGACACGCACTTCCCGACTGTCGTCTACGCGACCTTCGGGCTGGCCGGTCTGGCGCTCGTGGGGCTGGCGGTGCGCGCGGTCTGGCAACGGCGTGAGCGGCTGGCGGGCGCATGGCCGATCGTCGTCTATCCGGCGCTCGCGGTGATCTTCATGGCGGTCCTGATCAATACGACGGGCTACCTGTTGTTCTCACAGAACGGCCAGTTCTTCGCGCAGGGCCGGTACTTCTTCCCGGCGCTCGCAGTCTTCGCCCTGCTGATCCCGGCGGCCGGCGTGGGCGCCGGTCGCAGATGGAGTCTGCCGGTGGTCAGCGCCTCGGTGATGGCCCTCGCCGCGCTCAACGTCGCCGGCGTGGCGCTCTCGCTCTCGCGCTTCTACCTCTAGATGATCGAACCTGCGGCCCATGGCCGCGGGGGCGCCGCTGCGCCATGCAGTCCGACGAGGGCATCGACGACTGTGCGCGTCGCGATCTCCCAGCTGTGCGTGCGCGCAAACTCGAGACCAGCCTCGGATCGTGCCGCGCGCAGCACCGGATCGTCCAGCAGCTCGATCACTTTCTCGGCGATATCGATCGACTGATCCTGCGCCAGCGAGATCACCGCTCCGTTGCCTCCGAAGACGCCCTCGCAGGCGCGCCCGGCAAGTTCCACCACCGGCAGACCGCAGGCCATCATCTCCTGGGGGATCAGGGAGTAGTTCGTCAGGCTCAGCGACAAACCGACCGTCGCCTCCCCGTACAGCCTGCGGAGACGCTCGGGCGAGACGACTCCGACGTGTTGGTAAGCGAATGGTGCTTCGATCATGTCGTTCGATCCATACAGCGCCACCCGCACCTCGGGCCGCCGCCGCTTCACCTCGGCCAGCGCGAGCAGTCCGAGTTCGACCGCGCGTCGCTCCGTGAACGAGCGGGCATAGAAAGCGACCGTGTCATCGCGTCGCGGGGTGTCGGTCGGTGAGTACTCGCTCGCGTCGACGCCGAGCATGAATGGGGTCGCCGAAGCTCCGTATCGCTCACCCACCAGCTCCGCGAGCCAGGGCGACGCGCAGATGCAGTGCAATCCGTACCGGTAGCTGCGCTCGGCGAACAGCGACCGCGATGACTGCGCGTAGAACTCCGGTTCGTGGTCCTGCACGAAGTAGGCGCGCTCGCCGCAGCCCTCGAGGCGGAGCACCTTGTAGACCGTGTCCCAGCCGGTGGCGACAGCCACATCGGCGCCGCTCCAGTCATCGAATCCGGTGTGCACCGGAGCGTCGAGCGGCATGTAGTGATCGGCGATCCGTTTGCGCATCGTGCCGGCCGCCATGCGATCCACGCGCCCGGGATCGTGGACCCAGATCGAACAGCGGTGGCCTTCCTGCTCAAGTGCGCGAATCATGCGAAAGATCGTCGTGTGGCCGCCGCCGCCGATCCCGAACGGCGGCACGATCCACGCCACGTGAAGCGGTCTCGCCGCACCATCGTGCGGCTTGAGCGGAGCGATCTCGCCGGCCTCGACAGCGCCGATGTCATCGAACTTCGTCGTCTCCTGTGGAGGGATCTCGAAGGTCACTCCGTCGGCCCGCCGCTCGAACGACAAGACCCGCCGGACGCGTCCCGGCAGCATGTTCGCGCGCGCGCCAAGGCCGCCGAACCCGACGCGCCCCGTGTGGTAGATCGCGCTGCGAGCGCTCCAGGTCGCCTGCCTCCAGGCCGGTTGGCCGAGCTCTTCAAGGAACGCTCGGTCACGTGCGACCGAGTCGCCGATGATCCCGAGCACGTCGCTTGCGCCGCCGGACTGGGTCTCGCCGACGCTGTCTGAGAGACCGCGGTATTCGTCGAAGTAGCGCTTGAACGACTCGATCATCCCGTAGTCGTGCGAGTGCAGGGCGGCGGCGCCGGGCACGTAGGCCTTCGCGAAGCCGCGCTTCATGATGTCGACGCCGAAGGCCTGATCCTCGGAGTAGGCGATGTCGCGAAACGGCACCTCTTCCCATGCCGCGCGCGCGATGCAGGAGTTCGAATTCGAGAGGAAGGTGGTCTCACCCGGCTGCTGGATCACCGGCTGACCGTCTTCGCCGCCGAAGCTTGCGAAGTGGTCGCGCAGCAAGCGGGCCATCAGCGGATTCACGCCCGGCCGCGGCAGGTGCGGTCCGAACGCCGCGCCGACATTCGGTGCTGCGCGAAAGGCGTCGCGGTAGGCGGCGAGCCAGAAGTCGCTGGCGGGGGTGGCGTCTTGCGTCAGAAAGGCGATCAGCTCGCCGGAAGTGCTCTGCACACCGAGGTTGCGTGTGCGCCCGTGTCCGAACTCGCTCGACGGGATCTCCAGCAGCCGAACGCCGGGGTGCGCCGCGACGATCTCGAGCGAAGAATCCGTCGATCCCGAATCGATCACGAGCACTTCGAAGGGTTCGTCGATCACCTGACCGGTGACTGCCGTGAGCACTTCGTCCAAGAACTCCTCCCCGCCCAGCACGGGGATCACGACCGAGATCACGGCGACTCGTCAGCTCCCGAGCACGCGGCGGGCACGCTTGACGTTCTCGGCCAACGCGACCCAGAACGAGAGCAGGCTGCGGCCGAGGCCGCTGCCCTCGAGGTTCTCGCGCAGCGCCAAGTGGTGCTCGTCGTACCACGCGAGTTCGGTTTCGAGCGCCCGGATGCGCGCATCCTGCTCGGTGTTGATCGTGCGCTGCTCGGCGAGCTGCTGCGCCGCCGCTTCGCGCTGATCGGCGAGTTCGGCGAGCGCCGCGCGCAGATCGGGGCTACGCGTCAAGGCGAGTTGCGGGCGGAAGTCCGGGAATGCTCCCTGTGCTCCGATCACGACGTTGTAGAGCTCCTCGCCGGGCCCGGCGGCAGCCAGCTTGCGCACCGTCGCGGCGACCGCGCGGGAGGGATCGTCGTTGGAGAACATCGCCTCGTCGAAGAGTGCGGACGAGACCCAGTTGGCCTGGCGCATGTCAGGGTGCGGGCGAAACTCGACTCGAACGCCGCGAGCAGCGGCGCGAACTCGGGGCGGTTGGGCAGGCGCAGCAGCGCGATCCCGCTGTCGGCACCGACCACGCGGGCGAGCTGACCGATGCCGAATTCGGCGTCGGTGTCGGCGACGAGCAGGTCGGCGACGACGAGGTCGTAGGCGCCGTCGGCCGCGCCGTCGAGGTTCGAAAGCTCGGTCGAATCGAGATGCGCAGCGATTCCGGCGAGCGCGCTTGCCCCGTCGTCGACGACCAGCACCTTGCGTCCGCGCGCGAGTTCGCTGGCGAGCGCGAGGAAGGCGATCCGCTCGGCCGCCGCGACTGCCTCGTCGGCCACCGCGGGCGGTGTCGCTGGGAACTCCTGCGGCGGAGCTTCAGTCGCGCTGGCGCTGGGATCAACCACGTTTGGACCCTACCAGCGGGCCCCCACGGCTGGGGGCGGGCGAAAATCCGGGGCGGCCCTCCAGCGAGAGCCAACCGGTCACGCGTTCGGGTAGGCGGTCGGCACGCGCCGCGGTCCACTCGCCGAGCACGCGGAAGGCATGTCTGCGCACCGAGAGCGCGGTCAGCCTCAAGAGCTCGAAGCCGCCGACGCCCTCGCTGCGCATGAACGCACGATCCGCACGGGTGAGACCGATCACTGCGCGTACGCCGGAGCGCATGCCGATGCTTGATCGATAGCCCATCACCTCATGAAGACCGCGAAAGTCGTCGAAGTAGCGGTGCAGCCAGCCGAGCCCGGGGTAGTCGTGGGAGTGCATCACCGCGGCGCCGGGGGCGAAGACCTTTGCGAATCCGGCCTCGATCATCGAACGGGCGATCAGCTGATCCTCGGCATAGGGCACCTCTTCGTATGGGTGCTGCTCCCACGCCCAGCGCGCGACCGCACCGTTCGCGTCTGAAAAAAAGATGTACCAACCCTGGCGCTCGTCGTAGTCGGCGCGGCCTGCGTCGGTCTGCTCGACCCGCTGGATCACCGGGCTCTCGTTCGTCGCGCTCCAAGCTGCGAAGTGGTCGAGCATCTCCCGACGCACGGCCAGTGAGTGCTCGGGCAGCGCCAGCTGCGGGCCGAAGACAAGGGCGACGTCATCGGCGAGTTCGAAGCTTGAGACGATCGCATCGAGCCACCCGGGCCCGGCCGGCGCCGAGTCGTCGGTCAGCAGGGCGACGACGTCGCCCCTGGCTTCGGACATGGCGAGGTTGCGCGTGCGTCCGTGCTGGAAGGTCGACTTGTCGATCTCGATCACGCGGGCTCCCGCGCCGCGCGCGGCCTCGAGCGATCCGTCGGTCGATCCCGAGTCGACGATCAGCAGCTCGAATTCGACGCCTGCGTCGTTGCGCTGCGAGCCGACGGCGCGCAGCAACTCGAGGAAGCGCTCCCCGCCGTTCAGAACCGGGACCGCGACGGTGACAGAATCGACCTTCACAGCGCGATCTATGTAAGCTGGTTGCGTTTTGCAATCACCGACTCAGGAGCAGTGATGTCCGACACCCAGATCGAAGTGATCGAAGGCAGCGGCTGGAAGGCCGGCAACGTCGACGGTATGGGCGAAGGCCCGGGCTTTCGCAAGGTCCGCGCCGAACTCGACGTGACCGAGATGGGCGTCAACGCGATCATCATGCCGCCGAAGATCGGCAGCGGCACGCACTGGCACGAACGCCAGGAAGAGGTCTACTTCGTGCACAAGGGAACACTGCGGTTCACGTTCGGCGAGCAGGACGATGAGACCGTGACGCTCGGTCCCGGCGGCGTCGTGCGGGTCGCACCCGAGACGCAGCGATCGATCGCCAACGTCGGCGACGACGAGGCGCTCTACATCTGCTTCGGCGCGGCGGGCGGCTACGTCGGCCGCGACGGCCACCACCGCGACGGTCAGCCGCGCGTCGTGCCTGTCGAGTCCTGACCGCTTAAACAAAGAGTGCCGGCCTGGGCCGGCACTCCTGGCTCGCCCCGGCCTCCGCAGTCGGGACGAGCATTCCAGCTCCCGAGCAGCTCAGAGAACGGGGGCCAGAAGTTCGCGATGCATCCGGTTGGGGATGACTCTCCTCAACTTGGATGCACACTCCTTCTCGGCAGGCGAGAAGGATCGTTGCCCAAATCGAGGTCAAGATCAACGTAGGATCGATGTCCGCGCCTCGCAAGCAATATGGACGAACGTCGTAGACCCAACCCCAGACTCCGCATATCCGTGCTGGTTTGCACGGCAATTCTGCTCGTCTCGATGATGTTCACCGCAGCGACCTCTCTGCGGCACACCGAGATCACCCGGCCGCTCGTCGAGACCTCGCCGCTTTCGCGCGAGATGGCGCTCGACCTCGCCGCGTCCGACGCCGTCTACATCTCCGAGGCCGAGGAAAAGGCCGGGCTCGAGCATCTGATCAAGAAGAAACTCCCGCTCTACTGCGGTGGCACCAAGAACTATGCCGCGCTGACCTTCGACGACGGCCCCTCCGAGACCTCGCCCCGGCTGATCAAGCTGCTCAGCGAGGAGGGCGTCTCCGCGACCTGGTTCGACATCGGCAACAACGCCAACACCTATACGGCTCAGCTCAAGGAGCAGGGCGAGTACGGGCCGATCGGCAACCACACCTGGAACCACGCAAACCTCACGACGCTCTCGCCCAGCGACATCAAGACCGAGCTGACCGACACGCAGGATGTGGTCAAGTCGGGCACCGGTCAGGACTGGCCGATGATGCGCCCGCCCTACGGCGCGCGCGACGCGGCGACCGAGAAGACGATCCGCAAACTCGGCTACTCCGAGATCCTCTGGAGCGCCGACTCGCAGGACGGACTCGCCAAGCCCGAGGCGACGATCGCCACCAACGCTGTGAACGGCCTCGGCCCCGGCGCGATCATCCTCTTCCACGACGGCACCAACCCGGCGACGATCACCGCACTGAAGAAGACGATCCTCCCGCGCATCCGCAAGAGCGGCCTGACGATGGTCACGATCCCCGAGCTGATGGTGCTGAACCCGCCGACCGACGCCCAGCTCGAGGCCGGCCCGATGGGCTGCTCGCACGCCGGCAAGGTCAATGTCAGCGGGACCTTCCTGACCAATCCGGAGTCGCGCTAGTCGGCCGAGACGAGCAGCCGGCTGACGTGGGCAGGAGACTCTCCGCGCACGAGCCTGAGGTCGACGTGACCGCCGGCCGGCACGCTCGCCGTCCAGGTGAAGGTTGTGCGGTACGAGGCATCCTTGGTCACCTTCACATGCGAGGCACCGGAGACGTGGAATCCCTTGAGGTCACCGTGCCGCGCCGTCGTGTCGATTCGAAGGGCGATCTTCTCCCTGGTGAGGCCGGCCGCCCCGGGCGGGGCGAAAAGCCGTAACGTCGCGGGCCTGTCCCGGGGCACCCAGCCGCCGAGCGTGAGCCCGTCGGTCGCCCAGGCGGCGATGGCATCGCGGCCGGTCTTGTAGAGCACGAAACCCTGTTCACGCCGCGGCGGCTCGTTCGTGAACGGCGCGAAGTTCGGATCGCCGGCCGAAAGCAGGAGGTAACTCGAGGTGTCGTTCGCGACGCGCGCGATCCGGCCCGTCGACCGGTCGAGGGACAGGCGGTGGGCCGCGCCGGGGATCGGCGGGATCGTTGCTGGCGTGAGCTTGTACGGGAGGTAGACCGTCGAGATCGAGCTGTTCCAGAAGACGACGTCACGCCAGCGGTGGGGCGGCGAGTTCGGGCGGCGGAAGATCGAGTGTGATGAGCCGGCGGCGGTCACGGTGAGTTGCTTCGAGTAGACGAGGGCTACGGGCTGTCCGCCGGTGGCGCGATCGACCCAGCGCTTCTGGTCGTTGGTGCGGACGCCGAAGGTCTTGAGGGCGATCGAGTTCTGTGTCTCGATCAGCTTGGGCACGGTGTAGAGCGTGCTGGCGATCAGGATCAGAGCGGTCAGGGTGAAGCATGCGTCGCGCGCCAGCCCTGCTCTGCCCTTGACGATTGCGAGCCACGAGAACCCGCCAGCGATCAGGGAGATGACGATCGCGAGGCCGAAGATCGATGTGAAGGCTGCGTCGGCGAACTTCTGCCAGGCGATCAGGGTGATCTGGGTCGGCGAGAATCCGAAGTTGATGTTGACGTTGAGGACAGTGTCAAGGCCGTACGGCTGAGTCGCGTTGATCACGAGGAGCCCGACGATCGCGGGCAGCGCGAAGGCCCACCACTTCTTCGGAGGAGCGGCGAAGAAGCCGGCCATCGCGACGAACAGCAGCGGCGCCGCGTAGAAGATGTAGCGCTCGATCACGCGGTCAGTCGGGTCGAAGCGCATGTCGAAGTTCGCGCCGACGTAGAGGATCGCGCCGAGCGCGAGCACGCACATGAAGGCCGCATCGTTCTGCCTGCGCGACTTGACGCGTGTGACCGCCGTGACCAGCCACGGCACGGCGAAGATGATCGGCAGCGCGCCGGCACCGAGCGCGAGCACCGATGAGTGATCGAGCAGCTCCGTGAGGATCCCGGCATCGTCGGTCTGCTGACCGGTGCCCGCCCCCGCTCCGGCGGTGGGCGCGTAGAAGCCGAGCAGCACGAGTGGGTCGAACACGTAGAGCAGCGCGACGACCACGAAGACGACGAGCGGGATCGGCCGCTTGAGCGGGAGCCGGATCAGCGCGCCCGGAACCTGCCTGATCCCGCCTTCGGCGAAGGCCGTGGCGGCGCAGCTGAGCACGATCGTCCCGACCCAGACGCCGAGCAGCAGGAGAAACTGAGTGCGCACGTAGTAAGCGGCGACGATTGCGAGCAGGGTGAGCAGGTCGCCGCGGATCACGTGCTCGCGAGCACTGGCGGTGCGGACGATGGCGTAGAGCGCCCAGAGCACGATCAGATACGCGGCCGAGTCGGGCAGCACTTTCGAGCCGAAGATCAGCCACGGCGTCGAGACGGTGCAGAGCGCGACCCAGCGCGCGCCGGCGCGGCTGCCGGTGGCGAAGCTGGTCAGCAGATACGCCGGGATCGCCGCGAGCGCGATGAAGACGGCGTTGAGCACTGCCACCCACGGGTACGCGTTGGGCATCCGGATCGGTCCGACGAGCGGGGCGATCAGCCCGGGATAGAGCACCTGGAAGACCTGGATCGACTCGCCGCGAACGCGAGCGAACGGGAAGATCGTCTGCGCGATCGAGCGCCCCATCGAGGTGTAGAGGAGTTCATCGGACATCAGCGCCCAGTTCTTCGCCTTGTAGAGCATCAGCCCGCCGCCGACCGCCGAGATCACGACGATCGCGAAGAGGATCGGGTCGAAGCGGCGTGGGCTGGTGGCGGTGGAGTCGGTGTTCATCGCTGAAGGAAGATCGGCAGGGGCCGTCGGGCACGCAAGCGTGCCTGCAGCTTTCTTCGCCAACCAAGCGCCGTTTCTTCCACATCGACAGGCGCCCCAGCCTTCGGCTCCAGCGCGCGCCAACGAAAAAGGCGCCCCGCGGGGCGCCTTTTTCAGACAGCTATTCGGCAGCGATCAGCCGCAACCGGTGTTGTTGCCGCAGCTCGAGCAGGTGTAGCAAGAGCCGGTGCGCTGCATCATGCCTCCGCACTGCTGGCAGGCCGGACCGAGCTCGATGCCCTTGAGCCGCGCCGGGGCAGCAGCAGGCTGATCCGGAACGAGCGCGTCAGCGGCCGGCTTGGCCTCGATCTTCTGCACCTCGATCGCCGGGATCGCGGTGTCGCCGCGCAGCTCCATGCCGGCCTCCTCGCCCATCTTGCGGGCGCGGACGGCGTCGGTCATGATGCCGAGCTCTTCCTGGATGTCCTCGTCGCAGTAGCGGGAGGCGAGCCAGCGCATGATGTAGTCGGGCATCGACTTGGCGAACGGGATCTCCTTGTTCGTCGTCATGCCCTCCGGCTCGAAGCGCATGTAGGAGAACTTGTCGACGAAGGTCTCGATCGGCACGCCGTACTGAAGGCCGACGGAGATCGCCGTTGCGAACGCGTTCATCATGCCGCGCATCGTCGAGCCTTCCTTGCCGATGTCGGTCAGGAAGATCTCGCCGACGGAGCCGTCTTCGTACTGGCCCGCAGTGATGTAGCCCTCGTTGCCGGCGATCGAGAATTTGTGCGTGCGCGACTCGCGCTCAACCGGCATGCGACGACGGTGCGGCTTCTTGCCGGCCTCCGAAGCTCCTTCGGCCTTCGCGGTCTCGAGCGCCTTGGCGAACTCTTCTTCGCTCATCCGGACTTCGCCCTCGACGGGCTCGTCGTTCTGCGCGTCGGTGCGTAGCGCCTGAGCGGTCTTCGAACCGTCGCGGTAGATCGCGAGAGCCTTCAGGCCGTACTCCCAGCCCTTGATGTAGGCGTCGGCGATGTCCTCGATCGTGGCCGTGTTCGGCATGTTCACGGTCTTGGAAATCGCGCCAGAGAGGAACGGCTGGGCTGCGGCCATCATCTTGATGTGGCCCATGTGGCTGATCGCGCGTTCACCGACGGCGACGTCGAACACCTCGAGGTGTTCGGGCTTGAGGCCGGGAGCGTCGACGATCGTGCCCTGCTCGGCGATGTAAGCCTCGATCTGGTCGATCACGGCCGAGTCGTAGCCGAGCGTCTCGAGCGCCAGCGGCACCGTGCGGTTGACGATCGTCATCGATCCGCCACCGACGAGCTCCTTGTACTTGACGAGCGAGAAGTCGGGCTCGATGCCCGTCGTGTCGCAGTCCATCAGGAACGAGATGGTGCCGGTCGGCGCAAGTACCGTGGCCTGCGCGTTGCGGAAGCCGTGGCGGGCGCCGAGCTCGACTGCCTCATCCCATGAACGACGCGCGGCTGCCAGCAGCTCACCGTCTTCCAGAGAATCATCCGGGATCTCGTAGGCCGCGTCGCGGTGCATGCGCATGACGCCCATCTGCGGCTCTGCGTTCTCCGGGTAGCGCTCGTGCACGCCGATCGCCTCGGCGATCAGAGCACTCTGCCTGTAGGCGCGGCCGGTCATCAGGGCGGTGATCGCTGCAGCGTCAGCGCGACCGCGGTCGGAGTCGTAAGGCAGGCCGTTGCTCATCAGCAGCGCGCCGAGGTTGGCGTAGCCGAGTCCGAGCTGACGGAACGCGCGGGCGTTGTCTCCGATCTTCTCGGTCGGATAGCTCGACGGGCCGACGACGATCTCCTGGGCGAGCAGCACGATGTCGATCGCGTGCTCGTACTGGGCGGTGTCGAAGGTGCCGTCGGCGCGGCGGAACTTCATCAGGTTCAGCGAGGCGAGGTTGCAGGCCGAGTCATCGACGTGCATGTACTCGGAGCACGGGTTCGAGGCGTTGATGCGGCCGGAAACCGGCGACGTGTGCCAGCGGTTGATGATCGTGTCGTACTGGATGCCCGGGTCGGCGCAGCGGTGCGCGGCCTCGGCGATCTCGGCCATCAGCTCGCGAGCGTCGATCTCTTCGACGACCGAGCCGTCGATGCGCGAGCGGGTCTGCCACATCTCTCCGGCGGCGACGGCCTCCATGAACTCATCGGAGACGCGGACCGAGTTGTTGGCGTTCTGGTACTGGATCGAGGTGAAGCCATCGCCGTCGATCGACATGTCGAAGCCGGCGTCGCGCAGGGCAGCGGCCTTGTCTTCTTCCTTGGCCTTGCACCAGATGAAGTCGCGGATGTCCGGGTGGTCGACGTCGAGGACGACCATCTTCGCCGCGCGGCGGGTCTTGCCGCCGGACTTGATCGTGCCGGCCCACGCGTCGGTGCCGCGCATGAAGCTGACCGGGCCCGAGGCGGTGCCGCCCTTGCCGAGGTGCTCCATCGAGCCGCGGATGTTCGAGAGGTTGATACCCGAACCGGAGCCGCCGCGGAAGATCTGGCCTTCCTGGGTGTTCCAGTCGAGGATCGACTCCATCGTGTCCTGGACGGAGAGGATGAAGCAGGCCGAGCACTGCGGGCGCTCTTCGAAGCCGACGTTGAACCAGACGGGGGAGTTGAAGGCGGCGACCTGGTGGAGGAGGATGTGGGTCAGCTCGTCTTCGAAGGCGTTGCCGTCTTCTTCAGAGGCGAAGTAGCCGAGTTCGCGGCCCCAACCGGCGATCGTGCCGGCGACGCGCGAGATCATCTGCTTCACGGAGTTTTCGCGCTGCTCGCTGCCGAGCTTGCCGCGGAAGTACTTCTGCGAGACGATGTTGGTCGCATTCTGCGACCAGCTCTTGGGGAACTCGACTCCGCGCTGCTCGAACGCGGGATTCTCGGGGTTGCCGATCACCGCGTCGCGGATCTCCCACTCGATCGCGTCGAATGGGTGGACGCCGGCTTCGGTGTAGCGGCGATCGATCTTCAGACCCTTGCCGTGGCCGTTCAGGCTGCCGGGGCTGGCGAGCGTGAATTCTCCAGTGGCTGCGCCGGTTGCGGCGCCTTCCTGGGTGCCGAGGGTCAGTTCTGTCGGGTTCATCATCTTGGTCTCCTCCTCCGGAGCTGCGGCCGTCGTGGCCGGAGAGCGTGAAACATTCTTTGCACTGCTTCCAAGATTCGGCGGGAACGACATCCCCTTTGCCGTCGCCAACGGACGAAAAACCTTTGTTTTTCGCCACTTTGCGAACTCGGAAACCGCTATCAGCGGGTAACTCGATAAACAATCACGTGCGTCGGACGGAAGATTTCAAAGGAGATTCGTCGCGCACCGGGAAAACACGATGTTGCTCTTCATATTTTACGGCGCAATCCCGCTCGGGGAGCCGGTTTGAGCCAATTCAAAAGCGCCATTTTGCGCTCTCACGGTTGTCGGGCCCCGGCAACGCGTAGAACAGAAGTCCATGGGGCGGGCACCCCAGAGTCAAGGCCCCTTGTCCGAGCGTCGATACGAAGGGCGGCCAAACGAATCTCGCAAAGAGCGGCAGCCATGGGCCGAGGCAGACCGGCCCATGGCACAGGAAGAGAGCACGCGGCAGGCTCGGTAGCAAGTTTCAGCGCCCCGGCGGCGAACTGAAGCTTGTGGAGGACTCTCCCCAACAGTCACGCGCGCTCGAAAGCGCCTCCCCGAGGCGGCTCTGGCTGTGGGCGGTGGTGATCGCGCTTGTTGGCGTGGTGCTGCGAGTGCTGTGGTTTCAGCGCTACCGCGATGAGCTGATGCTCGGCTATGGATGGAGTGGATCGCCGCATTACTGGGCGCTCAGTCCGCGCGTGACCGGCGGGATCGTCGGCGACTTCAATCCGTTGCTGGCGGCGAAGGCGTTTGCACCCGGCTATGGACTCTTCCTCCGCGGCGTGAACGGAATCGATTCAACTCATGACGCGATCGTGTTGTCGATCTTCATCGCCCAGACCGCGATGCTCTTCCTCGCCACCCTCCTCACCTTCGCCCTCTCGCGCCGAGTGATCTTCGGCTGGGCTGCGCTGGTTCCCGCGGTCCTGCTCACAGCATCCATAGCGCTGCTCGAACTGCCCGGCGGAATGGCGCCATGGATTCCGGTGATGCTCTTGGTGGTCACCGCGATCTGGCTGCTCACGAATCTGCGCGAGCGCCTGCTCGAGGAGCGCAGCGGCGCGCCCGAGATGTTCATCACCGTCGCTGCCGGTTTGACTATCGGCGGGGCGATCCTGTTCAACCCCGGTGTGCTGCTGCTCGCATTGCCGATCTGCTGGTGGGCCTTCCGCGGGATCGGTCGCGAGCACGCGATCCTGCTGCTCGTGGCGGTGATCCTGCTCCCGGCGTGCTGGCTCGCGGTCGTGCAGTCGCAGGTGACGGGCGGTATTCCAGCCGATCAGCTGACGGCGTGGTTTCAGGCCGACGCCGGCAATGCGCCGCAATCGCTCAGTCAGGCCGCCGACCACGCGTACGCCGTTGCCACCCCTTGGAACCCGCGCTTCGCCCGCAGCGAATGGTCGAGCATGAACGCCAACTACGAATGGCTTCTGCCATTCTCGATCCGCGCCGACACGAGCTATCAATCGGCCACGCGAATTCTCGCTGCCGTATGGATGGTCGGCTATGTCCTGTTGATTCTCGCTGGCATCGTTGCGCTCTTCGTCGAGGGCGCCGGATCGAGCGCGCGCCTGATCGGGATGGCTGCGATCACGCTCCCGCTGATCACATTCTTCTCAGCCTGGGGCAACCTCGTCCGCGTGCCGGCGCTGCCGTTCCTGATGATCGCGTTGGTGCTCGGGGCGATTTGGGCGATCGAGCGCCTGCGCACCGATCGGTCCAACACTTAGATACAACAAAAACGGTCGATGGACATTGGTTCGATATTTGGCCAACTGACCAGTTTCCGCTAAAGCCGATTTCCTGTATGGTCGAAACCAGAGACGCGACAGCTAATTCGTTCGGCGTTCGGAGTCTGCCCCGATAGTCGAATCTCAACTGTCGTATTCAAATAGGGGTTGATTGCTGAGACTCGTTTGTCCCCGATCGTCACAGCCAACCTTTGGGAATCGGCGGCCGTGCGTCCTCGCGGCCGCCGGTTCTGTTTAAGCGGTGGTCTTTGCTGATTCGAGCGTCGCGGCAAGGCCTTCGGCGATCCCGGTGCGGGCGCTCCAGCCGAGTTCGGCGCCCGCGCGTGCGGCGTCAAGCGCGCTGCGCGGCAGTTCGCCGGGCCGCGCAGGGGCGAACTCTGGCGAGAAGTCGGCGGTGGCGTGGGGACTCAGTGCGTCGATCAGGTCGAGCACCGATGTCTCTACGCCCGTGCCGATGTTGACCGCGCCGGTCACGCTTGATCCGGCTGCCGCGAGATTCGCGGAGACGACATCGTCGACATGCACGTAATCACGGGTCTGAGCGCCGTCGCCGTAGACGATCGGGCGCTCTTCGGCCAAGAGCTTGCCGCAGAAGATCGCGATCACGCCGGCTTCCCCGAGCGGATCTTGGCGCGGGCCGTAGACATTTCCGTACCGCAGGGCCACGGAAGAGAGACCGTGCAGCCGCCCCGCCAGCGCGAGGTAGCCCTCGGCGGAGAACTTCGCCTGGCCGTAGGGCGCCTCGGGCGCCGGCACAAAACTCTCTGAGGTCGGAATCTGCTCATCCGGCGCCTCGCCGTAGATCGCGCCGCCGGTGGAGCTGAAAACGATTCGCGGCGAGCCGTTTGCGAGGGCTGACTCGATCAGGTTGATCGTGCCCCCGACGTTGATCTCGCTGTCGGCGCGCGGGTCTGCGACCGAGCGACGGACGTCGATCTGCGCAGCGAGGTGGAAGATCACCTCGGGCCGCGCCGCGGCGAGCAACGTGTCGAGCACGGAACGGTCGGTGATCGACCCTTCAGTGAAGCTTGCCCCGCCTGCGATCGCGGAGTCGAGGTTCGAACGGCGACCGGTCGAGAGGTCATCGAGCACATGCACCTGATCACCCCGCGCGACCAGCGCGTCGACCAGGTTCGATCCGATGAATCCCGCTCCGCCAGTGACCAATGCCTTCATGCGCCGAGAGCCTAAGCCACCGGGCTTGGAGGGTGCTGAGAGGGTCCTGGGGACTTGACCAGCCGGCGTGGACACACCTCTCCCTCAGGGGAAGGTGTGTCCAAAACCACGCGTAAGAAATGACACGCGAGTCACAGACATTTTGCATTCGGGTCTTGAAACGTCACAGTGGTTTCGGGTTTGCTGGACGGATGCCTCGCAAGAACGTCAGCAATCGCTCCCACAACGGTCCAAACCACATCTTCAATCGCACCGATCGCGGGCGAGTGATGTTCCGAGCGGATGCAGATCGCGATGTCTTTCTGGAAATCTTGTCGTCGCGACTGACACGCTCGAAGTTCCGTTCGGTGCGCTTTCGGCGCGCCGCAGAGACGATCGGTGACGGAGTTGAACTCTCGGCGTACTGCCTGATGCCCAACCACTTCCACCTGATCGTCTGGCAGCAGAAGGACGAAGCGCTGAGGCGTCTGGTGCAGAGCGTGCTCAACGCATATGTGCGGATCTACAACCAGAAATACGGAATCGCTGGGCCGATGTTCAAAGGGCCGTTCCGGTGCGTTCCGATCACCGACAACAAGCAGCTCAGGTATACGACTGCCTATGTGAATCTCAACCATCGTGACGGACCGGAGTACAGATATTCAAGCCACGCGGCCTACGTCGATGAGGCGCGCCGACCTGGCTGGCTCACCACCTACCGCACGCTGGAGTTGTTTGGCTCGGTCGAAAACTACGAGCGTTTCGCGGCGGATACGACCACACGCAAGCAGCTCAACCGCCAGTTTTTCGGCGCATGATGGATACACCTCTCCCGCCGGAACAGATGTGTCCACCGGCGGGCGCACCACATGCGCCAGACCCCCAAGCGATCAACTAGGGTCGGATGAGATGACCGAGGGTGGCTACTTCATCAGTTTCGAAGGGATCGATCGCAGCGGAAAATCGACCCAGGCGGCGGTGCTGGCCGAGGAGCTTGGCGAGCGCGCATTGCTGGTTCGTGAGCCGGGCGGCACGATCTTCTCCGAGCGCGTTCGCGGGATACTGAAAGACCCGGAGGTTCCGCTGAACGAGCGCGCCGAGGCGCTGCTCTTCGCCGCCGCCCGGGCCGACCTCGTCGCGCAGGTGATCCGTCCGGCGATCGCCGAGGGCAGGATCGTGATCGCCGACCGCTTCATCGATTCGTCACTGGCGTATCAGGGCGTCGTGCGGGGCCTGGGGATCGAGGAGATCCGCAAGCTGAACAGGTGGGCGGCCGACGAGCTGATGCCGAACCTCACCCTCCTGATCGAGATCGACGCCGAGCTCGCGCGCGAGCGCGGCGCCGAGGAGCATGATCGCTTCGAGGATGAGGGGACCGACTTCCAGCACGCGGTCGCCGCCGCCTACGACGAGCTCGCCGGCGCCGACGTCGAGCGGATCGTCCGTGTCGACGGTGCGCGCGGGCCGGACGACGTCGCTGTCGAGGTGCGCGAGATCGTCTTCGACCGGTTGGGTCTGACGCTCGCGTGAATCCGACCGCCGCTGAAATGGCCGGCCGCGAGCAGGTTGAGGCCGCGACCGCAACGCACGCTCACGCGCGCGCCCTGCTGATCAGCGCGCTGCAGGGAGATCCGAGCCACGCCTATCTCTTCCACGGCCCGCGCGGAGTCGGGAAGGCCGAGGCCGCCCGCGCCTTCGCGGCCGCGCTGCTCGCCGACGGCGCCCCCGATCCGGAAGGCGCCCATGGCCGCGCGTTGCGCGGGGCGCATCCCGATCTCACATGGGTCACGCCGAGCGGCGCTCACGAAATGCTTCTCGCGGACATCGCCGAGCCGGTCGTGCGCGGAGCAACGCGCACACCGATGGAGGGCGCGCGCCGGGTGTTCGTGATCGAGCGTGCCGAGACGATGTCCGACGCCGTCGCCAACTCGATGCTCAAGACCCTCGAGGAGCCGGCCGCGTACGTGCACTTCGTTCTGGTCTCGTCGCAGATCGAGCGGGTGCTTCCGACGATCTCCTCGCGCTGCCAAGCCGTGCGCTTCGACGCAGTTCCGGCCGCCGCGATCGCCGAGTTGCTGGTGGCCGATGGGGTTGAGCCGGTGCGCGCTGCCAGCTGCGCCGCTCTCTGCGGTGGTGACGTCGAGCTCGCGCGCGAGCTTGCGGCTGATGAGGGCGACGCGATGCGGAGCGAGGCTGGGCGGATGGTCGGGTGCGCTCTGCGTGGTGTCAGCGGTCGCGAGCGCCCTTGGGAGGGCGTGCTCGGCCGCGCCTCGGAGGCCGGTCAGATCGCAGAGCAGCGCCACCTCGCCGATCTCGAGGCCGCGCTGGAGGCTTTTCCCAAGGGCCGTGAAAAGACAGCTGCCCAGAAGGAAGGCGAGCAGGCGGCGCACCGCATTGCGCGCCGCGTGCGTTCCGACTCGCTCGACACGTCTTTGCAGATCTGCGCGCTGCTGCTGCGCGACATCGCGGCCTTCGCCGGCGGCGCGGGGGACCTGGTCATGGCCAGCGATCGCGCTGACTCGATCTCCCGCAGCGGCACCGGACGAGCGGTCGGGCCACTGCTCGATGCCATCGACGCGGTTGATGAGACCCGCCGTCAGCTCCGTCGCAATGTCGCCGAGGAGCTCACGCTGCAGGCGTTGAGTTTCCGGCTCGACCGATTGCTCGCCGGGGTCTGATCAGTCGACGGGCAGCCGCAGCGTGACGGCGACCGCGTTGTGGTCGCTGCCCGGCAGGTCGTACACCCGGTAGCTGCGCACCGCCACGCTCGGCGGGGCAAGCACGTGGTCGATCACCAGACGGGTCATGCGGCTGACCGACCAGGTCCACTTCAGGCCGTTGCCGGTCTCGTCGGCGCTGTCGCGATAGCCGCTCGCCAGCACCTTGCGAAAGTAATGGTGGTCGAGCGTGGCGTTGAAATCGCCGGCGATCACGCGCAGCTCGCCGTTCGATGCCGGCAGTTGCGTGAGGCCCGCGCGCCACTCGCTTTCACGCGAGGGCGTCACCGGCGAACGCGAATGGAAGTTGTAGAACGTCACGCCCGTACCACCGATCCGCATGCCCGGCCACTCGCGGCTCTCGGCTGAGTCATCGGCATTCGGAAGCATCGCCAAGGGCTTGCGCGAGACGGTGAAGTTCGCGAACATCCCGTCGGCCGAATGCTCCTGCACGTAGGGGTGAGTCTTCAGGATGCCGGCGGCACGCAGCTCGGCGATGTTGTTCAGACTTGCCTCCTGCAGCGCGATCACATCGGCGCGCGAGGAACGGATCGCCGCCACCAAGGGGGCCGGTGAGGCGTCGCCGTGGAGGAGGTTCGCTGTGAGGATTCGCAGAGTCTTGCCACTTGCTGCCGGCTGATCGTTCGTTATCAGCCTCGGAGCGATCACGAATGCCAGAGAAATCATCGCGGCGCCGACGATCGCCACCGACCATTTCGCGCGCAGCACGAGCGCGACGACCAACGGCACGAGCAACGTGAGGAGTGTCTGTGGTGTGAACGCGACGAGCGGCACGAGCGGCCAGATGCGATCGACCCCGAGCAACCGAACGAGCACAACGATCAGCCACGGCGCGGCGATCGCCAGCGCGAGCACGTTGCGCCGTACGGAGTTGGTCGAGCCGAGCAGCATCAGCGTGCGAGCACCCCGAGTGCGACGGCCTTGTCGGCCATCCGGCGCACGCCGACGTCGACCCCGATCGCGGAGATCTCCGAGCGCGTGAGCCAGCGTGCCTCCGCCGCGTCGGAAGATGCCGCGAGTTCGACGGGCTCGATCACAGCGAGGTGCCGGAAGTCGAAATGCAGATGCGATGGCAGCCCTCCGCGCGGCGCAATTCGGTGCACATCGAGATCGAACAGCTCCGGCACGACACTGCCGAGCGAGATCCCGAGCTCCTCCGAAGCCTCTCGGGCGGACACCGCCGACGGATCGGTCTCGCCCGGCTCGGCGTGCCCGCCCGGTTGAACCCACAGTTTCAGATTGCGATGAAAGATCAGCGCAGCGCGCCCCTCGGAAGAGACGACGAAGCAGCTGCCGGTCGCATGCCCCGGCTCGAACTCGCCGCGATCGAACGGATCGGGGCCGTCAACGGCGAGCCAATCGACCATCGCGAGTTGATGCTGCGACTCGGTCTCGTCAAAGGCGCGGTGGCGACGCGCGCTGGCGAGCAGGCGATCGCGGGTATGTTTGGTCTCAGAGTCCACGAGCGAGAAGAGCCTATGTCCGACGCCTACACGCACAAACCGATCGACGAGATGGAGACGATCTGGAAGGGCAGCTACTTCCGGGCGCGCGGTGCACTCGGGATCGACGCCTTCGGCCTCGGCGTGCTCGACCTGCCGCCAAACTTCGATCGCATGCCGCGGCATGTCCACACGTTCGACCATCAGGAAGAGGTCTACATTCCGCTGCGCGGCAGCGGCTGGCTCGATGTCGGCGGCGAGCGCATACCGATCGACGACGCGGTGGCGGTGCGAGTCGGACCGACGGCCAGCCGCACGATCATCTCCGGGCCCGACGGCATCCGGGTGCTGATCGCCGGCGGTGTTCCGGGCAAGGCTTACGAACCATTCGCGCCGCTCGAGGTCGGCGCCGCTGAGCCGAACCCGGCCGATCTTCCCGGGATCAAGGCAGATGCGCTTCACGAATCGACCGAGGACTACACGGCCGTACCGGTCGAAGGCTGCGGGGCGATCCGCGGAATGATCCCCGGCATCACCTTCTATCCGCTCGGCCGCTCGCTCGGAATCAGCGCGTTCGGCCTGGCCGAGCTGAAGCTCGAGTTCAACGGGGGCGAGTCGGGCTATCCGCTGCACACTCACGACCGTGACAATCAGACCGAGGTCTATGTGGTGCAGGAGGGGTCAGGTCGCATCGAGATCGACGGCGAAGCAGTCGAGGCGAAGGTCGGTGAGATGGTCGCCGTCGGCCCTGGTCCGGCGCGCAAGTGGTTTGCGAATGAAGACGGACTCAGGCTGATCGCGCTTGGCGCGCCGGCCGGCGCCCCCTACGAAGGAAACGTCCCGACTCAGCTCTAGTCGAGGCCGGATCCGCCGCGACCCTCGCCGCCGGCGAACCGCGCGGCGCCGCGGGCGGCGACCTCGAGCACTGACAGCCCACGTTCACCTTCGATCGTGAGGCCTTCCTCGAGTGGGCGGCCGAGGCCTTCGTACAACGACTGACGGTCGGCCAACATCGTTTCGCGCGGGAAACCCGCGAGTTGTTCGGCAAGTTCGAGTGCGGCGCCCATGTGCTGGCCCGCCGGCACGCGTCGGGTGACGAGGCCGATCCGTTCGGCCTCGTCCAGCTCCACGAACCGCCCGGTCAGGACGAGGTCGAGGGCGCGCCCAAGGCCGACGACCCTCGCGATCCGCTGCGTGCCTCCGTCGATCAGCGGCACGCCCCAGCGACGCTCGGCGAATCCGAATGTCGTCCCCTCGGCGCAGACCCGAAGATCGCACCAGAGCGCGAGCTCGAATCCGCCGGCAAGCGCCCAGCCTGAGATGGCCGCGATCGTCGGTTTTGGCGAGATCTGTCGGGTGAAGCCCATCGGGTCCTTGCCAGAGGTGATCCGCGGCGCGTAAGAGTCGATCGCCTTCAGATCGGCTCCGGCGCAGAAGGCTTCGCCTCCGGCCCCGGTGAGGATCATGCAAAGCGCGTCGTCGTCGGCGATGAACGATTCGTACGCCGCCTCGAGCTGGTCCGCGGTCGCGCCATCGACTGCGTTGCGTCGCTCGGGCCGGTCGATCGTGACCACGGCAGCCGCGCCGACGCGCTCGTACAGAACTTCGCTCATGTCGCCCAGCCTAACGACGCCGGGCGGTTGGGCGAGAATGGTTCGGCGATGGATTCGATCCGGATCGACAAGTGGCTGGTCGCCGTGCGGGTGTACAAGACTCGCGCGCTGGCCGCAGAAGCCTGCGGCGGCGGGAAGGTGCGTGTGGGCGGGCGCGCTGTGAAGGCTTCGTATGGGGTGCGCGTGGGCGAGCGGGTGTCTGCGCGCGATCGCGATCTCGAGGTCGTGCGATTGATCGAGAAGCGCGTCGGCGCGTCGGCGGCTGCCGAGTGCTTCATCGATCACACGCCGGTCGTGGAGCGGGAGTCGCGGCTCGACCGGGCGGGCGCGGCCTTCGAGCGAGAGGCCGGTGCAGGCAGACCGACCAAGCGCGACCGACGCCAGCTCGATCGGATGCGTCGCGGCCGCTGAGCGGGTGACAATCGAGTGTCTCTGATTCCCAAGCGGTTTTCTTGCCACGCATTCGTCGCAGCGACGACTGCGTGGCAGATATTTGGGCGATACCCTGTGCACCTGCTTTGGGGAAAGCGGTCATCAGCCGATTCACCAAACACGTCACGCCGACGTAGCTCAGTTGGTAGAGCACTTCACTCGTAATGAAGGGGTCCCCGGTTCGAATCCGGGCGTCGGCTTTTTTGTCGCTCTCGAGCCGTTTGTGCGGGACAGCGGATTCGCGCCGCACCGCAAGATCCGGCTCGTCCAGGTACTGTCAAAACTAATGAGTACCGCCGCCAAACGCCTCGTCGCGCCCGCCCTGACCGCCCTGATCCTCGCCTGCATGGCCGCCCCGGCCGCTGCCGCCCCGGCCGGAGCACCCGACCCGTCCTTCGGCGCTGGCGGAAAGGTTCAGACGATCTTCAGCACCACGGGCGACATCGCCGCCGACGTCGCAGTGCAGCAGGACGGCAAGATCGTCGCGGTCGGAACAGCGGTCGACGGCTCCTCCGACATGCTCGCGATCGCTCGTTACAACACTGATGGCTCGCTCGACGGCTCGTTCGGCGCAGCGGGCAAGGTCGTGCTCAACCCCGGTTACGTAGCCGCCAAGAACTTCGCCACCGCGGTCGCGATCCAGCCTGACGGCAAAATCGTCGTGGCCGGCTACGCGAAGAACGGTGGCGACTACGACTTCCTCGTCACGCGCCTCTACGCCAACGGTGTGCTCGACACTGATTTCGGAGCCAACGGCTATCGCTCCTACAGCTTCGGTCTCGGCGGCACGAACAACGACTACGCCCACGACGTCGCGATCCAGCCAGACGGGCAGATCGTCGTCGCCGGATCGGCGGGCAAGTCTGGTGGATCCAACTTCGCGGTGCTGCGGCTGAGCGCCGCTGGTTCACCTGTGACGAATTTCAACGGGGGCAGCGCCGTCAGCTTCTCGATCGGCTCGACCTACGACTCTGCTGACTCGCTGGCGCTTCAACCGAACGGATCGATCGTTCTCTCCGGGACCACCTATGCCAGCAGTGACTATGACGTCGCCCTTGCGCGCCTGACCTCCGGCGGCGGATTCGACCCCGCGTTCGGTGGGGGCACCGGCAAGCGGCAGATCGCAGTGGGTTCCGAAGACGACAGCGCCAGCGATCTCGCGTTGCAGCCCGACGGGAAGATCCTCACAGCCGGCTACGCCAAGATCGCGGGCACCTACCGCGGCACAGTTCTGCGCTTCAACACCGACGGCTCGAACGACGTGAGCTTCGGCAGCGCCGGGGTTGCGGTCCCGGCGCCCGGAAGTGTCTTGGACCAGTTCAACGCGGTGGCGGTAGAGCCGTCCGGCAAGATCGTCGCGGCTGGCGACTGGACGTCCGACGGCTCGTCGCTGAGCACTGTGGCCGGACCGCTGATCACCCGCCTGAATGCCAATGGCACGACCGACACCTCGTTCGGAACCTCGGGGTCGACGCTCGGTCCGGTGACCGCTGGGGGCACTTCCTGGAATCGGATCGCACTCGAACCGGACGGTCGCGTCGCCGCCGCCGGCGAAGACGGCAACTCGCACGGCAACGGGTTCGGCGGCGCATTCACGGTCGGCATGTTCACCGCCGACCCCGCTCCGGTCATCCCGCTCAGCTCGACGATCGCAAAGTCGCTCAGGGGCAGGATCAAGGCAGCGAAGCTGAAGAAGTTCTCCGGCACAGCCGCGGGAACGGGCGTTGCGAAGGTTCAGATCGCGCTCGGCCGGCCTGACTCCAAGCTGCTCAAGAAGTCCAAGCGCTGCCTCTTCATCAGCAGTTCCAAGGGCAAGCTCAAGAAATACAAGGCGATCAAGAAGAAATGCTCGGCGCCGGCGAAGTGGTTGACCGCAAAGGGCACCACGAGCTGGTCGTTCAAGTTGACCGGCAAGTTGAAGAAGGGCAAGTACACGCTCTACGTGCGTGCGCTCAGCGCTTCGGGCGTGGCCCAGTCGAAGCTCACGAGGCGTAGCTTCAGCGTGAAGTGATCGCGTCTCGCTTGAGCTTTGCCCCGTGCAGCCGAGGTCGAGCGTCGCCAGGACGGTTTGGCGGTCCAAGCCGTGCCACGGGCCGTCCCCAGGGGTGGACCGTGGCAGTTTTTGCCCCATTGGTCCGGGGCGCGGCATGGATGCGCGCGGTCAGGACCAGCAGGGGCGCCGACAGGCCTGCCACCATCCCCGCCGCATGCAGTCACCACCGCCCCCGCAGCTCGTGAAGGCAATCGCCGCCCGCCTCCAGGCCTCCGGAAGCGTCTTCGCCGAAGACGAAGCCCGAATGCTGATCAACGAGGCCGCGGACACCAAAGAGCTCGCGTCGATGCTCGAACGGCGCAGTGCCGGCGAGCCGCTGCAGCAGATCCTCGGGTGGGCAATGTTTGCCGGGAAGCGTGTCGCGATAGCGCCCGGCGTGTTCGTGCCGCGGCGCCGCACCGAGTTGCTCTTTCTCCAGGCCGCCAAGTACACCGAGCGCGGCGACGTGGTGCTCGATCTCTGCTGCGGCGCCGGGGCGATCGCGATGGCGCTCGCGACCGTCAAGCGCAAGGTCGAACTGCACTGCTCAGACATCGACCCGCAGGCGATTGCGTGCGCAGAGAAGAATCTCGAGGGGACCGACTCCGTCTTCTACGTGGGCGACATGTTCGAGCCGCTGCCGGTTGTGTTGCGCGGGCGGATCAACACGCTCGTCGCGAACGTCCCGTATGTCCCGAGCGACCAGATCGATCTGATGCCCGCCGAGGCACGCGATCACGAGAAACGGGCTGCGCTCGATGGAGGTGCCGACGGCCTCGACTTCGTGCGCAAGCTTGCCGAAGAGGCGCCGGGCTGGATCAAGCGTGACGGCTGCGTGATGTTCGAGACGAGCGAGAGTCAGGCCGATGCTGCGCTCGAGATCTGTCGTGCGGCCGAGCTCAAGCCTGAGCTGGTCACAGACGAAGAACTCGACGCGACGGTTGTCGTCGCGTGGCGCGTCTGAACGCAGCCGCGCCGCTGACGGATTCAAGCCCGCGGCGGGCGCCGAGATGTAGGCTGGTCATCACGGTGAGAAGGTTCTCGACAATCGCTCTGGCGGCGACCATCTTGGCGATGCTCGCCGCTGCGACCGCCAACGCCGGTGAGCGGCTCTACTGGGCCAACAACGACGGCAACTTGATCAATTGGATCGATCTCGCGATCGGCAGCGGCGGCAATCTGGACACGACCGGCAGCACCGCGCCGGCCGCCCCGCGCGGTGTCGCCGTCGACGCCGCATCCAGCCGCGTCTACTGGGTCGACAACAACGGCCTCCACTACGCGAGCGCCGACTCGTCCGGCGGCGGCCACGATGTGCCTGCGGCGGGTGCAACGTTCGCCGCGCCCAGCGGCCTCGATCTCGATCTTGCGACCGGCCGCGCGTTCTGGGCGAACACCGGAAGCAACACGATCGGCTGGGCGTCGCTCAGCGGCGCTGGCGGGGGCAGCCTCGATCTCAGCGGCAGCGCGGCCGGCACTTCCTACCAGGGCGTCGCCGTCGACAACTCATCCGGCCGGATCTACTTCACGTCAACCACCGGTGTCAATCTCGCCCGACTCGACGGCGGCGGCAGCGCTGCCTTTGGCGGCGCTTCAGGAACTGACGGCCGGGACGTCGCTGTCGATCACGCGCACGGGCTGCTCTACTGGCTCGACGGCGACACGATCAAGTTCAACGACCTGGGCCAGACCGGCGGATCCACCCCGGTCAGCATCGCGCCGGTCGGCTATGCCGACCAGAGTTTCGGGATCGCGGTGGACCGGGCCGCCGGCCGGCTGATCTTCGTCTCGATGATCGACTACTCCGCACCGCTCCGCGCGGTGACGCTGGCCACTCCAACCGGCAACGGCCAGTACATCAGCGCGGCCGGCGCAGGCGTTCACCATTCGTACTACCCGTACCTGCTCGCCAGTCCGGTCTCGCTCGGCGGCCCGACCGTCTCAGGCTCATCTGTCCCAGCCAAGCTCACCTGCAACTCGGGCGGCTGGCAGGTCGCCTCGAACGGATCCCATGCGTCGCCCGCGCCGCGAGACGTCGCGATCAGCTGGACGTTCAACGGGGCGCCGCTGGCCGGGGCGACCGGGAAGACTCTTGCGGCGAGCGTCCCCGGGAGCTACTCCTGCACCGAGACGGCGAGCAACCTCGCGGGGGCGACGACGGCCACCAGCTCTGCTGCAGGCCTGCGGCCGTCAAGCAGTTTCAAACTTGGCAGGATCAGCTATTCAAAGCGCAAGGGCACCGCGACCTTCAAGCTGACTCCCGCGTACAAGACCGGCAGGCTGAAGATTTCGGGCGCGGGCGTCTCGGCGAGTCAGAAGTCGAAGTCGGGCGTCATCACCGCGACGGTGAAGGCCAAGGGAAGCTCGAAGAAGACCTTGGCGCGGCGCGGGAAAGTCACGCTCAAGGCGAAGCTCACCTGGACTCCCGCCGGCGGCCCCGCCAAGTCGCAGGTCAAGACGCTCAAGCTCGTCAAACGCTGACGCTCAGTCCGGCGAAAACGACCGGAGCGGCGGCGGGCACCGTTGGGCTTTCGTTGAGGCGCGGTCCGCTCGCCGCACAAATAAAGTTGTCAAAAACTATTGATTACGGTAACTTTGGATAGAGTCTGATCGATGACCAGTCGCTTGGATCAAAAATACGCGCAACTAAGAGACTTGGCGCGGCTCGTTCGCGCCCAGCGATCGCTGCCCCTGAATCGGGATCTCGCCGCGGTCGTGACCAGTCTGGAGAGCGCGATCGGCCCAACGATCTCGCAACGCTTGGCGGCTCGAGTCCTTGGCGTCAGCCATGTCGCGCTTTCCCGTTGGGTGCGGGCCGGAGACTTGCCGCTCGTGATCAACAACAAGGGTCGCGAAGAGTTCCCGACGAGGCTTCTGGTCGATCTGGCAATAGCGGTCGGAGACGCGCGAGACTCGAATCCGCGCGCGCATGTGCTTGAGCCGATCATGCATATGCATCGTCGCCGTGCGGATTCTCTCCGGCGCCGCGGGTTGGCGGCGCCAAGTTCGCCGGGATCTGATCCCCACGACCGAGCAAAGGCAATCTCGCTCGCCTATCACGGCGAAATTGCGCGCAACCTCACTCGTGGAGACGCCGACGAAGCGCTGCGAAACGTCTGGCGACTTAGCGGCTCAGGAAAGATGAACGAACGCTACGCGGAGAAATGGGAACAGCTCCTCGGCGGCTCACTCATCGAAATCAAATCCGTACTCATCGAAAGGTCTTCGGAGGCCGACGACCTAAGGCAGAACTCTCCGTTCACTGGGATGCTGAGCGAGCCGGAGCGGCAAGCAATAGTTGAATTGGCGGCCGCATGAATCGTGACGAACTGATTCACATCATCCGAGCGTCTGCGGCGATCACTGGGGAAACATCGTTCGTGATCATTGGTAGTCAGTCGATCTTGGGTAGTCACGAAGATTTGCCAGATCCGCTGGTGGTCTCCATGGAGGCCGATATCTACCCGAAACGAAATCCCGAGAAGGCGATCGCGATCGACGGCGCGATCGGGGAAGGCTCGATGTTCCAGGACAGTTTCGGCGTGTATGCGCATGGCGTCGGTCCCGAAACGGCAAAGTGTCCCTCCGGCTGGGAAAGCAGATTGGTGCCACTGGAGCTGGAGGTCGACGGACAACTTGTGACCGCGGAGTGCTTGGACCCGAACGATCTTGTCTTGGCCAAATGCGTGGCCGGTCGCGAACGTGATCGAGAGTTCGCGAAGTGCGCTCTCGACGAAGGGGTGGTGGATCTAAAGGTGATGCTGTCCCGTGTGGGCGATCTACCGGTGGCTCAGACCGAGATAGAGCGGGTCAGAGCGATGCTGGGGTCGTTCCAGGCGTGAGACAGCATTTCGTGCTCAGTACTCACCCTTGATCACAAAGTAAGACCCGCGAATCGTCCCGGCGAGCTTCGACTTCTGGCGCGCCCACTTGAACGCGGCGAGCTCTTCGGGCGGGTCCATACCTTCTGAGAGCTTGAAGCCCACCGCGCGCTTGCCACCGTCTTCGAGCGTGTAGAGCACGTTGATCGCGAGGCCGTTCTCGTAGAAGACCCCGGGCCAACGGATCCCATCGACTTCGAAGTCGGTCGCCTCGAGCGGTTTGGCCTCGATCACGATGTCGCGTTCTTCCTTCAGGATCTTGCTGACCCAGTCGATCGTCTTCTTCGCCTTCGATGCCGGCTCGGTGACATAGGTGTGGTCGTACTTGTTCTTGTAATAGCGAGCCTCGTTGGCGCGCAGGCCGGCGAGCGCTTCGGCGTGCGGTGAACTCTCAAGCCCCGTGGTCGAGACGTCTTTGAAGTCGACTTCGTAACTCATGGGCGCTCCCTACCTCTGGCGACGAACGGTGATGAACGCCACGATGAGCAGCGGGACGATGATGACGGCGGTGATGATGAAGGGCCACATGCCGGCGAGATTAGTCAGGATCGGGCGACGACGGCGGCAGCGACGCGTTCGATCAATTCTTCCGGCACGCCATCGGCGTAGCTGAACCCGAGCATGTGCTTCGTGCGCCGGTAGGGCGCGACCTCTTTCTCCAGTTCTGGCGACAAACCGTGCACGGGATATATGCCGACGTGCGTCTTCCACGCCGCGAAATGAAGATTCGCGATGCCCTTGGGCGTCACGACCGCCGGCATCGAGTAGCTGATTCGCTCTTCCCAGTCGGGGATGCCGCGGTGGATCGCGTCGCGCACCTTCGTGAGCGCTGCGGCCTGCTCAGGGGCAAGGCCGGCGAAGTAGTTCTCGACGCTGGTCGGCTTGGTCATGCGCCCTCCACCACTGTCTCCTCCGGTACGTCTTCAACTCCGTGCGCCGACTCGACCTGCGCATTCAGCGCGGCTCCGAACAGCAGCGCGATGTTCGTGATCCACAGCCAGACCAGAAACATCACGATCCCGCCGAGTGCGCCGTAGGTTTTTCCGTAGGAGGCGAAGTGCGTGACGTACACGCCGAAGATCGCCGAGGCTGCGATCCAGAGGACGATCGCCAGCAGGCTGCCCGGCAGGATGCGCATGAATTTTCCGTGCTTGACATCAGGGGCGAACCAGTAGAGCAGCGCAAGCATCAGGCTGAACGCGACAAGCAACACCGGGTACTTCAATGCCGCCCAGAGGTCGACGGCCTGGTCGGTCATCCCGATGATCTTGCCGACCTCGCCGGCGAGTTCGCCGGTGAAGACCAACCCCATTCCGCAGACTGCCATCAGGAAGAGCAGCACCGCAGTAAGCACGTAGCGAACCGTGTACTTCTTCCACAGCGGGCGCTCTTCTTCCACCGCGTAGATCGCATTGCTCGCCTCCATGAACCCGCTGACGTACCCGGACGCCGACCAAACCGCGAGCAGCACACAGAGCACCAATCCGGTGATCGATGCGCCGCGGTGTGAGGCGATCGTCTCCAGCTGCTGAACGAGCAGGTCCTTCGCTGGGCCGGGCGCCGCAGCCTCGATCTGGTCGATGATCGGGTTGATCGCGCTCTCTCCGATCACGCCGAGCAACGACACCACCGCGATCATCGCTGGGAAGATGGAGAGGATCGAGAAGTACGTCAGCGCCGCGGCCCAGGTGGTGAGGTTCCGGTCCTTGAAGGTCTTGGCGGCGGATTTGAGTTCGGCTACGGGCATCTGCCGCACGCTAACCGAAGTCACGCTCAGGCGCGAACACTCGCGTGCAGAAACGCGAGTGCTCGCTCTGACGCGCGAAAGTCCGAGGCGACCAGAGGCTTGGTCAGCGAGAGGCCCTCGAGCGTGCGCACGCGGCTGATCGCCACATACCCCTGCCCGGTCGCGAATGGGCGTCCTTCGGAGAAGTCGATCGTCGACTGGTCATAGGTCTGGCCCTGGGCGCGGTGCACGGTCAGCGCGAAGCCGAGTCTGAGTGGGAGCTGCAAGAACTCGCCGAGCTCGCGCAGCTCGATCGCGCCTGATTTCTCGCCCACGACGTACTCCTGCACCGGCCACTTGATCGGCTCGACATCGACCGCGCCGTGTTTGGTCTCGACCGTGACCTCGTCGGCCTCCACCACGGTCACCGTCCCGGTCGTTCCGTTGTTCACGCCAAGCTCCGGATCGTTGCGCACGAACAACACGGGGCAGCCGACTTTCAGCTCGATGCGACGCTCGCACGGAGCATCTTCCGGCGCGGCCGCACCATCCTTGCCGCGCCACTCGCGCACGAACGCACGCGACCTGCCGGGAAGCGCCTCGAGTCCACGGTCGTTGTGCTCCTTGACCGTGACGTTCTTGGTCGCCAGCACCGGGGTCGGGAGGTCGGTGCTCGATGTCCCCTCTGCGGTGAGGCGCTGATTGAACAGCGCGAGATCCTGCGGATGAATCTTCCCGATCCGCGCGCGCTTCAGAGCTGAGATCAGCTGCGGGTCGGATTGACGGATCACCTCGGTCAGCGCGATTGTCGTGAAGTCGGACCGCCGGGCGACATCCGAGTCGAAGAAGTATTCCGAGGCGTAGCGGTCTCTGATCGGCTGGCGCGATTCGGGCGTCACCACCGGCGGTAGCTGCAGCAGGTCGCCGATCATGATGATCTGCGTGTCGCCGAATGGCCGCGATTCTTCGCGCGCCAGTTGGAGCCTCTGGTCCATTGCGTCGAGCATGTCCGCGCGAACCATCGAGGCCTCATCGATCACGATCGCATCGACGCGCGCCAGCACCTTGTCGGTCTCGGCATGCGGGAACGGCGAGTAACCGATGAAGTGCTCTTGCACGGGCAGATGGAAGAGCGAGTGGATCGTCACCCCGTCGACGTGCGCCGCGGCGAGACCGGTCGGCGCGCAGACGACGACGTTCTTGTTGGTGTTCTTGACGAACTCGCGAAGCACCAGCGACTTGCCGGTGCCAGCTTGGCCGCTGAGGAAGTAGTTGGCGGAAGTGTTCTCGAGCGTGTCGAGGATCGCGGCCTGGGCTTCGGTGGGGGCGGGGTCCATCGGGGGTGCATTGTGGCGAAAGCCCCCGAGGGAAACCCGCCGGCCCTGCGGAGGATCAGTTCATCATCTGCCGCACCACTTCGAAGGAGTCGTCGAACATCACCTGCTCGACCAGCGGGTCGATGCTCTCGAGTTGGTCGCTGCGGCCCTGTTGTGACTGCAAGTCTCGGAACTCCTCGATCGTTCCGTCGAAAAGACCGAACGTGAGTACCTCGTCGGGGTCGTCGACGCTCGTGCAGGCGTAGACGGCCTTGAACTTCGAGCGGATCTCCTCGGGCATCGTCTCGGGGCCGCGCGCAAACGTTTCAAAGAACTCGTCGGCCTTGCCGTGTGCGACCTTGCGGGCTGTCATCGCGCAAATCATCTGAAACCTCCAAGGGTGGGTAGGATATGCGTGGACTACTCAGTTTTATCGAATTGTCGGTTGCGGCGTGGCGAAGTCGCGGACATGCTCTTCGTGCTCTGCCCACACGAATAAGCGCAAGAGGTGCGTTCTCTGCAGAATGAATTTGAGCAACTCGCGTGCGAGGCACGAGCGATCCAGGCGCGCGCAGAGGAGTTCGGAGTTGCCGGGCCGCCGCGCCGTCGTTACGATCGGACGCATGGCTGAATGCTTCTGCGGTTGTGGCGAAGAGATCGGGCTGTTTGACGGCGCCCGCAAGCACCCCAACAAAGTCGGTCCCGAAGTTTCACGCCTGCTGGACGACCTGAGGCCGATTCCCGAATAGCGGCTGGCGACTGTGCGCACCCTCCTAAACATCATCTGGGTCATCTTCGGCGGCTTCTGGCTGTTCCTCGGCTGGATGCTCGCCGGGGTGATCATGTGCATCTTGATCATCACGATCCCCTTCGGCCTCCAAGCCTTCAAGATCGGCCTCTTCAGCCTCTGGCCGTTCGGGCGCACGGTCGTCAAGAAAGAGAGCGCCGGCGCAGCCTCCGTGATCGGCAACGTGCTCTGGCTGATCCTCGCCGGCTGGTGGCTCGCGATCGGCTACATCGTCACCGCGGCCGCGCTCGCACTCACGATCATCGGGATTCCGCTGGCGATCGGAAACATCAAGCTCGTTCCACTGGCTCTCTGGCCGTTCGGCCGCGAGATCGTCGAGACGGATCAGGTCGTCGGGGCGTTCAGCGGGTCTTGAGATTGACCGTCTTCGAGCCCGTCCCACCGACGGGAGTGAAGACGACCTTCAACGGCCCATCGATCAGGGCTCGGTTCAACGCCCTGCGCACGCTGCTCTTGAACTTCACGTTCACCGAACTCGCGCCGGCTTTGACGGACACCGCAAACTTGATCTTCTTACCGCGTTTGCCACTGGCGACGCCGCCGATCGTGCACCCGTCGGGGCACTGAACCTTCAGCGCGAGCTTCTTCCCGATCACGACGGACTTTGGCGCAGAGAGGATCTTCGGCGGCAATGTCACCACGAAGCTGCGTGTCGCCATTCCGACGTTGCCCGCCTGATCGGTCGCGCTGACCTCGAGCCGATGAGCGCCCAGGCCTAGACGGGTCAATTCGGCCGTCGCCCCGCAAGCGAAGGCGGCGCCATCAAGTGTGCAGCTCGGAGTGCCCTCGCTCGCGCCGATTCCGATCGACGCCGAGGTGTCAAAGGTTTTCGCGCCGTCGGCCGGCCCGCCGCTCAGCGTGATCACCGGCGCGGTGCGGTCGACCGTGAACGTGACAGATGCCGATCCTGCAGGCATCGGAATCGGTGGCATCCAGCCGGTGCAGATCGAGGGGTCAATCGGGTCCCACATCATGCACATCGGAGGCATGTTGAAGGTTCCGTCCACATTGAAGTGATGCTCCCCCTCCGCAATCGCCGCCGCGGTGTAAGACGTCGGGTTGCAAGAGACGATCGAGCCGTCGAGCGTGCAGGTCGCCGCATCGACTCCGCTGTATTCGATCGTCACATCAGGCGTGTTGAAGTAAGCGCCCATCGTCGGCGCCGAAATCTGAATGGCGGTCGCGCCTGCCGGCAGCGCCGCAACCGCAGCGAGAGCCAGCGCGAGAGCGAAGAGCGATCGAGCAAAGCGAGTCATCTCTCCTATGTCGGCAGATATTTCGTTCACTCAAGGCTTGGCGCCGCGACTCCGAGAACAAAAGGATGCGTGCAACAAGATTTCCCGTCGCCCTTCTCGTCTGCGCCTGCGCCCTTGCCTTCGGCGCGTCGAGCGCCTCCGCGGCACTGACGATCGACGTCGACAACTCTTCCGCGACGAACACGACGATCGATGTGACCGGCTACATCAATTCCGACGGCGATGACTTTTCGTACCACTTCGACTACTTCCCCAAGGTCCTGACCGAAAACTGCAACTTCCCGGACGCCGGCGACATGTTTGCGATTCAGTCGTCCGAGACCCAGTTCCACGCCGGAGTCTCCAGCTCGACGCTGGTCTCGGCCAC
>JASGFX010000013.1:0-61295 GCA_047605325.1 Solirubrobacterales bacterium | reverse complement strand
AGCAGATGGCCCTGGATCGCCTGGCTGAGCAGTGTGGCGATCTCGGAGTCGTCAGCCTTCGCGGCGGCGATCTGCAGCCCGCTGGTGGCAGGGTCTTCGCCGAGCGCGGTGACGACCTTCTTCCTCGCCGAGAGCAATGAGTCGTTCGGGAAGTACTCACCGAGCAGGTCGATCGCCGCGATCAGCGCCTTGGCCTCGAGCGGCAGCAGGCGAGCGGGGCGGGCGAAGTTGTCGGAGTAGGGCTCGGAGTCGACTTCGATCACATCGTCTTCGATCTGCGCGAACAGCACGTAGCTGCCGCCGCCGAAGTTGACGACGTTCAAAACCTCGATGTCCTCTTCGATCTCCTCGCGCGTGACGTTGAGGTCGGTCACGAGCTTGCTGAGCGAAACCGTGGCGCCGGTGTGGGTGGCGCCGATCAGGATGCCGGCCAGTGTGATCAGGCGGGCGAAGCGCTCGGGGCGGATTGAATTCTCGTTGTCTGCGGCGGATGCTCCGCTGCCTGCGGCCGGTCCGCGGCGACGAGCGATCTTCGGCGCGACCGCGAACTCTCCGGAGTGTTCGTCGGCGATCTTCGCGATGCGCTGCTGCACTTCGGTCGCGAGCCCTGACGGCTCGAGGATGCAGGCACGGGGGCCAAGCCCGAGCACCCAGGAGATCAGCGGGGCGGCATCGGAGTACTCGGTCTCGAAGATCACGCCCTTGCCCGGAACGGCCTCGCCGCGTTTCGGGTTCCTGATCGTGCCGGCGCGCGAGAAGTGGCGCTCGACGAGCCAGGCGATGCGTTCGCTGACCCAGACCTGCGCAAGCTCGAACTGCTGCCCGAACTGCCACTCGGCCTTGGTGGCATAGTCGCGCGGGTCGAAATCCTCTGGCGGGGGGAAGTCGTGCTCGGCCTTGCTGGCGTAGCTGATCTTGCCTTCGATACGCGAGAGCTTGAACATGCGCTGCTCGTCGCGCTCGTGCGAGTATCCGATCATGTAGAACTGGCCGCCGCGATAAAGCAGGTGGTACGGGTCGACCTTGCGCTTCTCCTGCGCGCCGCTGCTCATCGTGTTGTAGGTGAAGAGGATCGTCTTGCGGCGGAAGATCGCATTCTCGATCTTGCTGAGGCGCTGCGAGAGTTCGCGGCCCTCGACGTCAGGGCCGACGGCGACGTGGATCGAGGTCTCGTCCGGTGCCGACAGCGGCGAAGGGCGACCCCAGGTGAGCTGCTGCAGTGCGAGGCGCAACGGCTCGGCGTAGGCGAACTGGCCGTCGAGCATCTTCAGTGCGGTGGTGAGCGAGGCGAGCTCGCGGTCGGTGAACTGCACGCTCGGGAGGTAGAAGTTCTCTGGCGGGAGCGAGTAGTTCTCGGCCTCGTAGAAGCCGTCGACGGCGCGGTCGACGCGCAGCTCGATACCGAGCGCTTCCAACTCGGCGCGGTCGGCGTAGAAGCGACGCGCAAAGGCGTCGTCGTTCATCTCGCTGTAGCCCTCTACGTCGCGCTTGATCTCGAGGGCCGTGACCGGCCGGCGCTTCGCCATCAAAAACGAGATCAGCGAGAGCTGACGAATGAGTTTTTCCGTGTCCTTGGCCACTCGAAAGCAGCATACGTCAGGGATTGCCGGGTTTCAGCGCCAATCGCGACACGCGGTCGCAAATTGCGACAAAAGAAAAACGCCTCGCAGTCGCGCGCAAACGCCTTTTTAAAGGCCAAAGGCAGCCGACTGAGCAACGGCTGCCTTTGGCGGGTCGACTCGTTGTGCGGAGTCCGGTTTCCCGGATGGTCGAGTCGGGGTGTTTGGGACAGATCTTGTTCTAGGAGGAAACGCGATCTGCAGGGACCAGCGGGCATTGGCTGGCTGTTCAGCCAATATACACGAATTCAATGTGCCATGGAGGGCAAATGGCAAAAATTCCCGCAAAATCCGTACTTTGTCCGGCGCGGGATACCCGTGGGTAGGTAAAGCCGGCGCTCTGATCAGGCGCGCGGGCGGGCCGAGTCGAGCACCAGATCGATCGCGGCCTGACGGGCCTCGTCAACGGTGATGCGCGGCTCGTCCTCGTAGAGCATTTGCAGCAACTGGTAGATCGCCCCGACGACGGCGGCTGAGGTGGCGTAGTTGATCTCGCGAATCTCGGCGCCGTTGTCACGTGAGCGTTTGGCGAGCGAGACCAGTTGCTCGGTGAAGAGGTTGTGGATCTGCCGGTGCGCGGCGACGCCGCGTTCTCCGAGTGCGTAGATCTCAAACAACAGCGCGTGGGTCAGCCGGGGTTCTGCGGCCATCAGGGCGAAGTAGCTGTCGATCGCATGCGTCGCCTGCTCTTCCCAGGGAAGCGCCGGATCGGCCGCGGCCTCGATCACGCGGCGCTCGACTTCGGTCGTGCGCTCTCCGAGCGCGAGGAAACACTCGCCGCGGTCGGCGAACTCTTCGTAGAAGGTGCGGCGTGAGACGCGAGCGCGCTTGACGATGTCGGCGACGACCGTGCCAGCGAAGCCCTTCTCCATCAGCGACTCGGCCATCGCGAGCAACAGGCGGTCGCGGGTGACGTCCTCGTCGAACAGCGCCGAAAGGGTCGTCGGCGCGCCGGGTGTGGTTTCAGGGGTGCTCACAAAAGAATTTCGTTCGGGGGTTGTATTCCATGGTACATCGGTGTACCATGCGACGCAAGCGGTACACGCGTGTACCAGCGGCGGACTCCCCGCTAAAACCCCCCATCGGGGAGTCCGCCCCGCTTCTTAGCCCGCCACGGGCACCAGGTCACCAGAGAATCGAGCAGGGAAATGGCAGTCGAGACCCCGACACGAGAGTCCGCAAGCGCCGCGCCGACGGCCGAGCCGATCAAGGGCTTCCCGCCCGGGCCGCGGATGCCGATGACGATCCAGTCGCTCGGTTTCATGCTCCGCCACGTGCCGATGATGCGACGGGCCCGCGCCAAGTACGGCCCGATGTTTCATATCAACCTCGCGGGCTTCCCCGACTTCGTGGTGATCTCAGATCCTGACCTGATCAAACAGGTTCTGACCGAGAAGCCCACCGTGCTGCACGCCGGAACCGGCTCGCCACTCGGCACGGTGCTTGGTGCCAACTCGCTGCTCGCGATCGATGAAGACATCCATCTGCGCCAGCGCCGGCTGCTCCTGCCGCCGTTCCATGGCGAGCGCATGCAGGGCTACTCGGCCGAGTTCGCGCAGATCGCCGACGACGTGATGGACACGTGGGAGACCGGCGTGCCGATGCGCACACTCGAGTCGATGCAGCTGATCACGTTGCGCGCGATCCTCCAGACGGTCTTCGGCGCACACGGCAGCCAGCTCGCCGAACTCGAGCGGCGCATGCCCGAGTTCGTAGAAGCCGGTCAACGCGTCGTGCTCCTGCGCTTCGCGCAGAAGGACTTCGGACCGCGCAGCCCGTGGGGCGCATTTCTCAAGCAGAAGGCGATCGCCGACCGCATCCTTTTCGGGATGATCGAAGAGGCACGCGTCGACCCGAATCTCTCTGAGCGTGGCGACGTTCTGGCGTTGATGGTCCAGGCCACCGACGAAGACGGCAACCCGATGACCGATCAGGAGATCCGCGACCAACTGCTCACCATGCTCGTCGCCGGACACGAGACGACGGCCGGCACGCTGGCCTGGGCGATCGAGCGCCTCACGCGCAGCCCGCGCGCACTCGAGAAGGTCACCCAGTCGGTGCGCGCTGGTGAGACCGAGTATCTCGGTGCCGTGTTCGACGAGACCCTCCGTATCCGCCCGACCGTGTCCTTCGCGGTGCGCAGCGTGCAGGTCCCTGAGTACGTGCTCGGTGGCTATGCGCTGCCGCACGACACGCGAATCGCAAGCGCGCCGACTCTCACCCATGACGACCCGAACCTCTTCGATAACCCTGGCGAATACCGCCCCGAGCGCTTCCTCGAGGAGCGTCCGAGCAACTACGCCTACATCCCGTTCGGCGGCGGCGTGCGCCGCTGTATCGGCGCTGCGTTTGCGCGCATGGAGTTCATGGCTGTGATGACGCAGTTGCTCGAGCGCTACGACATCGAGCCGACGACCGAGAAGTTCGAGCCGTGGGGCTTCCGCAGCATCACGTTCGCCCCTGGCAAGGGCGGCATCGCGACTTTCACGCCGCGCGCCTGAGCGCCGGTCAGAACAGCCTGACCGTTCCGGCGCCTGCCGAACGGGTGGTTGTGCTCATCGCGTTGCCCGCCACGTCTGTCGCGGTGGCGGATGGGGTCCAGACCATCAGGAATGTTGAGGTCGAAGTCGCGACCGTTCCGCCGCTCATCGTGCCGAGGGTGACCGTGATGGCGCTGCCGCTCATCACCATCGTTGCGGCGAATGTCGCGTTCGCGCTCACCCAGTTGGTCCCGATCGTCACGCTGCCGAGCGGCAACAGTGTGTTGTTGGCTGCGTTGTAGACGGTGAAGGTGTCGGTCGCCGCGTTGGTCAGGCGCACAGTCACGGCAGTGCTCGCGCCGCTCCAGCCGGCGAGGATCGACGTCGGTGACATGGCTTCGGAGAATGTGTAGGTCATCGTGTCGCCGGAGTCGGGGCGACCAGCGGTGCCGCTGCCGTTGGCGTTGGCGATGTTGCTCGCCGTCGGCGCGGTGTTGTCGACCACGATGTTCGTGACGGTCGAAGTCGTGGAGTTGCCAGCGTTGTCGGTCGATACGGCGCGGATGTCGTAGGTGCCGTTGAGCGCGGTCGTGGTCCACGTGGTCGTGTACGGCGTGGCGGTGTCCGTGGCGATCGTGGTCCAGGTCGAGCCGCTCGAGAGCTTGTATGCGAAGACCACGCTGGCGACGCCCGAACCACCGTCGGCTGACGTGGCGTTGAGCGTCACGGCACCGCGGATCGGGCTGCCGGGACTCGTCAGAGTCACGGTCGGCGCCGTGTTGTCGATGCGCCTGCTCGCGATCGTCGCCGAAGTGGTCGAGTTGCCTGCGTTGTCGACGGCGATGACGCGGAAGTCGTAGAGACCGTCAGCGACCGAGCCGGTGTTGAAGCTGCAGGTGTACGGCGTGGCCGTCGAAGAGCACGCGGTGCTCCAGGTCGTGCCCGAGTTCAGCTTGTACTGGTAAGTGACGGTTGCGAGACCGGAGGTTGCGTCGCTCACAGTGCTTGCGAGTGTCTCGACGCCCGCGTTGTTCGCGCCGGGGTCGGTCATGGTCGCCGTCGGGGCGGTGTTGTCGACGTAGATCGGCGTCACGGTGCTCGATGTGCCGACGTTGCCGGCGGCGTCGGTTGCGACGAGTTGCACCTCGTAGGTGCCGTCGGCGATACCGGTCGTGTCGTAGGTGCAGCTGAGCGGGCTGGCCGTCCCGGTGCATACGGTCGTCCACGCGCCGGCGCCGACCGCCCGGCCGTTGAGTTGCATCGAAGCGACGC
The DNA here is from genome assembly GCA_047605325.1 of Solirubrobacterales bacterium. Lineage (GTDB taxonomy): Bacteria > Actinomycetota > Thermoleophilia > Solirubrobacterales > JACPNS01 > JACPNS01. Next base: position 55,924 of record JASGFX010000013.1, on the reverse strand, counting down.
CCGAGCCGGTCTCGGCGGCGGTTCCGCCGAGCGTGATGTTGCCGCGCACGTACGTGCCCGGGTTGGTGGCGACGGCAACCGGTGCGGTGTTGTCGATCCGGCGGCTGGTCTGGACCGTTGAAGCCGTCTGGTTGCCGACGTTGTCGCTGGCGAGCGCCCGGAAGTCGTAGAGGCCGTCGGCGACCGAAGTGGTGGCGAAGCTGCACGAGTACGGGCTCGTCGTCGCGGTGCACGCGGTCGTCCAGGTGCTGCCCGAGCTGAGTTTGTACTGGAAGGCGATGTTCTTCATCCCCGACACCGTGTCGGTCGCCGCTCCGCTGAGCGTCAGCGAGCCGGTCAACGGAGTCGCGACAGCGTTCAGCGTCACGCCCGTCGGCACGGTGCCGTCGGCCGTGACCGTCGCCGGCTCGTTGCTGTTGCCGCTCTCGATCTGCTGACCCGACGATCCGGTCACGACGCTGCGCACCACATATGTGTAGGCGGTGCCGCTGGTCGGGGTCGTGTCGGTGTAGGTCGTGCCACTGATGGGAGTCGACCCGTTGACCGGCGTGGCGTAGTTGTAGGCGCCCGTGCTCGTGCGGCGATAGACGTTGTATCCCGTCGCGCCTGCGCCGGCCGTCCAGGAGAGCGCGACCGCTGCGGCGGGCTGAAGGGTGAGTCCGAGGCCGGTCGCGGCGTCGGGCGCGAGCGTGAGCGTCGCGCTGGTTGCGCTCTCGGCTCCCGACCAGCCGCTGAGGATCGGTGTGACCGTGTATTTCCAGTCGCCGCGCGGAGTGCTGGTCTCGGTGCATGTGAGCGTCGCAGCTGCGCCCGTGACGAGCGACGAGCATGTGCCGGCCGGAATCGTCACCCCTGCGCCGCCCGCCGCCGGATAGCGCTTGACGCGGTAGCCACCGTTCGCGCGGGCTCCGATGTTCGTGCCCGAAAGCGCGACCTGGGTGATCGAGATCGTCACGGTGGTCCCGCTGTTGGTGAAGGTCGGTGTGACTCCGGCGGGCATCGTCGCCGCCGCGCCCGATCCGCCCCCGGACCCGCCCGCTGTCCAGTAGGCGCCGGCGATCCCGGCGGTGACCGCGCAGAGCAGCGCGGCCGTGATCAGCGTGCCGAGGAGGGTGCTGGGTGAGCGCGGGAGCCGCGTCACTTTGCGGCCTTCTTCTTGGCCGGCTTCTTGTTCTGAGCCTTGCCGGTCAGGTGGAAATTGATCGTCGCGCCCTTGCAGGCGTCCTGATTGGTCGAGGGCAGGTCGATCATCGTGACCTGCGGATAGCCCTTGGCGAGCTTTTCCGGATAGGGCTTCCAGGCGATCTTCTGCTTCTTCTTTTTCTTCTTCTTGCTCGCCTTCTTCTTTTTGGCGAGTTTGTACGGATAGGCCGTCTTCGGCAACTGGCTGACCTGGAAATCACGGGCGGCGGAGCAGCCGGCCGCTGCGTGCTGAGCATCGATCGAGAGCGCGACGCTCAGCTTGGTCACCCAGATCGGGACCGTCTTCTTGTTCGAGAGCGAGAGCTTCAGCTGCTGAGGGACACCCGGGCTGAGAGATCCGGCGAGCGATCCACTGATCAGGAACGCCGCGGGTGTCGACTTCTTTTTCTTCTTCGCCGCACCGGCCTTTGATGCGGCGTTGACGACGACGGCTCCGACTGCCAGAGCGAGCAAGACCATCACGAGGGTCACCGCGAACTGCGGCACCTTGCTGGTCCTCTGACTTGGATTGACCGTGGGCATCGTCAGCAGATCTCTTGAGCCTGAAAACGCGTGCGGGCGGCCGGGCTTTGACCCCGGCCGCCGCGCTCGCTCTCCCTCAAGAGAGATCTATCTGTCGGATCAGGTGATCGAGTAGGACAGGTTGACCGTCGCGCCCTTGCAGGCGTCCTGGTTCGTGCTGGCCTTGTCGTTGAACTTGATCGTCGCGCCGGTCCAGGCACCCTTGGCCGAACCGGAGGCGACTTCGGCGCCCACACTCATCGTGGCGTTCGCGAGTGTGAAGTCGGTCGCGTCACAGGTGCCGGCCGGTGCGCCGGTGGCCTTGGTGACGGACGCGATGCTCGCGGTCACGCTGGTGACCCAGACCGGGCCGCTGTTCGGGTTGTTGAAGTTGCCCGAGATCGTCTGGGCGGTGTCGCCGGGGTAGAAGTTGCTCAGGGTGGTCGTCTGAACCGCGGTCAGGGCGGTGGTGCCAGAGGCGGCCGTGCCTGTTCCGGTTCCGGAGCCACCGGCGGTCCAGTATGCGTACGCACCGCCTGCGGCGATGGCGAGGACGAGAAAGAGGCCCAGCGCAATGCTGCGACGCTTCGACTTCGAGGTCATGTCAGTTCTCCTTGAGGGGAATGGATTTGGTTTTTCTTGCGCGGGCCCGTCTGCAGGGCTGGCGCGCATGTCCAAGGAAGTCCATCGGTTTCGATCTGCAATCGCTTTAGTCAAAATTGGGGTGACTTTGCGGTGATTCGGGTACCAATCGGTACTTTCCGTCCCACGCGGTCGGGACGCTTCAGGCGTGGAGCGGGCCCAGTACGAAGAGAGCTTTCGCCAAGCGGGGTTGCCGCTGCTGATCGTCGGGCGTGATGCGTCGCGCGACATCTGGACACGTGCTGTAGGTCTGCTCGCATTTGTCTTCTGGGTCGAGCTGCTCGGGGTGCTCGATCTGACTTGGGCGTGGTGGGCGAATGCGCTCACGCTGCTCGGCGGGGCCGCGCTGCTCGCAGCGGCGTGGGCGACCGCGAATCGGGTACGCGGACGCCGCGCGTTCGAGCGACCCGAAGACATCGGCAAGTTCGAGCTCGCCGGGTTCGTGGTGGTTCCGGCGCTGCTGCCGTTGATCTTCAACCAGCAATGGGTCAGCGCCGTGGTGACGGCCGGCTTCAACCTGCTGTTGCTCGCGCTGATCTATGCCTTCACCGTGTTCGGGGTCTGGTCGATCATGCGCTGGGCCGGACGTCGTCTGTTCGGTCAGCTCGCCGGCTCCCTCGCGCTGATCGCACGCGCACTTCCGCTGCTGATGCTCTTCTCCGTGGTGCTGTTCATGACCAACGAGGTTTGGCAGGTCTTCGCCGACATGGACGCCGGCAACATGGTCGCGATCGCGCTGCTGCTCGTGCTTGTCGGAGCGTTGTTTCTTTTCGTGCGGCTGCCGCGCGAGGTCGATCGCATCGCTGGCTCTGTCGCAGAGGACACACCGCCGTTGACTCGCGCGCAACGGATCAACGTCGGACTCGTGCTGTTCATCTCGCAGTCGCTCCAGGTGCTGCTCGTGACCGTCGCCGTCGCGGCGTTCTTCATGGTGTTCGGGATGATCGCCGTCAGCGCTGCGCTCACCCAGACCTGGACGGGAGGTACCGCCGAGTCGATCGCGACCTGGAACGTCGGCGGTGTGACACTGACGATCACCGACCAGCTGTTCATGGTCAGTGGCGCCGTCGCGATCCTCAGCGGCCTTTACTACGCGATCGCCGTCTTCACCGACGGCACCTACCGCGAGGAGTTCCTCGGGGAGGTCACTGGGGAGATGCGCGAGACATTTGCTCTGCGCGCCGAATACCTGGCCAGCCTGGCCTGAGGATGGCGAGACCCGGATTCGAACCGGGGACACCACGATTTTCAGTCGTGTGCTCTACCAACTGAGCTATCTCGCCGAGCGGAGTGATGTTAACGGTCAGATCGCGAATCTCAAGATCGCGGCCGCGTCGGCCCCCTCGGGCACCTGCTCCTTGCGCACCGCGAGCACCCGGCCGCTCGACTCGAGCACACGCTTGGCGATCTCGTCGACGACTCCGTAGTTGCTGACCCGGTCGCTTTCGTCGATCTGCAATGCGCCGGTGTCGGGGTCGACCGTGCCGTCGATCGAGACATCGATGTCGACCAGCAAGAGATCGACGGCCCCGAACGTGGCCGCCCGCGCGATGCGCGTGAGGTCGGTGGTGGCGCGGTCTTTTCCGGCGCGGGCTTCGTAGGTCTCTTTGATCTTTTCGAGCTTCTGTGCGTAGACGACGTCGAGCACCTTGCGTGCGGCGTCGGCCAGCTGCGCGTCGGTGCGCTCGTCGGGGTTGCCCTCGATGTTCTCGGGCGCGAGCCGTGGGTAATGGGTCGTCGCGCGGAAGATCGACTCGAGCGGCTGGGTCGCGGCGAGGATCAGCGGCAGGTCGCGGCCGCCGAGCACCGGCCGCAGCGCGCGGTCCACCTGGTGGGCGTACTGGCGCAGGCGCAGTTTGCGGCCGGCGTCGCCCTGCGTACGGCTCGTCGGGTCATTGTCCTTGAGCGAATCGAGCCCGACCGCGGTCGGGGCGTCCTTGGGCATGTCGGCGACCTCGACCTCCTGCGGCTCGCCTTCGGGCGAAATCGCGAGCAGCCGCGCCGAGTTGACCGACAGCGCCAGCACGTAGGCCGCCTGCGGGAAGGTCACGGCGCGCAGCAGCGGCTTGACGATGAAGCGGTCGGACACGTCGACGAGTTCGGTGAGGTTGTTCGGCAGGCGGAACGTGCGCACTGAGTCGGGGGTCGCGAAGACCGCGAGGCTGCGCGCCTGGTGCAGCCAGAAGCCTTCATCGTCGTCGAGTTCTGCGAGGCCCTCATGAATCGCGCTCACGTCGTGCTTGTCGGCACCAGACGCGTTCAGCCGCTCGATCGCCTTGGAGGCGAGCGTCTTGAACTCGATGCGGTTGGCGTCGGCTTCGGTCGGGAGGGTTGATGTCGGGAGATAGATCGAGGCGCAGGCTGGCGCGCTCACGGCCATCAGTTGCTTGATGTCGTTCTGCGAGGGGACGTCGATGTATTTCGGCATCTGCCGATCCTATGGGCGATCTGCCCGCAGCGTCTCAGGCGGCGCGGGCCCGATCCTCGGCCTCGTCGAACAGGCGCGGATCGTTGCTGACGATGCCGTCGACGCCCATCGCGAAGAGTCGCTCGATCTGAGCGGCATCGTCCACCGTCCAGGCGTAGAGTTCGCCGCCGGCGTCGTGCACAGCCTTGACGAGTCGGCCCGAGACGAGTGCGTGAAACGCCATCACGGCTTCGATCATCCCCGACTCGACCATCTTCGCGACACGCGCGGGCTGGCGCAGGCGATGCTCGATCACCCCGGCCGCGATGATCGGCTTGACCACCGAGGGCATGCTCAGCCAGTCCTTTGTGACCTTCGGAATCGTCAGGCCGAGTTTGACCTCGCCCGGCGCGATGTGTTCGCGCAGCAGCTTGATCGACTCGTACTCCATCGTCGTGATCATCGTGCGGGCGAGCAGGTCGCGCTCGCGCAGGGCGTCGATCAGCTGGAGTTCGTAGCCGCGGTGCTTCATATCGACGTCGAGGCCGATCTCGGCGAAATCGGGGGAGGCGAGCAGATCGAGGCCCTGCTCCATCGTGATCAGCGTGGAATCCTCACGCGCGGAGGCGTCGCCGGGGTCGTGGGCGAGCACCAACTTGCCCTTCTGGCGGTCTTCGTAGGGATGGCGGATGATGCCGAACTCGATCATGTCCACGCCCAGCCCGCGTGCGGCATGAAAGCTCGCGAGCGTGTTGCCGTGTTCGATCGTATGAGCGCCCTTGTGGCCAATCCGCTTCATTCGAAGCAGCATAAGAAGCGAGGCCGACTTTCGAGTTGGTCACGCGCCCGGTCGATTTGCAAGCTTCGAGCTTGCAACGGATGAGCGGGTCAAAGCGCCCCTTTCCCAAGCCTTTTTCTTTGCAAGCTCGAAGCTTGCAGCGTTTTCCCCTCGTTCAAGCCCGATCCCCGGGCCGAGATCCTTTGCAAGCTCGAAGCTTGCAAACCGTCGCTTGCAAAGCGCGGGGAGGGGTCAGCCGATCCACTCCTCGGGAAACAGCACTGGGCCGGGGGTCACTCCGAGCGGCGCCAGCTCCGCGACGCAGAAATTCTCGTCGGGGACATTCATTTCGATCGTCAGCCCGCGGCCGCGGGCCGGGCGGAAGCCGCAATTCGCCAAGAAGTCGCCGGGACCGATCGCCACGACGCATTCGTACTTCAGCGCGCGGGCGCGCTCGAGTCCCATGCGTACGAGCGCGGTTCCGAGCCCGCCGCGCTGGTGATCGGGGAGGATCGCCATCGGCCCGAGGATCAGCGCTTCGCTCTCACCCGCCACGACTCCCGAGAGCAGCGCGTGGGCGACCACCATCTCCTCCTGCTGAACGACCAGGCTCAATTCGGGCACGAACACATCTGATTCGCGCAGCCGCTGATAGAGCTCGAGCTCCTCGGTGCTCGGAAATGCTGCGACGTAGACGGCGCCGATCGCGGCTTCGTCTCCGGGTTGTTCAGGTCGCACGATCGCCATTGCGATCGCACAGCCTAAATGCTCGCGTTCAGTCGAACCTGCCGCCCACGACGGCCGCGCCGGCCCGGACGGCGCTGGTGCGGACCGCGCCGCCGGCGCCGCTGGCGTACCAGCTCTTCAGCAGCGGCAGCGGATCGACCGGTTTGCCGCCGAACTGCCATGCGCCGCCGGTCCAGACCTCGAAGTGCAGGTGCGGGCCGCTGGCGTCGCCGGTCGCGCCGACGAGCCCGAGCCGCTGGCCGGTCTTCACCTGGTCGCCGAGCTTCACGACGGTCGAATCCTTGAGGAAGTGCATGAAGACGTAGTCGCGACCGTCGTCCGCGTGTTCGACCACGTAGTACCCGGCGCCACCGGCCTGGTAGGCGACATAGCTGATCGTGCCGCCGTACGGGGCGACGACCGGTGTGCCGGAGTCGGCGACGACGTCTTGACCCTGGTGGATATGCCCAGGGCGTCCTGCGCCGAACTTCGCACCCTCACCGCCGAAGCTGAATTTGCCGACGACGGGGAAGCGGTGGCTCGAGTAATTGAAACTCCGCCAAGCCGGCACCTCTTTTGCCCGCTTGGCCGATCGACCCTTGCCGTCGCGCGCCGAGAGGCGCACTTTGTACTTGCCCGAGCGCGAGACGCCGAGATCGTCGAGCGTCAGTCGCATTGCCTGCCGCGTGTTGGTCCGGTGCAGGCCGAGCTCCATCGTTTTCACAAATGTGCCTCCGCTGGTGCGAACAACCGCTCGGACGCGTACGCGCTTGGCCGGCGCGGTGATGCGGTAGGCGAGGCCGAGCCTGCCGCCGTCGACGATCGCGGTTTCGAGCCTGAAGGCGGCGATCACGGGGGTGCGCTGGACCTTTTTGCCTGATGGACCGGCGCCGCCCGACCCACCGCTGGCAGCGGCAGGCGCGCTCGGTGCGACTACGAGCATGAGCGCAACGGCGCCGATCACCACGCGAAAAGTGCAACTGAGAAGCTTCATGATTGATCCCCGCACGTCGGCGGCCCTCCATAACCGCTAACCGGTCTTTCGCCGCCGAGTCGCGGTCGCCGGGTGGGTGCGAGCGGCCTTGCAGGCTCAGCCGGCGAGCGAGCCGAGCAGCCTGAGCGCTCCGGCTTTGTGCAGCGGGTCGTTGAGGTTTCCGCACTTCGGGCTCTGGATGCAGCTCGGGCAGCCCGATTCGCACGGGCACTCCTCGATCAGCCGCTGCGCGTCGGCGACGAGTCGTTCGAACTCGTGGTAGCCGTGTTCGGTGATCCCGACGCCGCCGGGGTGACCGTCGTAGATGAAGATCGTCGGCTGGCCGGTCTGCGGGTGGAAGGCTGTCGAGAGGCCGCCGATGTCCCAGCGATCGCACATCGCGATCAATGGCAACACTGCGATCTGGGCGTGCTCAGCGGCGTGTAGCGAGCCCTGCAGAACATCGAGCGGAAGCTCCTCCGAGAGCGGGTCGTCGCCGAGCGTGTACCAGAGCGCCTGCGTGGTGAAGTGTTGTGCCGGCAGGTCGAGTGCCTCGAGTGAGAGCGTCTCCTGACCCTGGATCGACTTGCGCTGGAAGTGCGTGACCTGTTCGCTCACCGCGACCAGCCCGAAGTTCAGAGTCGCCCTGCCGAGTTCGCGTGTCTCGAGCACGCGCTCGATGTAGGTGTCGGTCTCGAACTTCGGCTGGGTGTACCAGTCTCCGTCGAACGGCCGCGCAACGACGGTGCGCGACTCGAGCCCGAGTTCGTCGATCTCGTACTGACGGCCGATGTGCATGTAGATCGCGCCGGGGTGGACCGTCGTGAAGGCGCGCTCGGCCTCGACCGTGCCCATCACTTCGCCGGTCTCGGAGTTGACGATGTGGAAGTTGTCAGCGCTGGCGGACCTGAGCGCGATACGCGCGGCCGGGAAATCCTCGCCGCGCGGCAGCCAGCGGCCGCCATCTTCGCGCGCGGCGCCCACGGAGACGAGTTGGCGTGCGAACTCGTCGACGCTCTCGCCGAAGAACTCGGTGTCGGCCTCGCGCAGCGGCAGTTCGTAGATCGCCGCATGCAGGTGGCGGAGGTGGACCGACTCGTTCCACGGATCGAGGATCGCGGCTTCGACGGGACGGGCGAGGAACTCATCGGGGTGGCGGCAGAAGAACTGATCGAGCGCATCCTCACCGGCGATGTAGACGCCGACGCCCCGGTGGTTCCGTCCGGCGCGGCCCCACATCTGTCGCAGCGAGGCGACCGTGCCGGGGAAGGTCGTGACGAGCGCCGCGTCGAGCTCACCGATGTCGATGCCGAGTTCGAGCGCGCTGGTCGCGACGACGGCCTTGAGGTCGCCTCGCATCAACCGCTGCTCGATTTCGCGGCGCTGCTGGGCGGTGTAGCCGGCGCGGTACGGCGCGATCGCTTCGGCGAGATCGGGGCGGTCGGCGAGCAGGTCACCGGCGAAGCGGTGGATCAGTTCGACGCCGCGTCGCGATTTCATGAAGACGATCGTGCGCAGGTCGGCGCGCACCATCCGCGCGAGCATCGTTGCGGCCTCCGAGAGCGCGCTTCCCCGCGTGCCGGCCTGCTCGTCGGTCAGCGGGGTGTTCCAGATCACGATCTCGCGATCGGCGCGAGGTCCAGAGTCGCGGTCGACCAGCGCGAACTTCTCGCCCGAGAGCCGCTCGGCGAGCTGCAGAGGATTGGCGATCGTCGCGCTGGTCATGATGATCCGTGGCCGCGTGCCGTAGGCGGCGGCGATCCGGCGCAGGCGTCGCAACACGTTGGCCACGTGCGACCCGAACACGCCGCGGTACACGTGCGCCTCGTCGACGACGATCCAGGCGAGGTTCGCGAAGAAATCGGCCCACTGGCGGTGGTTTGGCAGCACGCCCTGGCTCAGCATGTCGGGATTGCTCAGCACGAGGTTGCTCTTCTCGCGGATCGAGCGCCGCTCGCCGCCGGGCGTGTCGCCGTCGTAGATCGCGTGGCGCAGCAGGTTCGTGCGGCCGGCCTTGCCGAGCCCGGCGCCGAGCTCCCCGAGCTTTCTGGCCTGGTCCTGGGCGAGCGCCTTGGTCGGATACAGATAGAGCGCCCGCGCCGACGGGTCCGAGGCGAGGGTGTGCAGGACCGGCAGGTTGAAGCAGAGCGACTTGCCGCTCGCGGTGCCGGTCGTGACGATCACGTTGCCGCCGGGCGAGCCGCCCACTCCGAGCGCTTCGTCGAAGCACTGCAGCTGATGGCCATAGAGCTGCTCGATTCCGACCCCGGTCAGCGCATCGGCGACGCGCGGGTTGAGTTCGTCCGGCAGGTCGACGAGAAACGGCTCCTGGCCGGGCTCGTGTGCGACCTCGACCAGCTGCTCGGGCTGCTCGGCAGCTGCTTCGAGGAATTCTGAGAGGTCGGCGCTCACGCGCCCGATCCTAAGAGCCTTCGGGCGCGGGGCCTTCGTACACGGCGTTGACCCAGACTCCTGAGAGCACGTCGATCACGCGTTCCTCGGGGACCGACGGTTCCTCACCGGCGAACATCGAGTTCATCACGCCCTCGTTCATGTTCAGCAGCGCGATCGAGAGTTCACGCGGGGCGAGCGCGCCGGTGATGCCCACGCGCCTGCGCTCGGCGGCGATGCCGTCGGCGCCCATCTGCACCCAGCGCTCGCGCACTCGGCTCCAGAGCTTGCGCACTTCGGGGCTGGTGACCGCGGCCTGGCTGCCGGCGACCATCACGCCGCGATGCGCCCCGAGGATCGTCACGTAGGCGGCCAGAGAGTCGCGCAGGAATTTGCGGGGGTCGGCGTCGATCATCGCCTGGGAGACGTCGCTGACGGCGTCGGCCTGTCCGACGATCTCGTCGAGCAGCGCCAGCAGCGCGGCCTCCTTGGACTCGAAGTAGAAGTAAAAGGAGGGGCGGGAGATCCCCGCGCCCCTGGCGAGATCGTCGATTGAGATCTCGTGGAACTGCTTTGTCTCGAGCAGTTTCTCGAGCGTCTCGCGGATCGCCTGCTCGCGCTCGTCGCCGCTCGGGCGCTTGGCGCGGCGTCCTCTGGCTGGAGTTGTGGCGGTCGGCGTCATGGGTTCAATATACACGCTGTTGATTTTTTCGACAAGGGGTTGACAAACTCAACACAGTGTTGATATATTGGCCGGACGGCAGATCCCCTGTGCAATCTCTCGAGGAGCCCCTTCCAGATGTCCGACCAGACCATCACCCCGCTTGACGATGTCGACGTCCTGATCGTCGGCGCTGGCCTTTCAGGCATCGGCGCCGCGCGCCACCTCCAGCTTGCCGCACCCGGCAAGACATTTCGCCTGATCGAGATGCGCGAGCGCATCGGCGGCACCTGGGATCTCTTCCGCTATCCGGGTGTGCGTTCGGACTCCGACATGTACACGCTCGGCTACAAGTTCAAGCCGTGGATCTCCGAGCAGTCGATCGCCGACGGCGACAAGATCATGGACTACCTCACCGAGGCCGCCACCGAGACCGGCGTCGACAGGCACATCAGCTACGGCCAGAAGGTCGTCGCGGCAGATTTCTCGACGGCCGACTCGAAGTGGACCGTCACGCTCGCCGACGCAACGACCGGCGAAACCTCGCAGGTGCGCTGCTCCTTCCTCTATGGCAACACGGGCTACTACCGCTACGACGCCGGCTACGACCCCGGCTTCCCCGGAATCGAGAACTTCGGCGGGCAGGTGATCAAGCCTCAGTTCTGGCCTGAAGATCTCGACTACACCGGCAAGAAGGTCGTGATCATCGGCTCTGGTGCGACGGCGGTGACGATCCTTCCTGCGATGACCGACAAAGCCGAGCATGTGACGATGCTCCAGCGCACCCCGACCTACATGATGAGCCTGCCGAAGAAGGACCCGATCGCGCTGCTGCTCTTCAAGCTGCTCGGCAAGAAGCGCGGATACGCGGCCACGCGCTGGAAGAACGCCACGCAGACGCTGATCTTCTACCACTTCTGCCAGCGTTTCCCGAAGCTCTCGCGCAAGCTGCTGATGGGCGGCATCGCGCGCCAGATCGAGGGCGCCGACGAGAAGGTCGGCAAAGACTTCAACCCGCCCTACAACCCGTGGGATCAGCGCCTCTGCATCGTCCCGAGCGGCGACCTCTTCCGAGTGTTGCGCGAAAAGAAAGCCTCGATCGTCACCGATCACATCGAGGAGTTCACGGCCGGCGGCATCAAGCTCAAGTCGGGCAAGGAGCTCGAGGCCGACATCGTGATCACCGCGACGGGTCTTGACCTCGTGCCGCTCGGCGGGATCGAGGTTTCGATCGACGGCGAGGTCGGCGACCCGGCCGAGACGATGGTCTACCGCGGCTGCATGCTGACCGACGTGCCGAACTTCGCGTTCACCGTCGGCTACACGAACGCGTCGTGGACGCTCAAGGCCGACCTCGTCGCCGAGTACGTCTGCCGCATTCTCAATCACATGGACGAGGGCGGATTCAACGTCGTCACTCCGCACAACGACGACCCGACCGTCACCGAGGAGCCGCTGCTCGACTTCCCGGCCGGCTACGTGCTGCGCGCGATCGAGAAGTTCCCGAAGGCGGGTTCACGTGCGCCGTGGAAGCTGCGCATGACTTACCACCAGGACTACGTGGACTTCCACTCGGCCTCGCTCGACGACGGCAACCTGAAGTTCACCAAGCACCAGCAGCAGGCGGGCGCCGAGCGCGAACCTGTCGCCGCCTGACCGAGGCGGCGGTCCGACTCCAATATCCTCGCCCGTGATGGCGGGCGAGGAACGTACAGCTGCACTCGAGCGCGCCCTTCAATGGGCGCGCGAGCGCACCTTCGAGGCTGGTCGCTACACGGCTTCGAGCCTTGCCGAAGTCAAAGGCGAGCGCAGCGTCAGTGTCGTGATCCCGGTCAAGGAGGCCGCGCTCACGGTCGGTCGGGTGGCGGCGAGCTGCATGCGTCTGCGCGAGGCCGGCGCGGTCGATCAGGTGCTGGTGATCGACGCCGACTCAGCCGACGGCAGCGCCGAGTTCGCGGCGCAGGCCGGCGCCGAGGTGCGCCAGGAGGCCGCGCTGATTCCGAGCGCCGGGCCGGTCAAGGGCAAGGGCGACGCGCTCTGGCGTTCGCTTTCGGTTGCGACCGGCGAGATCATCGTGTTCGTCGACTCGGACACCGAGGGCTTCTCCGAGAGCTTCGTCTGTGGACTCGTCGGTCCGCTGCTTGAGGAGGCATCGCTGCAGATGGTCAAGGGGGCGTTCGATCGTCCGTTCACCTCTGCGGGCGTGCGCATCGAGGGTGGCGGAGGCCGGGTGAACGAACTCGTCGCCCGCCCGCTGCTCAACACCTACTTCCCGGAGCTTGCCGCGGTGCGTCAGCCGCTGGCGGGTGAGCTGGCCGCGCGGCGCGAGGCGCTGGCGTCGGTGCCTTTTCGGACCGGTTACGGAGTGGAGATCGCTCTGCTGATCGACTTCTACGAGCGCTTCGGACTGGCCGGAATCGCGCAGTCCGATCTCGGCGAGCGTCTCAACCGCCACCAGCACCTGCACGAGCTCGCGCCGATGGCCTTTGCGGTTCAACGCGCCTTGATGGCGCGAGTCGAGGGTGGTGATGTGCGTGAGCCGAGTGATGAGTTCCTCGGCTACTTCGAGGGCGAGCCCGAGCTGCGCACGATTCCCGCCGAAGAGCGCCCGCCGCTAGATGCATATTCAGGGGGAGCTTCCGATGGCGCTTGAGTGCATGTATGTCGATCTCGACGGCACACTGCTCGGCGCGCGCGCCTCGCTCTTCCACGATGGCGAGGGTCGCATCACGACCGACGGCGTGCGCGCGGTCGAGGCCTGCCTGCGCGCGGGCGTCGAGATCTGCATCTTCAGCGGTCGCCGGCAGGCGCAGGTGCTCGAGGATGCGCGCCTGCTCGGCCAGGACAGCTACATCTTCGAGGTCGGCAGCGGCCTGGTGATCGGCGACAACGAGCACCCCGAGTGGCTGACGGGCGGGCTCGAGCCGAACGAGAGCGGCAACATCTATCAGCAGATCGAAGCTGCAGGTGTGCCGACGATGTTGCTCGAGCAGTATTCCGAACAGCTCGAGTATCACTCGCCCTGGCATCGCGATCGCGATGTCTCACACCTCTTTCGCGGCTGGCTCGACACGGCTGAGGTCGACGCATTCCTCGACGAAGCCGGGCACGGCAATCTGCGGCTGGTCGACAACGGTCGAATCAGACGCAAGTCGGATCGGCTCCGCTTTGAGCACCTGCACGCCTATCACCTGATACCGCGCGTCGCGAGCAAGGCCGGCGCAGTCGCCCGCCACATGCAGATCCGCGGCTACTCGAAGAGCGAAGTGATCGCCTGCGGCGACTCACGCGAGGACATGGAGGTCGCGCCGGTCGTCGGACGCTTCTTCCTGATGCGCAATGCCGTGGTCGCCAACCCCGAACTCGAGGCGATCGCTGCGTCGACCGAGAATGTGCGGGTGACCGAGGCGACACACGGCAGTGGCGTCTACGAAGCGGTGGTCAGCACTCTGGTGGAGAGCTAGAGGCGCTTCGAGCCGATCTTCGCCGTCGTCTTGATCGCCGGTTTGCCGAGCTTGGCGAGGAAGGAGACGACGTACACCGGACCCGAGTATTTTGTGGTCCTGCCGCTCTTCCTGTAACTCCATTTCACGCTGCAGATCGCCTCGGTGACGCTGCCCTGCCTGAGCTTGCAGGCGATCTTCTTGCTCTTGCCGCTTTTGAACTTGCGGCTGTATTTCTTCGCGAGATACTTCTCGGTCTCGCTCTTGGCCTTCTTCAGGCTGAGCGGTGGCGTGATCGCGGTGCGCAGCTCGGCCGCAAAATGAAACGTGGTCTCGTGGAAGTGGTAGACGCAGATCTTGAAGTCGGGGTTGAACGACTGCACCGAAGCAGTGGTGATCTCGGTGCCCATGTAGTCCATCGTTGCGCCGGTGAGGAAGTGGTTGCCCTCGAGATCGGCTGCGTCCTGGGTGTCCGGGCAGACCTTCGCCGAGTCGTACAGGTAGGCGATCGGGTACCACGCGCAGTAGTCGGCCAGACATCCGGTGAAGGTCGAAGTGATTGTGACCTGGTAGATGTTCGGCGAGGCCTCGACAACGCCGTCGAGTGTCGCGTTGTCGGCCGCGAGCGAGGCCGGCGCGAACACGAGCGCCGCTGCCACGGCTGCGCCGAGCGCCAGACTGGACCGAAACCCGCGACGTTTCATGACGCCGAAAACTACCAGCGGTTGTCGCTTCACGCAGGGGCGAGTACGGCGACCAGGCGTTCGGCGACGTCGGCGATCGCGTCGGGCGTCCCGGCCTCGGTCCAGCTCTCGAAGTCGAGGATGCGGGCGTCGAACTCGCTCATGTCCATGCGTCCGACGATCGCGTGACAGGGAACGCCCGACTGGCGCGCCCGCGTCGCGACCTCGCCGACGGCCTTGCCGAGCAGCGTTTGCCGGTCGAGCGAGCCCTCCCCGGTGATCACGGCGCGCGCGGCGAGCATTCGCGGTGTGAAGCCCACGCGGTCGAGCACCCACGCCGCGCCGCCTTTGAGCTCGGCGCCAGCGGCCGCCCAGAGTCCGCCCGAGAGCCCGCCGCCGCAGCCGGTCATCAGCTTGCCGCGCGGATCCTGTGGCAGTTCGGTGGCCAGCGCGTGCAGGCGATCCTCGAGCAATCCGACCTGTTCAAGACTCGCGCCCTTCTGCGGGGCGAAGATGCCAGGGGCGCTCTCCCACGCCACGCGCGCGTCGCACAGGGCGGTGATCTTCGGGCAGCCTTTCAGCGGTCCGCGCTTGCCGATCAGTCCGCGCTCGCGCAGCAGTTCGATCGCCCCGGCGCCGCCGTCGGTGGTCGCGGTGCCGCCGATCCCGACGACCACGTTCCTTGCCCCGGTCTCGGCCGCCGCTGCGATCAGCTCGCCGGCGCCACGCGAGCTGGCTGCAAGCGCGTCGCGATCGCGCTTCGCGATCAGCTCAAGGCCGATCGCATCCGAGCACTGCACCAGAGCGATCTTCTCGTCGAGCAAAGCGATCCGCGCCTCGGCCGACCGGCCGAGCGCGTCGCTGACCTCAGTCGAGAGGATCTCGAAGGAGTCTTCCGCCAGCAGGGCGTCGATCGTCCCTTCGCCGCCGTCGGCGATGCGGCAGATGTCCGACTCGATCCCGATGCGGGCGAGTCCGTCGGCCGCCGCTCGGGCGACTTCGGCAGCGGTGAGCGTGCCGCGGAACTTGTCGGGGGCGATCAGAACTGGTCTCGGCTGCGCTGACATCGTCGGTCAGCCTATTGCCGACCGCGTATAGGATCTGCCCCGATGTCGCACGATCACGCCACAGTCGCTGAAGAGGAATACCTCCAGACGATCTTCTGGCTGCAGGAGGCGGGCCTACCGATCTCCGGCGCCAACATCGCCCGGGCAATGCAGCTCTCAGCGCCGACGGTGCACGAGATGGTCGCGCGTCTGGAAGCCGACGGATACGTCCAGCGGCTGCCCGACAAGACCTGGCAGTTCACCCAGCACGGCAAGACCCACGCCGAGCAGATCGTTCGTCGCCACCGCCTGATCGAACGCTTCCTCACGGACGTTCTCGACATCCCATGGGACGATGTCCACGAACAGGCGGAGCTGATGGAGCACGCGATGTCACCCCTGATGGAAGAGAAGATGCTCGCGGCGATCGGCGACGCCAAAACGTGCCCGCACGGCCACCCGATCGACCCGGCCGACCGCATCGCCGGCGTGCCGCTCGCAGACTGCGCAGTCGGCGCGAAGATCCGCATTCTGCGTTTCGAGAACGAAGCCGAGGATCTCCTGCATTATCTGAAGGCCGCGGGAGTCGAGCCCGGCCAGGACGGCGAGATCGTCTCGGTCGATGACGAGACCGTCACGTACCGCTCGGCCGACGGCGAGCACACTCTCTCTCGCTCGTCCGGCGAGACCGTCTCGGTCACCGCCGACCCGTCGCCGCCGCCGCGCACCGCTCTGCCCGAGCAGCTCGTGCTGGCCGAGCACCGCTACGGCAAGTAGACAGGCGTGAGCAAGCGCCACCCCGACTTCGACTACGAGGCCGAGGGGCTGCTCGATGACGTGGAAGGAAGCGACGCTAAGGCCGCGCGCGCTCGCCTGCTCGATTACCTGATTGACGACGAACTCGTCGAGCCGGAAGAAGTCCTTCTCGCGCACGCCGAGCAACGGCTGTTCTTGCTGCCGGTCGAGCGAGCCCTGGGCGGGACGCCGCGCTTCACGGCCGCACAGGTCGCCGAGAAGTCGGGGATCGATGTCGAGCTGTTCCTCGAGCTGCGCCGCTCGCTGGGCCTGGCCGAGCCCGAACACGACCAGGTCTTCTTCAGCGAGTTCGATGTCAAGACGATGAAGTCGGTCCGCGCGAATCTCGACATGGGAATGTCGCTCGAGAGCATCCGCGAGATCAACCGCGTGCTCGGTGGCGCGCTCTCGCAGCTGGCCGTCGTGGTCGAGCGACAGTTTCTCGCCACATACCTCGAGCCTGCGCTCGACGAGGCCGAGATGGCCAAGCGCTACGCCGCGATCACACGGGCCACCACCCCGGAGTTCGCCTTCGTGCTCCAGCACCTCTTCAATCTGCACCTCCGCGATGAGCTGCGCGCGGACATTCTCGGCAACGAAGCAGCGATCGACTTCCTCGACGGCACACGTGAGATGACTGTCTGCTTCGCCGATCTGGTCGGGTTCACATCGCTGGGTCAGCAGATTCCGGCGGAGGAGCTCGGTGAGATCGCCGAACGCTTCAACTCGATCGCCGCCGGCGTCGTGCGTCCTCCGGTGCGGCTGGTCAAGACGATCGGCGATGCGGTGATGCTCGCCTCGACCTCGCCGGGCGAACTGCTCGACACGGCACTCGATCTGATGGAGGCTGTGATCGCCGAAGGAGAGGACTTCCCGGAGCTGTCGGTCGGCATCGCGTTCGGCACCGCCGTCGAGCGCGGAGGTGACGTATACGGACCGCCGGTCAATCTTGCGAGCCGGCTGTGTGACGTCGCCCGGCCCGGAGCGATCCTCGCCACCGAGGCCCTGCGCGAGGCCTTCCGCGACGAGTACGACTGGAGCAGTGCCGGGCGCCGCCGCTTCAAGGGCATCGACGAGCCGGTGGCCGGATATCGGATGCGCCGCAAGGGCGGGCGCGCTTCCGCCAAGTCGCGCCGCAGCAGCTAGCCGTTGATGATCCCCGCAAGGCGCTCGATGCCCTCGCGGATCTCTTCTGGGTGCACCGCGCTGTATGCGAGGCGCATGGCGTTCTGGCCGCCCTCGATCATGAAGTCGCTGCCCTTGGTGATCGGCACGCCGGCCTCTGCGGCCTGCGGGGCGATGGCATCGGTGTCGACGCCGTCGCCGAGGTCGATCCACATGAAGTAGCCGCCCTCAGGAATCACGAACGTAGCCTGTGGCAGGAACTCGCGGATCGCCTCGACCATCGCGGTGCGGCGCTCGGCCAGCGCTGTGCGCACGACCTGGATCGAGTCGTCGAGCTTTCCGGCGCGCACGTAGTCGTTGAGGATCGCCTCGCTGGCCTGACCAGGCGAGATGTAGGTGTTGGTGCCGGCGGTGACCATGTCCTTGATCAGCGAACCCGGGCCGACGGCGTAGCCGATGCGCAGTCCGGGGCAGACCTGCTTGGTGAACGAGTTCATGAACGCGACGCGCTCGCCGGATTCGTCCATCGAGAGCATCGACGGGAGCGAGTCGCCGTCGAACACGATGTCGCGGTACGGGTCGTCCTCGACGATCAGGAAGTCGTACTCGTTGGCAAGTGCGAGCAGGCGCTGACGCTTGGCGACGGGCATCGTGCAGCCGCCCGGGTTGTGGAAGTGGGGGATCGTGTAGACGAACTTCAGCGCGAGGCCATCCTTGAGATCGGCCTCGAGCGCGTCGAGGTCGAAACCGTCGGACTGCAGTGGGTAGCCGACGAGATCCGCGCCACGCTGCTTCAGCATGAGGAGTGAGCGGTCGTAGAGCGGCTGCTCGATCGCAACCTTGTCTCCGGGCTTCACCAGCTGATCGAACAGCATCGCGCAGGCGTGCAGCGAGCCGTTGGTGACGATCACGCGATCGACATCGACGCCTTCCTTCTCGGCGATCCACTCGCGCAGCGGCTGGTAGCCGACGGCGGTGCCGTAGCTGAAGGCGCCGGCGGGGTCGTTGGTGAAGGCGTTCTGGGCGGACTCTTTGAGGCCCTCGACCGGGATCAGGTCGAGCGACGGCGCGCCGCGGGCGAAGGAGATGGGCTTGACTGTTGTGGTCATTGGATCAGCGGGGATCGGGTCGATGGAAAGTGGGCTTTGAGCCTATCGAGCCACGTTCTTCGCGATCCAGTCGACCAGTCCGGCGCGCTCGAGCAGCGCGGCCAGCTCCGCGTAGCCGTCCGGTCCGGGGTGCGATCCATCGGCTGCCCGTGCCTCGGCCCGCCAGACGCTGCCTTCGCCGAGCTCGTCGAAGGTCGCAGCGAATGGGATGTCGCGGGCGCTGACCGTCTCGCCGATCGCCGCACTCAAGAGCCGCAGCGCGCGGTCCTCCTCGGGCATGTCGCCGATCGGCGGCGGTCCGATCCAGAAAACCGGCCAGCCGCGAGCCTCGGCCTCGTCGAGTGCCCGCTCGACTTCCGCGATCGTCTCGGTCTGAGGGACCCGCAGCACGGCGTCGTTCGTGCCGAGACAGAACACCGCAAGTTCGGTCCGCGACGGATCGGGCTCGGTGCGTAGGAACGACTGCGCGATGTAGAAGCCCGGCGCCCCCGGCGAGCCGTGATTGGCGAAGTCGACGTCCGGCAGCTTCGCCGCCAGCCTCCCGACCCAGCCGGTCATCTCCGGGTCGCCCTGCCCGAAGGTGAAGCTGTCGCCGTAGAAGTGTGCGCGCGGGCGCCGTTTCAAAGCGGATTGACGACGAAGTGCGGCCATGCTCGAAGCAGCTGCTTGTCTGTCGTCCAGAACTGATCGCAATTGGCGAGCCCCGCTGCGGCGAGGTGGATCGCGTCGGGCGTCTTGAACCCGGCCATCGCGCGCAGCCTCGCCGCCAGCTGAAACGCGTGATCGGTTACTGCGATTCGCCGGAACTTCGAGAGCGCAGTCTGTACGATCGCCACCAATTCGGGATTGTCCGATCGCAACGGTCGGACCATGCACTCGAGCTCCACCATCGGCGAGATCACGAGTCGGTCGTCCACCTCGCCCCTCAACAACAGTCGACGTGAGCGCTCGCCACGATCGCCGCGGTCGGCGAGCGCGTCGATGAGCAGGCAACTGTCGACGTAGATCAATCCCATGCGGCATCCTCTTCGGCCAGATGGGCGTCGATTTCCTCAGAGGTCATCGCCCAGGCTGGATCGGGCTTGTAGTTCTTGAAGAACTCAGCGATCCAGGCCGGATTGCCGGGCGTCTGTTCGATCGCATCATCGATGATCGGCTGTAGACGAACGGCGGGCTTTCCGCGTCGCGCGATCACGACTTCCTCGCCGGCGAGTGCCGCTTCAATCAGGCGGGAGAGCTGATTCTTGGCTTCAAGCGTGTTGACCTGCATCAAGCCATTCTAGCCAAGTTGGCCAGATCAGGTGACCTTGAACTTTTTCGTCGTCGGCTTGGCCTGAACGGTCGTTGCCGAGCCATCGACCACCGTCACGCGGACGCTCAGCTTGTAGTTGCCCTTGGCGAGCCTCTTCTTGAGCTTGTAGCTCCACTTCGAGCGACCGGTCGCGGAGAGCCACTTCGGCGCCGCGCACTTCTTCTGGACGGCTTTGACCTTCTTGAACTTGGCTTTGTTGCTCGAGAGCCAGAGGCACTGCTTCTTCTTCTTGAGCAGCTTTGAGTCGACCCGCTGGAGCGCGATCTCGACTTTGGTCACGGCGCCATCGTTCGTGCTCGCAGACCCCGTGAACTTGGTCAGCTTCTTGGCGGCAATTTTGCTCTTGGTCGGAGTGCTGATCTTCGCGGTCGGCGCGGCCAGGGTTGAATCGTCGAGACGAGCCGTGTACGGCACGGTCACATTGCCCGGCTGAGTCATGTAGTAGCCACTTGTCAGCAGTCGCCCGTTTGATTGAGCGCTGATCGTCGCGATGTGCAGGGTCCCGCTGAGGAGCTGTCGGCTCACTCCGCCGACGCCAAATGTTGAGATCGGACCGCCGTTTGCGTCCATGACCCGGACGGTCGCGGCATCGATGTCGGACGGCTGTGCTTCGTTGCCGGCTGCAACGAGTGTGCCGTCAGTGAGCGAGATCAGATCGGTCGCGCCTTCGGGTAGCCCAGGAGCGGCGTCGATCTCAAACTTGCCGTTACCGGTGAATGAGGGGTCGAGCGATCCTGCGGCATTGAAGCGGGCGAATGTCCACGAGGTGTCGCCCATGTTCTCGGTCGTGCCCGCAAGGACGAGCGCGCCAGATGGCTGAACCACGGCACCTTCCACCTTCGCTCCGATCGAGAAACCCACGGTCGACTTGCCGCCTGAACCCCACCCGCTGAGCAGGTTGCCGGCAGAATCCAGTTTCGCCGCAAAGAAGACTGGCGTCGCCGCGGGCTGACTGGTGCCGAGCACAAAAATGTCTGAGCCACTGGCACGGAGGAGAATTCGCGAATATCCGTAGAACGTCGTACTCGCGAGTCCGGCCGCGGCGTTCGATGCAAACGCGCCGATCTGCACGCCGCTGGAGGTGAAAGCGCGCAACACAATGTTGTTGGACGTGCCGTTCGCAGCGGTGTAAATCTTCCCAGCCGAATCGATCATCACGTCTTCCGGTGCCTCGTTCGAGAAGGTCAGGTAGCCGTTTGGCGAAGCGAACGACGTGTCGAGGGCACCGCTCGGGGTCAGGCGGAACAACCGACTTCCGGCCGCGATCTTCCATGCCACTCCGACGATGCTTCCGTCTGGCTGGAGCGCGATTCCGGTGATGGAGGTGCCGCTGAGTGCGGCCGGGGAGTCGAGCAGAACCTGGCCGTTCGTCCCGAAGGATGGATCCGGTGTTCCATCCGGAAGCAAACGCTGGATCATCCCAGTCGCGACGCCGAAGTCGGCGCCGCCGAGGCCGGCACGGATGATCTTGCCATCGGGTTGGATCAGCGAGCGGCGAATGATTCCGTACGTGTTGCCGGGCGCCAAATAGTTCGTGTATCCGGTTGGCGCGGCAAAGCTCGTGTCGAGATCGCCCCAGGCCGCCCTCGACGAAGGCGCGACAAACATCAGAACGGACGCGGCGAGCGCGCAAACGATCAGGGCTGGGCGGAGCGAGAGTCGGGTCATGAGATCTTGAATTTCTTCGTGGTAGGTTTGGCCTGCACAGTTCCATCTGTCGCGGTGGCCCGCACCTGCAGCACGTAGCTGCCTCTGGCGAGCTTCTTTTTGAGCTTGTAGCTCCAGCTTGCAGTGCCGGTGGCCTTCAGCCACTTCGGCGCCGCGCACCTCTTCTTGACGGCCTTGACCTTCTTGAACTTCGCCTTGTTGCTCGAAAGCCAGAGACACTGCTTTTTCTTCTTGAGCAGTTTTGAGTCGATGCGCTGGATCGCGACCTCGACCTTCGCCACCTGGCCGACCGGCGTGGCGGTGCCGCTGAACTTCATCAGCTTGCTTGCCTTGTTCTTCGACTTGCTCGGCTTGGCGATCTTGGTGGACGTGGCGATCGGCGGGCCGGGGTCGTTGGGGCCGTGCAGCTTGGTGATGAATCCGTAGTTGGTTATCGCGGGAATGTCGAACAGTGTTCCGGCGATCAGCGGTTTGTCTCCGGGGAGCAGTTCAAGATCCATCGGGTAGACGTAGGTCCCAAGTTCGGGATGGAGGCGCACTCCGTCTGCGCCGTAGCTCGGGTCGAGCTTGCCGTCGGGCTTGAACACGAGGCTCGTGACATACGGGTAGTCGGTCGGCGTGAAACCAAGTCCCGCCACGACGAAGCGTCCGTCGGAGAGCACGCGGATGCTCATTCCGCTGCTGCGCTCGCCGGCGACGGGGGTCGCGGTGGCGATGCCGCCGTCGCCGATCGTCCCGTCGGTTTCGCCGGAGGCGTCGATCCCACCGATCGCGGTGTTCTGAGAAAGCAGGCTTCCTCCGCCGACGAAGAGAATCCGGCCGTCGGGCCGGAGCACCGCGTCGTTGAACAGGATGCTCGCGCCGACTCCCCAGGTGCCGTTGTTGCCGAAGCCGGTGTCGACGTGGCCGTTGGCGAGCAGTTTGGTGGCGGAGAACTTTCCGCTCGAGGAGCCGTATGCGATGACGAACGTGCCATCGGCCGGCTGAAGAATTCGTACGCGGATCGGGTCTCCCGACGCGAGGGACAACGCGCTGGTGTCGGCGCTTGCGTTATTCGTGAACGCGGTGTCGAGGGAACCGCCGGAGTCGTAGCGCAGGACGTCCAGCCGACTTCCGCCGCTCGTGTGGTCGCCGGCCACCAGGATGTCGCCATCCGGGAGCACCTCGACATCGCTGAGGTTGGCGTTGCCGCTGGCAACGCTGATCGTGTATCCGATGCAGCCACTGCCGAAGCAGGTTGACGGCGTGCTGTCGGTAGCCGTGTCGAGCGAGCCGTCGCTGTTGAGTCGCGCGATCAATCGCCACCAGACACCCGAGCCGGTGTTCTCGATCGCGCCGGCCACGACGATCTTGCCGTCGGGCTGAACGGCGACGGCTTGGAGAGTCGGGTCCTCGAAACCGCCGGAGAGGAAGCCGTAGACCCCGGTTCCGTTGAAACTTGTGTCGAGTCCGCCGTTCGAGTTGAATCTTGCGATCCAGCCGGGGTATGAGCTCTCCCCGGCTCCGGTCGCGAGGATCTTCCCGTCGGCTTGAGTCGCAATCGAGTTGATCGCGCCGTATGCGGAGCTCGGCGGTTTGAAGTTGATCGCGCCGCCCGTTCCAAAGGTGGTGTCAGGCGTGCCGAAGGGATACGCGAACGCAGATGAGCAAAAGCAGATGAGAAGCAGCGCGCATGCCGCGGTGGCGGCGCGCAGCGCCAAGCGAGGTGCTGTCATGGCTAAAGAGTAATTGCGGCCATGCGCACAAAAAAGCCACGCGTCCAATCGGAGCGCGTGGCTTCTTTGAGTCGGGCGAGTCGTGGTCAGGCAGGCGTGCCGATCAGTTCCATCGCGATCTCGGCAGTCTGGGTCGGGGTGCGACCCACGCGGATGCCCGCGGCCTCGAGTGCCTCGGCCTTCGCCTTGGCGGTTCCGGCGCTGCCGGAGACGATCGCGCCGGCATGGCCCATCTGCTTGCCTTCCGGGGCGGTGAAGCCCGCGATGTAGGCGACGACGGGCTTGGAGACATTGGCCTTTACGTACTCGGCCGCTTCTTCCTCGGCGCTGCCGCCGATCTCACCGCTCATCACGATCAGCTCGGTCTGGTCGTCCTGCTCGAACAGCTCGATGATGTCGATGAACGAGGAGCCCGGGACCGGGTCGCCGCCGATGCCGACGATCGTCGAGTTGCCGAAGCCCTTCTGGGCCAGTTCGTTGCCGATCTGGTAGGTCAGCGTGCCCGAGCGGCTGACGACGCCGACGTTGCCCGGCTTGAAGAAGCTGGCCGGAATGATGCCGACGTTGGCCTTGCCCGGCGAGAGGATGCCTGGGCAGTTCGGGCCGACGATGCGCGTGTTCGGGAAGTCACGCTTGACCTGGTTATAGAGCTTGAGCTCGTCGTGGGCGGGGATGCCCTCGGTGATGATCACGACCAGCTCGACGCCGGCCTCGGCGGCCTCGAGGGCGCTGGCGGCGGCGAATGGCGGCGGCACGAAGATCATCGCCGTGTTGGCCTGCGTCTCGGCGACGGTGTCGGCCCAGTTGGCGAAGACGGGGATGCCCTCGACGTCCTCGCCGGCCTTCTTCGGGTTGATCCCGCCGACGACGTTGGTGCCGTAGGCGCGGTTGTTCAGTGTGTGGAACGAGCCCTCGCGGCCGGTGATTCCGGCGACGGCGAGGCGTGTGTTCTCATCGATCAGGATTGACATGGCCTAGGCCTCCTTTGCCAGCGCGACGACCTGCTCGGCCGCGCCGTCCATCGTGGTGGCGGCGTGCACGTTGGGCAGATTCGCCGCCTCGAGGATCTCGCGACCCTGGACATCGTTGGTTCCGTCGAGGCGCACGACGAACGGCACCTGCGGCTTGAGTTCTTCGAAGGCGGCGATCAGACCCTTGGCGACCTCGTCGCAGCGGGTGATGCCACCGAAGATGTTGAAGAGAACGGCCTTGACGTTCTCGTTGGAGAGGATCAGCTCGACCGCTTGCTTGACCTTCTCGGCGTCGCTTCCGCCACCGGCGTCGAGGAAGTTGGCCGGCTTGCCGCCGTGCTGGGCGACCACGTCGAGCGTGCTCATGACCAGGCCGGCGCCGTTGCCGAGGATTCCGATGTCGCCGTCGAGCTTGACGTAGACGACGCCCTGCTCCTTGGCCTTGACCTCGATCGGGTCGGCGTTGGCCGCGTCGCCGAGGCCTTCGTGCTCGGGGTGGCGGAACTCGGCGTTGCCGTCGAGGCTGACCTTCGCGTCGAGCGCCTTCACCGTGCGGTCGGGCTGGATCAGCAGCGGATTGATCTCGGTCAGGGTCGCGTCTTCCTCGATCCAGACTTCATAGAGCGAGACTAGGGCGTCTGCGACGCCATCGATCACGTCGGCAGCAGCGCCGCCGTCGGTCGCGATCTGGACGGCCTCTTCCTTGGTCAGTCCGACGAGCGGGTCGACGTGATGCTTGATCAGCTTCTCGGGGGTCTTCTCAGCGACCTCCTCGATGTCCATGCCGCCCTCGGTGGAGAACATGACCATCGGCTTCTTCGCCGAGCGGTCGAGCAGGATCGACGCGTAGTACTCCTCGTCGATGTCTGATGCGTGCTCGATCCAGAGCGTGCGCGTGATGTGGCCCTTGATGTCGAGGCCGAGAATGTTGGTGGCGTGCTCCTTGGCCGCCTCTGCGTCGGCTGCGAACTTGACGCCGCCGAGCTTTCCGCGGCCGCCCATCAGCACCTGCGACTTGACCATCACGGGGTAGCCGACCTTGTCGGCGGCCGCGAGGGCGTCTTCAACGGAGGTGACGGCGACGCCGTCGGAAACGGTCAGCCCATGCTTGCCGAAGAGCTGCTTGCCTTGGTATTCGAGAAGATCCATCCTGAGGGGTACTCCAAGTAGGGGATACGAGAATCCGGTATGCCGAGCGCGATTCGTACTATGTGTCACAGCTTCGGCGCGCGAGAAACTTATCAACGAGAAACATGCCTCTACCTAAAGACATCAAGTGGGTCACATTCGACGTTTACGGCACCCTCATCGACTGGGAGACCGGCGTCTACGAGGCCTTCCAAGCGGAGGCTGAGCGGACCGGATTCGACGTCGGCGACAAAGCCACGCTGATCGACCTCTTCAACAAGCACCAAGAAGACATCATGAGTGGCTCCTACGAGCTCTATGCCGAGGTGCTGCGCCGCGTGGCACTCAAGGTCGCCGAGGATCTCGAGTGGGATCTCGAGCCGTCACGCACGAACTTCCTGCCCGACTCGGTCGTGCGCTGGAAGCCGTTCCGCGAGGCCAACGCCGCGCTGGATCGAATCGCGAAGAAGTATCAAGTGGGACTGGTGGTGAACATCGACGACAAGCTGCTCGTCGCCAGCCGCCGCCACATCCGCAGCGACTTCGACATCGTCGTCACCGCACAGCAGGTCAGGAGCTACAAGCCCGAGACCGCGCACTTCACCGAGACGGCCCGCCGCATCGGCGGCAAGAAGGGCTGGATCCACGTCGGCAGCTCCTACTTCTACGACGTCGCGCCCTCGTTGAAATCGAAGCTGCCAACGGTTTGGATCAACCGCAAGAAGGAAAAGATCGGCGACCCGAAGGCCAAGAAGCCCGATCTCGAAGTGAAGAACCTCCGCGAGCTCGCGGACAAGCTCAAGGCTTAGCCGCGAGCCCGGCCGGCGGGCTCACTTTTTCTTGCGCACCCAGACGATCACGTCGACGACTTCGCTGATCGAAAACGTCTTGCCCTCGAACTTCTCGTAGCCGGCTGCGTTGATCGCGCCTTTGGCGATCTTCACCCGGATCGTCTCCGCGCCCGGAGCAGTCGAGCCGGTGGACCGTCCGGAGGTGTAGCCGAAGCCTGCCAGCAGGAGCGAGTCGACGTCCGGGTTGGCGAGCAGGCCGTTGGCCTCGACGCCGCAGATCGTCCAGCCGCTCGCGACCTTCCACGAGAGAAACGGACGCGTCGGGTTGCGGGTGAAGGTGATCTTCGACTGCGCGTTGCCCTTGGTGATCCCGGTGGTCGGCAGGATCGAAGTCTCCGGATCGAGCGTGTACAGCGAATTCTTCCGACATCCATGCCAGCTCGAGGACATCGTCGGGTAGCCGAGGAAGTAACCGGCGCTCTTGGTCGGACCGAGGCTCGAATCGTCCTCTGGGAACTTCTTCTTTTTCTTCTTCGCGATCGTCGCCTGGTGAGAGGTGGCCGCAGCGGTTGAAATGCCGCCGAGTGCGAACAGGCAGATGACAAGGATGATCGTGCCGAGGATTCGATTGCGCATGCGACTCACCCTACTCGGGGGAAGGTGCGGCGGTACGTGGAAGGCACGTACCGCGGCGCTACTTCTTCAACGTGATCTTCTTGGCGACCGCTGCGGTGTTTGCGAGCCCGCTTCCACTGACCGTGACAGTGGCTTTGAGCTTCTTGCCTTTCGCGAGCGCAGACTTGATCGGGGTGTTCAGTGCGAGATTGATCGTCTTCAGGCTGCCGCCGGGGAACGGCATCGCCTTGCTCTTGATCGTCACAGTTTTCTTCTTCGAGAGCGTGACCGTGGCGGTGGCAGTCAGCGAAGTGTCGGTGCTGGCGGCTGCGAGTACGGTGATCTTCTTTGCGCTTGCATTCACTTGCTGACTGATTTTCAGCACCGGGCACGGATCGATCAGGGCGGCCGACTGCGGGCACTTGTCCTGGGTCTGGTCGCCATAGCCGTCGCCATCGGCGTCGGGCTCGACTGTCGCGGCGATGTTCACCCGTTTGTTGTTGATCAAGCTCTCGGTGAAGGTCGATCCCGCGGTGAACGCTGAGTTTCCGGTCAGGACGTCGGCCGAACTGGGAGCCGAGCACATCGAAGCCTCGGAGTTGTGCGCGGCGCCTCCGAGCACCTGCCCGGCAGACACCGGGATGCGTACATGCACCGTGGTCACCGCGCTGCCTGGGATGTACTCGTACGGAGTGGCGGCTGTGACCGTCCACGCGGTTCCCGACGCCGTGGCGGTCATCGCAGCGACGAATCCACCCCCCGACTGCCCTGTCCGATCCTGCGTCCACGTCGTCATGATTCCGTTGATCGGAATCACGTAGGAGTTGCCTGACGAAATCGTTTTCTGAAACATGCTCAACGGCCCGCTGCCTGAGTCTGAGCAAGTCTGGCCGACGGTGACCGCGCCGGCTCCGGGGGCGTAGATGGCGCAAATCGACAAGACAACTGACGCGACAATGCTGGAACGTTTCATGGCTCAGAGTCTATGGATCGTGACGGCACCCCAGCCATCACCATCGCACTCATGGCCATACCGGCAATCATCAGGACGCCGAGGCCGCCAAAGCCCGACGAGTCGACGATCATGCCTCCGACAAACGCGCCGACGAGGTACCCGATCTGGACTGCGCCGGTCCGCGCGGCCATCATCGCGCCGGGTTTGTCCGGCAACTGATCGAGCGCGAGTGTCGACGAGCCGGCCGCACGCAATCCGGCTGCGATGCCCATCATGATGGCGAGCGACAACGTGACCGCCAGCAGCGGGTGGAAGTTGAACAGCGCTGCGGCGATCAGCCCCATCGCCATCGTCGAGGCGATCAACAGGGACCGCTTGGACCAGCGCTGGCCCAGACGATTTGCGGTCGTCGAGCCGACCATGAAGGCGAGCGATCCCAGCGGCAGCAGGATTCCCACGAGCGCCTCGCTGAGCCCGAACTGCTCGCTGTAGAAAGCCGCGATGTAGGTGATCTCGCCCGTCCAGACCGCGAACGCGAGCATCTCGCCGATCGTCCAGCGTCGCCCGCCCGGGTCGGCGAGTGCGGCGAGCAGACCGGTGCGCTCGTCGGCGGCGCGCAGCTCGGGGTTCAGGCGCGGTGCGAACATCGCCGCGCTGGCGGCAGCGATCAGGCAGAAGGCCGCAGGCACGATGAACCCGTAGTGCCAGGAGAGCGCGTCGGCCAGCACTCCGACGATCGGGACCCCGACGATCCACGCCAGCGACTGCAGCGCGACCACCCAACCGATCGCCCAGTCGCGAGCGCCCTCTGCGAAGAACTCGCCGGCTCCGGCGAATCCCGAGGAGAGCAGGAAGCAGATTCCGATGCCGGTGATCGCCTGGGCGACGCCGAAGATCACGAGCGTGGGCGCGAGCGCGCTGAAGATCGCACCGAGCGCGCCGAGAACACCGCCGGCGAGCATCACCGGTCGCGCGCCGCGCTTGTGGATCCAGCCGCCCACCAGCAATGTCGCAAGCACCGCGGTGAGTGCGCTGATCGAGCGCACCTGACCGACGGTGCCGATCGTCGTGTCGAAGCTCTTGCTGATCCCGACAAACAGTGGCGGGATCGAGGCCATGCTCGACTGCGAGGCGATCGTCGCCAGCGGGAGCGGGAAGAGCAGCCTGATGTCGCGATGGGGCGTGCCGGACACGTCACGATTCTGGCGCACGGCAGCGCACTACCGAAAACTCAAGGACCGTTGATGTAGCGTCGATCCAACCAAGTGTTCCTTCCGCTCAAGGACAATCTGAGGAGCGCGAACTTTCCGCTCATCACCGCCGGCCTGATCGCCGTCAATTGCCTCGTCTACTTCTTGGCGACGAGCGGTGGAGCCTCGCTCGAAGTCGGAGCCGTGCGCTACGGGATCATCCCGTACGAGCTCTCACACAGCGGTGTGCAGTGCGTGCCCGTGCATTCGTTCAGCGACATGTATTGCGGCACGGCTGCACAGATCCACCAGATGTACCCGAGCCTCTCGTTGCCGGCGACGCTGCTCACGATCTTCACGTCGATGTTCATGCACGCGAGTCTCGAGCACCTGCTGGGGAACATGCTCTACCTGTTCGTCTTCGGCCGCGCGCTCGAGACGGCGCTCGGCCGTGGCATGTACCTCGTCGTCTACCTCTGCTGCGGGGTGATCGCGCTTGCCGGCCAGACGCTGTGGGACGTCAACTCGATGGTGCCGATGGTCGGCGCCTCCGGCGCGATCTCGGGCGTCATGGCCGGGTATCTGATTCTCTTCCCGGGAGCGCGGGTGTTCTCGTTGTTCATCATCATCCCGTGCCGGCCGCGAGCGTTCTGGGTGATCGGCACCTGGATCGCGCTGCAGCTTCTGCTCGCCTGGGAGGTGGCGGGCGTCGGACCGGAAGGTGGTGGCGTAGCGGTCTTTGCGCACCTCGCGGGATTCGCCGGGGGTGCGGCGCTCACCTATGCGGTGGTCGGCGCCGATCGGTCGGCGCAGTTCCGCGCGATGGCACGCGCGGCCGACGTGCCCGAGCCGCCAAAACCCGTTCTGCCTGGGCAACCGGTGTTCATGAGCCAGGGCCAGATGGTCTACGCCCAGGCCGGCTACCCACCCGGCCAGTACGCGCAACCCCAGTTCATGCAGCCCGGACACGCACCGCCGCAGTATGCACCGCCGCAATACGTGCCGCAGCAGCAATACGCGCACCCGGCCCACACGCCCCAGCAGTACCCGCCGGGGCAGCCACCGTTTCCGCAGCAGCCATACGCTCAGCAGCCTGCGCAGTCACAGGAGCAGAGCTCGGTGCCGCGTCCACCCGGTTGTTGACGTGAATCAGCCGGCGTCGCAATGGCTGAGATCTGTCTCAGCCAGCGGGTCACCCTTGGGCGTCACGTATGTCACGTACAGCACGACTTTTTCCTTGCCGAGGTTCTTGCCCTCGTGCACGTAGCCGCTGCCCTCGAAGATCGAATCGCCTGCGTGGTATTCATGCACGCCGCTCGGGTAGATCGGCGCGTAGTGGGTGAGGGTTCCCTGCTTCACGACGGCGATCAGGTTTCCGTCGTGGCAGTGCTTGCCGGTGCCGGCTCCCGGCGGAATCGTGATCTTGCGGAAGGTGACATTGACCGGCCCCTTGACCTTCGCCGCGAGGCTCGCGCTCTGGTTGCCGGAGGCTAGATCCTCGGCCTGTACGGCGGTCGTGGCACCGGTCGCGCCTTGCTCGACGGCGCTCTGCACCGCTGTGTTGGAGTCTCCGCAACCGGCCAACGCGAATAGCGCGGCAGCGCAAAGAACGGTTACGGCAAATCGGCCGAGTCGCGTCACTTGATGATCGCCAGCGTGTCGCCGGCTGAGACCGAAGCGCCCTCGGATGCGGCGATCGAGTCGACCTTGCCGTCGCGGTGGGCGGTGATCTCGTTCTCCATCTTCATCGCTTCGATGATGAAGAGCACGTCGCCCTCGGACACCTCGGCGCCGACTTCAGTGGTCACCTTGAAGACGGTGCCCTGAAGCGGTGAGGTGAGATCTTCGCTGGAGGCGCCGTTGCTCGAGGACGCGCGGTCACCGCGCTTGGGGGCTTTTTTCGCGATCGGAGCCGGTCCACTGCCTCCGCCGAAGCCGGCAGCTTCGCCCTCGACCTTGACGTCGTAGCGCTTGCCCGAGACTTCCACGGTGTAGGACTTGGTGACCTTCTCGATCTCTTCTTCGCCCTCGGCGGGCTTGGGAGCCTTCGGTTTGGCGAACTGCTTGAGCCAAGTCTTGTCCTCGGTGAGGTCCTTGCAGGTCTCGCCGTTGCCCCACTGCTCGCTCTCGAGCAGACCGATGTGGAACGGGATCAGCGTGGTGGCGTCGATCTTGTACTCGCCGAGCGCGCGGATCATGCGCTTGGTCGCCTCTTCGCGGTTCTCGGCCCAGACGATCAGCTTCGCTGCCATCGGGTCGTAGAGCGGTGAGATCTCGCTCCCGGTGGTCACACCGGAGTCGACGCGAATACCGGGGCCCGAGGGCTCGACGTAGGCGCCGACGAAGTTCCCGATCTTGCCCGGAGCGGGGGCGAAGTTCTTGCCGGCGTCCTCGAAGTTGATGCGGCACTCGATCGAGTGACCGCGCAGCTCGATGTCCTCCTGCTTGACGCTGAGGGGCGCGCCCGCGGCGACGCGGATGCCTTCCTTGACGATGTTGATGCCCGTGACCTCTTCGGTCACGCAATGCTCGACCTGGACACGGGTGTTCATCTCGAGGAAGTAGTACTCGCCGTCCTGAAGCATGCCCTCGATCGTGCCGGCGCCGCGGTAGTCGACGGCCTTGGCGGCGTTGACACCGATCTCGCCGATCTGTGCGCGCAGCTCAGGGCTGACGGCCGGCGCGGGGGCCTCTTCGATCAGCTTCTGGTGACGGCGCTGCACGGAGCAGTCACGCTCACCGAGGTGGATGACGTTGCCCTCGTTGTCGGCGATGATCTGGACCTCGACGTGGCGCGGATTGGGCAGGTAGCGCTCGAGGTAGACGGTGCCGTCTGCGAAGAACTTCTCGCCCTCGCGCGATGCGCCCTCGAAGGCCTCTTCAAGCTCGTCGGCGGTCAGCGCGACGCGGAAGCCCTTGCCGCCGCCTCCGCTCGCGGCCTTGACTGCCACGGGGTAACCGATCTCAGCGTCGATGATCGCGCGCGCGGCCTCGACGTCTTCGACCGGCTCGGTCGTGCCCGGGACGATCGGCACGCCCGCGGCGGCCATCAGCTCGCGGGCGTTGGTCTTGCTGCCCATCGAGTCGATCGCGCTCGGCG
Source organism: Solirubrobacterales bacterium (assembly GCA_047605325.1). Taxonomy (GTDB): domain Bacteria; phylum Actinomycetota; class Thermoleophilia; order Solirubrobacterales; family JACPNS01; genus JACPNS01. The sequence goes on along the minus strand of JASGFX010000013.1, from coordinate 23,996 downwards.
GCGGTCCGATCCAGACGATGCCCTCGTCCTGGCAGCGCTGGGCGAAGTCGGCGTTCTCGGCGAGGAAGCCGTAGCCCGGGTGGATCGCCTCGGCGCCTGCGCGCTTGGCGACGTCGATGATCTTGTCGATCACCAGGTAGGTCTCGGTGGCTGCGCCCTCCCCGAGCGTGTAGGCCTCATCGGCGTGCTGGACAAAGAGGGAGTCCTTGTCGGCGTCGGAGTAGACGGCCACAGAGGCGACGTCGAGTTCCTTCAGAGCACGGAAAACACGGATTGCGATTTCGCCTCGGTTGGCGACAAGAACTTTCGTAAACATAGGTTCGGAAGGTTAGTCGGCGGTCGAATTACAGAACGGCCCGGTCGTCTCCGCGGCCGACAACCAATACCCCCGCGTGGCCTTCGGCGTTACCGTTTGGGTCCATGGGGCTTTTCAAGAGCAACACGGATCCGTCTCCCGGCGGTGGCAAATCGGCCGGCGGGCCAGATCCGCTCGCCAAGGTGATCGATCCGCGCCTCGCGGGTGCGACAACGCCCGCCGATCGCTCGTCGGAACTTGATCTCACCCGGATCATGATGCAGGGTGTGGCCTGCTTCGCACGGATCGACGCGCTGCGCGACGCACATCAGCAGATCAATCTGCAGGAGACCTTTGTGGTCGATCTCACGGTCCATCCGGAAGAGGGCGAGGCCTATTCGGTGCGCGTGACCCAGGCCGTCGCTGAGGACTATCTCGGACGTGTGGTCAAAGGGGCGCTCGTGAAGGTCAAGTGCGACCCCGACGATCCAGAACTCGTCTGGATCGACTGGGCGGCCTCGTCAGACCTCTGAGCGCGGCCTGACGGCCGGATTCTCGATCGGCTCGACCACCGCGTCGGCGAGTTCCCCGATTCCGAGCTCCATGTCAGGCACACCGTCGGTCGTGGGCACGCGAGCGGAGGTCCAAGGATTCTCGATCCGGCCTGAGGCCACGATCCAGGTGACGACGGCGGCGAAGACCACGCCGAACACGATCATCGCGTTTGGCAGGTAGCCCACTCCTGCCTTGTTCAGTGTCGCGGCCGACGAGGCGAGAAGCACGACGCCCAGCGCGGTGCGCAGGCTCGCCTCGGGCACCTTGACCGAGAAGTGCGAGCCGATCCAGACGCCGGGGATGCTGCCGATCAGCAGCGTTCCCATGAGGCCGAAGTCGATGCTCCCGCCGGCCCAGTGAGCAAGGCCCGCAGCCCACAGAAGGATCGCCGCCTGGAAGACGTCGGTGCCGACCACGTAGCGCGGCGGGATCTTGAAGATCGCGATCAGCGCCACGGCGATCACCGTGCCACTGCCGGCCGAGGTGATCCCGATCACGAATCCGGTCGTCAGACCGATCGCGATTGCGGCGACCTTCAGCGGGGTGGTCAGAGTGCGGTGCGGCTGGCCCTCGCTTGTCATCTGCAGCGGGTAGAAGATCGAACGCACGAGCGTGAAGATTCCGACGAACGCGAGCACCGCCCCGAGCGCGACGAGCGTGAAGGTCTGGACATCGTCGCCCCATGCCTTCTCCAGCTCCTTGATCACCTGGACCCCGAGGATCGCCCCGGGCACGCTGCCGAGCGCGAGCCAGAGCACGGCGTTGAAGTTGACTGTCTTGAGCTTGAAGTGCTTGTAGCCGCCGACCGTCTTGGTCACGGCCTGGTAGGCGATGTCGGTGCCGACCGCGAGCGTTGGTTTGACGCCGAAGATCAGCACCAGCAGGGGCGTCATCAGTGAGCCGCCGCCCATGCCGGTCATGCCGACGAGTACGCCGACACCGAACCCGAAGAGGATGAGCAACGGATCCATGGGAGAAATCCTCCAGACATCCGCCCGGGCGGGCGGATGTCTGGCAGAAATCGGGCTAGGCGGTCACCCCGGCCATCGCGTCGATCAGCACGTCCGCAACCTCGGGACGCGTGAATTCGACGGGCGGGCGCTCGCCGCGAACGAGCATCTCGCGCACTGCGGTGCCGGAGAGGAACACCTTGTCCTCGGGGCCGGCCGGGCTCGTCTTCGACGTCGCCATCGCGCCGGTCAGATTGCACCAGAAGCTGTGCTCGAACTTCAGCGGCTCGATGCCCAGCTCACCGGGCTCGAACTCGTCGAAGATGTGCTGCGCGTCGAAGGTGCCGTAGTAGTCGCCGACCCCGGCGTGGTCGCGGCCGACGATGAAGTGCGTGCAGCCGTAGTTGCGGCGAACCAGCGCGTGGAAGATCGCCTCGCGCGGGCCGGCGTAGCGCATGGCTGCCGGGTTGACGCCCAGCACGACGCGCTCCTTGACGTAGTAGCCGTCGATCAGCACCTCGTAGCACTTCATCCGCGTCTCGGCGTCGATGTCGTCCGACTTCGTCTCGCCGACCAGCGGGTGCAGGAAGAGGCCGTCGACGCCCTCGAGCGCCACCTTGGTGATGTACTCGTGGGCGCGGTGGATCGGGTTGCGGGTCTGGAAACCGACAACTGTCTTCCAGCCGCGCTTCTCGAACTCGGCCTTCGACTCGGCCGGCGTGAGCAGGTACGGCTTCACGATGTCGATGTGGTCCGGAAGCTGCTTGGCCTCGATCGGACCAGCGATCACGCGGGCGTTCTCCTTGTAGAGCGCCGCAACGCCGGGGTGGGCGTCGTCCGCGGTCTTGTAGACCTTCTCGGCCTCGTTCTTGAGGTCACGGGTGTAGACCTCTTCGATCGTGATCGTGCCGAGTGCTTCACCCTGGCTACCGATCAGGTCGACGGTCTCGCCGACTTCGCCGGTCTCGGCCCCGAGCACGACGGGGATCGACCACGGTTCGTTGTTCGCAAGACGCATGTTCTCGACGACGTTCTCGTAGTCGGCCTGGCCCTGGAAACCGGTCAGCGGTGCGAAGCCGCCGTTGGCGAGAAGCTCGAAGTCCGCGGTCTGCTTGGCGTTGAGTTCGATCGCCATTACGCAACAGCCCCCTCGAGCTCGCCCGCGAGAAAACCGTTGGCCTCGAGGTACTCGAAGATCACGTCGGCCGACTCGTCGGGAGTCTGGTCCACGGTCGGGAGCGTGATCTCGGCGCTCAGCGGCTCCTCGTAGGGGTCGCTGATACCGGTGAACTCCTTGATCTCGCCGGAGCGAGCCTTGGCGTAGAGGCCCTTGACATCACGCGCCTCGCATTCCTCGAGCGGGGTGGCGACGTGGATCTCGATGAACTTGTCGCTGCCGATCAGCTCGCGGGCGGCGTCGCGGGTCTCGCGGTAGGGCGAAATCGCGGCGGTGATCACCGGCACGTCGTTGCGCGCCAGCAGGTCGGCGACGAAGGCGATGCGGGCGATGTTGGTGTCGCGGTCCTCACGCGAGAAGCCGAGGCCCTTCGAGAGGTTGGTGCGCACGACGTCGCCGTCGAGCACCTCGATCTTCGAGCCGCGGCTCTTCAGGCGCGCCTCGACGACGTCGGCGATTGTGGTCTTGCCGGCGCCAGAGAGGCCGGTGAACCAGAGGACGAATCCTTTGTTGTTGTTGCTCATATTTCTTTGGGTTCAGGGTTGATTGATTGAGTAAGAAAAAAACGGTTGGGGTGAGAAACAAGTGCGGGGCGAAACGTCAAGGGCATGCTGCTTGCTGCATGCCCTTGACGTTCAAGCACGCCACTAACCATGAAGCCCACATTCAGTCTTGTCGCTACCAGCCCAACGCCCCTCACGCCCATCGCCGGGCGTCGTGCAGTTGGTGCACCCAATCGATGAGTAGCCCTGGTCGTGCAGCTTGTTGTAGGGCACGTCGTTTTCGAAGATGTAGTTCCAGACGTCGCGCTCGCTCCAGTCGGCCAGCGGGCAGATCTTCCAGAGGTTGTTCTTGGCGTCCCAGGCGACCTTCTGCACATCCGCGCGGGTGTGCGACTGGTCGCGGCGCAGGCCGGTGATCCAGGCGTCGACACCGAGCAGCGCGCTCTGCAGTGCGGCGACCTTGTACGGGCCGCAGCAGTCCTCGGGTGCGCCGGCCCAGGCGTTCTCGGCCGTCGCAGCAGCGCGGATTTCGCTCGGCGCGTGCTCGAGCGAGCGGTGAACTTCGATCTTGGTGTCGTAACGCTCTTCGATCTGGCGCCAGACTTCGAGCGTCTCCGGAAAGAGGTTGCCGTTGTCGATCGTGAAGAGACGTGCCTCGGGGTTGATCTTCATCAGCATGTCGAGGATCACCGAGGCTTCCTTCTGGAAGGAGCTCGCCTGCACGAGGCGGTCGCCGAACTGCTCGACGGCGTAGCGCAGGATGTCCTCGGCCGGACCGAAGTCGAGGTCGAGCGAGGGGTTGCCGGGCACGGCGAGTTCTGCCGGGTCGAACATCGGCGTCGTCGCCTCGGGTGCCTGCTCCTCGTTCGGGTCGAGGATGATCGCGTCTGCGGGGTTCATACCGCGCACTCTCCTTCGCCGCGCTCCATCTTGTACAAGCCGGTGCGCTGCCAGTCGATGAACAGTTCCTTGGTCTCGTCGTTGAAGTCGACCGCGAGCGTGAGGTCCTTGGCGAGGTCCTCGAACGGCTCGGCGCCGACGCGCTCGACGAAGTCGGAGAAGAGCTCATCGCCCTGGCGGTCGCTCTCGTAGAAGCGCAGCCACCGCTCGACGGCGTCGGGCACGCGCTTGGCCGGGAGGCGCAGCTTCAGGCGGGTGCCGAAGTTGACCTTGCCGTCGGCGCCACGGCCACCGACCTGCACTAGGTAGGCCGGGACCTGCTTGCCGTCGAACTTCATCGACGCGCCGTTGAACCCGATGTTCGCGATGTGGTGCTGCGAGCAGCCGTTCGGGCAGCCACTCATACGCACGACGGTCTTGCGGGTGAGCGGATCGGTGATGTTCATCTCCTTGATCCGCTCGTGGATCGCGGCGTTCAGGCCCATCGAGGCGGTGATTCCGAGCTTGCATGAGTCGGTGCCGGGGCAGGACACGATGTCCTGGATCGTGTCGACGCCGGGGTCGCCCAACTCAATTTCGCGCAGCGCCTTCCAGAGCTCGTAGACGGCGGCGTCGGGCACGAAGCGCAGAACCATGTTCTGCGTGACGGTCGTGCGGGCGAAGCCGTTGGTGTACTTGCGCGAGAGGTCGGCGAGAGCGTGCCACTGCTCGGGGTTGAGGTCGCCGCGGAAGACCTTCAGCGTGACGACGCTGTAGCCGTCCTGCTTCTGCTCGCGGACGTTGTACTCACGGAAGGCCTCGTACTCCTCGCGGTCGGCCTCGTCGACCGCAGCCCACTCGCCGTCGAGCGACGGAGCGGCGCCGGCCTCGTCGGGCACGAACAGCAGCGGCTCGGGGTCGAAGTCACCCTCCTTGGCCCAGTCCTGCTGCATCTCCTCGAGCACTTCCTCGCGGAAGGCGTCCATTCCGATGCGGTCGATGTAGACCTTGATGCGGGCGCGGGCGCGGTTGACACGCAACTCGTCGCAGCGGTCGAAGATGCGCAGCACAGCTTCGGAGACCTTGAGGTACTCGTCGAGCGTGACGAACTCGAACAGCTCCGGCGCGAGACGCGGAAAGATCGAGGTGCCGCCGCCGACAAGCACGCGGAAACCCTTCTCGCCCTGCTCGTTGACGCGGGCCTCGAATGCGATGTCATGGATGTCGGTGAGCGCGCGGTTGTCGGCGTAGCCGGAGAAGGCGACCTTGCACTTACGGGGCAGGAGCTGGGTCAGCTCGTTGCGGACCCAGTAGCGCACGAAGGCGCCGGCCCACGGCGACGGGTCGAAGATTTCGCCTTCGAGTACACCCGCGTACGGGTCACCGGTGACGTTGCGGACGGTGTTGCCGCAGCCCTCACGGCTCGAGAGGCCACTGACGCTGATGTGGCGCAGCACCTCGTGCATCTTCGCGAGCGGGATGTGGTGGATCTGGACGGCCTGGCGCGTGGTGATGTGCGCCTTCTTCAACGGGGCGTGGGTCTCGGCGACGTCGCCGAACGCGTCCATCTGGTCGGCGGTGATGCCGCCGAACGGGAGCTTCACACGTGTCATGTTCACGCCGGGTTGGCGCTGGCCGTAGACGCCCTGCTTGAGGCGGAAGCCGATATAAGTGGGTTCTTCGATCTGACCGTCAAGGAAGCGGTCGGCCTCGGACTCGAAATCGTCGAATTCCTGGGCGATGATCGGGATGACGTGGCCGGGGACGTTCTCGAAGACCTCGGGGTTCTCCGGGGTTCCCTGCTTGTGCGTCTTTGTTCCGGATTCGGAAGTCAGCTGCATTGCTGGCTTTGCTCCTGGCTTTTGCGCCCGCCGATGGTGGGATGGCGGACTCTGTACGGGGTGGAAGTTGGACCCTGCAGCCGGTGGATCAGGCCTTCCAACCTAAATCCGACTTATCCGACTGCTTTTAGGGTATTTCCAAGGATAGCGAGATTCCCCGTTCTGTGGGCAGCAACTTGGATACCCTCGCCGAGATGCCTGAGTACAAGCTCACACCAGACCCCTCACCCGAGGATGCCGCAGCACTGATCGCGGCCGTCGAACGCTTTCTCAGTGACACCGCTGCACCCGCGCTCGAACCTCAGGAGGTCGTGTCGGGCTGGCTGCGCGCCGCACTCAACGAGGGTGTCGGCAGCAGCGACGAGCAGTCGATCTGGTAGCTCGCGCGCTTCCGCGCGAGAACTGCCAAACATCCGCCGGATCGGGCGGATGTTTGGAGCCGGTGGTTCCTAGAGTTCGAAGGCCTCTGCGTGATGCAGGCCGATCTTCTTCATCGCGCTGACCGTCGGCACGCCGCGGTCGAACTCACTGAAGAAGTCGTTGCCGGGGTCATCGAGGCCCACGGTCGGGAAGGGCATCACGTTTGGATTGACGTCGGCGTCGGCGAGGATGCCGTCCATCAGGTCGCCGGCCTCGTTCGCGAAGTTCTCGGAAAATTCCATGTGCGCTTGCCTCCGGCAGGTTGGGGTTGGGGGAGTCACTCCAACGTACCGCGATTGCTGTGAAGATGTCGCGAACATTCGGCCAAAGTTCGCGCAGTCTGTTTGTACGCGTGGGCCTAGAGCGGAATGTTGCCGTGTTTGCGCTGCGGACGGGCGACGCGCTTGTTCTGCAGCATCTCCAGCGCCTTGATCAGCTTCGGACGCGTCTCGTGCGGGACGATCACGTCGTCGATGTAGCCGCGCTCAGCAGCGCTGTAAGGGTTCGCGAAGCGGGCCTTGTAGTCATCCATCAGCTTCTGGCGACGCTCATCGGGCGTCGGCGAGGCGGCGATGTCCTTGCGGTAGATGATGTTGACCGCACCCTCGGGGCCCATGACCGCGACTTCCGCGGTCGGCCAGGCGAAGTTGAAGTCGATGCCGAGGTGCTTGGAGCCCATGACGTCGTAGGCGCCGCCGTAGGCCTTGCGCGTGATCACGGTGATCTTCGGCACGGTCGCCTCGGTGATCGCGTAGAGCAGCTTGGCGCCGTGACGGATGATGCCGCCCCACTCTTGCGCGGTGCCGGGCAGGAAACCGGGGACGTCGGCCATCGTGATGATCGGAATGTTGAAGGCGTCACAGGTGCGTACGAAGCGGGCACCCTTGGCCGAGGCGTCGATGTCGAGCACGCCGGCCATCTGGTTGGGCTGGTTGCCCATGATGCCGACGGCGATCCCGCCAAGACGGGCGAAGCCGACGATGATGTTCTTGGCCCAGTGCTCCTGGACCTCGAAGAACTCCTCGTCGTCGACGATCTTCTCGACGACCTTGCGCATGTCGTAGGGCTTGTTCGGGTTGTCCGGTACGAGCGTGTCGAGTGCGAGGTCCATGCGCTCGGGGTCGTCGCTGGTCTCGACGCGCGGCGGCAGCTCGAGATTGTTCTGCGGCATGAAGCTCATCAGGTAGCGGACGTCCTCGAGGCACTCTTCTTCGGAGGCCGAGGCGAAGTGGGCGACGCCGGACTTCGAGTTGTGCGTCATCGCACCGCCGAGTTCTTCGAAGGTCGGCTCTTCGCCCGTGACGGTCTTGATCACGTCGGGGCCGGTGATGAACATATGACTGGTCTCTTTGACCATGAAGATGAAGTCGGTCATCGCCGGTGAGTACACGGCGCCGCCGGCGCACGGGCCCATGATCACGGAAATCTGCGGCACGACGCCGCTGCTCTTGACGTTGCGGGCGAAGACCTCGCCGTAGGCACCGAGCGAGACGACGCCTTCCTGGATGCGGGCTCCGCCGGAGTCGTTGATGCCGATCACTGGGCAGCCGATCTTCTCGGCCAGATCCATGATCTTGCACATCTTCTCGCTCATCACCTCACCGAGCGAGCCGCCGAAGACCGTGAAGTCCTGCGAGAAGACGCAGACCGGACGGCCGTCGATCAGGCCGTGGCCGGTGACGACCGCGTCGCCCCACGGGCGGTTCTTCTCCATCGAGAAGTCGTAGGTGCGGTGGCGTACGAAGGTGTCGACCTCCTGGAACGTGCCGGGGTCGAGCAGCTTGGTGATGCGCTCGCGGGCGGTCAGCTTGCCCTTCGAGTGCTGCTTCTCGGTCGCAACTTCATCGTGGTGCGCGGACGCGCGCAGCTCATCGAGTTGCTCGAGCTTCTCTTCGTATGTCTCAGGAACCTTTTGGCGCATTCTCTCGCTCGGAAAGTGGGGTGTAAGCGCGTCCCGGCCGTGTCCGGGCGCGTCGCGAGATATTACGCGTTCGGGCGCTCTGGGTAACAGCCGCAGTCTTCTATTTGAGTTTCAACGAGATCGTCGTAGTGAACGCCTGCACCGCACTGTCACCCGCGAACTTGAGCTTCACCGGGACCTTCTTGCCCTTGTACTTCTTCGCGAGCTTGAACTCGAGCGGCGTGATGCAGGTGGAGCCCTTGGGCTTGAGCGCGGCGCTGTCGGTACTTGCCTTTTTTGCTCCGCTTGGCTTGATCTCGGCCTTTAGTTTTCCAGCACACGCCTGGGCTGTCGTGAAACCACTCGGGACCGCGAACGACGCCGTGGTGCTGAAGCTCACATTTCCTGACTTGACTTTGATGTGGGCTGGCTTGCTGAGCTTCGGAGCCACCGTGCCAGGAACCGGCGATCCCGAGCCGCCAGAGTTTCCACTGCCCGAATTGCCGCCGCTGCTGCCCGTGAGGCAGGTCTCGGGCAGGCTCGTGGTCGAGAGTGCAAGCTGGTCGGTGTTGTTGCCGTTGTCGGGATCCGACACAATCCACGAGCTGACGTTCGCGAGCAAGAGGCAGCGCGTCGAATAGTTGGTCATCTGGACGTCGACAGTCCTGGTCTGGCCCGGGTTCAGCGGGGTGTCGCTGTTGCAGACGAGGGTCCAGAACGTCTCAAGCGGATTGCTGTCACAGCCTGCCGGCGTTGCCGAGCCAACCTCCGAGGGGATTGTCGACTCAATCAGAAAACGCACCCCGTGGGCCGGCGCAGATCCGTTGTTGATCGCGGTCACGTGGTAGGTCCCGGTCCCGCCGACCTCCCCGGTGCCAGAGTGCGTGATGCTCTGGATCGCGAGGTCGGTCTTCGACTTGATCGTGACCCTGACATCGAAGGTCTGGACCTCGTCCGGTTCGTCCTCGGGGAGTGCGGCTGGTACGTGCCATGTCGCCCGACCGGGCGTCGCGCCCAGCGCGTTGAAACCGACTTCACGGGCGGTATGGCTGAGACCCCAACCAGTCGGAGGCTGGTAGGCATATGGAAGGTCGAACGGATCGACGCGCTCCTCATCTGCGAGCGAAGGGGTGCCGAGCGTGCGGCCGGCGCAGACCGCGTTGTTGCTGCCGTCGCCTTCGGTGTCATCGAGGTTGAAGTCGAGCTGAGTGTCTTCGCCGATGATCCCGGTCAGGCCGATCGAGGCACACGAGAGCGGTTCGTCTGCACTTGCTGTTGCACTGAATGCGAGAACCAGTGCGCTGGTGAGGGCGACGGCGAGCTTCATTCGCATCGATACTAACTATTCGCAACCGCACCCGTGCATACGGTCTGCAAAAAATGTCCGTGCGTATCGTGCGCCCCGGGGGTCGGAGCTCAGCCGTTGACGAAAGGGCGCTTGTGCGCTGAGCCGAGGTGGTCGAGCACGCCGGTGAGCACCGCTTCGTAGTCGATCGGCTCGGGGGCCGGTTCGGGTTCTGCCTCGGGCTCCGGCTCCGGTTCTGAAACTGCCTCGGGCCCGGGTGCGGGTTCCGGCGCTGGCTCGACGATCGCCACCGATTCGGGCTCCGATTCGGGCTCAGGTTCCGGCTCCGGAGCGACGGACTCCGGCGAACTGAACGCAAGTTTGACCTTCTTCCAGAAGCCGATCTTCTCGGGCTTGGCCGGCTCGGCGGCGGCTTCCGGCTCCGGCTCGACTTCAACGACGGGCTCCGGTTCGGGCTCTACAACGGCTTCGGCTTCCGGCTCCGGCTCGGCTTCCGGCTCCGGCTCGACTTCCGGCTCCGGCTCAGCAGCAGCCTCTGTCTCGGAGACCTCCGCCTTGAGGCTCACCTTCGTGCCCCAACCGCTGGCCGAGAGCTCAATCGTGCCACTGGCGGCAGCGCCTTCCCACTCGATCGAGGATTCGGGCTCGGACTTGACGATCTTGATTGCCTCATCGCCCAGAAGCTCGGCCAGGCGCTCGACCTGCTCCAGCTCTGCCCATACTTCGGGCTGCGATTTGACCAATGTTCGGGAAACCTCGTAAGCGGCCATCGCGTAGGACTTCCACGAAGGGCCGGGCGACCCTTCCGCCGCAACGAGGTTTTCGCGGGCTTCGGCCTAGACGTTGTTCTCCATCAGGTACGTCGCCACCACGACCATCACGATCATCGCCGCGGAGACGCCGACCGCCGTCTGCTTGGCCTTCTCGAGCGCTTCGCCGGAGAGTTCTCCCGAGGCGATCTTCTTGGCCGTCGGGCGCCATGTTCCGTGCATCGTTCCGATGAAGCCGATTCCCAGCAGCAGCGCGCCGATCACCCATGCCTGGAAGAAGCTCGTCCCGGCGTCGATCAGCTGGTAGGCGCCGGTGATCAGAACGACGATGAAGGCCACGCCGGCGAGCTGGGTCAGCGGGATGCCGCGTTCGATCAACTCTTCGTTCTTGCGCGCGAGCACCGAGATCACGGTCAGCGCGACGGCGACGAGGATCAGAACAAGACCTGCGACCTGGTGGATCGCGAGGCTGACGTCGTAGAGCGAGGCGGCTGGAACAGTCATGCGATTCAGTCTAAGGAGAGGGCGGACAGCCCCTCCGCGACCGAATCGCGCTTCTGCGCCCAGGCCGAATCCGAGGTCCCGGACAGCCTGCCGTGGGCCACGACCACCAGTGCGCCGCCCGGCATGTCGAGCACACGCAGGCGAAGCGTGTCGGCGCTGCCGAGTTCATCCACGACCTCGACGTCCATGGCGCGCTGTTCGGATTCCGGGCGGGGATAGAAGTCGTACTTCTCGCTGCGCGGACCGGTGACGTGCCAGCGCTCGTCGTCTTCTTCGACGCGGGCGATCCAGCCGGGGAAGATCCGCGGCCAGTTGTCGATGTCGCGCACGTGCTCCCATGCGTCGATCGGTTTTGCCGGCACGAAGCCGGCTGCAACGTCGTATGTCGCCGGAAGGTCCGCCACAGCGCGAGGCCTAGAGACTCTCTTGGTACTCGCCCCACTCGTCGCGCAGCGCGCCGCAGACCTCGCCGATCGAGGCGCCGGCCTTGAGCGCTTCGCGCATCGGAATCAGGATGTTTCCGTCGGTCCGCGAGGTCTCGACCATCGCGGTGAGCTTCGCGTCGAGGTCGACCTGGTCACGCGAGGCTTTGAAGGCTTTCAGGCGCGCGACCTGATCGATCTCGGTCTGCGGATCGACCTTCAGGAAGTCCTCGTGCGGCTCCTCGTTCTCGTCGACGAACTTGTTCACGCCGACGACGATGTCCTGGCCCGACTCGTAGCGCTTGTGGTAGCCGAAGGCGCTCTCCTCGATCTCGGCCTTGATGAAGTCGAGCGACTGCACCGATCCGCCGAGCTCGTCGACCTTGGCGATCAATCCGCGGGCGCTCTGCTCGATCTCGTCGGTCAGCGCCTCGATGAAGTAGCTGCCGGCGAACGGGTCGACGGTGTCGGCGACGCCGCTCTCGTAGGCGACGATCTGCTGAGTGCGCAAGGCGATCTTGGCCGCCTTCTCGGTCGGGAGCGCGAGCGCCTCGTCGTAGCCGTTGGTGTGCAGCGACTGGGTGCCGCCCGCCGCCGCTGCGAATGCCTGCAGCGCCACGCGGACGATGTTGTTCTCGGGCTGCTGGGCCGTCAGGGTGACGCCACCGGTCTGCGTGTGGAAGCGCAGCATCCAGCTCTTCTCGTTCTTGGCGCCGAAGCGGTTCTTCATCAGGTCGGACCAGATCTTGCGGGCGGCGCGGAACTTCGCGACCTCCTGGAAGACGTTGTTGTGGCCGTTGAAGAAGAACGCGAGGCGCGGGGCGAAAGCGTCGACGTCGAGGCCGGCATCGATAGCCGCCTGAACGTAGGCGAGGCCGTTCGAGATCGTGAAGCCGACCTCCTGCACCGCGCTGCAGCCCTTTTCACGGATGTGGTATCCGGAAATGCTGATCGTGTTCCACTTCGGGACATTGTCCTTGCAGTACGCGAAGAGATCAGTGGTCATGCGCATCGACGGCTCTGCCGGGTAGATGAAGTTGCCGCGCGCGATGAACTCCTTGAGGATGTCGTTCTGCACGGTTCCGCGCAGCTTGTCCGAGCTGACGCCCTGTTCTTCGGCCACCAGTTCGTAGAGCAGCAGCAGCACGCTTGCCGGCGCATTGATCGTCATCGAGGTCGAGACTTCGTCGAGCGGAATGCCGTCGAACACGGCGCGCATGTCCTCGATCGTGTCGATCGCCACGCCGGTGCGCCCGACCTCGCCCTCGCAGAGCGGATCGTCGCTGTCGCGTCCGAGCTGGGTCGGCAGGTCGAACGCCATCGAAAGGCCGGTCGATCCGGCGTTGAGGAGGTACTTGAAGCGGTTGTTCGTCTCGGCCGCGGTCGCGAAGCCGGCGTACTGGCGCATCGTCCAGTGGCGGCTGCGATACATCTCGCCGTGGACACCGCGGGTGAAGGGGTAGGAACCGGGCTCGCCGAGGCGCTCGGGAAGGTCGAGTCCGGCGATGTCGGACTCGTCGTAGACGATCTTTTCCTCGATGCCGCTGTCGGTGAAGCGACGCGGATCATCAGGCCCGACGAGCGGGGCGATCGTGGGGTGATTCTCGGTTGAAGATGGGGTGGTGGCCATGGAGGTGATCGTAGATCAACCCCCCATGGCCACCGGACCAATCAGCTGCTCAACTTCACCGCGTGGCCCGTGAAGATGCAGACGTCGCCTGATCCGTAGGCGCCGTTGCCGTAGGTCGGAACCGTGCCTCGTTTGGCCCAAGTCGCAATCTGGAAGTCGAGCCCGTTGCCGTCCGGGCCGAACAGGGTCCCGACTCCGTAATACTGCGAGAGGTAGTAGGCGCTGTTGTTGCTGGTGCTGACGTAGCCGATCTGCCTCGAGCCCTCCGCGGTGGTCGAGTCGAGGTAGCCGCTGCCGCCGTAGTAGTAGTTGTAGGAGTAGAGCGACGAGAGCGCGCCGTCGGCCGTCGTGCGCTCGAGCAGTTCGGCGTAGAGCGTGGTGCCGTACAGGTAGCACTTGCCGTAGACCGACACCTGGCTGTTGCCGGCGAGTTCAACCGGCGTGGCCGACGCTCGCACATCTGCTTGGCTGCCGCTGCCCGTAGCGCTGGCTCCCACTCGCTTGGAGAACGTCACGACCTGGTCGCTCGTCGCGGCGCTCGCGGCACGCGGCACCTGGCCGAGCGATGCGAGCGAAATGTCGCTGCCCTTGATCGTCCCGCTCTTGATCTTGTCCCCGGTGATCGCGTTGGCCTTGATCTTCTTGCCGGTCACGGCGTTCTTCTTGATCTGCTTCTCACCGACGCTGTTGGCCGGAAGCTTCACGGCGGCGTAGCTGACTCCGCCGAGCGCGAGGAAGAGGGCGAGCGACGAGACGACGTTGGCGTAAGTCAGTTTCGAACGAACGAACTTCATTTTTGGTGCCTGCTTTCGAGAAAATTGGCGAGAGGTCCGATTCTCCCACAGGCACGGACGGCGGCGCATTCCCCTCTGGGAACGCGCCGCCAAAAGATCTGCGCCGATCTGGACGAATGTTCGATGTCCGGCCGCTTTTCGGCCGTTTTGCGTCCGCGTCGGGGCCTATCGGGTGGCCGACGTCGGACCGGACGAAGGGCCGGCGCAGTCGATCGTCGCCTCAGAAATCTGGATCGCCTGGACCGGTAGCTTGCCGCTCTTGAGCGTGAACGAACGCGCCACCGCAGTTGTGCCACCGGCCGGAACTCGGCGTGCGTAGCGCGGCGCCAGCGCGAAGTTGGCCTGCTGCTGTTCGGTGAGCGGGGCGTAGCTGACGACATCGACACGGACGGTTCCGCTGGTGCGGTCCTTGGTCAGCGCGAAGCATCCTTCCGAAGTGTTGATCGTCCCGGAGAGGATCGAGCTCGCATCGGTGTCGATCTGCGTGTCCGCGCCGGCCGCTGAGAGGTAGTCACGCGCGGCCTCCTCGAGCTGGTCGACGCGCCAGCTCGTGTAATAGAACGGTCCGAGCACGAGCACGACCGCTGGGATGATCATCAGCAGTCGCCAGCTGCGCACGCTGCGTCCGAGCAGCACGACGATCCAGCCGAGCCCGATCGAGATCATCGCCGGCAGGAACATGCCCGGAGTCGGTCCGAGGTCTGGGTTCGCAGTCGCGTTCGAGAGCGAGACGATCGCCGTCACGATGATGCAGAAGAGAGTCCAGGCGACGCCGTAGCCGAACACCGAGCGGTCGTTCTCCATGACCGCGATGCCGTCTCGTTCGGACACGGTCCTCGCCTCCGCACGACGCCGCGCTTCCCTTTCCGCTGCGGGATCGCGTGCCTCTTCAGACTCGGGCTCCACGCGTCGGGGTTGGGCGGCGGGGGACGCCGGCGCGAGCTTCGGGGTGTCGCTCACGGGCGCCAGACGCGGCTCTGGAGTCGCCGGCTGCGGTTGCTGCTGGGCGGCGAACGGGTCCATTTCGGCGAAGCCGAAATCGGTCGCCGCGGGCTGCGCGGCCGAACCGTTCTGAACGGGGGGAGAGAGTGGGGTGGGCGCGGGCGCCGGATCGTCTCCGTAGACGTCGAGTCCGAGCCTCGCGCGCTGGGCGGGCGTCAGTTCTCCGGTGCTGCCGACGGGCAGCCCGGGCGCGGCCGGTTCATCGCCCGATTGATCGTCGGTCGGGAGCGGAAGCGCCGAGATCGGCGCCGGACCGGGACGGTTGCTTTTTCGCGGAGAGTTGGCGGCCATCAGAATTGCACCGGAGGCCGCTCCTCAGTGCGCGGAAGCTTTGTCGTTACAGTTGGTTTCGTCATGTCTGTTTGCGTAGTGACCGGCGGAGCCGGCTTCCTCGGATCTCATCTTTGCGACGCGCTCCTTGAGCGTGGCAATCGCGTCGTGTGCGTCGACAACCTCGAGACTGGATCGCTCGAGAACATCTCGCACATCAGGTCCGCGGACTTCGAATATCTCAATATCGACATCACCCAGCCCTTCTTCATCGACGGGGAAGTCGATTTCGTTTACCACCTGGCATCGCCTGCAAGCCCGATCGACTACCTCAGGCTGCCCCTGCAGACTCTCAAAGTCGGCTCCTACGGCACGCACCACTCGCTCGGACTGGCCAAATTCAAGCGCGCGCGCTTCCTGATCGCCAGCACCAGCGAGGTCTACGGCGACCCGGAGATCCACCCGCAGCCCGAGAGCTACTGGGGCAACGTCAATCCGATCGGACCGCGCGGCGTCTACGACGAAGCCAAGCGCTACGCCGAGGCCCTGACGATGGCCTACCGCCGCCAGCAGGGCGTGGACACGGCGATCGTCCGAATCTTCAACACCTACGGTCCGCGCATGCGTTCGAACGACGGACGGGCGATCCCCACCTTCCTGCGCCAGGCGCTGCAGGACTCGCCGGTCACGGTCTTCGGCGACGGCTCGCAGACGCGCAGCTTCTGTTACGTCGACGACCTGATCCGTGGCATCATCGCGCTTGCCGACAGCGGCTACGGCGAGCCGGTCAATATCGGCAACCCGGTTGAGCTGACGCTGCTGGAGATGGCCAAAGAGGTCATCGAGCTGACCGAGTCGCGCAGCGAGATCATCTTCGAGCCACTTCCGATCGACGACCCGAAGGTCCGCCAGCCGGACATCGCGCTGGCCAAGGATGTGCTCGACTGGGAGCCGGAGATCGATCTCCGCTCGGGGCTGCAGAAGACGCTCGCGCTTTCGGGCGTCGAGCGGCTTACGCGCTAGCCGAGTTCCAGCCGGCGACGCGCCTGTTGCCTCGCCTCCCGCAGGCGCGCGGTGTCGTTGAAGAACCGCATGTATTCCGCTCGGTCGCCGAAGACCCGCCACGCCAATGCAGGGTCGATCCGCGGATCCTCGACCAACCCGGCGTAGAAGCCGTGCGAGCTGTTTGTGGCGCGCAGCGACGCATCGGGATTCAGATGGATGTAGGCAAAGGTGTTGATCATGTGGTTGCTGCCGCGAATCACGCGGCCGCGGAATGGCCGTTGGAAGACGGGTCCGGAGGTGCCATTCCGCCAGTTGTAGGACTTCGCGTAGCTGGTGCTGGCGGCCCTCATGATTGCTGGGGGAATTGTGGGATCGCTGCGCGCGGACATGAGGACGTGTTGATGGTTTGGCATCTGGCCGTAGGCATGGAGCAGAGGTCTGTATTTCTCGCGCACTGTTGCCAGCCGCTCACAAACCGCATCGAGAAACTCGCGGTGGTCGGCCTCGCAGTGAAAGATCTGACGTCTCCGGTGTCCGCGGACCGTGAAGTGGATGAGGTCGAAGGGCGCGTAGTCGCGCGTCACGAATTGAGATCCCATTCACCTTTAAGTGCCGGGAGCAGCGTCGCTTACTCCCCCAAGTACGGTATTTGCGTACGACCTCTCACACCTGGTGTGAGAGGTGGGTCGCAAATTGCGACCTTTTCACCGCGCTACGAGCGCTAGTACGCGCCGCGCTTGGCGAAGACTGCCGGGACCGTGCGCAGCATGATCACGATGTCGAGGAAGACGCTCCAGCGTTCGATGTAGAGAAAATCGAGGCGCACGAGGTCGTCGAAGTCGAGCTCGCTGCGGCCGGAGACCTGCCAGAGGCCGGTCAGACCCGGGAGCACGAGGTAGCGCTTCTTGTGCCATTCCTCGAGCCGCTCGTAGTCGCGGTGGGGCAGCGGCCGCGGCCCGACCAGCGACATCTGTCCGCGCAGCACGTTGAAGAGTTGCGGTAGCTCGTCGAGCGACCACTTTCGCAGCGCGCCACCGACGCTGGTCAGGCGCGGGTCCTTGCGGATCTTGAAGATTGCGCCGTCGGCCTCGTTGAGTTCTTCGAGTTCGTCCTGCAGCGAGTCGGCGTTCGTCACCATCGTGCGGAACTTGACGCAATTGAAACTCTCGCCGCCGAGACCCGGACGGGGAGAAAGAAAGAACACGGGTCCGCGCGAGGTGAGCTTGACGATCGCGGCGACAGCGAACAGCACGGGCGAGAGCAGGACGATCAGCAGCGCGCTCACGACGATGTCGAAGATTCGCTTGACGACGAATTGCGCGCCTTCGAAGACAGGCGGCTTGATCTCGAACAGGGGCAGCGTCTCGCCCGGGACAAACTCGGCGACATCCGCTCGGAGGATCTCCATCGTCGTCGGCGCTACGCGCACGTGCACGCCACCACGGTGGCAGCGGTCGACGAGCATCACGGTTTCGGCGGCCGGGAAGGTCGGGTCGGCGATGATCACCTCGTCGATCTCGTCGAAGTGGTCCTCGATCGAATCGAGTGGGCCGAGGTTGCGCAGGCCGTTGTCAGCGCGCTCCTCGAGTGTGCTGAAGCCGACCGGCTTGATCCGTCGCACCGGCGCGCGCTCAAGCGCCTCGGCGACCGCCTCGATCTGCTGGTTGGTGCCGACGATAACCGCGCGGCGCTCGCGTCCGAAGGCGTCTTCGAGCTGCTCGGCGCCGCGGTCGTAGAGCATTCTTGCGCCGATGATCAGCGCGGAGGCGACGATGAACGTGCCCCAGAAGACGTAGTAGCTCTGGAAGCGCTCACCCTCGATCAGCGCGAAGGCCAGCGTGACGAGCGTGACCTTGAACAGAGCTCCGAGGATGCGCGCGGCACCGGGACGAAGATTGCGCGGCTTGTAGAGACCGTCGCCCGCGAACAACAACAGCATCACGAGCGCCGCGAACGGCAGAACCCTGACGGCGTAGTCGTAGGAGTTGTCGAAGGTCGACGTGTCGCCGGTGAAAAGCGTCTTCACACGCAGGGCGATCATCAGCGAGGCGAACAGCAGCACCAGGTCGATCGCGGCGAGCACCACGCCGTTGGCGAAACGCAGCAACAGCCCGCGCTCGAAGAGCATCGCGAAGAGCCCGCGACGCTGCGCGCGGACGTCGCGCGAGTCGATCGGATCGGGCGGGAGCGCGGCGCTCTTGTCGAAGGCGCTGCGGTCGTCGGTGTCGGGGAGCGTGCTGGGAGTCATCCTCAGGTTGAAACTGCCGCTGCGGCGCAAAGTCGCGCTCGTCGGGTGGACGGCTGTCCGTTACCGTACCCGGCCTCGCTGGGCGTGAGACTCAAGCGCCGGTCGCGCTGAGCTGCTGCTGGAGCTTCTCGAGCTCGTCGAGCTGTTTCTCGAGGGCCTTGCGGTTCTTCTCGGCGATCTTCTCGAGTTCGTTGTCGATCATCTGCTGGCGCGCCGCCTTGAGCATCGCCGCGCCTTGAACATCGACGGGGCTGAGGTAGAGCACCGCGCGCAGCGCCTGGATCGCGCCTTCAGGGTCGTTCTGCGTCACGAGGCGGTACTGCGCCAGCCGCATCCAGGCCGCCGGGTTGCCCGGCTGGCGAGAGACGAGCGAGAGCAAGGTGCCCTCGGCGGTCTTGTCGTGGCCCTGGTTGTTCTGGGCCGCGGCGACGAGCATGTACGCGTTCGCGTTGGTCGGATCGAGCTTGATCGCATCATTCCCGAGCTTGATCGCCTTCTCGGGATTGTCTTCGGCGACCTCGAGGCCGGCCTCGACCTTGTGCGTCGCGCGCACCGGCTGGTAGACGGCCCAGGCGATCGAGACGCCGACGATCGTGATCGCGAGCGCACGAATGATTGCGGCCGTACCGCCACGTATGGGCTCTGCGACTGGACCGGCCGCAGTCGCCTTCGAGTGCGCGGTCGGACTTCCGAGTACCCAGCCGCCGGCGATCAGCCCGAAGAAGGCGACACCGGGGACGAACCAGATCCAGTCGATCGCTGAGTGCGCGCCGAAGACGAGCGCGACGATCATCAGGCCGACGGACGCCAGGCGCACTTCGTCGTCCGGTCCGAGCCAGTGCCACGGCGCGCGTCGAGCGGCGCCACCGAGTTTGAAGGCGGCGGTCAACCAGACGATCGTGAGACCGAGCAGTACGAGCAGGCCGAGGATCCCGAGGTCGGCTGCGACCTGCGGCACCATTCCGTGGGCGTGCGAGGCCGTCAGCAGGTCACTGCGGTACTGCAGGCGCGCGACGCCGAACGTGTCGGCTCCGGTGCCGTGGAGCGTGTGGTGGCTGAGCACCTTGTAGGCCTCGCTCCAGTAGCGGCCACGCAGCGAATTGGTCTGAGTCAGACGTGCCGGTGAGTTGCCGGGGGCGACGTTCGAGGTGGTGAAGAAGTCGTTGGCGCTGTCACTGAAGGTCGAGAAGCCGCGGTCGCTGCCGACGCCGACACCGAGCACAAGAACGAACGGGCTGATCGCCAAGAGGATCAGCAGCAGCTTGCCGACGCTGCGCCTGCGCTCGGAGGTGAGCGGCGCCGCGATCCGGCGCGAGCGGATCAGCCAGCCTGCCGTGGCGAGCGCGAGGCTGAGGATCACGAGAACGCCGAAGAGCTTCCAGCCGACCGATTCACGCACGTCAATCGGCAGCGCGTCGGTGGTCAGACCAGGGCGCGAATAGGCCCAGACCACTGCGATTGCCGAGAGCGCTCCGACGGCAGCGAGCCATCCGACGCTGCGCAGGCGCATCGGCACGAGCAGGAACCAGACGGCCAGGCCGACCGCCAGTGCGATCAGCGCTCCACGCGACTGGCTGAGCATCAGGCTCATCGCGAACAGTCCGCCGGCCGGGTAGGAGATCACTTCGATCCAGCGCGATTCGCAACGGCGGGTCCCTGCCCACAACGCGGCGACCAGCCCGAGCGCGGCGAGGCACCCGACGGCGTTCCAGTAGCCGAACGGCAGACGCAGCCGAGCGAAATTGTCGGTGTCGGAGAAGAGTCCGGGGAAACAGCGCGACGAGAGCGAGTAGATCGTGATGATGAGTGCCGCGAGCCCGAGCCCGAGCAGGATCTCGCGAGCGCGAATCTGGTGCATCTGCGCGAGCAACGCGCCGAGCGCCAGCACGCTGGTGTACGAGATCAGGCGCAGCGCGTCGAGCATCGAATCGTTGGGCACCAGCGACCAGCCGACCGACAGCGCGGTCAATCCCGTGAAAAGCGCCATGAACATCAGCCCGAGTGAGGCGTTCAGCGGTCGCGGCAGGGTGCCGTTGTAGGCGGCGCGGCCGAACACGGCCGTGGCGACGAGCACAGCGAGCACCTGCACGGTACCGGCGCGCGAACCGCCGCTGTTGACCCCGATCAGCAGCGCGGCGAGTGCGAGCAGCGCTGCGGTCGCCAGCGCCACGAAGAGGCGGCCGGGCTCGCGAGTGCTGCTGTCGCTCAGCTTCGGGTCAGTCGCCGCCACGCTGACCGGACCAGGGCAAGATCTTCGACACGCGGGGCATCTTGCCGAGGCGACCAAGAAGGTCGAGACCGAGCAGGAGCAGCAGACCGATGACCCCGATGATCAGTGCGACCGGTGTGCCGGGCGCGGCAGTCGAGACAAGTGTGTGACCAGGGGCGGTGGTGATCGCCGGATCGGTTGAATCGGAGAGCGGTGACTTTGAGTCGCCGTCGAGCGACTTGTCGACCGAAGCGGCCGCCTTCTTGGCATCTGAGGAGTCGGTCAGGTCGTCGACGGTGGCGGTGCGCAGTTTTGCGCGTGTGCCCTTCACTCCCTTGCCGGTTGAGCCGCTGGAGCCACCCGGGATGTTCTTCGTCGCCTTGGCGACCAGAGCCGCTTGAATGCGGGCGCTGCACCCGTGGTAGTCGTCGAGGTCGGCGGGGACGTTTCCGAGCGCAGCCTGGAGATCGGCTTTGCTGAAGCCGTCGAGCGACGCGTTGTCGTTTCCACACGCTTTGTAGACGTCCGCGGCGGAGGCTTGGGCAGCGGCGGTCCAGACCGACATCAGCAGTGCTGCAGCGACCGAAACAACGAGGAGTTTTTTGATCGCCGAGTTCACGATTCTCTTGCAACCTACCAAAGCTGTTCACCTCCTCCGGCGAGCGACCGGTTACTCAGGAGTTGGGATACCGAAGCGCTTTGCGCGGCCTTCAGTAGTTGGTAAACCGCCGGCGCGCCAAAAGTTTCTGGGGCTCTGAAATTGCTTTCGCGGCCTTTGCCCGAACTCCGCCTCGCCCAAACGGGTCGGAGCGAATCTCTAGGATCGGCCAGATGGCCGACCTGTCCGCCCAGCGCGTGCTCGTGCTGCACAATCGCTACCGGATCGCGGGCGGTGAAGAGCGCTATGTCGCGCAGCTCGTCGATCTGCTCGATCGCAGGGCGGCCGGGGTCGAGTTGTACGAGCGCTCGAGTGCGCGGTCGGGGGCGGCGCGGGCTGCAGCCGGCATGTTGCTCGGCGGTCTCGATCCTGAGTCGGTCGGCCGCGCGGTCCAAGAGACCGGCGCGACGATCGTCCATGCGCACAACATTCATCCCGCCTTCGGGCACCGAGCTCTCGCCTCCGCGCGTGAGGCCGGCGCCGCGACGATCCTCCACCTTCACAACTACCGCCTGTTCTGCGCGATCGGAACGCTGTGGCGCGGCGGCGCCGACTGCACCGAGTGTGTGCCGAAGCAGACATCGCGCGGTCTGCTGCACAACTGTCGCGGGTCGATCCCGGAGGCGGCGGTCTACGCAGCAGGACTCGCGCGCGGGCAGCAGCCGCTGATCGATGCGGTCGATCGCTTCGCCGCCCCGGTGCAGCAGCTCGCCGACGACTTCACCGGCTTTGGTTTCGACCTGCCGATGTCGGTGGTGCCGAGCTGGCTGCCTGATTCCGAGTTCGCGCGCAGCTCACAGGCCGACCAGGGCGAGTACGCACTGTTCGTGGGGCGGCTCTCGAGCGACAAGGGCATCCTCACGGCGATCGCCGCCGCGGCGGAGTCGGGCGTGCAGTTGAGAATCGCCGGTGACGGTCCCGACGCTATGCGCGCGCGCAGGCTCGCCGAAGAGCTTGCTGCCCCGGTCGATTTCATGGGCCGCATCGATGGTCAGGCGCTGGTCGCCGCTCGCATGGGGGCGGCATTTGCGGTCGTGCCGTCGGTCTGGCGTGAGGTGCTGCCGCTCTCGGCGCTCGAGTCGCTAGCGGCCGGATTGCCACTGGTCGTCAACGATCGCGGCGGCCTGCCCGAGCTGACAGAGCCGGATCTCGTGGTGCCGCCCGGCGATGCGAGTGCGCTCGGGCGGACGATGCGACGCCTGACCGATGATCCCGTCGCCCGCGCGGCTGCAGGAGTGCGGGCCCTTGAGCGGGCAAATGCGCGCTTCAGTGAGGCGGCGTTCGCGCCCCGGCTCGCAGAGCTCTACGAGGCGGCGCTTGCGTCGCGCGCCTCAGTCTGAGGAGACGATGAAGTTGGCGACGCGCTCGCCGATCTCGGCGCCCGCGTCTTCCTGGAGGAAGTGCCCGGCCTCTTCGATCGTGATCGCATCGCCCGCGCCGATCTTCGCGGCGAGCACGTCACCGAGTTTGCGCGGGAGCACGGGATCCTTGTCGGCCCAGAGCACGAGCTTGGGCCAGTCTCCGGCGATGAAGGTTTCGAGTGCTGCCTGGCCGAGCTTGGCGTCGGGGTGCTCGATGCTTGTCGGGATCATCGGCGGGAAGGCGCGCGCGCCGGCCTTGGACTCTTCGGTCGGGAATGGCGCCTCGTATGCGGCGAAGACATTGTCGGGCATCTCGCGGGCGACTGCTCCTTTGATCAGGAAGCCGATCGGGAGCTCCTCGGCAGTCGCGACGAAGTCGCGGAAGGCCTGCCACTGCTCGCTCATCTTGAAGTCGCCGGTGTTGAAGCCGGTGTCCATCAGAGTCGCGCTCGCGATCCGCGCCGGGTTGTTTGCAGCAACTCGCGTGCCGATCGGTCCGCCCCAGTCGTGCAGAACGAAATGCACTTTTTCGGCTCCGACCGCGCCAAGCACGGTCTCCACCGCGGCGATGTGTCTCGGGTAGCTGTACTCGGCGGGATCGGTTGGTTTGTCGGAGCGGCCGAAGCCGATCAGATCCGGCGCGACGACGCGGAAGCCGGCCTCGAGTAGCGGCGGGATCGACTTGCGCCAGAGGAAGCTCCATGAGGGCATGCCGTGGAGCAGGAAGACGACCGGACCGTCTCCTTCGTCGATGTACGCGACGCGCAGGCCGTCGTCAGTCTCGACGTACCTCGTCTCCCAGGGAAACTCGGGAAGGTTGGTGAAGCGGTCATCCGGCGTTCTGAAGACCCCGGACATCGCGCGCTCCTAGAAGAGCTGGTTCTCGCCGGCGAAGATTTCGCTGACGGAGTCGTCGGAGAAGATTCGTCGGATCGAGTCGGTGAGGATGTCGGCGACCGTGATCACCTTGATCTTCTCTGGCGCGCCGGGCCTGAGCGGGATCGTGTCGGTGACGACGATCTGTTCGAGCGGCGAGTTCTCGAGGTTCTCGAACGCCCGGCCGGAGAGCACCGGGTGGGTCGCCGCTGCGATCACGCGGCTCGCGCCCTCGTCGTGCACGGTCTGAGCGGCGGCGCACAGCGTGCCGGCGGTGTCGATCATGTCGTCGACGAGGATCGCGGTCTTGCCCTTGACGTCGCCGATCACGTAGCCGATCTCGGCGACTTGGTGGGCGGGGCGCTCCTTGTTGAGGATGGTGAGTTCAGCGTTGAGCTTCTGGGCGAATTTCTTCGCGAGC
>JASGFX010000012.1:0-63139 GCA_047605325.1 Solirubrobacterales bacterium | reverse complement strand
AGGCGAGCGAAGCCTCCGGCAGCGCCCACTGGATCGCGACCTACACGTTCACCCAGACCGGCCGCGAGGTGGTCAACGACGTCCGGGCGCACTTCCGCTTCAGCGACAGCCTGATCGCCGAGCACATGGACGATTTCAATTTCTACAAGTGGTCGAGGCAGGCGCTCGGCGCGAGCGGCCTGCTGCTCGGTTGGACCCCGATCCTGCGTGGCGCGGTTCAGAAGAAGGCCCGCGCCGGACTGGACGACTTCATCACGCGATGACCTTCATCCACCCTGCGCGCAACCTCGTCAGGGCGAAAGACTTCGCCGACGCAAACCACAGCGACGCGATCGGGGTGAATGAGATGGCCGCGGCGGCCGGACTCTCGCGCGCGCACTTCTCGCGCAAGTTCAAGCGGACATTCGGAGAGTCGCCCAACGAGTACCTGCTGACGCGCAGACTCGAGCGCGCGGCGACGCTGCTGCGCGACACGGATTGGCCGGTCAATGAGATCTGCCTCGCCGTCGGGCTTCGCAGCGTCGGGACCTTCACCACTTCGTTCTCGCGCACCTACGGCCGCTCGCCGACCGAGTACCGCGCGAGCATGCCCCCCGCCGCGCGCAACGCCCGCGTCCCGGCCTGCCTGCTGCGCGCAAACCTCCGGCCGGCGGCGGTCTCGAAGGTCAGCACATGAGAAGAAGACCGCGCACCCGCAGGCCCCTAGGTTGGCGGCATGTGGTACTTCACGAACCGCGACAACAACGAGGAGAAGACAATGCAGATTGACAGCGCACAGCTTTGGGTTCACGATCAGGACGAGGCGCTCGCCTTCTACACCGACAAGGTCGGCTTCGAGGTCAAGCAGGACGTCACCGTCGCCGAACTCGGGAACTTCCGCTGGCTGAAAGTCGGACCGGTCGGTCAGGAGATCGGCATCGTGCTGATGGCCATTCCTGGCGAACCGGTGATGGACGAGACGACCAAGGCCGAGGTCGAGACCGTCATGGGCAAGGGATTTGCCGGGGCGGTGTTCATCACGACCGACGATGTCCGACGCGACTACGACGCGATGCGCGGCCGTGGGATCGAGTTCAGCCAGGAACCGACGCAGGCCCCATACGGAATCGACACCGGCTTTCGCGACCCGTCGGGCAACAGCATTCGCCTGACCCAGGTCACCTGGGACGAGTAGCCGCGCGAGGACCGACGGCGCCGCTCCGTAGCATTCACGGCATGGACGCCGGAAGCGCTCAGACCGCCCAGCCACGTCGGCGCGACTGGGAGCGCAATCGCGAGACGATCCTCGCGGCCGCCTCCGACTGCTTCATGGAGTTCGGCGGGAAGGCCTCTGTCGGCACGATCGCCGAGCGGGCCGGCCTCGGAGCGGCGACGATCTATCGCCACTTCCCGACTCGCGCCGAGCTCGAGCAGGCGGTGTTCGATCTTCGCATCGACGCCTACGCCGTGGCGATCGAACAGGCGCAGCAGACCGCAGATGACAGCGCGGCCTTTCGCGCCACGATCCAGGCGATCGTCGGCCTCCAGACACGCGACCGCGCGTTTCGCGACCTGCTCAACGAGGACGTCGAGGTGCTGCTCACCAGCCCGGGAACGCAACGTTTCGCGACCGCCATCTTCGGCGCGCTCGACCGCGCGTCGAAGTCGGGCGTGTTGCGCGACGGCGTGAAGAACGAGGACGTCATGCTGCTGCTTGTCGCATCCGAGGGAATCGCACAACGGGTCGCCGCCGTCTCCGATTCGACGCTTCCGCGCACCGTCGATCTGCTGGTCGACGCGCTGACCGGCGAGCAGTCACAGCTGACCGGCGAGGCCCTGACGATCGAGCAACTGCACGCCGTGTCCAAGCCCTGAGGAATCGCCCGCCCTCGCCGCCGCCCGAGCGGGCGGCGGCGAGACGGCTGAGCGAAATGCGGTCTAGCTGGTCGGGATCGGCGCCAGCGAGTTGCCCGGCTTGATGCTCGAGCAGTTGTTCGGCACGGTCAGCGAGCCGAACAGTCCGAAGCGGTCGAACGTCCAGTCGATCGCCTGCGGGAGCCACTGCAGCGCACTGGTGATGTGGCTGCCTGCGTACTCGTTGTACTGGATCTTCACGCCCTTTGAGCAGTAGCCGCGCAGCAGCGTGCGCACGTCGCCGGCGATCATCACGCCGTCGCCCTTTCCGTAGATCGGGCTGGCCGGCGTGCCTTCGAGTTCGCCGCCGGTGCCTTGTCCGACGAGCATCGGGATCTTCGGCGTGCCACCGGTGCCCATGATCACCTTGTTGGCGGCCGCGACGTAGGCCGGGATGCTGTGCGGGTCGGCGTACTGCGGCTTGGTGTAGTCGGTCCACTTGAGGCCCGCGTACTGGCCGAGCACATTGATGATCGAGGCGTTCTGCACCTTCGGCAGCATCGTCTTGCCGTAGTCGTTGAGGTACGGGTCGAGATTGATGCCATATGAGCGGGCAACGCCGATCAGCGCCATCGGCGCGACGCCGGCCCAGATCGAGGTGCCGCCGACGTAGGGCAGGTTGTGGTCGGGGTCGACCAGCACTCCGCCGTAGGCGGCGCCGATCAGGTTCTTGTTCAGATCGGGCGCGTAGGTGGGCGCGAGTTCGGCGGCCCACTCAGTGGCGATCGCGCCGCCGGAGTAGCCGATCATCGCGACCTTGGCGCTGTCGGACAGCGTGACCGCCGACGACGACTTGGCCGCGCGGATCGAGTCGAGCGTGTTCGTGCCGTACTCGGGGCCGGCGGCAAAGTCGGCGGTCTGGCCCTGGGTGTCAGGAATCACGATCGTGTAGCCGGCTGCGAGGAACGGTGAGAACAGCACCGTCTCGATCTGCGGGATGACACCCGTCAGTGATAGGCCGCCCGCGATCTGCACGGAGGGCTCGTCGTTCGGGTTCAGGGAGTCGTAGAACGACTGGTAGGAGATGACCTTCTCGCGGTTGAGGCAGAGCAGGCAGCTCGGCTGTACCACGGAGGTGACGTTGACGGTCGGCCGGCCCTGCGCGTCGGTCGCGCGGTAGAGCAGCTGCGTCGCCTTCAGCGGCGTCGCGAGACCGAGGATGCTGTACGGAATCGTGCGCGTCTTGAGCACGGTGCCGGGCGTGTAGCTCGAGAGCGGGGCGCTCCCGGTGTACTTGTAGAAGGCGTCGCTCGAGGACGCGGCCCCGGCCATGCTCGGTACGACGAGCATCGCCGCAAGCGAGCAGAGCGCGAGCAGGATCAGACGTTTGACAGACAGGCGAAAGCGCATGCGCTTGATTCCCCCCAATGGATCTTGTTCCGAGTATTGCGGCCACCCCATGGCCACAATCGAGTAGTCGGATACTACACACGTTTTGAGAGAAATACAAGTCTTTTTCTCTCGGCTTTTCTGAAATGGAGTTCGTTTCAGAAAAAGAAAGAGGGCCGCCCTCACAGGCGGCCCTCGATCAGAGCTGGGGGATTTCGGTCGCGCGTTCTACGCGGTGGGGACCGCCGGAGCGAGCGAGTTGCCCGGGGCGATGCTTCCGCAGTTCGACGGCGCGGACGAGCCGTTGAAGCGGTCGTTGAGCCAGCCGATCGCCTGCGGCAGCCAGAGGGCGACGCTGGTGAAGTGGCTCAGGGCGTACTCGTTGTACTGGACCTTGACGCCGGCCGAGCAGTACTGACGGGCCAGCGTGCGCACATCGCCGGCGAGCATGACGCCATCGCCCTTGCCGTGGGTTGCGTTTGCCTGCGTGCCCTCGAGCTCGCCGCCAGTGCCCTGGCCGATGAACTGCGGGATCGTCGGAGTGCCGCCGGTGCCCATGATCACCTTGTTGGCGGCCTGGACGTATGCCGGGATGCTGTGCGGGTCGGCGTACTGCGGCTTGACGAAGTCGGTCCACTTGAGGCCCGAGTACTGGGCGAGCACGTTGATGATCGAGGCCTTGTTCAGCTTCGTCAGGAGCGTCTTGCCGTAGTCGTTGAGATAGGGCTGCAGGTCGATGCCGTACGAGCGGGCGACGCCGATCAGCGCCATCGGCGCGACGCCGGCCCAGACCGTCGAACCACCGACGTAGCCGAGGTTGTGGTCGGGGTCGACCAGCACTCCGCCGTAGGCGGCGCCGATCAGGTTCTTCTTCAGGTCCGGGGCGTAGGACGGAGCGAGCTCGGAGGCCCACTCGGTCGCGATCGCGCCGCCGGAATAGCCGATCATCGCGACCTTCGCGTTGTCGGAGAGGTCGACGGCCGACGACGACTTGGCCGCGCGGATCGAGTCGAGCGTGTTCGTGCCGTATTCGGGTCCGGCCGCGAAGTCGGCCGCCTGACCCTGGGTGTCGGAGACGACCACGGTGTAGCCGGCGATCAGGTACGGGGCGATCAGCAGCGTTTCGACCTGCGGAATCGCGCCGCCGAGCGAGAGGCCGCCGGCGATCTGCACTGAAGGCTCGTCCTCGGGATTCAGCGAGTCGTAGAAGGACTGATAGGAAACGACCTTGTCGCGGTTGAAGCAGAACAGGCACCACGGCTGGATCACAGTCGTGACATTCGAGGTCGCTTGGCCGCGCGCACCGGTGCTGCGGTAGAGCATCTGCGTCGTCGTCAGCGGGGTCGCCACACCGAGCACGTGGTAGTTGACCGTGCGCGTCTTGAGCACCGCGCCGGGGGCATAGCTCGAGAGCGGCGTGCTGCCGGTGTACTCGTAGAAGGCGTCGGTCGCCGACGCTGCGCCGGCGCTGCCGACACCCACCGTGAGTGCGATGGCGCAGACTGCGGTCGCGATCAGGCTGCCGAGCAGCCGCTTGCGGTTGATCATCTGAATGATTCCTCCCCAGGAAACGATTTGTCCCCGCCGATCAGCATCCGTATTGCTGAAAAAACTCGCGGGTTTTTTTGGGCTCGCATTCAATATACCTCAAATAGTGGTGGGACGCAAGTCTTTTTTTTACATCGCGTCAGCCAAACGGCGTGGTGGCGAGCATCGTGACCGCCTCGATCAACTCATCGCGCACTTCGGGGAGATCCTCGAAGCGGTCGTCGCGGACGATCGCAACGATCGGTTCGTAGATCGCACCGACGATCGCCTGCGCCCGCACCCGGGAGAGCGGCGGCACCTCCGGCCGCACGCTACGGGTCTCCTCGCGCAGCGAGATGTAGAAGTCGGCGAACAACTCGTGCATCGCTTCGATCTGCCGACGACCGAAATCGCCGGCTGCGACAGACTCGATCAGGATCACCCGCGCACGCTCCGGGTCGGCGGCGACGAACTCGGCCAGCGCCGAGAGCCCGTGGAAGATCCGCCGTTCGGTCGAGTCCCGGATCCCGACCGACTCGGCGATCGAAGTGACGAGGATTCCGATCCTGTCCTCGAGGTACGCGCCGAGACAGGCGTCCTTCGACTCAAAGTACTTGTAGAAGGTCGGTTTGGCGACACCGGCCTCGGAGACGATTTCGGCGATCGTCGTCGCCTGGAAGCCCTGCTCGGCGGTGAGCTTGCCGATCGCCTCAAGCAAGCGCGTTCGCTGCGACGCTGCGACCGAGTCGCGGTCCAAAGCGTTGCGGCCGCGCGGCAGGACGCGGCGGATCGTTTCTTCTGATCCTTCCACCCGACCGAGCCTACTTGCGCGATCGACTTGCATTTTCTGCGCGATTGGATTATTGTACGTAGCGTCAATAGTGATCCGCTTCTGCTGGGGAGCTTTCGCGGACCGCAAACCAGGCGCCGTCGCATCGGCGCCAGATGGGAGAAGCCCATGACACCCTCGTCCCACTCGGCGGGCAGTCGCTCGTCGATCATCAACGTGATCGCCGGAGCCTGCCTGCTCGCCGTGATCGCGCTCACGCTCATGCTCGCGCCTGCAGCGAAAGCCGATGCCCCCAACTGGGTCAACGGCAACGGCATGACCGTCACGCAGAAGTGGACCGACAATCGTCGGCTCGACATCGACGTGACCACGACTGCCGTTCAGGGCATTCATCGCGTGATCGTGATCCTGCCGGACGGTTATTACGCGCACCCGACCTGGCGCTATCCCGTCGTCTACATGCTGCACGGCGCTCTGGCCGGGCCGACCGCCTGGATCACCAACGGCGGCGCAGCGATGCAGATCAGCGCCAACAAGAACGTGATCCTCGTGATCCCGGACGGTGGTGTCAAGGGCTGGTACACGAACTGGATCAACGGCGCGCAGTACTCGCCGCAGAACTGGTGGACCTTCCACAACGATCAGGTCGTGCCGTTCATCGACCGCAACCTGCGCACGATCGCGAACCGCAACGGTCGCGCCATCGTCGGCCTCTCGATGGGCGGCTGGGGTGCGATGAACTACGCCGAGACGCGCAGCGATCTCTACCGCTACGTCGCCGCATACTCGGGCGCCGTCGACCTGACGCAGCCGACGATCGCCGCGACGATCTTCGGTGAGGAGACGAGCATCGTCCCGGGCTCGGGGACGCCCGCACCGCCCGGCTCGATCTTCGGCAATCTCTCGCCCGGCTTCAACCAGATCGCTCAGGAGTACACGGCGACCAACCCCGCGAAGATCGCCAAGCTGAGGAACACCCACGTCGACCTCTACAGCGGTCAGGGCAACCTCCAGACGAACGTCGGCGGAGGCCTGATCGAGAGCCAGGTCAAGCCGGCCAACGACCTGCTCGCCTACCGCATGTGGCAGGCCGGGATCGACTACTGGTACAGCATCGACCACCCGCGCAATCTCGGCTGGGGCTGCGATGACAACCACGACCAGGCCTGCTGGAACGCTTACTTCGCGGATTCACTCCCGAAGATCATCGCGACGCTCGCGAAACCCTGATCCCCCCAGGACAGGATGCGGATTCCCCGCGGCCGGCATCGACGCCGGCCGCGGGCCCGCCGCCAATTCAAATGGCAAGTGCCTGAACGCAGGAGAGGCCCACAAAGGCCCAGACACTGATCGTGGCGATGGACAAGGTCGCGACCAGCGCGTGGCGTGGCGCCTCGACGTCGATGACGTCGTTGCCGTTCATGACTTCGATTGCGGCGAGCAGTTCGGAATCCATTCCGCATTTCCCCCGGATTGATTTGTCCCTCTTACCGGCCGACAGCCCCCCAGCTCGTCGGCGCGGAGCCAACATAATCCGAAAATTGCATGGGGTCAAGACCCCATACGAAGAATTTCTCGTCGCCGCGTATCCGGGCGCGAGTGGTCGTGGAATCAATCATCTAGGTTTGGGCGATGACTGAAAGCACCGACGCAATCGCCGCGCGCCTGCGCGAACTGCCCGCCCTTCCCGTCGACGGCCACGATGGATTCCTCTGCCTGACGCAGATGTCCGTCGAAACGAGCGGCCTCGACCCCGAGGCGGCCGAACAGTGGATCCTCGACAACGGCGGCCACATGAAGCACTTCCGGGTCGCCGATCCGGACAACGTCGGCCGGGGCATCCCCGAACCGGACATGCAGCCCTGCTATCTCGTGCCGGCCGACGCGCTCGGCTGACCCGCCCCTAGCGCACCGCATCCGGGCACGCCCATAGATTTTGCTGCGTGTCCGAGGGCCGAGAGAATCGACCGATGACGAAGTGGCTGTGGCTGGTCGGCGCCGTGATCACGGTCGCCGGTGTGCTGTTCGGCTACGACCAGGGAGTCATTTCGGGCGCGCTCTCGGGGATCGAAAAGGACTTCGACACCAGCACGACCACGATCGAGATCATCACCAGCTGGGTGACGCTCGGCGCGCTCGTCGGCGCGTTGGTCGCCGGTGTCACCTCGGACCGGATCGGCCGCCGACCGACCGTGATCCTCGCCGGTGTGCTGTTCATCGGCGGGGCGATCGTCGAAGCCGTCGCACCCGGATCGGCCGTGCTCGTGGTCGGTCGCCTGATCGTAGGCTTCGCGGTCGGAATCGCCTCGGTCGCCGCCCCGCTCTACGCCGCCGAGATGGCGCCCGCGCGGCTGCGCGGAACCTTCGTCTCGAGCTACCAGCTCGGAATCACCTTCGGGATCTTCGTCGCGTACCTGGTCGACGAACTGCTCGATGCCGCCGATTGGCGCGTGATGCTTGGAGCGTCGGCGATCGTCGGGGTGGTGCTGATCGTTCTGATCCTGCCGCTGCCCGACACCCCGCGCTGGTACATCAAGGCTGGCCGGGTCGACGACGCACGCAGCGCGCTCGCGAAGATCGACGACGATCCAGACCCTGACGCGACGATCGCCCAGCGCAAGGCGGAAGACGGCGTCTCCGAGCAGGCGACCTGGAGCGAGGCATTCTCGCGGCGCTGGCGCACGCCGCTGATGGTCGGTGTCGGACTCGCGGTCTTCCAGCAGATCACCGGGATCAACGCGATCATCTACTACGCGGACAAGATCTTCGACGCCGCCGGCTTCGAGACCGTGGCGCAGCAGACCGCCGCCACGACCTGGGCGATCGGCGCCGTCAATGTGCTCGCCACGCTGATCGCAGTGGCGTTCGTCGACAAGCTCGGGCGCAAGCCGTTGCTGCTCGCCGGCCTCGTCGGGATGGGTCTCAGCCTCACCGCGGTCGGCGCAGCGTTCTTCAGCCTCGGGCACATCTCGCTCGCGGGGTCCGATCAGGGCGTGACTCCCGCGGGCACGCTCACGCTGGTCGCGCTCGTCGTGTACATCGCATCGTTCGCCTTCTCGATGGGTCCTGTCGTCTGGACGATCATCAACGAGATCTATCCGCGCGAGGTGCGAGGGCGGATGGTCTCGATCGCCACGGCGGTCAACTGGCTGAGCGCCTGGGTCGTCAGTCAGTTCTTCCTGTCGCTGGTCAACGCGATCGGCGAGCCCGCGACCTTCTGGCTGTTCGCCGCGCTCTGCGGCGTCGCGTTCGTCTGGATCTGGCGCAAGGTTCCAGAGACGAAAGACCGCTCGCTGGAGCAGATCGAGCGGATGTGGGTCAGCGAAACAGCCACGTCACAAGATCCGCGCTGACTTATTGCAAAGCGGTCTTGAACCGTCACACGCCGCCCGGTTGACTGGGCTGCATGGAGACGAACACACAGAACAACTCTGAATTCCCAGACTTCGACCTGCCCGCCGGAGAGGCGCTGCAGATCATCGGAAACCCCGAGGCGATGATGAGCGGCCGCCCGCCGGTGGTGCGCGAGATGACGCTCGACGATCTCGACGACGACTGCTGGGCCTGCCGCAAGAACCGCAAGCGGATCCTGGCCGGCAACCCGCCGACGGTGCTCGCCTTCGACTAATCACATTCGGGCGAATCCCCGACCGCGCAGCCGCGTACGCTGCGCGGCATGAAACGTTGGCTCGTCCTGATCATCATGTGTGCGGCGCAATTCATCATGGTGCTCGACACCACGGTGATGAACGTCTCGGTCTCGAACGTCGTCGCAGACCTCGACACCTCGATCACGATGGTGCAACTCGCGATCACCCTTTACACGTTGGTGATGGGCTCGTTCATGCTGCTCGGCGGACGGCTCGGCGACATTTTCGGGCGCAAGAAGATCTTCGGGATCGGTCTGATCGTCTACGGCGTCGGCTCACTCACGACCGCGCTGAGTCCGAACGTCGGCTGGCTGCTGTTCGGCTGGTCGTTCGTCGAGGGCGCAGGCGCCGTGCTGGTGATGCCGGCGATCATCTCACTGACCGCCTCGAACTACAGCGGCAAGGATCGTGCGACCGCCTACGCCGCGCTGGGCGGAGTCGCCGCCGCGGGCGCAGCCGCCGGACCGCTGATCGGGGGGTGGGTCACCGAGGCGCTGACCTGGCGCGTCGTGTTCGCCTCCGAGACGCTCGTCTGCATCGTGATCGTCATGTTCATGCGTCGAATCGCCGACGCCGCATCTGAGGAGCGCGGCAGGATCGACTGGGCCGGTGTCGCGCTCTCCTCGCTCGGCCTCGGCCTGATCGTGCTCGCGATGCTTCAGGCCGGCACATGGGGACTGATCCACCCGACCGGGGCGCTCACGATCGCCGGACACGAGATCACGCCGTTCGGCTTCTCGATCGTGCCCTTCATGGTCGTCGCCGGCTTCGCGGTGCTCTACGCATTCTTCGCCTGGGAACGACGCGTGATCGCACGCGGCGGGTCACCTCTGATGCACCCGGAACTCCTGCACAAGCTCCAACTGCGCAACGGCCTCGTGATGCTGATGGCCCAGCAGACGGTGATCGGTGGAATGTTCTTCGTGATCCCGATCTATCTGCAGTACGTCTTGCTGAAGAACGCCTTCGACACCGGCGTGAAGCTCGCGCCAATGTCGATCGCGATGCTGATCGCTGCGTTCAGCGGGCCGAAACTCGCCGAGAAGCGATCGCCGAGACAGATCGTCAGCTGCGGCCTGGTGCTGGTGATCGCCGGTGCACTGCTGCTGATCACGACGATCACCCCAGAGCTCGACGACACCCTCTTTGCGATCGGCATGGCGGTGTTCGGCGCCGGTTTCGGTCTGATCGCTTCGCAACTCGGCAACGTGATCATGTCGTCCGTCGGCGACCGTGACCGCGGCGAGGCCGGCGGGCTCCAGGGCACCGCTCAGAACATCGGTACCTCGCTCGGCGTCGCGATGATCGGCGCGCTGCTGATCTCAAGCCTCAGCGGCGGCCTGACCGACACCGTTCAGGCCGATCCGGCGCTGAGCCCACAGACGAAGCAGGCCGTCGCGCAGCACGCGCAGACCGGCGTCGACGTGATGACCGAAGCGCAGGTGCGCAACGTTCTCAGCGACTCCGGTCTGGATGAGTCGGAGACCGAGGCGCTTGTGGCCGACTACGAGTCGGCGCAGCTCGCGGCGATCAAGGACGCGATCATGCTGGCGGCGCTGCTCGCGCTGATCGGCCTGGCGCTGGCCCAGCGACTTCCGCGGATACCGGGCGTGGAGCTCGGCGCGGAGGATCCGGTGGACGCCGACTCCCCCGCGCCTGCATAGCGCTCCGCCGGCAAGCCGATTCGCTCGGCAGGCGGCGTTCAGTCCTCGATCGGCTCTCCGAGCACGATCAATCCGTGCAGGCAGATCACGCAGAGTGCGAAGACACAGATCGACCACAGCGGGTACGCGCCGCCGATCGCAAACAGCGCGCCGATCGCGCCGAGCGATGCGGCGACGATGCCGATGAAGCGGCCAAAGCCACCGCCTCCGAACAGCGAGAAACCGGCGATCAGCTGGACGATCCCGAGCAGCACCGTGATCCAGCCCCAGGTGTGCAGATTGCCGAAGACGAAGTGGCTCTCGCCGACCCAGAAGTGTGAGTCGGAGACGGCACCAAAGCCGTAGAAGATGTTGACCACACCAGCGATCAACAGCAGAATCGCGACGAATACCGCACGCCCGTAACCACGCATTCATTCCCTCCCGGAGGAAAATTCCGGCGCCGTCGGCGACCGGGTTCGACAGATAATTCTCACGTTACGGATCCCCGCCGCAGCACCGCTCGCCCGGATCGGGTGAGGGCGTTACCTAGTATCCGCAGCGTGACCGAGCGACACGGTGATCTGGTTGAACGCGATCGGCTGCTGCGGCGGCTGCGAGAGCACCCGGATCGGACCGTCCTGCTCGTGGCGCCCTCCGGCTACGGCAAGTCCACCCTGCTCGCCCAACTGGGGGCGGCCGACGCGCGCGCGAGGGCGCACGTGCTGCTCGAACATCGCCACAACGACGCGGTCGCACTGGCCACCGACATCGCCGACGCGCTGCCCGGTGACCAGCAGAAGCGCGCGCACCTCGACGCTGCGCTGCGCGCGCCCGAACCGGATGTCGACCACGTCGTCGCTCCGCGCCTACTTGCCCTGCTCACGGATCGCGAGCCCTTCCTGCTCACCCTCGACGAGGTCGAATGGATCGACTCGCCGGGCGCCGGCGCCCTGATCGCAGCACTCTGCGCGAACCCGCCGGCCGGCTCACGAATCGCGCTGGCCGGACGCACCGAGCCCGGGTTCGCGCTCGGCCGCCTGCGCTCGCAGAGGATGCTGGTCGAGATCGGCCGCGACGATCTCGCTATGACCCGCGCCGAGGCCGAGGCGCTGCTCGCCGCGATCTCGGTCGCTCCGACCGCAAGCCAGCTAAGCGCCCTGATGGAGCGCACCGAGGGCTGGCCGGCGACGCTCTACCTGGCCGGACTCGCGATCGGCGAATCCGATGATCCGCGCATCGCGATCGACCGCTTCGCCGGCGACGACCGAATCGTCGTGGACTACCTGCGCGAAGAGTTCCTCGCCCAGCTGCCCGAGGCGCAGCTCGACTTTCTGCGCCGGGCGTCGGTGCTGCCACAGCTCAGCGGCCCGCTCTGCGATTCGGTGCTGCAGACGCGCGACTCAGGCGAAGCGCTGCGCCGGCTTTCGCGTTCGAACATGCTGCTGATTCCGCTCGACCGCAGCGACGACTGGTATCGACTCCATCCGATGCTGCGGGACATGTTGCTTTCCGAGCTGGCGCGCGCCGACGCCGGCGCACGAGCCGAGCTCAACCTCCGCGCCGCGACCTGGTGGAGCGAGCGCGGCGAGACCGAGCGGGCGATCGAACACGCGGTCGCCAGCGGCCTCGCGGCACGCGCCGGCGAACTGCTCTGGCTCGCCGTGCCGGAGATGATGCCGCGCGGGCGCCGCAGCAGCTTCAGTCGCTGGCTCGAGCACTTCGACCGCCAGACGATCGAATCCGATCCGGGCCTCGCGTTGACAGCCGTCTGGGTAGACCTGACGATGGGGCTCGGAGCCTCGGCCCAGTGGCTCAACTCGGTGACCCGTCGGCTGCTCGACGCGCAGCCCGATTCGATGCTCAAGCTGACAATGGACTGCGGCGTGACACTGGCCGACGCCGTGCTCGGCCGCGACGGAATCCAGACGATGCGGAATGACGTCGCCGAGGCCGAGGCGCTGCTAGGAAACGGTACGCCGTGGAGCGTGCTGTGCGCCCTGATCGACGGCTCGGCGCTGCTCTTCACCGGCGATCCCCAGCTTGGCCGGCAGCGCCTGCGCGACGGCGCACGCCTCGGCAGCCAGCTCGCCCCGAACCTTCAGGTGATCTGCCAGGCGCAACTCGCGCTGCTGGCGCACATCGATGGCGACCATCGCGTCGCCGAACGCGAGATCGCCCTCGGGCGTATGCAGATCGAGCGCACCGGGCTGACCGAATACCCGATGCTCGCGCTGGCCTACGCGATCTCTGCACTGATCCGCACCCACTCGGGCGACGTCGACGGCGCGGTCGCCGACGGCGGCAAGGCGCGGAAGCTGCTCGCGCGGATCGACCAGTTCGCGCCCTGGTACGAGGCCGAGACCTACTTCGTGCTGGCCCGCGCCGAGACGAAGATCGGCAACGCGGCGGCGGCCGGAGAGCTGCTCGACGAGAGTGAACGACACCTCGCCGAGATCACTGACGCGCCGCAACTGGCCGGATGGATCGCCGAGGCGCGCGCGAGTGCCGGTCGGCAGAACGGCCAGGTCGACGGACACTTCACCCCGGCCGAACTGCGCGTGCTCGGACATCTTCCGACGCACAAGTCACTGCCGCAGATCGCCGCAGAGCTCGAGGTCTCGACCAACACGGTCAAGACGCATGTGCGCAGCATCTACGGCAAACTCGAGGCCTCCTCGCGTGAGCAGGCCGTGCAACGAGCGCGCGAGGCGGGACTGTTCGATCCCGCCTCGGACGCGGTTGCGGCGAACTAACCGAGCAGCTTGGCCTTCTGGGCCGCGAACTCCTCGTCGGTGAGGATTCCCTGCTCGTGCAGCGAGCCGAGCTCCTTGAGCTTGGCGATCTGCGGGTCTTCGGTCGGCGGCGCGGCT
Source organism: Solirubrobacterales bacterium (assembly GCA_047605325.1). GTDB lineage: Bacteria > Actinomycetota > Thermoleophilia > Solirubrobacterales > JACPNS01 > JACPNS01. Next base: position 49,434 of record JASGFX010000012.1, on the reverse strand, counting down.
GCCGGCGGAGGCGGCGGCGCCTGCTCGTACTGCTGGGGCTGCACCGGAGCCATGTAGCCGGGCTGGGCCTGGTTCTGGTCTGCCCAGCGCTGAGCCTGGCGGCGCGAGACGTTGTTGCTGACGTGGGTGGCGGTGCCCGCAATCACTGCGGTGCGGGCGACGCCGCGGATGAGTCCTGGCATTTGAGTTCTCTGACTTTCTCGTTCGAAGGTTTGTGGTCTAGGCCTCAGCGGCCTCGAGCGTCTCGAGCAGGGCGTCGATCGGCACCGCTCCGCGGGCGACGACCTGGGCGCCGTTGCCGCGCAGCGCGTCGGCGAGCGGAGCGGCCCAGAGGTTCTCCCACAGCAGGATCGCGGCCGATGTGCCCGGCTCGATCGCGTTGGCGGCTTCGGCGAAGTCGCCGTCGTCGAGCAGTCCGCTGGCGGCGCCGTCGAACACGGCGAAGTCGGCACCGAGCTCGTCGACGTTGAGAGCGGCGACGACGCCGTCCTCGGACTTGGTCACGAATGCGAGGTCGATCACGCGTACGAGTCCGCGGTCGACGAGGTCGATCAGGTGCGGCAGCGCCTCACCGTTGGGCTGCTGGTCGGGCCACTCGATGATCAGGTAATCGATCGGTCCGATCGCGTCGGAAGCTTCGGTCATGGGAGCAACTTTCGTTGGACGTCAGATGGAATTTGCGGTGTACGCCGCCAGCCTCGCACGCAAGGCCCGGCGACAGCTCACCCGATCCTAATGAGATCGCTATGCGGAAGTCGCCGCATCCTCGGCGGCGTATGCGGCGAGGGTGCGCTGCTCTTCTTCCTTGCCCGGGAACATCGTCGCGACCAGTGCCGCGCCGGCCAACACGGCGATGATTCCGGCGAGGTACGCCCAGTCCTGACCCTGCACGAACGACTCCTGCGCGCCGTGCATGATCTGCTCGGCGTATTGCGGATAGCGGCTCGCGGTGTCAGCTGCGCTGCCAAATGATTTGGTCAGCTCGGACTGCACCGACTCGGTGACCTGCGCCGACTGCGGCGACGCCGAGATCGCGGAATTCACCGCCGACGCGTAGCCCGCCGTGAGCAGGGTTCCGAGGATCGACTGCATGATCGCGCCACCGAGATCGCGCTGGAGGTCTGCCGTCGCAGAGGCCATACCGGCCTTCCTCACCGGCACCGATCCGGTCAGCGAGTGCGAGGCCGGTGTGCCGGCGAACCCGACGCCGATGCCCATGAACGCGTAGCCGAGGCCGACCTTCCAGTAGGCGGCGTCGTCCTTCCAGAGCACCAGCATCGTCACGAATCCGAGCAGGCAGAAGGCGTAGCCCACGAGCAACGTGAAGCGCGCGCCGTGCGTCTCGACGAGCTTCGCCGAGCGCGGCGCGACGATCACCATGAAGATCGCGGCCGGCAGGATCGCCGCGCCGGCGTCGAGCGACGAGTAGTCGAGCACGTTCTGCAGGAACTGTTGACCGATGAACATCGCCCCCATCAGAGAGCCGAACACGATGATGCCCGCGGTCGCGGCGACCCAGAAGATCCTCCGCGAGGCGACGTCGATGTCGTAGAGCGGATATTCGAGCCTGCGCTGGCGCATCACGAATGCACCGGCGAATGCGAGACCGACGATGATCAGACCGAGCGCGGGTGCGGTCTTGCCCGGAACCGAGACGAAGTTGATTCCGAGCACGACGAAGCCGACCAGGAAGATCGAGAGAATTCCGCTCGGATTGTCGACCGGCTCAGTCGACTCGTTGACGTGAGCGGGGATCAGCTTGACCGCCAGCAGCAGCGCGATCACGGCCAGCGGCAGCGTGATCAGGAATACCGAGCCCCAGTCGAACTTCTCGAGCATCGCGCCCGAGGCGAGCGGCCCGAGCGCGGAGATTGCGCCGCCGATGCTCGACCAGAGCGCGATCGCGCGGGTGCGCGGCGGCCCCTCCCACAGTGCGGTGATCAGCGAGAGCGTCGTCGGATAGGCCATACCCGCGGCGAGACCGCCGACCAGGCGCGCGATGAACAGGATCGTGATGTTCGGCGAGAACGCTGCGAGCAACGACGCGGGGATCGCGATCGAGGTGCCGACGATCAGCAGCAGCTTGCGGCCGTAGCGGTCGCCGATCGCGCCGAGATAGAGGACCGAGGCGGCGAGCCCGAGCGAGAAGCCGACGGCGACGAGGTTTAGGCCCGTCTGCGAGGCGTCGAGATCCTTGCCGATGTCCGGCAGCGCCACGTTGGCAACCGCGAGGTTGAGGTTGGCGACCGCGGCGACGAGGATCAGCGCGGCGAGAACGAGGCCGGATTTCTCCGGTACACGGGTGGGTTCGGTCGGAGCTGCGTAGTTCACGCCCGCAAGGCTACGGGAAGCAGCCGTCGATCTCTCGCCCGATTCGGATTACTCCCGGCCGGCAGTTGACTGCGACGGACAAGCTCGTTACGGTGAATGCATGAACGATTCCTTCGCCCTTCCCGCCGACGCGCGCACCCGCGCCCGGATTCGCGCCGCTGGTCTCGGCCAGGTCAGCGCCCCGCGCGGTCCTCGGCTGGTTCGCCGGGCGATCGTCACGGTCGTGCTGCTCGGACTCGCCGGCGCGCTGACGGTGGTCGGAATCAACCTCTACATGACGTGGTCGGTACGCGGTGAGACGACGACGGTCAGAGATGCGCCGCATGCGCAGGTGGCGATCGTCCTCGGCGCGCTTGTCAACTCCGACGGCACGATGAGCCCGATGCTCGCCGATCGCGTCGAACGCGCGGCCGAGCTCTACCGCGCCGGCAAGGTCGACAAGCTGATCGTCTCTGGCGACCACGGCCAGTGGACCTACGACGAGCCCGACACGATGCGCCGAGCACTGCAGAAGGCCGGCGTTCCCGGATCGAAGATCTTCACCGACCACGCCGGCTTCAACACGCGAGCGAGCATGGTGCGCGCGAAGCAGGTCTTCAAGGCTCAGAGCGCCATCGTCGTCACCCAGGGCTTCCACATGACCCGCGCGCTGTACCTCGCGCGCAAGGCCGGACTCAGTGCCAGCGGTGTCACCTCAGACCTTCAGCCCTACGGACGGGAGCAGAAGATCAGCGTCGTCCGCGAGATTCCGGCGCGCCTCAAGGCCTTCGGTTCGGCCATGCTGAACACCAAGGTCCTGCTCGGTCCGCCGATCCCGATCGAGACGAGCGACGGACGCGCCAGCTGGGGTCCCCAGCGCCAGCAGGCCCAACCCTGACCTCTGCGAGAATCCGCCCCGTGCGGCGCGACTAGAATCTCGCGCTTTCTCCATCAAATCGGTGCAGAATTGCGCCGCCCGCTCGAAGGGACACCTTTTCAATGACGACACGCCACCGTCTCCCCCGCCTTGCGCTGCTGGCCTTACTGCTCGCAGCGATCGCCCTCGTCGCCACCGGTTGCGGCAAGAAGAAGGAGTCGACCGCCGACTCGACCACCGCCGCATCGGCCGCCGAATGCCAGAAGGACAAGCTCGACCTCTTCAAGGCCGGACAGCTGACCGTCGCCACCGACGACCCGGCCTACTCGCCGTACTTCGAGGACAACGACCCCTCCAACGGCAAGGGCTTCGAGAGCGCCGTCGCCTACGCGATCGCCGGCAAGCTCGGCTTCAGCGACAGCGAGGTCAAGTGGACGGTCGTGCCGTTCAACTCGTCGTACGCGCCGGGAGAGAAGAAGTTCGACTTCGACGTCAACCAGATCTCGAAGAACGCCGATCGCGAGAAGGCCGTCTCATTCTCGAGCACTTACTACACGACCCCGCAGGCCGTCGTCGTGCCGAAGGGTTCGTCGTTCGCCGGCGCCACCACGCTGGCCGACCTGAAGGACGCCGAGATCGGCGTGCAGGTCGGCACCACCAGCCTCGACGCCGTCAACGATCAGATCAAGCCGAGCAAGACACCGAAGGTCTTCAACGACTCGAACGACGTCGTCCAGGCGCTGAAGAACGACTCGGTCGACGCTGTCGTGGTCGACCTGCCGACCGCGCTGTACCTGACCGCTGCCGAGATCCCGACCGCGAAGGTCGTCGGACAGTTCAGCGCGCCGGGCGGCGACAACTGGGGCGCCGTGCTTGCGAAGGACTCCTCGCTGACCAAGTGCGTCAGCTGGGCGATCGACGAGCTGCGCGCGTCCGGTGAACTGCAGAAGATCACCGACCAGTACCTCGGCGGCGACACCGTGAGGACGCTGAGCTGACGGAGCTGGCTGAATCAGCCGCTCGGCCCGATCGCCGGGCCGAGCGCGCCGCCGCGCGTGTCAAGAACGCGCGGCGGCACATGCTGACCTCGACGATCTCGACCGTCGTCGTCGTTTCGCTGCTGTTGCTGGTCGTGCTGACCAGCGAGGGCTGGCCGACCGTTCGCGAGACGTTCTTCTCGTGGAGCGCCTTCAAGGACGCCTTCCCGGATGTCGCGCGCGGCTTCTGGCTCGACATCAAGATGTTCGTGGTCGTCGAGGTGATCGTGCTCGTGGTCGGGCTGCTCATCGCGCTCTGCCGGATCTCGAAGACGCCGGCGCTGTTCCCGCTGCGCGCCGCCTCGGTGCTGTTCGTCGACGTCTTCCGCGGCGTGCCGACGATCCTCGTGATCTACCTGATCGGCTTCGGCATCCCGGCGCTGCAACTGACCGGCGTGCCGACCAGCGCCGTGGTGCTCGGCTGCATCGCGCTGTCGCTCTCCTACTCGGCCTATGTGGCAGAGGTCTACCGATCGGGGATCGACTCGATCGAGCCGAACCAGCGTTCGGCGGCGCTGGCCGTCGGCCTCACCGAGGTGCAGGCGCTGCGCTTCGTGGTCGTGCCGCAGGCGATCCGCCGCGTGGTGCCGCCGTTGCTGAACGACTTCATTTCGTTGCAGAAAGACGTCGCGCTGGTCTCAATCCTCGGGCCGCTCGAGGCCTACCGCCAGGCGCAGATCATCGCCTCGTCGACCTTCAACTACACGCCGCTGCTGGCGGCGGCGTTCCTGTATCTCTGCGTGACGATCCCCAGCGCGCGTTTCGTCGATCGCATCCAGCGCAAGCAGCGCGAGCGCAGTCGGGGGGCGAGCAGCGCATGAGCACCCCGGTACTCAGAGTTGAGGGCGTCACCAAGGCCTTCGACGAGACGCAGGTGCTGCGCGGCATCGATCTCGACGTGCACGAGCACGAGGCGATCGCGCTGATCGGAGCATCGGGCTCGGGCAAGTCGACGCTGCTGCGTTGCGTCGATCTGCTGGTCGAGATCGATGACGGCGACATCTTCCTAGACGGTGAGGTGATCACCGACCCGTCGGTCGATGCCGTGGCCGTGCGGCGCAAGCTCGGTCACGTCTTCCAGTCGTACAACCTCTTCCCGAACATGACCGTGCTCGAGAACGTCGCGCTCGGGCCGGTGCGCGCGCACGGCGTGAGCAAGGACGAGGCGCGCGAGCGCGCACACTCGCTGCTCGAGCGCTTCGGGCTGGCCGGGCGCGAGTCGGAGTATCCCGACAGGCTGTCGGCGGGCAGCAGCAGCGCGTCGCGATCATCCGCGCGCTGATCTCGCGCCCGCGTGCACTGCTGCTCGACGAGATCACCAGCGCGCTCGACCCGGAACTCGTCGGCGAGGTTCTGAGCCTCGTGGCCGAGCTGAAGGCAGAGGGCATGACGATGCTCATCACCACTCATGAGATGAACTTCGCCCGCGAGTTCGCGGATCGCGTGTGCTTCCTGCACGAGGGCGCGATCCTCGAACAGGGACCGCCCGATCGGATCTTCAGCGCGCCGGAGCGCGAAGAGACCAAGCGCTTCCTGCGCCGGATCCTCCAAGCGACATGAGCGCCGGCGAGGACCGCATCGAGTCGATCCTCGCGGCCGTGCGCAGCATCCCTCGCGGTCATGTGGCGACCTACGGCGACGTCTCACCCGGTGCGCCGCGTGTGGCCGGCGGCGTGCTGGCGACGATCGGCGAGGAAGGTCTGCCGTGGTGGCGAGTGGTGCGCGCAGACGGATCCCTAGCGAAGGGCGAGCGCCAACGCGCGCTGCTGCTGGAAGAAGACGTCCCCTTTCGCGCGGGCGGCGTACGCGTCGACATGCGCACCGCCCGCATCGGCCACGACCACTGATTTGTTTGCAAGCCGACGGCTTGCAGCGGTTTGGAGCGACGGAGGAGGTGATTCCCAAGCGGTTTTGATTGCAAGCCGACGGCATGCAATGGGTTTGGGGGCAGGGAATCGGGGCGCGGATTCGGGGTGGCGAGACCGGAGATGAACCCGCTTCCATCGCCAACGCGATTGCATGCCGACGGCATGCAATCAATCCCCCTCAACCAAGCGGCTCCAAGTCACGCATTTCCGCTGCAAGCCGTCGGCTTGCAAACAAACCACCGGGCTCCGGATTGCAAGCTTCGAGCTTGCAGCGTTTCGACGCGTGGAAACGCATGATTCCCGCGCCCATTCTTTGCATGCTCGAAGCTTGCAAAGAACCCCCCATGACCAAGCCACCTTCGAGCCTGACTTCGGCCTGCAAGCTCGAAGCTTGCAAAAGCCGGGCGGTGGCGTCAGAGTTTTGCGGCGAGTTCGGTGCCTTGGCGGATCGCGCGTTTGGCGTCGAGTTCGGCGGCGACGTCGGCTCCGCCGATCACGTGAACCTCCACATCGGACGCAGCGGCGAGCTCGTCGTACAGGTCACGCACCGACTCCTGGCCGGCGCAGAGGACGATCGTGTCGGCCTCGATCACGCGCTGCTCGGCATGGTCCTTCCCGAAGCTGATGTGCAGACCGGCGTCGTCGATCTTGTCGTAGCGTGCGCCCTGGATCATCTCGACCTGCTTCTTCTTCAGCACGGCGCGATGCACCCAGCCGCTGGTCTTGCCGAGGCCCTTGCCCAACGCCCCGTCCTTGCGCTGGAGCAGCACGACCTTGCGCGGCGAGGTGGGCATGGTCGGCGCGACGATCCCGCCGCGCGTCTCGTGCTCGGGGCCGACGCCCCACTCCTCGCGCCAGACCGGCAGATCGAGCGTCGGTGACTCGTCGGTGGTCAGCAGTTCGGAGACGTCGAAACCGATGCCGCCGGCGCCGATCACCGCGACGGTCTGCCCATTGCCCGCAGGGTCCTCGATCGCTTCGCCGTATGTGCGCACCTTGGCGTGATCGACACCCGGGATCGACGGCGTGCGTGCCTCCACCCCGGTCGCGATCACGACGGCATCGAAGCCGTCCGCGCGCAGCTGCTCGGCCGTCGCGCGCACGCCGAAGCGGCGCGTCACGCCGTGCTCATCGAGCATCGCGTCGAAGTAGCGGATCGTCTCGTCGAACTCTTCCTTGCCGGGGATACGGCGAGCGAGGTTGAACTGACCGCCGATCGAATCGGAGGCCTCGAACAGCGTGACCTCGTGGCCGCGCTCGGCGAGCGTGGTCGAGCAGGCGAGGCCGGCCGGTCCCGCGCCAACGACCGCGATCCGGCGGGCGGCGGGCGCGCGCTCGACGACCAACTCCGTTTCATAGGCGGCTCGCGGGTTCACCAGACAGGACGCACGCTTGTTCGAGAAGGTGTGGTCGAGGCAGGCCTGGTTGCATGCGATACAGGTGTTGATCAGCCGTTCCCTGCCGGTGGCGGCCTTGTTGACCCAGTCGGGGTCGGCCAGGAAGGGTCGCGCCATCTGGACCAGATCCGCCTTGCCCTCGGCCAGCAGCTGCTCGGCCTGATCGGGCATGTTGATGCGGTTCGACGCGACGACCGGGATATCCACGACCTGCTTGATCGCAAAAGTCTGTTCGGCGAACGCGGCGCGCGGAACCGAAGTGACGATCGTCGGAACGCGGGCCTCGTGCCAGCCGATACCAGTGGTGAGCATCGAGGCGCCGGCGCTCTCGATCTCGCCGGCCAGTTCGAGGATCTCCTCGAGCGTCTGGCCGTCGTCGACAAGGTCCATCGCGGAGATCCGGTACACGACCAGAAAATCCTCGCCGACCTTCTCGCGGACCGCCCGCACGATCTCGGTCGGGAAGCGGCGGCGCTTTTCAGGGCTTCCGCCCCAGTCGTCCTCACGCTTGTTCGTGCGCGGGGCGAGAAACTGGTTGATCAGGTAGCCCTCGGAGCCCATGATCTCTACGGCGTCGTAGCCGGCTTCGCGGGCGAGCACGGCGGCATTCGCGAAATCGCGGACCGTCTTCTCGACCGTGCGCGCGCTCATCTCCTTGGCCGAGAACGGGGTGATCGGCGACTTGCTCGCCGATGCGCTGAGCGAAAACGGGTGGTAGGCGTAGCGTCCGGCGTGGAGGATCTGCAGCGCAATCCTGCCGTCCTCGGCGTGGACCGCCCCGGTCACCTCTCGGTGGCGGCGCGCGTCTGAGGCCGAAGTCATGTCGCCGGCGAACGGCAGCAGCCAGCCACGACGGTTCGGCGCGTAGCCGCCGGTGACGATCAATCCGGCTCCACCACGGGCACGAGCGGCGAAGTAGGCGGCGAGTTTGCCGATGTCGGAAGCGCGGTCCTCGAGCTTGACGTGCATCGATCCCATCACCACGCGGTTGCGCAGCTTGGTGTGACCGAAGTCGAGCGGTTCGAGCAGGTGGGGGTACGCGGGGGTCATGCGCGCCGCAATGATACAAACTGAAGGGTCGAGGCGGGCGTCTCGATGTCTGCATTTCTGGACAGACGGACAAACGGACCGCCGACCGAATCGCCTAGCTTTTTGCGCGTGAACCCGATCTCCGTTTCACCGAGCCCGTTCGTCCTGCTCGACATCGACGGCGTTCTGCACGTCGGAGACATGCCGATCGACGGCGCAGTCGAAGCCGTCAGGGAGTTGCGTGAGCGAGCGAGCGGTCTGAAACTCGTCACCAACACGACCTCCCGCTCTCGCCGCGAGGTCGCCGAGCGTCTCGAGAGGATCGGGTTTCCGGTCACGGCCGACGACATCCTCACGCCCGCCGGCATGGCCGTACAGTACTGCCGCGATCACGACCTGACCGCCGCACGGCTGTACGTCAGCGACTCGCTGCGCGAAGACCTCACCGCGATGCGCGAAGCGCCCGAGGGCCAGGCGCCCGATGTCGTCGTGCTCGGCGACATCGGCTATCGCTTCAACTCGGCGACGATGAATGAGATCTTCGCCCTGCTGCTTGGCGGCGCCCGGCTGATGGCGCTGCAGCACAATCGCTACTGGCGCCACGACACCGGCCTCGTGCTCGACGTCGGCGCCTGGGCGGCAGCGCTCGAATACGCGACCGGTCGCACGGCGATCACCGTCGGGAAGCCGTCCAACGATTTCTTCAAAGCGGCGCTCGCCAGCCTCGGGGCCAGCGCCGACAACACGATCATGGTCGGCGACGACATCGAGGCAGATGTCAATGGCGCGCAGACATGCGGCATCCAGGGTGTGCTCGTACGCACCGGCAAATACCGCGAGGGAGTCGCCAGCGAACGCGGCTTCGGACCTGCCGCGATCGTCGACTCGATCGCGGACGTGCCCAGCCTGCTCAGCTGATCAGACCTTGAAGACGGCGATCTGCTGCTCGAGCGACCGCGCCGTCGAGCGCAGCGTGTCGGCCGAGCTCGTGATCTCCTCCGACGAAGCCGACGCCTCCTCGGTGCTCGCCGATGTCTGCTCGGCGAGCGCGGCGACATTCTCAGTCACTCGCTGAATCTCTTCGATCGCGCCGCGCACCTCGGTGCTTGCTCCGGCGACTTCCTGCGTGCGTGCATCGATCGCGTGCACGTGTCGGTCGATCTCGGCGAGCGCGCCGGCGATCTCGGCGAAACGGTTTCCCGCGGCGTCGACGACCTTGACGCTGCGCGCCACCTCGTCCCGCCCCTCGCCGACGGCGCGCACGGTCTCGACGACGGTGCGCTCGACGTGGCGGATGCGCTCGGCGATCTGCGCGGCGGCCTCGCTCGACTCGTTGGCGAGTTTGCGCACCTCTTCAGCGACGACCGCGAAGCCGCGACCCTGCTCGCCGGCGCGGGCGGCCTCGATCGCGGCGTTGAGCGCGAGAAGATTGGTCTGATCGGCGATCATCACGATCGTCTCGACGATCGTTCCGATGTCAGCGGTGTCATCGCCGAGTCGGTCGACTGCGGCCGAGGCCTCCGACGAGCGTTCGGCCATCGCCTCCATCGCGCCGCGGGCTTCGAGCGCGCTGCCCGAACCGAGATCTGCGAGCTGGCGGACTTCGGTGGAGAGGGCCGTCGCGCGTCCGACCTCGCCGGTCGCCGCGTGGAGCGCTCGGTCGAGTCCCTGCGCGGCGTCCTGCGCCACCCCGATCTGGTCGAACTGCACCTGCGCGCCGGAGACGACCTCCTGCATCGCGTGGGCGATCTCGCCGACCCCGACGGCCGACTGTTCGCTGCCGTCAGCGACGGTCGCGGCGCTCAGCGAAACCTCGCCCGCGACCTCACCAGATGCTCGGATCAGCCTGGCCTGGGCGGCCTGCATGCGGTCGAGTTCGACCATCAGCTGCCCGAGTTCGTCGGTCGAGGTGACTGCGCCGGTGCGGCGCAAATCCCCAGAGGCCGAGGCGTGCAGGCCGGCCGCAAGTTCATCGATCGACCCCCGCAGGCTGACGACAACCGCCGCGCCGACGATCGCCACGAGCATCACGAAGACCGGGATCTGGTAGATCAGCACCTCGCCTTCGTTGGTGTAGTGGATGTTTGCCCCGAGGCCGATCGCGATGACTTTGCCCTGCGTGAACATCACCATCGCGAGCGCCAGCGAGGCCATCGCGAGCACGACGCGCGCCGGGATGCTGAACGGGCGCGGCAGGAGCTGTTCCCGGTGATCCATGCCGGCCGTCTGCGCGTAGAGCGTGCGCAGGATCGGGCGCGTCTCGTGCTCGATCACCGCATAGATCGGGAAGCCCGCCACCGGGATGAAGCCGATGAAGTCAGTGAAGTATGAGGTGACCTCTTCGAGACGCAGGTCGGTGAACATCCGCGTCACGAGCAGCGCCAGCGGGTAGCCGATGATCCACGCGGCGAGATACGCCTTGGTCGCACGACCGGGAAGCCGCAGTCCGTCGCCGATCGCCTGCTGCTTGACCGCGACGTCGTCGATGTGAGTCGCCTCCTGACAGGCGCGGAAGGTCTTGGCGACGACGCGCCAGGCCATGAAGATCAGCGGCGGCGCAATGATCAGCGCGGCGATCGTGTTGGCGTTCGAGACCGACGCGCGCGAAAGCTGTACGACCGAGCCGCGCACCAGCAGGATCACGATCATCGCGACGATGCTGCCGACGTACAGCAGCGCGAGCCTGCGACGGGCGCGCGCCTCACTCTCGTCGCTCGCCTGCGGCGGCGTTGATGCTGACACCGATCGGTACATGTCCGAGAATCATCGGCCGCAGAGCCTGCCTACTTGATGTTTGAAATCACTCTGGGCGCGGCGGTAGGCTGCGCGGCATGGACCTGCACCCCGGAGAACAGATCGTCTTCGAGGGCCACCCGTCTTGGCGCGGCGTGCTCTCGTTCTACATCAAGAACATCGTCGTCGACCTCGTGATCGCCGTGATCCTGTGGTTCGTGTGGTCGCAGGCGGGCGCCGTCCTGGTCTTCGCGATCCTCGTCGCCGGCACGATCGCGGTCGGATTCATCCTCCGCGTCGCCACGGTTTACACGATCACGAATGAGCGTCTGCGCATCCGCCGCGGCATCCTCGCCAAGAACGTGCAGCAGACCAACATCACCCGCGTTCAGAACGTAAACACCTCGCAGTCCCCGGTCGAGCGTCTGCTGCGCGTCGGTCGCGTCGACTTCGACACAGCCGGCACCGACGACTCCTCCTTCTCGTTCGAGGGCATCGCGGATCCCGAGAAGATCGTCGCGGCCGTCGATGAGGCCAAGCGCGAGACACCGGTCGACGCGCAGGGCCTCTAGATGATCGAGCTGCCGAGCGCCGGGTTGACCGGCTGCTTCGGTCTCGGTGTCGCCGGCAACTTCGCCGGGCACCTCGAGCAGGCCGGCGAGGCCGGAGATTTTGCCCGCGTCGACGCGCCGGCCGAAGCGCCCAAGGGAATCTTCCCGTGGTACCTGCCCGGTGACTCCGGCTTCCTCGGCGCCTTCCCGCTCTCGCCCGACCGCATCGAGTTGCCGCAGTCAGATGATCGGCTCGACCTCCAGATCGAGCCCGAGGCCGGCGTGCTCTTTGCCGTTGACTATTCCGGCGGAACGGCGCAGCGCATCGCGCCGCTCGCGCTCGCGGCCTTCAACGACTGCTCGATCCGCCGCGAGGGCGCCAAGAAGATCAGTGAAAAGAAGAACTGGGGCGCCTGCTCGAAAGGTCTCGCCGCGCGCGCATTCGAGATCTCGGAACTCGACCCCGGCGGAGCCACCGCGAGCCTGCGACTGGCGAGCTTCCTGCGCCGCGGCGATTCCTGCCACGCCTACGGAATCGACTCAGCTCTGCCCGGCTACAGCTACTACGGCGAGATGCTGACCGATTGGATCGTCGAGCGACTGCAGAACCAGACCGGCGGGGACACGCCGCTCGAGGCGGTCGGCGAGCAGCTCGCCGGCTGCGGCTCACCCGCGCGCATCCTCGTCGGGATCGGCGCCACGCGCTACACGCAGTTCGGCGAGACGCACTTCCTCGCTCCGGGCGACGAGTCCGTCGTGGTCGTCTACGACTCGAACGTCAGCGCGCCCGAGGTCGTGGAGGCGGCGGTCGCGTCGCACGGCGAGGACCAGCTCGAAGAGGCTTCGGTGCTGGTCCAGGCCGTGCGTACGCGTTGATCCGCTGCCGATCGATCAACCGATCTTGAAGCTGCCGATCGTCTTGGCGGTGACGTTGCCGCCGCCGTCAATCGCCTTGACGGTCACGCTGTAGCTGCCCTTGGGCAACTTGCCGACCTTGAGCGACCACTTCTTCGTGCCCGCGGCGACCAGCGTCAACGGGGCGCTCTTGGGGAGCGGCTTGCTGAGCTTGCCGTTGCCGGTGACGAAGCGGTACTTCGAGCCGGACTTCTTGGCGATCGCCAGCTCGACCGACTTCAGCTTGCCGCAGCCGGTGTCGGCGGCCTTGCCCTTGATCGTCACGGCGCGACCCTTGACCGACTTCGAGGTCGTGCCGACCGTCGGGGCCTTCGAGTCGGCGCAGGTCGAGCCCGCGCCGCCGGTCCCGACCCAGAGCACGTCGGGCTCGGATGACGAGGGCTGGTTGCGCGGCGTCTCGTCGAGGATCTGCTGCGGCGAGATCGAGGTGCTCAAGCCGTTCAGCACGGTCGGGCCGCCGGCCGCCTCCTGGAAGCGGATGTCGGAGAGCTGGATCGATCCGGTCGCCGGGTAGCCGGTGCCGCCGAACAGCAGCGTCAGCTTGCGCACCTTTGTCAGGTCGATCCCCTCGTCCGCGAAGTCCGCGAGCGGGACGCGGATCTGGTTGAGGATGATGTGCACTCTCGCGTTCGAGTTGCCAGTCGTCTGCTGGAGGGCGGTGCCGTAGTTGCGGTCGCCGGCGTGCACCGAGGCGGTGTTGCCCGCGGCATCGGTCAGCTGGATCGCGAAGTCCTGCTTGGTCAGAGCGGGGTTCCACTGCGCATCTCCGGCGCGCGACGGATTGCGCGAGTCGAAGAAGTTGACTGCCGCGCTGAGCGAGAGGGCCTTCTTGTCACTGAGATTGCCGTCGGCCGACGGGATGCGCGTGGCCAGGCTCGCCGGCGTGCCGTCGGAGCTGAGCGGATCGTTCCAGGCGACGGCGAGCTGGTTGCCGTATGACTGGTTGACGGGGCCGTTCTCGCGGTTGCTCGACTGGCCGCCGACCGCGTTGGTCGCGGGCAACGGACACGGCTTGGCCGCAGCCGGCTGGAGCACGTCACCGACGTACGAGGGCTGGAAGTGGTCGGGCTCGGGGTTGCACCAGTCGATGCCGCTGGTGGTCGTCTCGGGCTTGGGGATCACGCCGCCGTCGTCGGTGTACGGGTTCGAGAATCCGCTGGCGACGATCGAGGTGCCGAGCGAACTGACGGTGGTGAGGTTGTCGGAGTCGAGCGCGATCACGTCCTCGCGCTCGGCCGGCGGCGCGAAGTAGTTCGTCTGCAGGTACTGGTTGCAGTCGATCCGCGTTCCGGTGGTGCTGGTCGGACAGGCCGCCGCGGGCAGCTGGTTGTTGCCCGGAGTGTCGGCGAGTTCACCGGTCATGTACGGGTCGAAGGCGGTCTCCTGACCGACGTAGCGGCGGAAGAACGAGGCCATCGTCGCAAGGCCGACCTTCTGCTGGTCGCCCATCAGCGCGGGATCGCTGCTGAACGCCGTGTTGCGCGTGTAGGTACCGAGCAGGTTGCCGCCGGCCGAGGCCATCTGGCCCGCGGCCGACACGCCGCCACTCAGTCGGATGCTCGTGGTCGTGCTGTTGACGGTCGGACCGCAGGCGATGTCGTTGCCGGTCGAGTCGTCGTTGTCGGCCGACCACACGGTGTTGAAGAAGTTGTGGTTAGTGCCGAGCACGTACTGCTGGATCTTCGGGAAGGGATCACCGGGCGCCGCGTACTGGCTGCGCTCGAAGAAGCGCGCGCCCTGGAGGTTCGAGACGTCGCCGTCACAGGCCGGCAGGATCGTCAGGTACGCCGATCCATAAGGCGCGCGGCGCTCGTAGTCGACCGGTGCGAGCGAGATCACGCCGGCGAGCGGGTAGCGGCGGCCGGGGGCCGGTCGCGTGCGGTTGTAATCCATGAAGCTGGTCACCGCGTCACCGCCGCGCGAGTGGCCCATCAGGCCGATCTTCGTCATGTCGATCTTGCCGACAAGGCTCGTGCCGAGGTTGTGGTCGGCGTCGTCGGCGGCCCAGCCATCGGCGTTGGCCTTGTAGAAGGCGTCGAGCTGGGCGGCGATCATCAGGCGGCGCTGGTGCATGCCCTTGGCGCTGGTGTCCTGGTAGTACATCAGCTGGTCCTGGTCGATCGACGCGACGACATAGCCGTGGCTCGCGAGGTTGTGCGCGAGATAGCCGTAGCCAAGGTCGTTGCGCTCGAACACCGAACAGTTGGGCGCGGATCCGCCCGACGGGATCGCCGGCGAGAGGTTGTTGTTTGCGAGCTGACAACTGCCGTGATTGCCGTGCACGAGCAGGATGAACGGAGCCGGAGTGCTGCGATCGGTCGGGTAGTAGAGCGAGCCGCGCACCTGCAGCGTCGCCGCCGCGGCCGTGCCGGTCGCGGCACCGCCGGTGTAGTTGGGCTCCTGAAGATTGACCGTTCCGGCCTTGTACTGCTGGACCTCGGTCACCGCATATGAGCCCGTCTCCATCGGATCGGGCAGGGCGGCAGAGGCAGCCGATGGAACGCAGGCGAGCGCGACGACTGCGAAGAAGAACGTCGCAAGTTTTCTCAGTCGTGGCGGTGTGGGGGAGGTAGTCACCGTTTCTCCGTAACTCTCGTTTTGGGGGAGGGAGGGGCCGCGCAGCCGGCCAAGGGAGACCGGAAATGCGCCACTCGATCCGAGTTTTTGAAGGGGGAACTCGAACTGCAGCCGACAGTAGATCCGGCCGGCCGCCGCGAAGTTCGACAGGTGTCTAAACGTTTGAAAAGGAAGTTGGGCCAGCGGTACAGGAAGACCAATCGGGCCGACTGGTTTCGTTCCGGGGGCTGCCGTGACCCTTCGCGTCGGCACCTCCCCCAACAAGTCAAAAGCGAGTCGAGGTCCCCCGCCAATGTCTCTCTCACCCCGTAAAGCCGCGCTCCGCGTGGCGCTGTCGTTGACAGTTCTGCTGCTCCTCCCGGCCGCTGCCGACGCCGCCACATGGACCGTCGACGACGACGGCGCGCAGTGCCCCAATGCGAGCTTCAGCTCGATCCAGACGGCCGTCGACTACGCCGCGCCGCACGACACGATCGTGATCTGCGACGGCATCTACCAGGAGAAGTCCACCCCGCTCAACGGCACCTCGAGCCCTGCGCAGCCCGGTTCGCGCAACGGCCTGACGATCACCAAGCCGCTGACGCTCAAGGGCGCCGGCGCAAGCAAGGTGTTCATCGAGCCTGACCCGGTGTTGGGTGACTCGCTGGCCGGCACCGTGCCGTATCTGCGGGACGGCGGCGGCAACGTGGTGACGATCGCGCGGCAGTCGCTCGGCGCGTCTGACGACAACGAGAACCAGACCGACATCTCGGGAGTGACGATCCGCTCGCCGTACGCCTATGCCGAGGCCGGCGTCGCCTACTTCAACACTTCCGGCACGATCTCCAAGAGCACGATCGGCCCGCTGCGTCGTGCCAACGCAGATGAGACGACGAGCAGGCCGTACGGCTGGGGCGTGATCGAGACCAACTTCCTCCAGGGCACCGGCGGCGGCAGCGGCACGGTGCGAAGGCAGGTCTCGGTGGTCGACTCGCTGGTGACCGGTTACCAGGCCGGTGGCGTGCTGTTCGACGGCGCTCGCGGCGCCGACGGCAGCACGGAGTCTGCGGCACGCGCCGGGATCACCCAGTACGGCTACGTGACCAACTCGAAGATCGTCGGCGGCGCCAGCGGCTTCGCCCTGCCCCAGACCGGCGTGAAGTACTTCGCCGGAACGCGCGGAGCGGTGACCGGCAGCACGATCCAGGACAACTCCGCCTTCCAGACCACCCCCACGGTCTACAACTCCTACGGAATCTTCCTCCAGGACTCCGAGAACGGGCAGGACCCCGACAACACCGACGTGCGCGGTCTGCTGGTGAACGGCAACACGTTCATCAACAACCGCTGGGCGCTCTACAACGCCGACCTCGCCGGCACCGCGGTGCGCGTGGGCGCTCCGGTCGCGGCCGGCGACAACTACTGGGGCTGCAGCCTCGGCCCGAACGTCGGCAGCGCGAGCACGACCAGCCCGTCGTCGGCCTCTTTCGGCTGCCAGGGGGTGTCGGGCAACGACACCACGCCGGCCGCAAGCGTCGAGCTGCCGAACTTCCGCAGCGCAGTCCCGGCGACGCTGAACGTGCCGTTGGCGACTCCCGACGCCGCCCCCACCGCCAAGTTCGTCGACCCTGAAGACGACAGCGAAGCCGAGGTCGGAGACGCGTTCTATCCAGTCGTCGTCGCGACCGATGACTTCGGCGTGAAGTCGGTCGCACTCAGCGCAGGCGGCACCCCGGTCGCCACGCTGACCAAGGCGCCATACGAGTTCGAGTGGTCGCCGGCCGAAGCCGACGCCGGCAAGACGATCACGCTGAAGGCGACGGTCACCGACTCGGCCGGTCAGACGACCACCGACACGGTGCACATCGAGGTCGCTGCGCTCCCGGTCGACCCGCCGGTGCTGAAGCCCCCGGTGAACGCCGCTGCGCCGGTCGTGATCGGCGATCCGACCGTCGGCGCAAGCTCGACCTGCCTGGTCGGCGTCTGGAACGAAGCTCCGACGAGCTACAGCTACCAGTGGCTGCTCGCGGGTTCTCCGATCAGCGGAGCGACCGCTGCCAGCTACACCCCGGTCGACGGCGACACCGCCTCCGAACTCTCCTGCCTGGTGACTGCGACAAACGGCGACGGAAGCGCGGCCGCGACGAGCGCAGGCAAGCTGGTGAAGTTCCCGCCGGCGACGACGACCACAGTGATCGAGCGTCAGGTCGGTTCGGTGATCGTCAGCATCGACCGCCAGGTCAAGGTGTCGACCAAGACCGGCAAGGCGACGATCGGCGAGGCCACCTGCGCCCGCGCGGCGGCCAGCGTCTGCAAGATCTCGCTGAACGGATCGGTGAAGATCGGTGCCAAGAGCTACGCGCTCGCGAAGGTCACGCTCAGCGGAGACGGCGCGAATGACCTCTCGTTGGTGCTGCCGAGCGCGGCCCGCAAGGCTCTGGCCAAGAAGTCCGGAACGCTCTCATTCTCGATCAGCGCGACCGACGACACCGGCTTCTACGGAAGCTGGAAGGGCTCGATCAAGATCAAGAAGAAGTAGCCGCCGAGAGCGGCCCGGCCGGCTTCACGCCCCGAAGCCGGCCGGGCGCAGCTCGTGCCAGCGCAGCTCATCCTGGAGCTGCGAGGCGAGCGCGATCAACTTGGGCTCGCTGCCCGACTGGCCGAGCAGCTGGGCGCCGACGGGAAGGCCGTCGACGAATCCGGCCGGCACATTGATCCCGGGCCAGCCAAGCACGTTCCACGGCCAGGCGTAGGGGCAGGCGCCGATGTAGAGGCGATCGCTCTGGTAGGGCTTGAGACCCTCGAGCGCGTTGGCGCCGAGCGGAGGCTTGGCCGTGGTGGGCGCGATCACGACGTCGTAGTCGCGGAAGATTCTGCCTGTGCGCCGGCGCAGCACCGACTCCCAGCCGCGCGCGAAGCGCAGCGCCGGGCCGCCGAGCAGTCGGCCGAGTTTGACGTTCTCGTGCGTGCGGTGATCGAGCAGCGACTGGTCGGGAACCTGGGCGGCCCACTGGGCGACGCCCGCCGTGGAGCGCGGCACGAAGCTGACGCCGACGTTCGCGAACTTGAGATTCTTGTGTTCGACGTCGTGGCCGAGCCTTGCAAGGGCCTCCGCGACCTGCTCGACCTGGGCCTTCACGCGCTTGTCGAGGCGCGCCGGGACCGCGGCGAAGGGGATCTTGTACGAGACGGCGATGCGCAGCTTGCCGGTGTCCGCGCCGACGCTCTCGGCAAACGGGCGGGCGGGCGGCGCGAGTCGCACGCGCTCGCGCGGATCGTTGCCGGTGAGGCCGTCGAGCAGCAGCGCGGCGTCGAGCGCGGTACGCGCGAGCGGACCGATCGCGGTGATGCCGTTGAAGGCCTCTGCGGCCGGCCAGCACCCGACACGTCCGCGCGTGGGCTTGATGCCGACAAGATTCGTCCAGCCGGCTGGGATGCGCACCGACCCGGCGCCGTCGGATCCGACCGCCGCTGCAATCACCCCGCCGGCCACAGCCGAAGCAGCGCCGCCCGATGAACCGCCGGGTGTGTGTTCGAGGCTCCAGGGGTTGCGCGTCACGCCGAAGGCCGGCCCCGCGGTCACCGACCATTGACCGAGCTCGGGTGTGTTGGTCTTGCCGATGTTGACCGCGCCGGCCGCACGCAGCATCTTTGCGACTTGGCTGTCCTCGGTGGCCGGCGGGAAGTCACCCGCGCAGCCGAAGGCCGTCGGATGGCCGGCGATGTCGGTGTCGTCCTTCACGGCAGTCGGAATTCCGAGCAGCGGGAGGTCTTCGCCGCCTGCGCGGCGGCGATCTGCTGCGTCGGCGGCCGCCAGCGCCTCGTCATCGAGGATCAACTTGAACGCGTTGAGTGTGGGCTGAGTGGCGTGCGCGCGGGCAAGCGCAGCCTCGGTCAGTTCGCGTGACGTCACCGCGCCGGACCGCAGCATCGCCTGCTGCTCCGCGATCGACTCCGACACTCCTGCGACGTTGTCTGCTTCTCGAGTACCCATCAGTACCTTGCCTCCCGCCTGGACGATACGCGATCAAACCGCCACCTGCACCGGGTGTTGTAGGCAGAATGCGGCGGAAGGACTGGACGCAGAGCGCCAGAAACGTCCAGTGATCGCCCAGTCGCACAAGTCACAGCTCCCAGGAGGACGCTCAAATGAACAACTTCCCGCCCCCGCCGCCCGGCGGACAGCCCCCGTACGAGCCGCCGCCCGGTGGTGGTCAGCCCGGTCAACCGCAGCAGCCGCCGCAGCAGCAGCCGCCGGCCGCCTGGGATCAGCCGACCCAGGTGCAGCAGCCGGCCCAGCCGGGTCAGTACGGACAGCCGCAGCCGGGCCAGCAGCCGCAGTACGCGCAGCCGGGCCAGCCCGGTCAGCCCGGTCAGCCGGGCGCACCCGAGGACCCGCTCACCGCGCTCGACAAGAAGCGCAAGAAGCAGCTCTGGATCGTCTCAGCGATCGGGGCGGTGCTGATCGTCGCCGCGTTCTTCGGTGGCAAGGCCTTCGAGAAGAAGAACTACGACCCGGGCCAGTCGGGTTACGAGGCCATCTACAACGAGGGCGCCAAGGCCGGCAACACCGCCGGAACCAAGAGCGGCCAGGAGCAGGGCCAGAAGGAGGGCGAGGCCAGCGGCACCGAGAAGGGCAAGCAGGAGGGCGTCGCCGAGGGCACCAAGCAGGGCGCCGGCGCCGCGCTCGGCAACTTCAGCAGCTGGAGCACCTCGACCCCCTACGTGATCACGATGCAGCAGGGCCCGAGCGACGATGTGCCGTACGCAGTGGAGAACCGCACACTGATGCAGCAGGGCATCTTCTACAAGATCTGCTCATCCGGGCAAGGTGTCTGCACTGAGACCGACCCGAACTCGGGCGGCGGCGGATCCACCGGCAACTAGCCTCTCGCGGGTGATTTCGTCCAACCGGGCAATCAGGACTCCGCTCCTCGCACTGGCCGCCACAGCGATGCTGCTGGCGGCCAGTGCGGTCTGGAGCGGTGCCGCCCGCGCGGCCACCTGCGGCTCGCCCGTCGCTTACCCGGGCGATTCGGCGAGCAGCGCGCAGTACGCCAACTGGATGGCCAACGGCGCGCTGGCGCTGAAGATCCCGGCTGAGCTTCCGGTAATGGCCGGACTCGTCGAGTCGGGCATGCGGAACCTCAACTACGGCGACGCCGACAGTGTCGGCTTCTTCCAGATGCGCACCAGCATCTGGGACACCGGCGAGTACAAGGGCTACCTGAAGAAGCCCGA
This sequence comes from Solirubrobacterales bacterium, assembly GCA_047605325.1. Taxonomy (GTDB): domain Bacteria; phylum Actinomycetota; class Thermoleophilia; order Solirubrobacterales; family JACPNS01; genus JACPNS01. The sequence continues at coordinate 28,920 of JASGFX010000012.1, read as the reverse complement.
CCTCCAGCTCAAGTGGTTCACCGACCAGGCGACCGCGGTGAGGGCGTCATACATCAAGAACGGCAAGGCCGACCCGGCACTCACCACCGCGACCTACGGCGTCTGGATCGCCGACATCGAGCGTCCGGCCGCGCAGTACCGCGGGCGCTATCAATTGCGACTGGGTGACGCCGAGAATCTGATCGCAGACACATGCCCCGGCCTCGTCGGGGTCAACGTGCTCGCCCCCACCTCGAGCCTGAAGATCAAGAGCCGCCAGCACCCCGCGCGCACCGGCGCGATCGCTGTGCGGGTGAGCTGCCCGAAGGCGACGTGTGTGGCCACCGGTACGGCGCAGTTCCGCCTGCCCGGTCGGCGCGGCGTGGTCAAGGTCGGCTCCGACACGGCGATGATCGCCGCGGGCGGTCACGCGACGGTCAAGCTGCGCGTCGGCGCCTCGCTGCGCAAGAGCATCCGCAAGCGACTGGCCGGCGGAGCGACGACGCGGGCGCGGCTGCGGATCAGTGTTGCTGGCACCAGCGGTGCCGCGACGGTGCGTGTTCGGAAAATCGTTCTGGCGCGCTAGCCGGCAAGCGCCCGAAGCGCCACCTGAAACGCCCGAGCGTCCTCGGCCACGACGCGAAGCAGGTTCGCCAGCAGCGTCGCGCGCAGTTCAGCGTCACCCCCGGCCAACGAGCGGATCGCCGAGTGCGGCAGACACCAGCAGGTCACGTCGGCGTCGACGATCACCGTCGCGGTGCGCGCCGATTCGGTGATGAAGGCGAGCTCGCCGATCAGTCCGCCGGGGCCGACCGTCTGGATGCGTCGCGGCTCTCCCGGGCGCAGGTCGACGAACGCCGAGAGGCGACCGCGGGTGATCAGGAAGAGATCGCCGGCCGGGTCGCCGAAATCGAAGAGGTGCTCGCCGGCGGTCACCTCGCGCGGGCTCATGATCGACTCGACATGCGCAAACTGTTCGTCTGTCAGCCCGTCGAGCAGAGCGTGCTCGCGCAACTCGACAGCCTCGGGCTCCGGCGCCATCTCCGCTCCGCCGAGCAGTTCGTCCTCACACCACTCGAGCGCAAGATCAAGCCCCGGCAGCGCCGGCAACTCGCGTCCCGCCGCGCCCGAGAGCTGCTCGTGAAATTGCGCCGCCCCGGAGAGCACCGCGCGGCGGCCGTCCTCTTCGATCGCGTCGAACAGATCGGCGATCAGCCTCGCCGACTCGTCGTCGATGCGCTCGACGAGATGCAGATCGATCACGGTGCGCGCAAGGTTCGCGCCGATGACGGCGCGGATCGCCCGCTCGGTCGCCGAGAAGTCGAGGTCGCCCTGCAGCTCGAAGGCTCCGGCCGTGCGCCCGACCTCGCGCAGCTTCGCCGCCTGCTCAGGGGCGCGCCACCGCTTCGAGCGCATCTCATCGATCCGGAAGCTGGTGTGTACCGGCGAGGCCGGCTTCATCCCGACCTGGATCGGATGGATGCCGAGCTCGCGCGTGAGGTCCTCGCAGACCTTCACCCCGCGCACGCTGTTGCCGGCCTCGTCGAGTCTCGGCGAAAAGACTCCGATCCCGAGCTGACCGGGAAGCACCGCGATGATCCCGCCGGCCACGCCGCTCTTGGCCGGCAGCCCCACGGTGTAGAGCCACTGGCCGGCGTGGTTGTACATCCCGCAACTGACCATCACGCTGAGCACCTTGCGCACCGTGCTCCGGCTGGCGGCGCGGCGACCGGTCTTCGGGTTCACTCCACCGTTGGCGAGCGTCGCGGCGATCATCGCGAGATCGGCCGTGTCGACAAGCGCGGCGCACTGGGCGAAGTAGTCCTCGACCACCTCTTCCGGCGGGTTCTCGATCGCACCCGCGCCGTGGAGCAGCCACGAGATCGCGCGGTTGCGGTCGCCAGTGCGACTCTCGCCCGAGCGCACGGCCTCGTCGATCTCGATCTGACGTCCGGCGTAGGCCGAATACGTGTCGAGGATTCGCTCCCGGCGCGGCAGTGTGCTCGACGGGTCGAGGATTCCGACCGCCGTGATCGCGCCGGCGTTGACCATCGGGTTGAGCGGCCTGCCGGTCTCGGGGTCGAGCGTGATCGAGTTGAAGGCGTCGCCGGTCGGCTCGACGCCGATGTGCGAGCGCACTTTCTCTTCGCCGAGTTCGTCGATCGCAAGGCCGTAGGTGAGCGGCTTGCTGATCGACTGGATCGTGAACCGCTCGCGCGTGTCGCCGGCCTCATACACCGCGCCCTGGGTCGTGACCATGCTGATGCCGAAGAAGTCGGGCTCGGCGGCGGCGAGTTCGGGGATGTAGTCGGCGACGGCGCCAGAGCGCTCGTCGACGTGGCGCTCGTGCAGGGTCTGGAGGAAGTCGGCGACCGGCGAGCGCATTGCCTGCCTCCGCTCAGCTGCCGAGCTTGATGCCCGTACAGTCGACCGGTTCGAGCGTCTGCTTGTAGCTGGCGATCAGCTGCTGGCCGGCGGTCTGAAACTTCTCCTTGGCGTTGGCGATCGAGAGACTGGTGCCGAAGCTCTTGAGGATGCCCGTCACCGCGCTGCCGAACTTGGCGTTGGCCTGTTGGATCTGAGCTTTTCGGTCGACGCCGAGGTCGGCCTGATTGTTCTTGATCGTCTTCAGATCGCTGGCGATCCCGTTGACGTCGTCCTTGAAGCCGTCGACCGTGAAGTTGGTGACCGTCGTGGAGGCGAGGTTCTGAACCCGAGTTGCGATGTCGGCTCGTGCGGTGCAGACGGCCTGCAGCGCCTTCTCCTCCTTCGAGGTGTGCGTCGCGAAGTACACGACGAGGCCGAGCGCCGCTACGGCGAGGATCGAGCCGAAGACGATCAGGACGATCTTGTTGCTCTGGCTGACGGGATCCGCCACCGGATCCGGGCTCGGGGCTGAGGCTTCCATGGCGGCGATCCTAAACGACCGCCCGGGCGCTCGCGGGCAGCCCTAGACTGCTCGCCGTGAGTATTCCCGAGCAATCGATCAAGTCACCCGGGCGCTTCACGTGGCGGGTCGCGACGCTGTTCATGATCGGTTCGTTCTGCTTCGCGCTCGGAACTGTCGTCGCCGTCTCGAGCGCGCCTACGGCCTCCGGCGCGATCTACTTCATCGGTTCGATCTTCTTCACGACGGCTGGCTACGGGCAGTTCCTCTCGGCGCTCAACCATCCGAGCGCTGAGCGTCCGCGCTGGTTCGGACGTGTCGAGCAGTCCGTCGACTGGAAGGCCTCGGCGATCCAATCGTTCGGCACGGTCTGCTTCAACATCAGCACCGGCTTCGCGCTCGTCACTGCGCTGACGACCTCGCAGGTCAATCGTCTCGTGTGGTCGCCGGACGTGTTCGGTTCGATCGCATTCCTCTGGTCGAGCTGGCTTGCGTTCGCGGCGGTGCGCGCGAGTTGGCACGGACACCCGCGTCGGGGCGCCACCTGGGCGACGGCCGCGCTGAACCTGCTCGGCTCGATCTTCTTCGGAATCTCTGCGGTCGGCGCGTATCTCGTACCCGAGACCGAGACTCTCTACAACACCGCTTGGGCCAACGGCGGAACATTCCTCGGCGCGGTCTGCTTCTTTTTCGGGGCATGGCTGATGTGGCCGGAGGCCAGGAAACTCGAACTCCAGGAGGAGCGCGCGTGATCGATGTGACAACGCTCACCGACGGCGGCCAACAGGCGGAAGAGATCGCGGCGCCGATCATCGCGCTGATCGAATCGGCCGAGCGCTCGCTCGACATCGCCCTCTACGACGTGCGCCTGCCGGGCAAGGTCGGCGACGACGTCGCAGGCGCGATCCGCGCCGCACACGCACGTGGCGTCGCCGTGCGCATCGCCTACAACGCCGACGGCTTCTACAAGATCCCAGTGCCGCCGCCCCCGAGCACCCACCCCGAGCTGCTCGCCGCCCTCGGCGTACCGCTCCAGGGCATCCCCGGCGAGCCGGATCTGATGCACCACAAGTACGTGATCGCCGACGGCGCGCGGCTGTGGTGCGGCTCGACCAACTGGACGCTCGATTCCTGGACCCGCGAGGAGAACGTGATCGTGCGGCTCGAATCGGCCGAACTGGCGGCCGCGTACGCGCAGGATTTCGAGCACCTCTGGGAACGCGGGGTCGTCGAGGGCAGCGGAGCATTCGATGCGCCGCTGCTCGCGATCGGCGACGCGCAGGTGCAGGCCTGGTTTTCGCCGGGCCGCGGCGAAGAGCTGGCCCACCGCATCGCCAAGCAGATCGGCCTCGCCCGCCGACGCGTGCGCATCGCCTCACCCGTGCTGACCAGCGGGCCGATCCTCGGCACGCTCGCCGAAGTGCTGGCCGAGAAGCGCTGCGAGGTGCTCGGCGTCTGCGACTGGACCCAGCTGCACGCGGTCTTCGGCCAGTGGAAGAGCTCGGGTTCGGCCTGGAAGATGCCGCTGCTGCACGATGTTCTGGAAGGCGCCGAGTTCACCGGCAAGCGCTCGACACCCTACGCGCCGGGCAGGGTGCACGACTACATGCACGCGAAGATCACGGTGGCCGACGACGTCAGTTTCATCGGCTCGTTCAATCTCTCACGCAGCGGAGAGATGAACGCCGAGAACGTGCTGGAGATCCACGACGCCGCGCTGGCCGATCGCATGGCGGCGTATGTGGATCACGTGCGCACGCTGTATCCGGATGTCGATCCGCCGGGGTGAGATTGGGCCGGTGACTGCCGTCTTGGGCGGTTGGCTGATTGCTCTCGCCGGTTGAGTGCGGGCGGCTTCGCCGCCGGCGACGAAGGGGTGGTTGATCGCGGGCGGGCGGATCGGCCCGACCCCGTGGGTAAGGGATGTTCTTGGACACACCTCGCCCTCGGGGACAGGTGTGTCCAAAAGCTTCGCTTGGGTACGCGGCCCGCGAAAAACGCCCCGCCGCGATCGACCCCTTCGTCGCCGGCCGCGGAGCGGCCCAACCTCCACCACCTCGAGCAATCAGCCCACCGCCCACGACGGCAGTCACCCGCTCAATAGACCTCAGGCACAAACGTCTGGTCGTCCATCGGCGGCCGCACGTAGCCCGAGATGTCCGGCCGCGGCGGGAGGGCGATCGTCTCCGGCTGTTCGTTCTTGTAGGGGATCTGGCCGAGCAGGTGACTGATGCAATTGAGCCGGGCGCGACGTTTGTCGTCGGCTTCGACGACCCACCACGGCGCCTGCTTGATGTCGCAGACGGCGAACATCTCGTCTTTGGCGCGCGAGTAGTCGACCCAGCGGTTGCGTGACTCGACGTCCATCGGTGAGAGCTTCCACTGGCGCATCGGATCTTCGACGCGAGCCTGGAAGCGCTTCTCCTGCTCGTCGGGCGAGACCGAGAACCAGTACTTGATCAGCTTGATCCCACTGCGCACGAGCATCCGCTCGAACTCGGGCGCGCTGCGCAGAAATTCCTTGTATTCATCGTCCGTGCAGAAGCCCATCACCCGCTCGACCCCGGCGCGGTTGTACCAGGAGCGGTCCAGCAGCACCATCTCGCCGGCGGCCGGCAGGTGCTCGACGTAGCGCTGGAAATACCACTGCGTCTTCTCGCGCTCGGTCGGGGTGCCGAGCGCGACGACGCGAGTGTGACGCGGCGAGACCCGCTCGCTGATGCGCTTGATCACGCCGCCCTTCCCGGCGGCGTCGCGACCCTCGAAGATCACCACCACGCGCTGGCCGGTCGAGATGATGTAGCGCTGCTGGATCACCAGCTCGCGCTGGAGCCGCTTGAGCTCCGCCTCGAAATCTGCTTTCTTCATCTTCGCCTTCGGCGCGCTGTGATTCGACATGACCGCAATCTACCGGCGCGCCCACCGCTGGGCATTGGACATCGGTACAAGATCCCGTCAGCCGACGAGATCGCCGAAGAGATCGTCCAGCGACCCCTGAGGATCGTCGGTCATCCCCGTGTGCGCCTGCGAGCACTGCACGATCGTGCTGGCCGGCGCGACCAGCCAACCGAAGCGCTCGCTCTTGGGCAGGGCGGCCATCGGGCCGGCGCCTTCGTCTCCGGCCGCGACCCGCTCGAAAGCCTTCAGCGCCGCTGCCGCCGCAGCGGGGTCGGCCGTCGGGCACAAAGCTGCGAGTCGCCGCGCGTCGAGCTCGAAGCGCGCGGCGAGAAAATCGTGCTGGCGCGCGAACAGCACAACCCCGGCGTTGACGAACTCGCCGCGCTCGAGGTCGGGCACCACGCGCACGATCGCGTATGAGAACGCGCTAGCGACGGGCACGCTCGGCCTCCTCGCTGAACTCGGCCGATGCGTCCACACGCGCCGCGAGGTAATCGACGTAGGCAGCGGCCGGGCTTCCGGTGAACCACTGCTCCGGCACCACCTCGACGGCTGCCGTCAGCGCATCGCGCGTGACAAGCGGCGCGAGCCGCGCGCCCGCCTCGATGATCGACCCGGCGTGCGCGAGCAGAACATGATCGGCGATCTGCGGGAATGCCCCGGCCGGGTCCGCCCCTTCGAGCCCCGCATGCTGGCGGTAGAGAGCTGCGCCGTGATCGATCGCCCAGAGCTCGTCGTGCCAGACGAGCAGATTCGGGTTGCGCGGGCTGCGATCGACGTTCGTGATCAGCGAATCGAACCAGACGATCGCCGCAGCCTCCTCGCCGGACGGCTGGCGCTCGTCGGCCGGCGAGTAGGTCGTCGCGCCCGGCAGGAAGTCGCTGCCGAGATTCACACCCGGGCTGCCGACGATCAGCTCCTTGATCTCGGGGTCGGGTTCGGCCACGCCGAGCGCCGGATCGACGTCGACGAAGACCAGCGGCGGCATGCGGATACCGAGCGTTTCGGCGATCGACGCAGCGATCAGCTCGGCCGCCAGCGCCAGCGTGCCTTGACCGGCGGCGCGGAACTTGACCACGTAGAGCCCGTCGTCGTCGGCCTCCATCAGCCCCGGCATCGACCCGCCCTCGCGCAGCGGAGTGACGTATCGGGTGGCTTTCACGGTCTTCGGGGCGGTCAGAGCGGTCATCAGGGTCGACCGCAATCTACCTGCCACGACCCCAGCACCCTCACGTTTCGCACCGCAATTGACCGATACTGCAGCGATGACGCCCGACCAGGAGACCGACTTCGCAAACCCCCTGCGCTTTCCCGGCGAGAGCGACGAACCACCGAAGGTGCTGATCCCGGTGGTCGTCGGCACGCGCCCCGAGGCGATCAAGCTCGTCCCGGTGATCACAGCGCTGCGCGACTCCGAGAAGTTTCAGCCGGTCGTGGTGTCGACCGGGCAGCACCACCACATGGTCGAAGAGATCTTCGAGCAGGCCGGTATCGGCACGCACGTGCACCTCTGGGCCGGAACCGAGCGCGCGAGCCTCACCGAGCGCGTGACGACGGTGATGCGTCGCTTCAACGACTTCATCCTCGAGTGGTTCGGTCCTCACCCCGGCGACGGCGCGCTCAGCCGCAAGATCCTCGAGGGCAACTACCCGGCCGCGGTGATCGTCCACGGCGACACATCTTCGGCGATGTCCGCGGCGCTCGCGAGCTTCCATCTGCAGATCCCGGTGCTGCACGTAGAGGCCGGCCTGCGAACCGGCGGCAGCATCATGAGCCCGTTCCCCGAGGAGCTCAACCGCCAGGTCATCACCTGCATAGCGGCGATGAACTTCGCGCCCACATTCGAGAACCTCGAGAACCTCGTGCGTGAGAACGTCGAGGTCGGCCAGATCTTCGTCACCGGCAACACCGGGATCGACGCGCTGCGCTGGGCCTCGACGCTCGAGGCGCCGTACGTCGACCCCAAGGTCGAGGCGCTGCACTCCGGCAACTCCCGCATCGTGCTCGTGACCGCCCACCGACGCGAGAACTGGGGCGACGGCTTGGCCGGAATCGCAGAGGGCGTCCGCAAGCTCGCGCACCGCTTCCCGGAAGTGCAGTTCGTCGTTCCGCTCCACCCCAACCCGCGCGTGCAGCGCGAACTCGGCGAGCCGCTCGTGATGTTTGACAACGTGCTCCTGACCGAGCCGCTCGAGTACACCTCCTTCGCGCGGCTGATCGGCCGCTGCGACCTCGTGATCACCGACTCGGGCGGGATCCAGGAAGAGGCGCCGTCGCTGAACAAACCGGTGCTCGTCGCGCGCGAGAGCACCGAGCGCGGCGAAGGCGTCGACGCTGGCACACTGGTGCTCGTGGGCACTGACCCCGAGAAGATCGAGAACGAAGGCGCGCGCCTGCTCGACGACCCGGCCGCCTACGCGAAGATCGCAGAGTCGCCCAATCCGTATGGCGACGGCTTCGCCGCCGAGCGCATCGTGCAGGCGCTCGAGTTCGTCCTGACCGGCAAGAACCCGCCGATCCCGTTCGGCCACGGCTTCTCGCGCAGCGAGATCAGCGAGGCGACCGGCATCTCGCTACCCGACGGTGGTTACGACCGCGCCGTCGAAGAGCTCTTCGCCGACGCGCACGACCCGACCGGCCAGAACTCGTGGCCCGTCTAGCGATTTACTTCCCCTTCGAAGGAATCCACGATCCGTGGCGCGAGATTCTCGCGATCGCGCTCGTCGTGATCGTGGCGATGTTCTTCTGGACGTTCGTGCTGTTCGTGCGCGGGCAACGTGCTCGCAGACGCGAGCCGGCGGCCAGCCGCGAAATCTCCGACCAGTACACCTGGATCTTCATGGTCCCCGCGCTCAACGAAGCGGTCACGATCGCCGACTCCGTGCAGCGGCTGATCGAAGTACAGGCCACGGAGAAGCGAATCGTCGTGATCGACGACGGCTCCGACGACGACACCCCGCGGATCCTCGCCGGCATCGTCGACCCGTCGCTGATCGCCCTGCGTCGCGAACCCCCGGAGGCGCAGCAGGGCAAGGCCGCGGCGCTCAACTGGGCGTTTCGCCAACTCGATCGCCACATCGGCGAACTCGACCCCGCGAAGGTGATCGTCGTGATCGTCGACGCCGACGGGCGCCTGCATCCCGATGCGCCGTCATGGATCGGTCCGTTCTTCGAGGATCCCGAGGTCGGGGGCGTTCAGTCACAGGTGCGCATCTACAACCGCGACAAGCCGCTCGCGTGGTTTCAGGACGTCGAGTTCGGCCTCTACGGGTCGCTCTTCCAGGCCGGGCGCAACGCCTGGGGTACGGCCGGCATGGGTGGCAACGGTCAGTTCAACCGACTCTCAGCGCTCAGTTCGGTCGACGACGGCGTCGGCCCGTGGCGCGACAAGCTGACCGAGGATCAAGACCTCGGCCTGCGGCTGCTCGGCGCCGGATGGACCGGGAAACAGTCGCTTCGGGCGACCGTCGACCAGCAGGGCCTCTCACGCATCCGGCCGCTGCTGCGCCAGCGCACGCGCTGGTCCCAGGGGAACCTTCAGGCGATGTCGCTGATCGGCGCCGTGCTGCGCTCGCCGCGCTCGCTGGTCGCGCGCATCGAGTGCGCGGCCTACATCCTGATGCCGGTCTGGCAGTCGATCATCGGCGTCGCGATGCTGACTGCCGTCTACCTGCTGCTGACCGGTCAGGCCGGCGTCTACGACACCGACGCCTGGGAACAGATCCTGTTTTTCTACGTGCTCGGTTTTGGCGGCGTGATCATGGGCTGCATAGCGGCCGGCGCGACGCGCGGAAGGCTCGGATACCTCACCGGATTCTTCATTGCGCAGGTCTACGCGTTCTACACCTGGCTGATCTGGCCGGTGTTGCTGCGTTCGATCTGGCGACAGGTGACCGACCAGCGCGCTTGGGCCAAGACCGAACGCGAGGCGCTCGAATCCGACCCTGAGACGCCGTAACGGCATTCTCACGATCAACACAGGAAATTCTCAGGTTCGCTACCGATAATCGGTTCATGAACCAGAACGCGGACACCAAGGGCGCGCGCATCCTCGTCGTCGACGACGAGCCGAACATCGTCGACGTGATCTCGATGGCGCTGCGCTACCAGGGTTTCGAAGTCGAGACGGCCGACAACGGGATCGACGCGATCAAGGCCGTACACACCTTCAAGCCGCACCTCATGCTGCTCGACATCATGCTGCCCGACATGGAGGGGTTCGAGGTCGCCGAGCGCCTCGGCTCGACCCGCGGGCGCACCCCGATCATCTTCCTGACGGCGCGCGACTCGACCGAAGACAAGGTGCGCGGGTTGACGATCGGCGGCGATGACTACGTGACCAAACCGTTCAGCCTCGAGGAGCTCGTCGCCCGCGTGCGGCTGATCCTGCGCCGCAGCGGACAGACCGACGGAGAGCAAGAGGATCGCCTCACGTTCGAAGACCTCGAACTCGACGAGGCGACCCGCGAGGTCGTGCGCGGCGGGCGCTCGATCGATCTGACGGCGACCGAGTTCCGCCTGCTGCACTACTTCATGCTCAACCCGCGACGCGTGCTGACGCGCCAGCAGATCCTCGATCACGTCTGGGAGTACGACTTCGACGGCGACGCCCGCGTGCTCGAGACCTATGTGTCATACCTGCGCAAGAAGGTCGACTCCGAGGGCGAGCCACTGATCCAGACGGTGCGCGGCATCGGCTACGCGCTGCGGCCCAAGGCGACGGCCGGGAAGGCCTAGGCAGATGCAGTCCCTGCGCGGCCGACTGGTCGCGATCCTGCTTTTCGTCGCGCTCGGCGGAATGATCGTGCTGGCGGCCGTGACATTCGCCGAGCAGCGCTCGTTCCTCTACGACCGGATCGACAAGCAGGTGCAGTCGAGCTTCTTCCCGGCGCGCGGGCTGCTCGCGGCCGCCGAACAGACCGGCACGAACAACTGCACGGGGCCGTTCACTGCGAATGCATTCGATCAGAACAGCGGCAGCACTTCTGGGACCGGCGCAACTCCGCGGCCACAGGGCAACGGACCGGGCGGCGACGGCACCGGAGGCGGACCGGGGCTCTCGCTGCCGCCGGGAACCTACGGCGCGCTATTGACCAACAACGGCACGATTCTCGCCGAGTGCCTGTTCGGCTACTCGTCCTCGACCGACGACTACGCGGTCCCAGACTTCTCCGGCCACACGCTCACGCGCTCCCCGCAGACGATCAGCGCCAAGGGCAGCGACGACACCGAGTTCCGTGCGGCGGCGAGCTACGTCGGCGGCCGGCAGGTCGTCGTCGCAGTGCCGCTGACCGACACGCGCCAGACGATCAATCGCCTGCTGCTGGTCGAGGCGGTCGTGATCGCCTTCGTGCTGGCGCTGCTCGGAGTCGCCGCCTGGCTGCTCGTCGGGATCGGCCTGCGCCCGCTCGACAAGATGGGCCGCACGGCCGACGCGATCGCCGGCGGCGATCTCTCACACCGCGTCGAACCGGCCGACGAGCGATCCGAGATCGGGCGCCTCGGACTGGCGCTCAACCGAATGCTCCACCGCCTCGAGAGCGCCTTCAAGGAGCGTGAGGCGAGCGAGAATCGTCTGCGCCAGTTCCTCGCCGACGCATCGCACGAGCTGCGCACGCCGCTCGTCTCGATCCGCGGCTATGCCGAGCTCTACCGCCTCGGCATCACACCCGACGAAGACGAGGTCAAGCGCTCGATGGAGCGGATCGAGCAGGAGGCCTCGCGCATGGGCGTGCTGGTCGAGGACATGCTCAGCCTTGCCCGGCTCGACGAGACGCACGACAACGCCTACGGACCGGTCGACCTCTCCGAGGTCGCGGCCGGCGCGGTGCGCGACTCCGAAGTCGCCTCTCCGGGCCGCAAGATCACACTGACCACAAGCGGGGAACAGACCGTGATCGGTGACGCCGATCAGCTCCAACAGGTGCTGACGAACCTGCTGCGCAACGCCACAGTGCACACGCCCGAAGGCACGCCGATCGACATCGACATCGCGCGCAGCGGCGACGACGTTCGCGTCGACGTGCGCGATCACGGCCCCGGACTCCCGGACGGCGCGGGCGATCGTATCTTCGAGCGCTTCTGGCGCGCCGAGGGCGGGCGCGAACGCGGCAAGGCCGGATCAGGACTCGGACTCGCGATCGTCTCGGAGATCGTCGCCGCCCACGGCGGACGTGTTCACGCGAAGAACGCCGAGCAGGGAACGGGTGCGGTCTTCAGCGTCTGGCTGCCGGTCCCCGATCTCAGCCAACTCTCAGCCTGAGCCAAGTCCCATCCCATGACTGGCGGCGATCCTGCAGTCATGTACAAGTCACAGGCAGAGAACCTCGACGTCGAAATCGTCGTCCCGGTCCACAACGAGCAGGATGGACTCGCAGCATCGGTCGAGCGCCTGCACGACTACCTCAGCACCTCCTTCCCCTTCAGCTGGCGGATCATGATCGCCGACAACGCCAGTACCGACGACACCCTGGCGATCGCACACAACCTCGCTGACACGCTCCCCGGCGTCGACGTGATGCACCTCGCGGCCAAGGGCCGCGGCCGTGCCCTTCGGATCGCCTGGAGCGCGAGTCCGGCGAAGGTCGTCGCCTACATGGACGTCGACCTCTCAACCGATCTCGCCGGCCTGCTCCCACTGGTCGCCCCGCTGCTCTCCTGTCACAGCGAACTGGCGATCGGCACGCGCCTGGTCGGCGGTTCGCGGGTCGAGCGCGGCGCCAAGCGCGAGCTGATCTCACGCACCTACAACAAACTTCTGCGCGCGACACTGAACGCACAGTTCTCTGACGCGCAGTGCGGTTTCAAGGCGATCCGCAGCGACGTGGCCCACCAGCTGCTGCCGCAGGTCAAGGACAACGAGTGGTTCTTCGACACCGAGCTACTGATCCTCGCGCAGCGAGAAGGCCTGCGCATCCACGAGGTGCCAGTCGACTGGATCGACGACCCGGACTCGCGTGTCGCGATCGTCAGCACCGCAGTCAAGGACCTGCGCGGGATGGCGCGGCTGGCCTGGGAGAGCAACGTGATCCGCTTCCTGCTCGTCGGCGGACTCTCAACCCTCGCCTACGCGCTGCTCTTCCTGGTGTTGCGCGGACCGCTCGGCGCCGTCTGGGCAAACGCCGCAGCGCTCGCGATCACGGCCGTCGGCAACACTGCGGCCAACCGCAGCTTCACCTTCGGCGTCAGCGGTCGCCATCAGATCGTCCGGCAGTACGCGATGGGCATGGGCGTCTTCCTGCTCACTCTGCTGCTGACCAACGGCGCGCTGCTCGCGCTCGGCGCGGCCTACCCCGGAGCCCCGCGCGGCGTCGAGCTGATCGTCCTGACGATCGCGAATGTCGCCGCGACGCTGATGCGTTACGTCGCGCTGCGCTTCCACGTCTTTGCCCACGGCCGGCGCGTGCCCCCTCCGCCGCGTGAGCCGCTGAGCAGCCAGTCCCCACCCCAGATCCCCACCCCAGAACCGGAGAAGGTGCGATGAATCAGATGTCAGTCGCAATCGACCCGCCGCGCGAATCCCGCGCCGGCGCCATCGCGAAGGTCTTCGAGCGTCCAGAGCTGATCCTGCTGCTGGTCGGCGGCGGGCTGCTCTACCTCTGGGGCCTCTCGAAGAACGGGATGGCCAACGAGTACTACGCCGCAACAGTGCGCTCGATGGCGGCGAACTGGCACAACTTCATCTACGACTCCTTCGACATCGGCGGCGTGATGACCGTCGACAAGCCACCGCTGGCGCTGTGGGTCCAGGCCCTGTCGGTCAAGGCCTTCGGCTACGGATCGCTGCAGATGCTGGTACCGCAGGCGCTGATGGGCGTCGCGACGCTCGGGCTGACCTACGACATCGTCGGCCGCCGCTTCGGGCGCTGGCCGGCCTTCGCGGCAGGAGCTGTGCTTGCGCTGACGCCGATGACCGTGGCGATCTCGCGCCACAACAACCCCGACGCGCTGCTGATCCTGCTGTCGGTCGCGGCCGTGTGGTTCGTGCTGCGCGCGCTCGAAGACGGCCGCACTCGCTGGCTCGTGCTGGCGGGCGCCGCGGTCGGAGCGGGCTTCACGACGAAGATGGGCGCGGCGCTGTTGGTGCTGCCGGCGCTGTTTGCCGCCTACCTCTGGGCCGCGCCGGTCTCGCGCGGCCGCGCATTCGTGCAGCTGCTGATCGGCGGCGGAGTCTTCGTCGGTGTGGCGGCAGCCTGGCCACTGCTGATGGCGCTGACGCCTGAAGGCTCGCGCCCGTGGATCTCCGGCACCACCGACAATTCGATCTGGTCGCTGATAACCCAGTACAACGGACTCGGTCGCCTGAACGGTCAGCAGGGTGGACCGGGCGGCGGGATGGGCGGCGGAGGCGGCGGCGTCTTCGGCGGATCGACCGGCCTCACGCGTCTGTTCAATTCGGCGCTCGGGCCGCAGGTCTCGTGGCTGCTCGGCTTTGCGATCGTCGGAGGCCTCGCCGTGGCGTGGTTCTCGAGACTGCGCCCGAGCAGGCCCGAGACCGGCTGGATCATCGCTATCGGCGGCACCTTCGCGACGATCGCGATCGCGTTCTCCTACGCCAGGGGGATCTTCCACCCGTACTACACCTCGCAGCTCGCGCCTTTCACGGCGATGCTGGTCGGCGGCGGCATCGGCGTCTTCAGCGGCGGCGACCAGAACGCGCCCGAAGGTCAGACCCGCCGCTATTGGGGCGCGGCGGCGCTGGTTGCTGCGCTGATCTCGACGCTGTGGGTGCTGAACAATGCCAGCGCCGACAACCTCAGCGCCTGGCAGACGCCGCTCGCGCTGATCGTGCTCTGCGCTGCGGCGGTGCTGGCGATCGTCGGAAACGACAGGCGCCTGCGCGAGTTTGCGATGGTCGCGGCGATCGGAGCGTTGCTCGTGGCGCCGGCGATCTGGTCGGTGCAGACGCTCGGCCACGCGACCAGCGGAACCTTCCCGGCCGGCGGACCCTCGAATGCGTCGGGCGGCATGGGCGGTGGTCCCGGTGGTGGACCGGGCGGCGGTCGCGGCGGCATGATGGGCGGCGGTATGGCCGGCAACACGGGCGGACCGCCCAGCTTCGGCGGACAAGGCCGCGGCGGTATGGGCGGCGGCGGAATGTTCGGCGGCCAGAGTTCGCAGCTGACCGAGGCGATCGCCTACGCGAAGGCCCACGGTGGCGGCATGATCGGCGTCGAGAGCCAATCATCGGCCGGTTCCTACATCGCCGCCAGCGGCGCGAACATCGCCGGCATCGGCGGCTTCTCCGGTCGCGAAAGCACGGTCTCGACGGCCTGGCTCGCCCAGGCAGTGGCCGACGGACGCCTGCGCTGGTTCTACACCGGATCGAGCGATCAGGCCGGTGGATTCTCCGACGGTCGCCAGGGCAGCAAGACCGCGATGGACGCCGTGCGGCAGGTCTGCAAGGAAGTCACGCTCGACTCGACGGCCGGCGCCACCGCAGGCAGCAACACAAGTTCGACCAGCAGGGCGGCGAGCTCCTCCGGGTTCTATGACTGCTCCGGGAAAGCCGCCGCCCTCAAAGCGCTCGCGTCCTGATCATCCAACCCCAGGAGTACCGCTATGAACACCGAGAACAACACATACGACGACATACACCGCATCCTCGTGGTCGCCAACGAGACCTCGCGCGGCGGCGAGCTCCACGACCTGATCGCCGAACGCGCATGCCACGGCCCGGGTCCGCAGAGCGCGGTGCTGGTGCTCGCACCGGCGCTGAACACGCGCCTGCGGCACCTCTTCAGCGACAGCGATCCCGCGATCCGTGAGGCAGAGCTGCGCCTGGCCGAGTGCATCGAGAGTCTGCGCCGCCGTGGGATCGAGGCGGCCGGGATCGTCGGCGACGAAGACCCGCTGCGCGCGATCGAGGACATCCTCCACACCTTCCCGGCCGACGAGCTGGTGATCTCGACCCACACGCCCGAGCGATCCAACTGGCTCGCGCGCGACGTGGTCCCGCGCGCGAAAGCGCGCTTCGGCCTACCGACCTCACACGTGACAGTCGACGCAGACCGCGTACCGACCGAGGTCGTCCTCCTCGCCGCCTGAAGCGACCTGGCTTCCTCAATGAAAACTTGAGGAAGCCAGTCTGCCCCTCAGGATTCGGGGTGCGCTTCGACCCAGCGCTGCTGGGCTTCTTCGATCACCTTCCAGGCGTCCATCACGCCGAACCAACCCTCGACCTTGACCTCTTTGAGTTCGAGGTCTTTATAGATCGAGAAGAAGTGGGCGATTTCGTCCTGGAGCTGCTTCGGCACGTCGTTGAGCGACTCGAAGGAGTTCCAGTTCGGGTCCGACACCGGCACGCAGATGACCTTGTCATCGGAGCCCTTGTCGTCCGTCATGCGGAACAGGGCGATCGGCTTGACCTCGATCCAGCAACCGGGGAAGGTCGGCTCGGAGACGAGAACCATCGCGTCGAGCGGGTCGCCGTCGGCGCCGATCGATTCGGGGATGAAGCCGTAATCCAGGGGGTAGACGACGGACGAATAAAGGAAACGGTCGAGCTTGATGGCGCCGAGGCGCTCGTCCCACTCATACTTGTTGCGGGAGCCCTTGGGGATTTCGACCACCGAATAAAGGTGGCCTTCGGGGAGTTCAGTCATGCCCCGAAGCGTAGGAGACGAATATTCGAGCTGAAGCTCAGCGTGCAGTGAGCAGTGCGACCGCTTCGTCGACCAACTCGTCGGCGTGCTCCGCGACTCCCGCCACACCCTCGCGGTGGATCGTCATCGAGATCGCCGCAGAAAGCCCGAGCAGCACGATCTTCGCCCGCATCTGCGGCAGTTCGGGCATCTCCGGGTGCTGGTTCCGCGATTCGTCGCGCCATGCATGGATCACGCCGGAGAGCAGATCGACGGCGTCGAGCCAACGGTCCGCCAGCTCGGGCCCCGCGGCCATCGACTCGCTCAGGAACAGCCGTGCGAAGTCGGGAAGATCGGAGAGCGCCTGGATGTAGGCGCGCATGCCGACCCTGATCCGCTCGACCGGATCCTCGACCGGACCCGCCTCGGTGACGATCGCGGCGATCAGCATCTCGCGCGCGGCATCGAAAGTCTGCAGCAGACAATCCTCTTTGTCCTCGAAGTGCTCGTAGAAGGTGCGCTTCGAGGTGCCCGCGAGCGAGACGATGTCGATGATCGTGACGTTGTCGTAGCCGCGATCGGCCGCGAGCTTCGCGAAGGCCTGGATCAGGCGTCCGCGCTGAGACGCGAGCACGACGTCGCGCTCGAGCTTGTGTCTTCCCCGGGGCAACGGCTCGTGTCCGTCGAGTCCCTCGCCGATGATCGTCCGCTCCATCAAGCTCAAACCGTACCTGAGCGGCCGGCCTCAGGCCTTCACCGCGTAGAAGCCACCGTGGCCGACCGAGAAGCGGTAGTCACCGGCATACGACGGCAGTGTCGCCGGGTCGAAGCCCGCCTCACGCAGCGCAGCGAAGACCTCTTCGTGGTCGTACAGGTCCAGCCGATGAATCTCGGTGTCCTGCTCGCTCAGGCCGGGTCCGGTGCGAGAAACCATGCGTCGTTCGAGCGTGCGCGTGGCGGGATCCTCGACGACCTCGACGCTGACCTCCCACCCGTCGCCCGAGAACGCGGTGTGCTCGAGCCGCGGCATCGCGCGGCCGGGTTGAGCCACATCAAAAAGGAAGATCCCGCCCGGCGCGAGCGCCGCGTGTGCCCGGACGAACACCTCGAGCATGGCTTCGAACCCGGCGCGCGGATCGAACAGGTAGTTGAACGCCTCGCCCACCGCTGTGACCGCGACGCAGCCATCCGGGAGCTCGGCGTCGTACAGCGAGCAGACCTCGAAGCGCGCCTCCGGCACGCGCGCCCGAGCAATCTCGATCATGTCCGGAGAGATGTCGAAGCCGACGATCTCGTAGCCGGCGTCGGCGATCATCCGCGAGGAGATCCCGCTGCCGCAGGCGAGTTCGACCACCACCCCGTCACGCAAATGCTGAAGCTCGAGACCCGCGACGAGCATCTTCGCCGCGCCGCGCGCGATGAATCCGAACCCGTCGTCGTGGATGCGGGCGAGCGCCGCGCGGTAGGCCAACTCTCTTTCGGAAGAGTGCATGCCGCGCAGCGTATGCCCGATCGATCAGACCCTGCCCTGCACCTGACGCTGACGACGCGCCAATGCGTCGATGATCACTGCGATCAGCAACACACCGCCGGTGACCATGAACTTCACCGCCGACGAGTAGCCGAGCAGGTCCATGCCGTTTGAGATCGATCCGATCACCAGCGCACCCAGCAGCGCCGACCAGACCGATCCACGGCCTCCGTACAAACTCGTCCCGGCGATCACCGGGCCGGCGATCGCGAGCAGCAGCAGGTCGCTGCCGCCGGAATTCTGGTTCACCGCCAGCAGGCGCGAGGCCCCCATGATCCCGCCGATCGCCGCCATCGTGCCGGCGATCCCGAAGACCGCGCTGCGCACGACGTTGACGTTGATTCCGGCGCGGCGCGCCGCCTCGAGGTTTCCGCCCGAGGCGAGCACCTTGCGACCGAACGCGGTGCGCACCAGCAGGAACTCCATCCCGACGACGAACGCCAGCAGGATGATCACCGCGAGCGGCAGCCCGCGATCGCTGTTGAGCACCATCAGCGATCCGAACGTGACCACCGCGACGATCGCGATACGAACCACGACCGGCTGCAGGCTCTGATCGGCGAGCTGCGCGGAGACGCGGTTGCGATAGCCCCACAGCGCCACGCCCGCGTAGCCGGCGACGACGATCACGGCGATCACCCACCCCGCGGCGTCCGAGAAGAACTTGTTCGCGAGATTGACGATCGTGTCGTCGGTCAGATTGAGCGTGCCGGTGTCGCCCAGGACATAGAGCAGCGCTCCCTGCCATGCGAGCAGACCGGCCAAGGTGATCACGAACGGTGGGATCGAGAAATACACCGACAGTCCGCCCTGAAACAGGCCGATCACGAGGCCGGTGAGGACCCCGGCGAGAATTGAGAGCCAGGGATTCCAGCCATGCTTGACGTTCAGCACGGCCATCACCGCCGCAGCCAGACCGCTGACCGCGCCGACCGACAGGTCGACCTCGCCGAGGATCAGCACGTAGACCACCCCGACCGAGATCAGGCCGACGGCCGTGATCTGGAGCAGCAGGTTGGTGAGGTTGGTCGCCGATAGGAAGCGGTCGTTCTGGGTCTGGAAGATGAGCCAGATGACCGCCAGCACCGCGAGTACGCGCACCGAGGCGAGGTCGCCCTGGAGCACGCGCTTGAACACGTTCGGCCTGCCCGATCTGACCGCCGGCTGCTCGGCGGTCACACCGCCGGGAAGCGGTCCAGCGCTGCCGCTCATGCCGCCTCCTTGATCTTCGATCCGGTGATCGCCGCGACGATCTCATCGCGGGTCGTCTCCTTCGGGTCGTACACGCCGTTCTCGCCGCCGAGCCTGAGCACGTAGATGCGGTCGGCGACCTCGAAGACGTCGGCCATGTTGTGACTGATCACCACCACAGCAAGGCCGCGCTCGCGCAGCCGCTTGATCAGCTGCAACACCTGCGCCGTCTGGGCGACGCCGAGCGCCGCGGTCGGCTCGTCGAGCATCACCATCTTCGGGTCGCCGAGCAGCGAGCGTGCCACCGCGACCTGCTGGCGCTGTCCGCCCGAGAGCGTGCCGACTTCGAGCCTCACGCTCGGTATCGACACCGCGAGCTGGTCGAGCAGCTCGTGGGACTTGTGCTCCATCGAGGTCTCGTCGAGCACACGGAATGGGCGCTGAACCCCTCCGGCGTACTCCTCGGACCCAAGGAAGAGGTTGGCGACGACGTCGAGGTTGTCGCAGAGCGCGAGGTCTTGATAGACCGTCGCGATTCCCAGCGCCGCTGCATCCTGCGGCCCTGAGATCGAGACCGGCTTGCCCTGCCAGAAGTACTCGCCCTCATCGGGTTGGTAGATGCCGGAGATCGTCTTGACCAGCGTCGATTTTCCGGCGCCGTTGTCCCCGACGAGCGCGAGGACCTCCCCTGCGCGGACCTCGAAATCGAGACCGCGCAGGGCCTGCACGGCGCCAAAACGTTTCTTGGCGCCGCGCAGTGCGAACAGTGGTTCAGCCGCAGACCCTTCCATCAATCACCTACTCGATGCCCGCTGCCTTGCAGTCGGCCTCATAGGCGGGCGTGCAGATCTGCTCTGCAGTCCAGAAGCCGTCCTTGACGATCGTGTCCTTGACGTTGTCCTTGGTCACGACGACCGGCTCGAGGATGATCGATGCGATCTTCGCGCCGCCCGCCTCGGTGTCGCCGGTGATCAGCGAGTTCGTCTTGATCGACTGACCCTTCGCGAGCAGAACTGCCAGCTGCGCGGCCTGCTCGGCCTCGGGCTTGACGGCCTTGTAGATCGTCATGTACTGAGTGCCCGCGAGGATCCGCTGGATTGCGGCGAGTTCCGCGTCCTGGCCGGTCGAGGGGATGTCCTCGGGGTTGACACCGGAAGACTTCATCGCCGCGATCGCGCCGCCGGCCGTGCCGTCGTTAGCGGCGTAGACGCCCTGGAAGCCGTCCTTGCCGAGCGCGGTGATCGCCTGCTGCATCTCGTCCTGGGCCTTGTCGGGCGACCAGTCCGGCGTGTCGTACTCCTTGCCGATCTTCAGGTTGGAGTCATCGAAGACGCTGTGCGCCCCCTGCTTGAAGAGCTTCGCGTTGTTGTCTGTCGGGGCGCCGTTGATCATCACGATCGTGCCCTTGTTGCCCATCTTGTCGACGAGCGACTGCGCCTGGAGCTTGCCGACCTTTTCGTTGTTGAACGAGATGTAGGCGTCGATGTCAGACGAATCGATCAGGCGGTCGTAGCTGATCACCGGAACATCCTGCGCTTTCGCCTTCTTGACGATCGAGACGGCGCTTGCCGCGTCGACCGGGTCGAGCACGAGAACCTTGGCGCCCTGCGTCAGCGCGGCTTCGGCCTGCTGCTGCTGCTTGGCGGCGTCCTGATCGGCGTTGCTGTAGATGACTTGGCAGTCCGGGCAAAGTGAGCTGACCTTCTTCTCGAAGTTCGGCTTGTCCTGTGTCTCGTAGCGCGCAGTCTTCGATTCCGGTAGGAGCAGCGCGATCTTCGGTCCATTGCCTGAGCCGCTTCCTGAGTCGTCGTCGCTGCTGCCACAACCGGCGAAAACGGCCCCGGCGGCGAGAGCGAGCACGCATACCAGCGCGAGGCTCATTCTCTTCAAAGTCATCGTGTGACCTCCACTTTTGCATTCCCCGTGCCCTCCCCATTGAGAGCACATCTCTTAGGTGCCCAAAAACTCCCCAGCGGACACCGTCGCTGCGGACACTATTGATTTTTGCCCCGGCGCGCTGCATCCCCGCGACGTGCTCGCAACGGGGATGCAGGTGACGTCCAGACAGGCGGGATCAGACCTCTAGCGCGATCGCTTCGGGTGGCTCAGAGGCGAGAATCTCGTCTTCTTCGGCCGAACCCGAGCGTGCCACCAGCGCCGCCGTTCCGTGACGGGGCAGGAACAGCGAGAGCACGAACATGATCGTCAGCAGGCCGAACGAGACCCAGTAGGTCTTGCCGAAGGCATCGGCGATCAACGGGGCGATCTTGTCGTGTGCGGCCGGCGGCAGTTCACCTAGCGCGCCGATCCCTCCGCGGCTTTCAGCCGCCGACGCGGCGGTGGCCGAGAGGTTGGATGTCATCGCGTGGGTCAGGTACGTCGAGAGGATCGCCACGCCGATCGACCCGCCGACGCGCTGGATCGCGTTGATCGCAGAGGTCGCGCGCGGCACCTGATCGCGCTTGAGCGTGATGAACGCACTCGACATCGTCGGCATCATCGTCGCACCCATTCCCAGGCCCATCACGAACAGCGTCACGATGATGTGCCAGTACGGCGTGTCGGCGCCGAGCGTCGTCAGGGAGTAGGTGCACGCCAGCAGCACGATCGCGCCGAACGGGACGATGCGACCGGAGCCGTAGCGGTCGGTCACCTTGCCGGCGACCGGCATCATGATCGCCGCGCCGAGCCCCTGCGGAGCGACCAGCAGGCCGGCCTGCAGCGCGGAGAGGTCACGCACCACCTGGAAGTACAGCGGCATCAGGATCATTGCCCCGAAGAACGACATAGCGAGGATGAAAGAGGTGCTCGTGGCGACGGCCATCACCTTGTCCTTGAACAGGCGCACGTCGATCAGGGCGTCCTCCGCACGCAGCGCATGGAAGATGAATCCGATCACCATCGCCGCGCCGACGAGCAGCGGCACGAGCACCTTGGGCGAGGAGAACCCGCCCTCGGGACCAGTCTCCGCGAGGCCATAGACCATCGCCGCCATTCCCGGCGAGAGCAGCAGCAGACCCTTCCAGTCGAGCGACTCGCCCGGCGAGGGCTCGTCGCGGTCGAGGAAACGCTGCGCCAGCGCGACGGCGAGAATGCCGATCGGGACGTTGACGTAGAAGATCCAGCGCCAGGAGACGTCATCGACCAGCCAGCCGCCGAGGATCGGGCCGAGGATCGGGGCCAGCAGCATCGGAACGCCGATCACGCCCATCATCCGGCCGACCTTCGCGGGGCCGGCTTCCTGGGTGAGGATGGTCATTCCGACCGGCATGATCATGCCGCCGCCGAAACCCTGGAGGACGCGGAAGAAGATCAGCGAAGCGTCATTCCAGGCAAGGCCGCAGAGCATCGACCCGATCGTGAACAGCGTGATCGAGATGATGAACAGTCGCTTCGTGCCGAAGCGGTGCGCGGCCCAGCCGGTCAGCGGGATGACCGTCGCGAGTGCCAGCAGGTAGCCGGTGGCAACCCATTGGATGTTGGTCAGGGTGGTGTCGAAGTCACGGGCGAGGGTGTCGAGCGCGACGTTGACGATCGTCGTGTCGAGGATCGACATGATGATGCCGAGGATGACCACGCTCGAGACCTGGATCAGGCGGCGGTCGAAGAGCTTTTCGAGCTCTGGTGGTGCGGCCGGCGCGGCCGCGGCGGAGCCGCTGACGGAGTTCATCGGCTCACCTCCGTTTCACAGTTGGCGGGATTTTCGACGAGTGCGCGGAGCGGCTGGAGTGCCTGCCCCAGCGCCTCGAGCTGGTCGGGCGAGAGACCGTCGAGCAACGCACTAAGCGTCGCCGTGCGGCTCTCGAAGATTTCGTTCATGCCGGTGGTGCCGAGGTCGGTGACCTCGACGCGCTTGACCCGGCGGTCGGTGGGGTCTTCGGTTCGGGTCGTGAGTCCATGACGGACGAGTCCGTCGACCGCGCGGCCGGTCGCCGGCAGCGAACCACCGGTGATCTCAGCGATGCGGCCGATCGGCAACGGCTCGTCGTTGTTGGCGAGCGCGAACATCACCTTGAGCTGGGTGAAGCTCAGGTCGTAGCGCTCGACGAACTCGACCATCGGCGTCGAACTCCGCTTCATCACGTTGGTGACGATCGCGGTGAACTCTTCGGCGACGGCCTTGCTGCTCACGTTGGGGGAGGATGAAATACTTGCCATGCGGGCAATAGTATCACTTCTGCAACTATTTTGTCTGCGCAATTGTTGTGAGTGTGACGGATATCACTGATTGTCTTTCCCGGGCGTAGAATCGGGCTCACGCGCTTGGGGGAGCGCCGCCCACCAACTCCATTTCCAAAGGGGAAACACGACCGATGGCAAACCTTGCCGACGCACTGACCAAGACAGCCGCCGAGCACCCGGACGCAGTGGCGCTGAAACTCGACGACACCGAGCTCTCGTACGCGCAGCTCGACGGCGCGAGTTCGCTGGTGGCAGGCCTGCTCGCCGAACGCGGCGTCGAGCCGGGCGACCGCGTCGGTCTGATGTTGCCGAATGTCCCCTACTTCCCCGCCGTCTACTACGGAATCCTCAAGGCCGGCGCCGCCGTCGTGCCGATGAACGTCCTGCTCAAGGGCCGCGAAGCCGAGTTCTATCTGAAGGACTCCGGCGCCAAGCAGTTCTTCGCCTGGCACGACTGGGAGGACGAAGCGCAGATCGCAGCCGACGGCGCCGGCATCGAACTCACGGTCGTCAAGCCCGGTGAGTTCGAGCAGTTGCTCGGCGCACAGACGCCGATCGCCGAGGTCGCCGAGCGCGCAGGCGACGACACCTGCGTGATCCTCTACACCTCCGGCACGACCGGCATTCCGAAGGGCGCCGAGCTGACCCACTCGAACATCGGCAGCAACGTCGCGACCAACGTCGAGATGTTCGGCTTCGAGGTCGGAGACGTTCTGTTCGGCGGCCTTCCGCTGTTCCACTCGTTCGGCCAGACCTGCACGATGAATGCCGCGATCGCCACCGGCGCGACGGTCACCCTGCTCCCCCGTTTCGATGCCGCCAAGGCGCTCGAGATCATCGACCGCGACGGCGTGACGGTGTTCATGGGTGTGCCGACGATGTACGTCGGCATGCTGCACGACCCAGCGCTCGAGGGCGTCTCGGCCGAAAGCCTGCGCTTCGGCGTCTCCGGCGGCGCGTCGCTGCCCGTCGAAGTGCTGAACGCTGTCGAGTCGCGCTTCGGCGCGAAGCTGCTCGAGGGCTACGGCCTCTCCGAGACCTCACCGGTCGCCAGCTTCAACGACCCGGCGAGCCCGTCGAAGGCCGGCTCGATCGGTCGCCCGATCGCGGGCGTCGAGATGAAGCTCGTCGACGACGACGGCAACGACATCCCCGAGAGCGACACCGAGGCCGTCGGCGAGATCGCGATCAAGGGACCGAACGTGATGAAGGGTTACTGGGGCCGCGGCGACGCGACGGCCGAGGTGATGCGCGGCGACTGGTTCCTCTCGGGCGACATGGCCAAACGCGACGAGGACGGCTACTACTTCATCGTCGACCGCAAGAAGGAGCTGATCATCCGCGGCGGCTACAACGTCTATCCACGCGAGATCGAGGAGGTGCTCTACGAGCACCCGGCCGTACGCGAGGCCGCCGTGATCGGCGTCGCCGACGACGTCCACGGCGAGGAAGTCGCAGCGGTGATCGGCCTGAAGGAGGGCGAGAGCGCCACGGCCGACGACATCCAGGCGTTTGCGAAGGAGCGCGTCGCCGCCTACAAGTACCCGCGCCACGTGTGGTTCGTGGAGGAGCTGCCGAAGACGGCGACGGGCAAGATCCTCAAGCGCGAGATCGAGATCCCGACCGACGTCGCAGGCTGAAGCCCCGCGGATGACCCACGGCCCCTGACGCCTCTCCCAGCGAGGACCAATGAGAGCGCGCACCAATGCCGGATGGCTCGATCGGAGCGCAATTCAGCCAGTTTCCTGCCAAACATCCGCCCGATCGGGCGGATGTTTGGCAGGAGTGCCGCCTGTGCATCGCTGATCCGAAGTCAGTAGCGCAGCGGATGGCGGATCGCGAAGCCCTTGGTGCTTCGCACCGTCGCCCGCCAGCGTGGACCCTTCTCGCCGGGATACCAAGGCGTGGTGTCAAAACGCAGGCCGGCGATCACCATGAAGACGTGCTCGCTGTTGGCGTAGATCCGCACCCAGCGGCCGGCGCCGGCCGAGCCCCAGCGGGCAAGCGTCCCCGAGACCATCGGCCATGAGACGAAGCCGCCGGCGCGCAGCACGAAACTGGTGGCGCCGCTGCAGTCATAGCCCCGGGAGTACCAGCTGCCATGGCCACCGCCCCACACGTAGGGCTTCTTGGTCAAAGAGTTCGCCGCGCGGATCATCCGCTTGACGGCCGGCGGGGCGCTCTTCGGCGCAACCGCCGTGCGCCCATTCGCGCGGATCTTCGCGTACTTGCCGCCGGGCGGGGCTGGCCAGTTCCAATCGCCCGGCGATCCGGCATAGCCGGTCGATCCGGTCTCGCCCGTGACGTCGGTGGCGCCCGTCGCCGGAGTCGCCGACTGCTCCTTGTACTTGGCCGCCTGGCAGTCCGGGTCGGCCTGGAAGTTCCAGGGGTCGCAGTACTTGTCCTTCAGCCGATTCGTCGTCGACGATGCCGCGAAGGTCACGCTGGCCAGCGCGAGCAGCACGAGTGCGGCGAGCGCGAGCCCGCGCAGATATGTCGACCCCTTGAGAAGCATGAACCTCAATCCTTAACGGCTGAAGACGAGATTTGTCGCGCTTCGTCCCGCAAACGAAAGCGCGATTGCGTCTAGAGACCGGCCGGGTGGCGCAGCCTGAAGCCCTTCGTCGGGCGCACGGTCGCGCGCCAACGCGGTCCGCTGCCGCCGCCGGCCCCGTATGAAGACGTGTCGAAGCGCAGACCGGCGATCACCATGAAGACGTGGCTCTTGTTGGCATAGATCCGCACCCAGTTGCCGGCGCCCTTCCTGCCCCACTTGGCGAGGTCGCCCGAGACCAGCGGAGAATTAAGGTAGCCGCCGGCACGCAGCACGAAGCTGACCGATCCGCTGCAGTCGTAGCCGCTGTCGTACCAGCGCCCGTGACCTCCGCCCCACTTGTATGGCTTCTTCGTGATCGAGTTGGCTGCCCGGATCATCGCCTTGATCGGCTTTGGCGCGGCCTTCGGCGCAACGGCCGTGCGCTTGTTCGAACGAAGCTTGGCGTAGGCGCCCTTCGGCGGGGCGGGCCACTGCACGACCGGCGGAGTCACCGGATTGCCGTCACTCGAATCACCCGAGTCGTCGCCGCCCCAATCTCCCCAGTCGTCGCCGCCGCTCCAGTCATCGCCGGTGTCCTCGTCTGAGGAGTCCTCGCAGTCGGGGTCGTCCCAACTGTTCCAGTCGTCGCAGGTCCCGTCGACCTCATCCCACGCGGCGATCGTTGGCGCCGTCGTGGTCGCAGCGGCCGACTGCACCTGCGCCGAGAATGCGGCGGCGCATGCGAGCAGCGCAAGAATTGCGAGCAGGAACGGGCGGAGTGTCGCGAATGGCGGGGCTGCCATTGGTTCTTTCTATCGGCCGCGGCTGGACGCGATCTGAGGTTTTGGACTTTCGTCCAGAGACCAGTTGCGCGGTTCTGTCTCTAGCGGCCCGGCGTCGGCAGGCTCGAGGTGTCGACGACCTCGAAGTCGGATCCGGTCAAGCGCCCGAGTGAGTGCAGATCGTCGTTGTCCCAGTGGCTGTCCGGCGCGCCCGAGAAGTACCATGCCGAGCCGTTGTCGGCGAGGATCGCGCCGTAACGGCGCAGCGCAGTCAGGATCACACGCGACTGTTTCGGAAAGCTGCCGATGTCGACCGAAGGCTTCAGCCTCACGCGCGCTCCCATCGGCGGAAGATCGGGATCGTCGGAGCCGCCCGCCTGATGACGTGCCGGATAGACGTAGGCGCGGCGAGTCCGCGGCGCCGTGAAGCGCAGCGCATGATCGATCGCGCCGCGCGCAACCTCGTCGTAGCGCGCGAGTCCGGGAAATATCGGAAGGCCCGCGGCGTCGGCGCTGGTCCACCCGGCCGGGCGCAGCTTGTTCGACTTCAGACTCCAGACCGCCCCGGAGCCGGCCTTCCAGCTCTTGCCGCCGCTCTTCGGGTAGGCGGCGTAGAGCTCGTAGAGCTTGCATTTCGATCTGTCGATCGCGATTACGTGGCGATCGCCGCTCGACCTGCGGCCGCCCTCGATCGGCACATTCTTCGGGATCGGGTAGCGGATGCGATCGGATTCGTCGGCGTACTCGAAGCTGACCTTGCGCTTCTTCGTCTTCGAGGAGACGACGACGTACGGAATGCCGATCGGCGCGCCCTCCCATTTGCCGGAACCGAAGTCGGCATGAGCCGAAGCGTGCTCGCCGATCGAGTCGATGAGGTCGCGTGAGTCGCCGGCGACCGGGAGCGCGTCGACGCGCTGGTTCCAGGCGTTGTCGGCCGGGAAGACCCTGCAGTTCTTCGCCCCCTTGACGGTCGGCTGGGCCGCGACGGCGACGCCGACGGCCAGCAGCAGCGCTGCGAGCGAAGTGACTGCGAGTGTCAGCGAACGATTCATCCCTGAAGCAGTGGGATCATCTCCGGGCGCTTCGGCGTCACGCCGTCACCCGACGAGGTGCCCTTCAGGCGCCGCGCGATCCACGGCCTCAGATGCTGCCAGACCCACGCCGCTTCTGCGCCGTATTCGCGCAGCGCCGAGCACTCGGCCCGTTCCGGTACGCCGGCCTTCAGCGCCTCGAGTTCGTCGGCCGCACCCGGGAGCCCGAGCGACTTTGCGGCGCCCCACATCAGGTACTGGTGGCCGATGTCGTTGGCGTGCAGGCGGTCGGGCGACCAGCCGCGCGGGTCGTAGACCGTCAGCTCCTCGGCCATGTCGACGAGCGTCGCGCCGGTGCGTCCGGCGACGTCGCGGATCGCCTGGTTGAAGGCCGCGAGTCGCTCGCTCACGATCCTCGCGACGCGCATCGAGGTGCCGAGATCGGGCAGCGTCATCACCAGCACAGTTGCGGAGCGCCCGCGGAAGGCTTCGACCATCGTCTCGAGATGGCCGGTGACGGTTTCAAGGTCGAACTTCGGCCTGAGAACGTCGTTTACGCCGCCGACCACGCTGACGATGTCTGGCTGCATCTCAAGCGCAGGCTGCAGCTGAGTCTCGTGGATCTGACCGATCAGTCGACCGCGAATCGCAAGATTGGCGTAACAGAGTTGATCGTTGTCGACGGCCAACCGCTCGGCCAGTCGGTCCGCCCAGCCGCGGAAGACCTCTTCGCCCACCGGGTGTCCGGGATAGGGATCGTCGAGACCCTCGGTGGTCGAGTCGCCGAGCGCGACGAAGCGGCTGAAGCGTGGCTGATCGCTCATCGGCGCAAAGGTTAAAGCGCGCGGGCCCGCCGCGCGTGCGCGCGACGGGCCCGGCTCGTCCGGATCGTGGTGGACGTCTTGCCTTCAGCCCTTGCCCTGGAAGACGCTGAAGAGATCGGTGTGATCGTTCGTGCCCAGCACGTCGATCGCGCCAGGGCCCGAAGCCCACACAGGCACAGCCGCGCCGGTGTGCTGCTGGCTCGGCGGAGCGCTGACCGGGGCGCTGCCCGCGCCGCCGAAGCCGGCGGTGCCGTAGGTCAGGCTCAGAGTCTGGCCATCCTTGCTCGTGAGGTTCGTCGAGTAGCCGGTCGGGATGCCGCTTCCGGAGGCGTCCTCCTCGACGATCTGGCTGGTGTGCGAGTGGTCGGCGGTGACGACGATCAGCGTGTCGGGGTGCGAGCGCTGGTAGTCCGCGGCGACGCCGATCGCCTTGTCGAAGGCGACGGTCTCACCGATCTGGCCGCAGGCATTGGTGGCGTGGTCCTGCTTGTCGATC
>JASGFX010000011.1:0-65107 GCA_047605325.1 Solirubrobacterales bacterium | reverse complement strand
GCTATTACGTGCCCGGATATCTCGGCGGCACACCGACCGACTGGTATCAGCGCGGCGCGGGCTTGATCCCGGATGTCGATCTGAGCATTCCCGCGCCGCCCCCACCGTCGACGATCGCCGGCACGATCGTCAAGCCGAAGTGGAAGCTCACGCGTAAGGGCGCGAAGATCACGGCTTCGGCCACGCTTGCGGTGACCGCGAGCGGGATGGACGCGACCCACTGCGCCGGCTTCCTCCAGGTCAGCGTGCCGGCGACCAACGGCACCGGAACCGGCAAGGTCGCGACCGCGCCGACCTTCGCGCTGGCGTTCTCGAACGGCGCCTGCACTGCAAAGGCCAAGCGCACGATCCCGCTGCGCGTTGCCAAGAAGGGCGCGAAGCTGAAGGTCTATCTGAAGGGCGCGCCGCTGCTCACGGCGGCGAGCGTCACTTCCACTACGAAGCTGCCGAAGTAGCGAACTTGAACTCCGCACCTGGCCCGAGGATCCGGGCCACGGTGCGGGCTTCTGCTTCGACGGCTGCGCGATCGGATCGGGTGAGCTTCACGAATGGCTCGATCTCGATCGTCACGGTCTGTCTGGAGGGTTTCGGTTTCCACGTGCCGGCGACGAAGCCGTCGACCATGAACGTGTAGCGGCGTCGGCCGTTCGTGCTGATCTTGAACCGGTCGGAGTGACCGGCATCGATGATCCGTTCGCGATCGTCGTGCGAGAGGAAGACGTTGTCGAACTCGCCGAGAAAACGCACCGGCGCCGGAGTGTCGGGACGCGGGCGCGGAGCGCGCGGCAGATCGTAGAGTGTGCGCCCGGCCTCGTCGCGGAACTCGCGCAGCCGCGGGATGAGTGGCTCGAGCAGTTCCTTGACGCCGGTCAGACGCGACCAGGTACGCAGGTCGGCGATCGTCGCCGGTCCGATCGCGGCGATTCCGCGACGCAGGATCTCGGTCTTGGCTTCGGGGGTGTCCGGGGCGAGTTCGGCGCCGAGGAAGAGTTCGGGCAGTGCGAGCGTCGCGGGACGCGAGTAGCCCCAGCGATCATCGGTCGGGGTCATCGCCACCGGCACCTGGCAGCGCGCGCAGTTCATCAGCCCCTCGCGGCTGGCCTTGGGGAACTGCGCGGCGAGCGCATCACCGATCACCTTTGGGCTGCGCGGCTCACCGTCGGCGAGCAGTTGCTCGATCGCCGCAATCACCTTGCCTTTGTCGAACGTTGCGTATGCATCCCGCCAGTTGGCTGAGTCACGTGCGATCACTTCGGAGAGCGCGAGCCGGAAACTCAGGAAGTCCTCACGCGTGACCGTGTGCAGCGTGCAGCGATAGAAGCTGCCGCGAACGATCTCGCGTCGCTCGGTGGCCCGGCGGAACTTTTCCGGATCGAATCCGTCGATCCGCGCGGCGAGGGAGACGAAGGCGTCGCGCGGTTCTTGGGTCTGCAGACCGCCTGTCTGCGCGACCATGCGGGGGATCGAGACTCGCTTGCGCGTGAGCAACCCTTGGCGCGCAAGCAGAGCGCGGTTCAGCTCACGGGTGGTGAGTGTCTTCGGCCCAGCCACCCGTGAGCGTCCGCTGTAGGACTACTTGGCCGCGGCGTAACGCTCCGCGACGACGTCCCAGTTGACCACGTCCCACCAAGCCTTGAGGTAGTTCGGGCGGACGTTCTTGTAGGTCAGGTAGTAGGCGTGCTCCCAGACGTCGTTGCCGAGCAGCGGCGTCTTGCCGTCGGTGATCGGGTTGTCCTGATTGGCGGTGCTGGTGATCGCCAGCTCTCCGCCGTCGAGCACGAGCCAGGCCCAGCCGGAGCCGAACTGGTTCACGCCGGCGGCCTCGAACTGCTCCTTGAAGGCGTCGAGCGAGCCGAACTTGGCGTTGATCGCATCGGCGAGCTCACCGGACGGCTCGCTGCCGCCGGGCTTCATCGACTCCCAGAAAAGCGTGTGGTTGTAGTGGCCACCGCCGTTGTTGCGGACGGGACCCTGCTTGTCGGCCGGGAGGCTCGAGAGGTTCGCGACGACGTCCTCGATCGACTTGTCGGCCCACTCGGTGCCCTCGAGGGCGGCGTTGGCCTTGTCCACGTAAGCCTGGTGGTGCTTGTCGTGGTGCAGGTGCATCGTCTCTTCGTCGATTGTCGGAGCGAGCGAGTCGTAGGGGTACGGCAGTGCGGGGACTTCGTAAGGCATGTGGATTCCTTTGTGATTCGGATGGATTGCCGAGTGGAAGTTCGGGCGAATCCTATATCCGAGCTGGTTGCGCGGAGTCAGGCCGCGTCGGCATGCTCGCGCGGCTCGTCCTCGGGCAGCACGGGTGTGGCCGGCACGTAGGGGAGCCATTGCGTGGGAATCGTCGGAGAGGCGACGTGGATGAAGATCGTCGCGTGCGGCGGCCGCGGGCGGGTGCGCAGCTTCATGCCCGACTGAGAGACGCTGCGATCGCCTTTGCGCCGATTGCAGCCGGCGCAGCACGCGACGACGTTCTCCCAGGAGGTGTCGCCGCCCTTTGAGCGTGGGATCACGTGGTCCATCGTCAGGCTGCCCCGGCGGCCGCAGTACTGGCACTCCCAGCCATCGCGGGCGAAGACAGCACGGCGGGTGATCTTGCGGCGCAGCGATTGGTACGGGATGCGCACGTAGGCACGCAGCCGGATCACGCTCGGCCTGGTGATCGAGCTGCGCTCGGAGTGCAGTTCGATGTCGTGCTCGTCGAGCACCTCGGCCTTCTGCTTGAGGATCAGGACGATCGCGCGCCGCACGGTGCAGACGTTGATTGGTTCGTACGAGGCGTTGAGCACGAGCACACGGCCGCCCATCGCGTTGCCGTTGCGACGGACGTGCAGCGAAGGAGCGGGTGCGGAAAGTGAGGAGTAGCGCGCTCCGGCGGGCGTTTTTGGCGCAAGCGCTCCGACGGCCGGGGAGTCGAGATTCTCCGACCGGGTGAGCCCGGGAACATCGCCGGACCCGGAGCAGTCACTGCTCGAGCGTGGCGCCTTGCCTGACATCGGACAGCGGAAAGTCTAGAGCGCGATCAGGTCGCTACCTCAGGCAGCCCGCGACTGGATCAGGTCGCTACCTCGACCGCAGGGCGGATGTTTGGATTGATCCAAACATCCGCCCTGTCAACCAGCAGCAGTATGAGCCAACCCGGTCAGGCCTCGAAAGCCTCGAAAGACCCCAGAACCCGCAGCGTTTTGACCTTCGCCCGCACCGCTTCAATCGCTGCGGCGAGCTGCGCGTCTTCGGCGCTGCCGTCGAGGTCCACAAAGAACAGGTAGTGGCCGAGTGACGTGCGCTCGGGGCGCGATTCGATCTTGCTCATGTTCACTTCGCGCTTGGCGAACTCGTCGAGGATGCTGACCAGGCCGCCCGGTGACGTGTCGTTGAATCCCGAGAAGACCAGTGAGGTCTTGACCGTCTGCGCGTCGTTCTCGCCGGCCCACGGTGGCACGAATTCTTCGCGCGCAAGCCAGACGAAGCGTGTCTTGTTGCCCGCGACGTCCTCAATCTGTTCGGCGAGCACCACGCCGCCGTAGATCTCGGCGGCGATGCGCGACCCGATCGCCGCGTAGCCCCCGCCCTGCAAAACCGCGTGGCGCACCGCACCGGCCGTCGACACCTGGGCCAGCCGCTCTGCGCACGGAAGCGAGTCCTTGATGAATCCTGCGCACTGGGCCAGCGCCTGCGGGTGCGAGGTGACGATCGCGATCTCCTCGAGCGGGATGTCGTCGGCCGCGATCAGCGCGTGATGAGCCGGCCAGATGACCTCGCCGACGATTCGTACGCGCGGCGCGTCGTGCACCAGGGCATCCAATGTCTCGGTGACGGCGCCCTCGATCGAATTCTCGATCGGCACGAAACCGGCGTCGACCTCGCCCGATTCGACCGCGCGTACGACGTCACCATTCGAGTCGAGCGCGACCATCTCGGCGCTCGCCGCGTGCCCGCCGAGCGCGGCGCGCAGCGCTTCCTCGCCGTGGGTCCCGGGCGGCCCGAGGTGCCCGATCCGGCGCGGTGTGCTGGAGACGTCAGTGTTCAACGCCGGCTTGCCGCGCTTCGCGGATCTCGGGCTCGCCGGGAGGCTCCGGCGGCCTGGTCGGTGCGTTGCTCACGACGCGTGGCGGAGCGGGCGGCGCAGGTGGAGCGGGCGGCTCGCCAGGGGCCGCGAAGGCCAACTCGACGACGTGGCGCTCCTCGGGCGAGAGCTCGATGTCGGAGACGCCGGCGGTGAGGTTCTTGACATAGAGGTGCGAGAAGTTGCGGCTGACGATCGCCGTGAGCACCACGCCGTTCCTGTGCTCGTCGAGCAATGCGACGCTGCTCGACTGCTTGCCGGACTTCGCGCCGAATGCGTCGTAGCGGACCATCGCGGTGTGGGTCACCGCGCCGTCGAGACGGGTCTCCAGCCGCTCCATGCGCTTGTTGAGCACGACCGACACATCTTCCAGCCAGTCGCGCAGCGAGACGAACTCGCGCTGCAACGCCTCGGCGTGGGCGACGACGTCACGCTCGCCGCCGGCCAGCACGAGCTTCTGAGCGCGGCGCAGACGGCGCAGCGCCAAGCTGTTCCAGAGCAACACGATCAGGCAGAGCACGGCGACCGCTGCGCCGGCCAGCGCCAACCACTCGTAAAGACCCTGCGGAGAGCTCATCACATCCAGCCTACTGCCCTGAAAGGTGGCAACCTTTCAGGCAATCAGAAGGTGACCTGGAACGTCTGCGAGTTGTTGTCGAGGTTCTGCTCGCCAGCGACCTTCTTGACGCTGACCTTCATCGTCGCCGTCGCTCCAGAGGCGGGGATCTTGGTCAGCGGCAGGGTGACCTTGGTGGTCTCGCCAGCCTTGATCGATGGGATCGTCTTGTTCTGCTTGATCGCCGAACCCGATCCGGTGATGCTGTAGGAGACGACGACGTTCGTCTCGTCGTTCTCGCCCTGGTTCTGCACGTCGACCTCGATCGAAGAAGCCCCGTTGAGATCTGCTGTGGCGCCGTCGGTCAGTGCCGTCCCGGACGGCTGAGCGGTCACGCCGGTGATGCCGGTGCCGTGTGTTCCGGGCGTGGCGGTCTCGTCGCTGCTGCTGCCGGAGATGCGCGAGAAGGCGTCGGAGACCTGCGCCGGGTCGAGCCATTCGAGGCTCGGCAGGAACTGGCTTGCCGGCAGCTCGACGCCTTCGATCTTCTTGTCCTTGACTGCGGCGTTCATGTATGCGTAGGCACGCTGTGAGTAGATCACGTCGCTGGTCAGGAACTGCTGCATGTTGGCGGCGATCTTCTCGGTCGCGGCGTCGGGGTCCTGGTCGCCCAGCGCCTGACCGATTTCCTTGGAGATCGCGGTCAGGCCGTCGCGGCGGAACTCGAGCGTGTCGACGAGGTACTGCTTGGCGGCCTGCAGGTTTTCGCCGGATGCCTTCAGGTCTGCAGCTTGGCGGACGAGCTCAGAGGCCTGCGAACGCTGCACGTTGACAGACGTCTCGATGTCGGTCGCGCTGGCGTCGCCCGGGTCGTTGAGCATCGCGAAGAAGTCTTTGGAGGTCTGGTTCGATTGCGTGACGATCGAGTTGGTCTGCTTGACGAACTCCTTGATCGCGTTGGTCTGGCGCGAGCTCTGGCAGCCCTTGGCGAGCAGAAGAACGAGGATCAGGAACAGCACGATCACGCCGCCGGCGATCGCGCGGCGCTGCATCACCTGCTGGTGCTCGGAATCGTCGCCTCCGCCGCGCATCGCGCGGGTCGGACGGTCGTGTTCATCGCCTGGAAACGAAGCCATAAAGGTGCCCTCCGCATTGAGCGCGAGGATCGTAACGAAGTATTCACCGCGCACCGGGCGGATTCCCCCTTTCGAATGCGCGATTGTGCGAGTTTTGTTGCAGGCGAGAGCCGCTCGTGCGCGAAAAAGCAACGGATGGGATTTCGCACTCTCTCCCTGCGTGAGCGCACGACGCGCGCACTGCGGCCAAGCACACGCCAGGTGCGGCTGCGGGACCGCTTCGAATTGCTGGTCCCGCTCGGCAGCGGCGGCTTCGGCACGGTCTGGGAGGGCTTCGACATGTTGCTCGAGCGGCCGGTGGCGATCAAGGAGCTCGTGCTCGACCAGGAACTCACCGACACCGCCGATGCGCTGCGCGAGGCGCGCGCGACGGCGCGGCTGAACCACCCGGCGATCGTTTCGCTCTACGAAGTGGTCAGCGAGCAGGACCGCATCTACATGATCAACGAGCTGGTCCACGGCCACACACTCGGCTCGATGATCGATGAAGGCTTGATGTCCGACAATGACGCCGGACGCATCGGTTACGCCCTCTGTGAGGCGCTGGCGCACGCGCACGACCAAGGTGTCGTGCACCGGGACGTCAAGCCGGCCAACGTGATGGTCACCAGTGCTTGGCTCGAGGGTTCGGGCGGCTGGCGTGTGCAGCCGGCGAAGCTGATGGATTTCGGGATTGCGAGCATCGTCGATCCGAGCGAGCACGGTGGCCGCGTGCACGCGGGTCCACACGCGGGCTCGCGCGGCTACGTCGCGCCGGAGCAGGAGGCCGGCCATGCCGCGACGCCGGCCAGCGATGTCTATTCGTTGGCGCTGGTGCTGTTCGAATGCTTCACCGGCGCCGGTCCCGGAAAGGGCCGCCGCTCGCGACTGGCCAAGGTGCGCCGCGATCTCCCGGCTGAGCTGACCTGGACGATCGACAGCTGTCTCGACCCGCAGCCGGAGCTGCGCCCAGATGTCGCCGAGCTCGGCCAGGCGATCTACGACTCGCTCCCCGAGCTCAGCCATTCACTCGCCGCGCCGACTTTTCGCTCGCGTGTGCGCGGATTGTTCGGTCGCTCGCCGCGTGAACGTTCCGACAGTTACACGCACGACCGCCCGGCTATCCGCGCGCCGCGCGCGGCCGCCGAGTACGCCGAGCCCGGCAGCGGCCGGATCTGGCGCTTCGGGATCGCCGCGCTCGCGGCGGCGGTCTGCGCCGTCTCGATGCTCGCGGCGCAGGTAGAACTCTCATTCATCGAGCCGTTGATCGCCGCCGTGCTGGTCTTCGTGATGCCGCGCGCCGGCTGGGCGCTGGCCGCGACCGGCGGCGCGGTGGCGCTCGCGATCGGCGGACAGGTGGGCGCGGCGATGTTTCTCGTGCTTCCGGCGGCGGTGGCCGCCATCGCGGCGATGATGCCGCTCTCGCGCACGCTCGACGGCGCGCTTTCGGGTGCCGGGGCGTTCGCGTGGGTCGTGGCGATGCAGGCGATGTCCGGAACTTCGCTCGCACTCAGCGTTCCCGACGAGGTCGGCGATCCGCAGGACCTGCGTGAGTATGCCGACGTCGCGGCGAGCGCGATGCTCGCGTTCGCCCAGCCGGCATACCTGGCCTCGCTGGGCCTGTGGGCGCTCGGCGGCGCAGCCGCCGTGCTGCTGTGGGATCGCGGCGCGCGCACTCCCGCCTGGGCCGCGCTCGCGGCGGTCTTCGTCGCCTCCCAGATCACGATCGGTCAAGTGCTCGAGGCGCCGGTGCCAGCGCTCGCGATCGCGGCCGGTGTGCTCGCCGTTTTCGCTCTGGTCGGCGCGGCTTTCATCGGGCGTTCGACGGGTAGGGTTTTTGAACCCCGATACGCCCCAGAGCAGGCTGGGCGCCCGAGAGTGTGAACTTCCTCAAGAACTTTGAATCGAAGCTGGAGCGGCTGATCGAGGGCGGATTCAAATCCGCCTTCAAATCAGAGGTGCAGCCGATCGAGCTGGCGCGCAAGTTGGCGCGCGAGATGGACGCGCATCGTGCCGCCTCGGTGTCACGCACCTATGCGCCCAACGAGTACACGGTCTTTCTCTCGCCGCGCGACCGCGAGCAGTTCTCGCACTACGAGGATGGCCTGCAGCGCGAGCTCTCGCTCTACCTGCTCGAGCACGCCAGGAAGCGCGGCTACTCGCTGCTCAGCCGTCCGACGGTCTCCTTCGAGACCGACGATCGTCTCGAGTTGGGGCTGTTCGGAATCCAGGCACGCCTCGCCGATGCGCCCGACGAGGAGGTCGAGCCGGTCGAGCCGCAGGCGGCGTCGGGGCACACACAGGTCTACAACGTGCGCGATCTGCAGGCTCCGCCGGAAGAGCTTGAGCCGCGCGCCTCTTCGCGTCCGGCCACGCGCGCCGTGATCGAGTCGGGCGATCGCCGCTATGCGCTGACTCCGCCGCAGACCGTCGTCGGCCGTGGTCGCGATGCCGACGTGCGACTCGACGATCCGAACATCTCGCGTCGCCACGTAGGTTTCCGCGCCGACGGATCCGACTGGATCGTCGAGGATCTCGGCTCGACCAACGGCACGCGCCTCAACGGCGGCAGCCTGGGTGGTCCGGCAGTGCTGCGCTCCGGCGACGTCGTGCAGCTCGGCAACACCGTCCTCAACTTTGTCTTGGAGTAAGCGATGGACGACCCGATCGCAGTCGCGCTGAAGTTCGCGTTTCTACTCCTTCTTTTCCTGTTCATCGTCTGGGTGGTGCGCAGCAGCTCGCGCGACCTTGTGGGGAGCGAACAGGCCGACTTCGACCCGCTGCTCGATGGCGGAGACGGCGGACGCGCCCCGATCGACCTGAAGGCGGGCGTCCGCCCGAGACTCGTCGTTGTGGCCGCGAGCCGGTACGAGACCGGCAGCTCGTTCGACCTGCTCGGGGGCCTGCTGCTGGGCCGCGACAAGCCGGCCGAGGTGATCGTCGATGACGTCTTCGCCTCGGCGCGTCACGCGCGGATCACCGCCCGTGGTCCCTACAACTATCTTGAGGACCTCGGCTCAACCAACGGCACCTATTTGAACGGCGCGCGCGTCGAAGGGCCGCAGCAGCTCCACCCCGGCGACAAGATCACGATTGGCGACACCGAGTTCAGGTATGAGGAGTAATCGATGCTCCGCGTAGTCGATCACGCTGCGTCTTCCGACGTCGGCCGCGTTCGCAAGGCGAACGAGGACTCCTACTACGTGCGAGTCCCGTTGTTCGTCGTCGCCGACGGCATGGGCGGCGCGCAGGCCGGCGAGGTCGCTTCGGGTCTGGCCGTCGACGCCTTCAAGCAGCCGCTCGACGAATCGGTCGCCCCTGAGCCGCGGATGGCGCAGGCCGTGCGCCGTGCCAATCACTCAATCCACGAGAAGTCGCGCAGCGGCGACGAGTTCCAGGGGATGGGCACGACGATCACGGCGCTGCTGCTCGGCGACGACGAGATCACGATCGCCCACGTCGGCGACAGCCGTGCCTACCGAGTTCGTGACGGTGAACTCACCCGTCTGACGCGCGACCACTCGTTGGTCGGCGAGATGGTGCGCCGCGGCGCGATCACCGAGGCAGAAGCAGAGGTGCACCCACAGCGCTCAATCCTCACGCGCGCGCTCGGACCGGAAGACGATGTCGAGATCGACACGCTGAGTCATTCGGTCAAGGCCGGCGACGTCTTTCTTGTCTGCAGCGACGGCCTGACCGGCATGGTCGACGAGGCGACGATCGAACAGGAGTTGGCTTCGGGCAGGCCGTCCAAGGAGATCGCCGACAACCTGATCCGCCGCGCCAACGAGAACGGCGGCGTCGACAACATCACCGCGGTCGTCTTCAAGGTCGACGGCGCCGGCGCCAGAACACCCGAGCCGGCCGCCACCGAGCCGGGACCGGACGAGACGGTCGTCGCCCCGGCTGTGGTCGTTCCGGACGTTCCGTCCACAGAGCCGGCCGCCACCGCGCCTGTCCCGCAGACGGCCGCGGCCGCCGCGGCAAGTGGCAACGGCGACAGCACCGCCTCGCGCGAGGCTCACTCGCGTCGTGAGTTCGAGCGGCGCAGACAGAACACGAAGAAGTCGCGGCGCTGGGTCGGCGCGGTGATCGCTGGGTTCGTCGTCCTGGTGATGATCGGCGGCGCGATCGTCGGATCGCTCAACGTCTACTTCATCGGCGGCAACGATCAGGGCCTGGTCACGGTCTACCGCGGCCTGCCGTACGACCTGCCGCTCGGCGTCTCGCTCTACACGCGCGACTACGTGACCGGCACGCCGGTCAGCGAGCTGCCCGACAACCTGCGCGAGCACATCCTCGACCACAAGCTGCGCTCGCGTTCTGACGCGCTCGACCTCGCGCAGCAGATCGAACTCGGCAAGATCGACGTCGACGACGTCAACGGCGTGAGCAAGACCGATTCCGAGGATTC
The DNA here is from genome assembly GCA_047605325.1 of Solirubrobacterales bacterium. Lineage (GTDB taxonomy): Bacteria > Actinomycetota > Thermoleophilia > Solirubrobacterales > JACPNS01 > JACPNS01. Next base: position 54,962 of record JASGFX010000011.1, on the reverse strand, counting down.
AGGCTCGACCGGCCAATAGCCGCGCCGGGGGGCGAGAGATGCTCAGCGCGCGCAATCGCGAACTCTTCGGACTGATCCCCGTCGCCCTTGCGACGGCGGCCGGTTTCGCGGGCGTGCTGATCGCGCGCGAGGCTGAGGTCAACGACCTCACCGTCACCTACGGCGCGATCTTCCTCGGCCTGTGCCTGGCCGGCCACCTGTTCATCCGCTGGCAGCTGCCCGACGCCGATCCCTACATCTATCCGGTCACCGCCGCGCTCGCGGGTGTCGGAATCGTCACCGTCTATCGGATCAGCCCGGAGCTTGCGCGCGACCAGGCGCAGTGGTTCGTGATCGCTCTGCTCGCCTTCGCGGCGACCGTGATCCTCGTGCGCGACCTCTCGATCCTCGAGCGCTATCGCTACACGATCGCGATCGGCGCGTTCATCCTGCTGGTGCTGCCGCGCCTGACCGGCGGCGTGGTCAACGGCGCCTATCTGCAGATCAAGCTCGGGCCGCTGGCCTTCCAACCGACCGAGCTGGCGAAGCTCGCGATCGTGATCTTCGTCGCGGCCTATCTGGCTGAGACGCGCGAGATCCTCGTCACCCAGGAGAAGCGAATTCTCGGGGTCAGCTTTCCGCCGATGGGCTTCTTCGGCCCGATGGTGGTGATCTGGGCCTTCGCGATGTTCATGCTCGTGTTCATCCGCGACCTCGGCAGCGCGGTGATGTTCTTCGGCGGATTCCTCGCGCTGCTCTACGTGGCCACTGGTCGGCTCTCGTATGTGGTGCTCGGCGTGGTGATGTTCGTCTTCGGCTTCGAATTCTTCAGTCACACGGTCGGCCACGTGCAGGCGCGCGCCGACATCTGGCATCACCCGCTCAATCCCGACCTCTACCGCGCTGAGGGCGGCAGCTACCAGATCGCCCAGGGGCTCTTCACGATGGCCGACGGCGGCACGCTCGGCAGCGGCTTCGGCGGAGCTCTGATCAGTTCCGGCGGCACGCCGATCCTTCCGGCCGTGCAGACCGACTCGATCTACGCGCTCTACACCGGCGAGACCGGACTGATCGGCGCGATCGGACTGCTGCTGCTCTATGTGGTGTTCATCGAGCGCGGCCTGAAGACCGCGATCATCGCGCGCGACGCCTTCTCGAAGCTGCTCGCGACCGGGCTGACATTCGTCTTCGCGCTGCAGGTCTTCGTGATCGTCGGCGGAGTCACCACGGTCATCCCGCTGACTGGAGTCACGTTGCCGTTCGTCTCGTACGGCGGATCCAGCATCGTCGCGAACTTCGTGCTCGTCGCGTTGCTGATGAAGATCAGCAACGACGCGCGTCGCCAGGAGGCGGAACTGGGCGGGGTGATCTGACGTGGGCACGAGCAAGATGAACAAGCCGATCCGGCGGGTGTTCTATGTCGTGGTCGCGCTGTTTGCGCTGCTGCTCTTCTACACGGCGCGCTGGACCGTGTTCGACGCGCGCTCGTTGAACCAGAACGCGTTGAACAAGATTCCGGCACAGAAGAATGCGAAGAAACCGCGTGGTGCGATCTACGCGGCGGGCGGTCGCACGCTGGCGCGCAGCACGAAGCGCGCGAGCGGCGAGTACGTGCGCCGCTACCCGACCGGTGAGCTGTTCGCCCATCCGGTCGGATACTCATACGCCTTCTATGGCCAGTCCGGCCTCGAGAAGTACTGGAACGAGAAGCTGACCGGCGAGAGTCGCTCGACCCTTTCGGTGATCGACCAGATCCTCGGGCGCGGGGGCGAAGAGCAGAACATGGTCACGAACCTCGATGTCGGCGCGCAGCGCGTCGCCGAGCAGCAGATGGCCGGGCTGAAGGGGGCGGTCGTCGTGATCGACCCTTCGACCGGGCGCATCCCGGTCTATCTCAGCCGCCCGAGCTACGACCCGCAGCAGATGAACACCGCCGCCGGGGTGAGCGCGCTGAACGCCGACGAGAAGAACGCGCCGCTGTTCGACCGTGTGTCGAAGGCGACCTACCCGCCCGGTTCGACCTTCAAAGTGGTGACCGCGACAGCCGCGCTCGACACCGGCGTGATGAGCACGACGAGCACCGTCGACGGCAACTCGCCGCAGACGTTCGCCAGCAAACCGCTGAAGAACGACTTCAATCAGCAGTTCGGTCCGACCGACCTCGAGACAGCGCTGACCTACTCGGTCAACACTGCTTTCGGCAACATCGGCGTCGAACTCGGCAAGAGCAGGCTGCTCGAATACATGAAGCGATACGGCTTCTACGCCCCGCCGCCTGTCGATCTTCCGGTCGGCGAACTCAGCGCGAGTGGTCTGCGCAGTGGCGCCTCGCTGCTGCCGTCAGACGCGAACATCGACCTTGCGCGCACCGCGATCGGCCAGGAGCGTCTGCTCGTCACGCCGATTCAGATGGCCGAGGTCGCGGCGACCGTGGCCAACGGCGGGGTGCGCATGGAACCGCGACTCGCGCGCATGTTCCGTGACGAGTACGGGCGCACGACCTTCAATATCAGCCCGAAGCGCGCGACGCGCGTGATGAAGCCCAAGACCGCACAGCAGCTCAACGAGATGATGCGCAAGGTCGTCGAGGAGGGTACGGGTTCTGCGGCCAACGTCGGCAACCTGAAGATGGCCGGCAAGACCGGCACCGCCGAACTCTCCAACGGCTTGAACCAAGCGTGGTTCATCGGCTTTGCTCCGTACGACGATCCGAAATACGCCGTCGCGGTCTCGATTCAGGACTCACCAGTTGGCGGCGAGTCGCGGTCCGATCGCCCGCGACGGTGTTGCAGTATTTGCTTCGAAATCAATGAGAGGACGGCCCCCCGGCAGGGAGCAGGCCCCGCGCGGCCAATAGGAATCTGAACATGAGCGTGCTTGCCAACGGAACACTGATCGACAACCGCTACACCGTGCGCAGCCGGATCGGCTCGGGCGGGATGGCCGACGTCTACCTCTGTGACGACCAACACCTTGGTCGCCCGGTGGCGCTCAAGGTGATGCACGAACGCTTCGCCGCGGATCAATCGTTCGTGCAGCGTTTCCAGCGCGAGGCTCAGGCTGCCGCCGGCTTGCAGCACAAGAACGTCGTCAACGTCTTCGATCGCGGCCAAGTCGGCAGCACGTACTACATCGCGATGGAGTACCTGCCGGGGCGCACGCTGAAGGATGTCGTCAATGCGATGGGCGCGCTCGATCCGAAGTTGGCGATCCACATCACCCTGCAGATCCTCGCCGCGGCCCGCTTCGCGCACAGCAAGGGTCTCGTGCACCGCGATCTCAAGCCGCAGAACGTGATGATCGACGACGAATGGAATGTCAAGGTCACCGACTTCGGCATCGCCCACAACCCGGTCGACGGCGACATCACGCAGACCGGTCAGATGGTCGGCACCGCGCAGTACATCTCTCCCGAGCAGGCTCAGGGCAAGCCGGTCTCCAACGGCTCTGATCTCTACTCGATCGGCGTCGTGCTGTTCGAGCTGCTGACCGGCAAGGTGCCATTCGACGGCGACTCGTCGGTCGCGATCGCGCTTCAGCACATCAACCAGCCCGCGCCCAAGCCGTCGTCCGCCAATCCTTCCGTGCCGCCGGTGCTGGATGCCGTGACGATGAAGGCGATGGCGAAGTCACCGGTCGAGCGCTACGCCTCGGCCGAGGAGTTCAGCCAAGCACTTGAGCGCGCCCGGGACAACCTCGGCGCGCCGGCCGGCAAGACCGAGATCCGCGGCGCGGTGGCGGCCACCCCCGACGCCAAGAAGGACAACAAGAAGCGCAACTGGATAATCGCCGGCTGTGTCGTCGCGGCGCTGCTGCTGGCCGGCCTCCTCTACTTCCTGTTGATCGGAAACAAAGCCGTCGTGCCCAACGTCGTCGGCCGCGCCTCTGGCGATGCGCAGTCGCGGGTCGCCGAAGCCGGGTTCAAGAGTCAGATCTTCCTGCAGACGAACAAGGCGCCCAAGGGCGAAGTGATCAGCCAGAGCCCGTCCGGTGGCCAGAAGGCCAAGAAGAACTCGACCGTGATCCTCAACGTCAGTTCGGGGCCGGGTGAGGTGACGATGCCCGATGTCGAGGGCCTGAGTCAGGCCGCCGCGACCAAACAACTCGAGGCGCTCGGCCTGACGGTGAAGATCGTCAAGGAATACAACAGCGACATCGACGCCGGAAAGGCGACGCGCACCGTGCCGGATGCCGGCGAGAAGGCCGACAAGGGCAGCGAAGTCGAGCTCTACATCAGTCGCGGCGCCAAGCAGGTCGTGGTGCCAGATGTCGTCGGCCAGTCCGAGGAAGAGGCGACCAAGACACTCGAAGACGCGGGCTTCGACGTCACCTCCACCGAGGTCGACAGCAACAAGCCCGAGAACGAGGTCACCAAACAGTCTCCGGCCGCCGCATCGAAGGCCGACGAGGGATCGAAGATCAAGCTGACGGTCGCCTCCGGTCAGAACAGCGTGCCCGACGTGACAGGGCTCGAGTCGTCGGACGCCAAGGCGCAGCTCCAGGACGCCGGTTTCACCGCCAAGACCAAGAGCATCGACGTGACCGACCAGGACGAGGACGGGATCGTTCAGAACCAGGATCCTTCTGACGGCACCGCCGATGTCGGTTCTGTGGTGACGATCGAAGTCGGCAAGTTTGTCGACGACGGCACCGTCCCCTAGACGGACGACGGCGCCGTCCCCCCGGTCGGACGAAAGCACCGCTCCTTGGACGCCGGTACAACCAACAGCCGCGCGCTTGTGGGTACTGTCCGCGCATGGCTTCCCCGAATCGCAAGCGTGTCGTGCTCCTGGCCGGCGGCCGCTCGAGTGAGCGCGAAGTTTCGCTGGCCTCCGGCGAGGCCGTCGCGAAGGGCCTCCACGCACAGGGCCACGACGTTGTACGCGTCGAGATCGGTCGCGACGGTCGGTGGTTCCAGGTCGTGCGCTTCGGCCCGGAAGAGATGCCCACAGGTGAGCCGATCTCGATCACTCCCGGCGAGGGCCTGCTCGGTGGCGATGTCGTCTTTCCTGCGTTGCACGGCCCGTTCGGCGAGGACGGCGTGATCCAGGGCACGCTCGACTCGCTCGAGATTCCCTACGTCGGATCGGGCGTCGCGGCGTCGGCCGTCTGCCTCGACAAGCTGCTCTTCAAGGAAGTTGCCGGCCGCGCCGGAATCCCGCAGGTCGACTACTGCGCGATCCTCGCGGCCGAGTGGCATGGCGATGAGCGCATCCGTCCACGCCTGCTCGAAGAGGCGACGCGCCTCGGCTTCCCCTGTTTCGTCAAGCCCGCCCGGCTCGGCTCGTCGGTCGGCATCTCGCGTGTCACCGAAGCGAGCCAGCTCGCGTCGGCGATCGACGAGGCGCTGAAGTTCGATCCGCGCGTGATCGTCGAGGCCGGCTCATCCGGCGATGAGATCGAGATCTCCGTGCTCGGCAATCAGGAGCTCGAACTCTCCCAGCCGGGCAAGCTCGAGTTCGACGCCGACTGGTACGACTTCGACGCCAAGTACGAGAGCGGCGGGATGCGACTGGTCGCGCCAGCGCCGATCGGTGAGGCGCTCGAGATCGAACTCGCCCAGCTGGCCGCCCGCGTCTTCAAGCTGGTCGGCTGCGCCGGCATGGCCCGCGTCGACTTCTTCGTCGAGTACGGCGAGGAGGGCGAGGCGCCGACGATTCTCGTCAACGAGATCAACACGATCCCGGGGTTCACGAGCACCAGCGTCTACGCGAAGCTCTTCGAGGTGTCGGGGCTGCCGTACGGCGAGTTGCTCGACCGGCTGCTCGAGCTCGCCGACGAGCAGCATCGCCGCGAACGCGGCTACTCGTTCTGATCGTCGGCTGAGATCGCCGCTAGAATCGGCGGCTGGTACGCCAGCAGGCGCCAGATGCTCAGGCCAGCCGCGATCACCATCAGCACGCCGTTGGTCACGCACCACGGACAGATCGCGTGGATCTCGAACAGCTCGAGGTAGGTGAGGTAGATCGTGAAGAGCGCGCCGAAGAGCGTCATCGCCGCGGTGATTCCGCGGCCGATGTCGCCGGGCACGAGGAGGCTGAGCAGGATCCCGATCCAGCCGACGAAGCCGATGTAGGGGACAGGCACGCCGAGGAAGGTCGCGTATTTCGACTTCTGGACGATCTGGCAGCCGTGTCCGGCGACGCACTGCAACGTGCCGCCGAAGAGCTTGTGGTAAGCGAGGTAGCCGGCCACGCAAAGGCCGAGCGCGGAGACGATCGCGATGGCGATCCCGAGGTTGCGGTCGGTCTTCACGGGCCGGGCTCCTTGCGCGTTACTGCAGGTTGTTGACCGCGTCGATGATCGGCTGCGGGTTGGTCAGGTCGGAGAGGTCGACCTTCTCGAGCGAGTCCTCGTCCTTGCCGACGAAGATCGTCGGGGTGCCGGAGACGCCGAGGTCCTGACCCTGCTCGTCGGCCTTGGAGAGCTCGTTCGTGGCCTTCGGGTTCGAGCGGTTGGTCCAGGCTTCGTCGGCGTTCAGGCCGGTGATCTGGTTGGCGATCCCCTTTAGGAAGCTCTCGGTCACGTAGTCCGTGTTCTCGGGCTGCTGGTTGAGGTAGAAGAGGTTGATGAATGGGAACATCTTGTTCTGCAGACTCGTCGCGGCCGCATACTGGGCGGCGTTCGTCGAATCCTTGCCGCTCGGACTCGCCGCGTCGAGGATCGTGAGGTTGCGGAAGACGAGCTTGGCCTTGCCGGTCTTGATCAGCTCGTCGACGATCGTCGGCATGCTGCCTTCTTCGAAGTCCTTGCAGTAGGGGCAGCGCAAGTCGGCGAATTCGACGATCGTGGCCTTCGCGGCCGGTTCGCCGAGGGTGACGCCGTCCTGCGGGATGTTCGCGTAGCGGGCGTTGACCGTCTTGGCGTCGGAGGACGTGCTCGTGCCGCTGTTGCTGCTGGCGCTGACGACCACTGCGATCACGACCGCGAGCAGCGCGAGTCCGACGACCCCGCCGATGATCGAGAGCCGACGCTTCTTGGCCGCGTCCGCGGCGTGCTGCTGCTCCTTGGCCTCGCGCGCCAGGCGCGCCTCTTCCTTCTGTTCCTTACGTGACGCCACGCTCAGACATCCCCTTCAGAATTGTTCAATCGGGATTCCCCGAAAAAGTGTGATGACCATAACGCCATTCGCCGCGCCCGGGGTTATTCCGGCAAGCCGCTTAACCCGCACTTCAAGTTGCCGAAAATCAGCGACGGACGATGAATTCTGAGATGTGCGCCTTGCTGAAGCCATTCTGCGGCGTCGGCAGCTCGGTGATCCAAGCCATGTAGTAGCGCAGGCCGGCGACTTTGTCGAGCTTGAAGCGCTTGCCGTTGATGTCGCCGCTGGCAGAGCCGAGCTTGGTCCATCCGGCCAGGTCGCTCGGCAGAGACTTTGCGCCGTAGAAGGTGACCGAGAGCTTGTCGTCGGGGGTGCGGATCGTCGCGGTGGCGGCGGTGGCCGGTTTATATGTGCGTCCCCAGAGGCCGACGCCGGGCTTGCCGAGCACGCCGTTCTGGTACTGCTCGGTCGTCCAGTCGGTGTTGGCGTTGCCGTCGAAGGCGTTGTGCGTCTCCTCGCTGTGCTCGTCGTTGCCGCCGCCGAGCGCATACGGATCGAAGCTGCCCGAGGTTTTGAACGGGATCACGGTGCCGGCCGTCGAACTCTGACCGCCGGCGCGGCCACCCGAGCCGGGTTCGAGCTGGCTGATCAGCAGCAGCACGATGCCGATCGCCGCGAGCGCCGCGACGAGCCAGGCGATGCGCGTGCGCGCGGGGTGGGAGACCCCCTCAGGGGCGAGCCTGCGCGAGCGCTTGGGCAGCGAGTCGAAGACGACGGTGGCCTCGCCGGTGATCCCGCCCGCACGGGCCGACTCGATCGCGAGCACGTCCTCGAGGTCGGAGACGGCTGACGCGGCCGTGAGGTAGCGGTCGACAGGCTCTTTGGCGGTCATCTTCTCGACGACTGCCGCAAGCGCGTTCGACACCTCGGGCCGACTCGCCTGGATGTCTGGGAGTTGGTCCTTGACGTGCTTCATCGCCACGGCGACGTGGTTCTCGCCCTTGAACGGCACGTCGCCGGTCAGCATCTCGAACAGCACGATGCCGAGCGAGTAGACGTCGCTCTGGCCTGTGACGTCCTCGCCCATCGCCTGCTCGGGGCTGACGTAGTCGGTCGTGCCGAGCACGCGGCCTGTCTTGGTCAGGCCGTCGCTCGCCTCGAGCTCACGGGCGATGCCGAAGTCGGCGACCTTGGCGTGACCGTGGGGGTCGAGCAGCACGTTCTGCGGCTTGACGTCGCGGTGGACGAGTCCGGCGGCGTGCGCGGCCACCAGCGCCGACCCGATCTCGATCGCGTAGGCCACGGCCTCCGGGATCGGCAGCGGACCCTCGCTCTTGATCCGCTGCTTGAGCGTCTCGCCGGGTACATATTCGAAGACGATGTAGGGGCGCGAGTTCTCCTCACCGGCGTCGATCACGGTGACGATGTGCGCGTGGCTGAGCTTCGCGGCGGCGCGGGCCTCACGCCGGAAGCGCTCGAGCTGATCGGCCTCCTTGACGACCTCGCGACGCATAACCTTGACCGCGACCGGACGCTCGAGCGTCTGGTCGAAGGCTTTGTAGACCGTCGCCATCCCGCCGGCTCCGACAACCTCGTCGATCCGGTAGCGGTCGCCGACGATCTCGCCTACGAGCTCCGGGCCGTCCTGTGTCGCCGAAATCGCCATCAGAGTGAGAAGTTACGCCGAATCGATGCGGATCGCCGTCAATCCATCCGCGCGGCAATTGAATGTCCAATGCTTTTGTGGCCGGGTCACGATCTCAATCGGGTTTACCTACAAGTAGTGGGGGGAATATCGTCAGGCAGCTCGACTTGTAAGGACACGCCTTCCCCAAAAGCGTTTCGGTATTCCAGAACCGCGCCGGACGGAGATTCCGGCCACAACTCAATGCTCACTCCTCAGCTTTCCGTCGCCCGGTCGGCAGTCGACGTTCGTGCCCTGTTCCTTTCGATCGCACTGATCGTCGCCGCGATCGCCATCGCTCTGTCACCGGAAGAGGCTGCAGCAGCCACCCAGTGCCAGCCGCCGGTGGGTGGCGCGCCGACGATCAACATCGCCAAGACCCAGCCCGGCGAGGTGCTCTACGGAGACCCGATTCCGGTGACCCTGACGGCGAATGAGCCGAGCGGCGAAACCTACGGCGGTTTCAATCTTTCCTTTCGCGACGTCCTTCCCGTCGGCGTGCATTACGTCCCCGGATCGGGAAGCCCGGCGCCGACCGTGATCGCCGACGCGCCTACGGCCGGCCAGACAACACTGATCTGGTCGAACGTCGCCGATCTCGCTCCCAACTCGAGTTACTCGGTCAGCTACCAGGTGACTTACGACACCAGCGGACCGGACGGTTTCTTCGCCGGGGACACGCTGACCACGGGAACCGTGACCGGCACTGCGGCTGCTGGCGCGTATGTGAACTGCAACCCTCGCCAAGAACCCCGGTTCGACAGCACCACCGGTCAGCCGATCGGGAATTTCACGAACTCGTATTCCGGGTCGGCGACGACAGCTCCCAGCTCGACCGAACTCAAAGCGATCCAGATCGAGAAGTCTGAACCGAGTCCCGAGGGTGAGTTGCTGCGCGGCGTGCACGACCACCAGACCGTCTACACCCTGACGGTCAACAACAACCAGATCTCCCCGACCGACGGATTGGTGATCGAGGACTACATCCCGGCCGGTCTCGAGTTTCTCGGCTGCGGCGGTCCGGACAACACCACCAACGCTCCGACCAATACCGGCTCGCCGTTCGAGTACCCGGGGTCGGGTCCGATCCCTTCGAACCCCGTCTCCGGCTGCATCGCGCCAGACATCGTCGAGACCGTTTCGAACGACCTCGCGGCTCCCAGCCTCGGTACCTACACGCATGTGGTCTGGAATCTCACTCCGCCGAACAACGCCCTTGCTCCGGGCGCTTCGCTGACGCTCAAGTACGGAGCGGCGATTCCGATCTGTCCGAACACGACGACCTGGAGCAACGGTGAGCCCGCCGATGATGGACCGCAGGGTTCGAACCTCGACAACAACGCTTGCGGTGCTGAACTCAATGATGAAGCTGGGTTGACCAACCGCGCCGGCGTCACTGGCGATTATCACGGCACGAATGGGGGACAGGTGAGCGACAGCGATTCGCACACCGTCACGGCCGAGGACCTCTCGATCCAGAAGACCGTCAGCAGCCCGACGCTCGCGGTCGGCGCGTTGACAACGTGGACGCTGCATGTGCGCACCAGCGAATACCGCTACTTCACCGGTCTGACGGTCACCGACACGCTGCCCAACGCTTACTGCCCGATCGACGGCACAACCAACAACTACGAACACACTCCGCCGCCGGCCGACCCCGAGTGCGACGGCACCGGCAGCGCGAGCGACGATCCGACGATCGACGGCGTGCAGACGAACTTTGCGGCGAGTGATGCGAGCGCCGTCGAGAACGCAGACGGCACATGGACGGTCAATTTCGACGTGCCCGATTCCGCGGCGCAGTCGAACGCCGATTTCGACGTGAAGTTCAAGTCGAAGACGCGGAAGTACTACCAGGCGAACTATCAGGACACGACTCCGGTTCTGGCCGGCGACTCGACTTCCAACAGCGTGCACACGCAGGGCACCGCCAACGTGATCTGCTCCACTCCGTTGAACTCGCCGGTCGACTGCTCGGATCCGCTCGCAGGTCCGATCTTCCACACCCGCCCCGATCCCGAGCCGCTCGTCGACGACGACTCGATCGTTGCCCAGTCGGGTGGCGAGCCGACACTCTCGAAGCAGGGTCGGGTGCCAGGGCTGACCAACCCCGTCAACTGCGGCACCGGCACCTACAGCAGCGGCACGGTCGGCGTTTATCGCGTCGGCGACATCGTCTGCTGGAAGCTGCGCGTCGACTTTCCGGCCAACCTCTCGACGGGCGGGATCTCCCTGACCGATTTCCTGCCGCCGGGCACCGAGTACGTCAATCCCGGGCCGCCGGGCAGCGGCGCGACTCCGAACAACGAGTTCCCCAACGTCGTCGCCAACGCCAGTGGGCGCCTCGTCGACTTTGAACTCAACGAGCCGACCCCCTACGCCGGCTCGGATCAGGTCTTCGAGTGGATCATCGCCACGAAGATCACCAACCAGGACGCGGGAAATCCCGACCCCGATGCGGTGTTCGCACCGATCCGCGGCAACCTGCTCAAACTCACGAGCGAGAACACCGAGGGCGTCGCGACGACCTCGCGCGATGTCGCGAACTTCGAGGCGACCGCGCCGGTCCTGTCGGTGACGAAGGGCGTCAAGTCGATTGACAACCCGGCTGCGGGTCCGTTCGGGCCTGACCACGACGGCGGATCGATCGACGGTGATTCCACGGTCACGTATCGAGCCGACGTCACGAACGAGACTTCGATCGACACCGTTGACGGCGTGGTCAGCGAGCGGCTCGTAGGACCATACGACTGCGACATGATCTCGAACATCACGACGCCGGGCGGCTCGAGCGCGACTTGTACGGACGACCCGACGCCGGGTCCGACTTCGCTCACGATCATCAAGTGGACCGGTCTCGCGGTTGACGCCAACAGCAGCGTCGAACTCAACTGGGACTTCAAGCCCGGCAGCGTCATCGTGCCCGGTGTCGTGATCCCCGACAACGTCTGCGTCGACTCCTATGACAACGAGACCAACGATCCAGACGACCCGACCTTCACCTGGGCGCCCGAGAACCCGACCGACATCTGCGGCCCCAACGCCACCGGCCAGCGCGCTGCAGAGGCGACCGACGACTCGTTCGTAACGGCCCGCGGCACGCTGACCAAGACCGCGACGACCTCGGTCGACGAAACCAACAACAACGCAAGCGGCCAGGCGACGATCGGCGAGACGATCACCTATGCGGTGACGCTCCAGGTGCCGCACGGCACCTCGATTCCTTCGCCCGAGGCGGGTGTCCAGCAGCTGAACATCAATGACACGATCCAAACGCCGGCGCAGCAGGTGTACGTCGCCGGCAGCGCCGGCTGCAGCTCGACGACTGTGCCTGACATCTGTGGCACCGCGACGGTCAGCGGATCGGCGAGCGCCGTGTCGCTGCAGTGGAACGGCGCCTATACGAACAGCACGGCGAGCGACCAGGCCATCACGCTGACCTACCAGGTGAAGGTCGCCGACGTTCCCGCGAACATCTCCGGGGCGACGCTCGCCAACCAGGCCACCGCGACCTATCGCGACCAGTACGACCAGCTGACGAGTCGAAACACCAACGCCACGAACGTCACGATCGTCGAACCCAATCCGACGATCACGAAGTCGGACGACGACACTGACAACATCGTCTCGCCGGGCCAGGAGATCCAGTACTCGGTGAACATCTCCAATCCGAACCGCGGCAGCGGACCCGCCAGCAGCCCCTTGCATGAAACGACGGTCACCGACCTTGTTCCGGTCGGGCTGACGCCGACCGACGGCAGTGGCACACCGCTCGCCGACGGCGCAGCGGTCGTGCTCTGCAACGGAGGCGCCTCGACGCCGACGGGAACGTGGAGTTCCGGGACGCGCACGATCACCTGGACGATCGGCACGCTCGCGCCGGGAGCGACGATCACAAACCTGCGCTACTGCGCCGAGGTCGACTCCTCGCCTGCACCGTCCGCCGGACAGACGCTGGTCAACACGGCGACCATCGCCGGCACTTCGATGGCGGGCACGGTGGCGGGTGAACGTCCCTACTCGAAGCAGGCCACCGACACGATGACCGTCGCCGGCTCGACGATCACGAAGACCGCGAACCCAACCTCCGCTCCGGTCGGCAAGCACGTCCAGTACACGGTCAACGTCACGTTGCCGGCGAACACCCAGTTCTACGACTATCGCGTGACCGACACGCTTCCGGCCGGTATGGGGTTCGTCAGCTTTGACTCCGCGACTTGCGCGACGGCCTGCGGAATCGGGGCGCCGACTTCCACGCAGGTGGGACAGAACCTCACCTGGTCATATGGGGCGATTGCCTCCAGCGCGTCTGCGCGAACGTTGACGATCACCTACACGGCCGTCGTCACGGACGTGTCGGGTAACCAGAGCGGAACGATCCTCAACAACTCGGCCCGCCAAGCCTGGTGCATCGTCGCCACGACTCCGTGCCCGGGCGGAAGCGCTGTCTCGCCACCGGCCGTCAACGCGACAGTCACCGTCACCGAGCCGAACCTCACGATCAACAAGGACGTCAACTGCCAGACGGCCGACAACGACACCTGCAATGTCCAGCCGGGCAGTTCGTTCAGCTACTCGATCACGGTCGCCAACACCGGCAACACGACGGCCTACGACGCCCTGATCCAGGATCAGGTTCCGAGCTCGCTGGTCAACGTCGTCGTCGGGGCGCTCCCCGGCGGCGTGACGACCGCCACGCCGACGGGTTCGAACACGCATGCATGGAACATCGCTTCACTGGCGCCGAATGCGTCGGTGACGATCACGTACACGGCTGATCTGGCCGCCTCGGCGAACCTCACCAACCTCCAGCACGTGATCAACATGGCCGAGGTTTCGAGCTACTGGGGACTCCCGGCGGCTGAGCGTGCCGGCAATCCCCAGGCGCGACCCTACCCGGAAGGCGCCAAGCCGACCGACGCGGTCGACCTGACGGTCTTCCTGCCGCAGCCGACTGTGGTCAAGACCGTGGCGAACTCTGGCAACGCCGAGATCAACCAGCCGCTGCGCTGGACGCTCACCGTCGGAAACTCGAGCACAGTCGCCCAGCTCAATGACATCGACGTCACGGATCTGCTGCCGACCGGCTGGAACTACGTCGCCGGGTCGACGCTGCGCAACGCGGTGGCGTATGCCGATCCGTCGATCACGGGGCAGACGCTCAAGTGGACCAACATCGGCGACATCGCCGGTGGCGGATCTCCGATCGTGATCAGCTTCGAGGCGACGCCGACGATGGCCGCGTTGGTCGGCGGCAATCCGACCAACCCGTACACGAACAACGTCAGCATCCTCGGCGCCGACAACTCCGGCGCGACTGGGCACGGCACTCCGAATACGCCGTACTCGGCTTCCGACAGCGAGGACGCCAACATCCAGATGCCGAACCTGACGATCGCCAAGACGCCCAACAACGCAACGGTCCACGCCGGCACCTGGAACAACTGGACGATCGTCGTGACCAACACCGGTCCGGCCACAGCGCGCAACGTCGAGATCCGCGACGCCGTCCCGGCCGACCTGTTCTACAACGTCGCGACCCACCCGGCGACCGTCGTCTGTGTGCCCGGACCGTGCGACAACCCGACCGGCCCGCTGAATGTCGGGAACACCCCGGTGACGAGCGGCACCGGTCCGCACAGCATTCACTGGACGCTCGACTCGTTGGCCCCGAACCAGTCGGTGACGATCACGCTGCCGATGTACGTGCAGGCGAACGTTGCCAGTGGCACGGTCTACACCAACAACGCCTACACGCACTCGACCGAGCGTCCGACCGAGATCACCGACCCGGGTGAGTGGACGACCGACCGCAGCGCCGACCTTGCGATCACGAAGGTCGGAACTCCGAACCCGGGCACTGCGGGTGAGAACATCACCTACACGCTGACGGCGACGAACAACGGACCGAGCACCGCCAATGGAGTCCAGGTTCACGACACGATCGACACCGACCAGTTCGAGTTCGTCTCGGTCACGCCGACCAACGGCACCGACAGCTGCACGACCAGCGGCACCCCCGACATCGACCAGATCGACTGCGATGTCAACAGCGAGCTGGGCGTCGGAGCGACGCGTTCGTTCACAGTGGTGCTGAAGGTCAAGTCGGGTCTGGTCGATCCGGTCTCGAACACCGCAACGGTCGACGGCGATGAGCCCGACCCTGACCCCGACAACAACACCGACACCGAGGTGATCCCGCTTGGCACGGTCGCCGACCTCACGATCACCAAGGACGTGTCGAGTGGCAAGCCGTCGACGATCTACAACGCCAACGAGACCGAGTTCACGATCACGGTCCACAACAACGGCCCGTCGGATGCGCTGAGCACCACGGTCGAGGATGAGTTGCCGGACGGCCTCTCGTGCGTCAGTACGACGCCGGCTTCGACCGGATGCCCGAGCGCGGCCGGGGGCACCGTGAGTTGGAACCTCGGCACCGTCGAGGCCAACGGAACCGTCGTTCTGAAGATGGTCGTGCGCGGCGAGGAAGTCGGCGAGGACTGGGACAACGTGGCGACGGTCTCGAGTCCGACCGACCCGACCGACAGCTCCGACGACGCGGAGGTGACGGTGCTGCCGATGGCCGATCTCGGAGTCACCAAGACCGGCCCGGCCACGGCGGCTTCGGGATCGACGATCGCCTACACCGTGACCGTCACCAACCACGGGCCCGACACGGCCGAGAACGCCGAGCTGACCGACACGCTGCCGGCCGGCACGATGTTCGTCTCGGCGATCTCGGTTCCGACCGGCCCGACCTGCGGTGCGGTCAGTGGCGGGGCGTTCAGCTGCGACCTCGGTGACATGGCGTCTGGCGATGAGTTCGTCTTCACCGTGACGATCAACGTCGGCTTCGGGCATTCGGAGTCGACGATCACGAACCTGGCCGATGTCGAATCCGACACCACCGATACAGATCCGAGCAACGACCACGACGAAGCCGACACCGACATCGGCCCGAACGCCGATGTTGCGATCGTCAAGAGTGGTCCGGCCTATGGCGCCGAGGGCTACCCGATGACCTACACGCTCGCCGTGGTCAACAACGGACCGGCGACGGCCGAGGACGTCGAGGTCACCGATCCACTGCCGGCGGGTCTGACCTACCAGTCGTACACGGCGAGCGTCGGCAGCTGTGCTGAATCCAACGGCACGGTGACCTGCCAGCTCGGTGACATGGATCCGGGTGACACGGCGCAGATCACGGTCACGGTCGTGCCCGATGCTTCGGTCGTCGGCACGACGGTGCACAACGTCGCCACGGCGACTTCGCCGACGCCAGATCCGAATACGTCGAACAACACCGATGACGCCGACACTCCGATCGAGAATCATGCATACCCGACCAGCTCGGACGTGACGATCACGAAGACGGCGTCCAACGCCAATCCGAGCGTCGGTGACATCGTGACGTTCTCGATCGTCGCGACGAACAAGGGTCCGGACACTGCGCGCGGAGTCGTCGTCACGGACACGCTTCCGGCCGGACTGATCTATGTCTCGGCGAGCGCGCAGGGTTCGTGCACGTTCAAGGCGCCGCTGCTGACCTGTCAGCTCTGAGACATCCCCAACGGCGAGTCGCGCACGATCGAGTTGAAGACGATCATCGCCCGTACCGGCAGCACGGTCAACGTGGCGGTGGTGACGGCAGAGAACGACCGCAATCCGAACGACAACACCGCGACCTCGCCAGTTGAAGCGAAGAAGAGCACCGCCGTGCTGCGCATCACGAAGGTCCCGAACAAGAAGTCGGTCAAGGTCGGAGGGAAGGTCACGTTCACGATCAAGGTCAAGAACGTCTCGAAGACGCGGGCCGTGAATGTCGAGGTCTGCGACCTTATCCCCGATCGTCTGAGTGTGGTCTACAAGGATCACGGCAAGCTCAAGAGCGGAAACCTCTGCTGGCAGATCAGCTCGCTGGCCCCGGGCGCGACGCGCACCTACAAGCCGCAGTTCCGCGTGAGCAATGGTCGCGGGTCGATCGTCACCAATCCGGCTCGGGCCGGCGCCTACAACGCCAGGACTGTGCGCGCCTACGGCCGCATCCGCGTTCCGGCGAGACGTTCGCACGGCGGCGGCACGACCGGATGATTCGAAGGCTCGGATGGCTCGCGGTCGCCTGCGTGGCGGCCGCGGCGCTCCCGGCCTCGGCCGGGGCGGTCGCCGCGCCGACGGATTCGGTCTCTTGGTCGGCGCGGATCGTGATGGCCACGAGCGCGCGGGCCGAGCCGCGGGACGGTGCTCGAGTCGTCGGCAAGGTGCGCACCCGTGCACCCTGGAATGAGGGGCCGATGCAACTGCTCGTGGCCGACGTGGCGACCGACGCCGACGGCCACCTGTGGATCAAACTGCTGCTGGCGAAGAAGCCCAACGGCAGCTATGGCTGGATCCCGGCCGACTACGCACAGTTGCATGAGAACCGTTGGCGCGTCGTCGTCGATCTCTCCGAGCGGCGCACGACGATCTTCCGGGACGGCAGGCCCGTGCGCAGCACCCGCGCGGTCGTCGGCGCGAAGGGCACGCCCACCCCGACCGGCGAGTTTGCGATCCGTGAAGTCGTGCGCCAGCCCGACGCGAGCGGATTCTCCGGTCCCTGGATATTCCACCTAAACGCCAACTCGCAAAAGCTGAAGAGCTTCGATGGCGGTGACGGCACGATCGGCATTCACGGTCGCGGCGCCGCGGCGATGGGCGACCCGCTCGGCAGCGCGCGCTCGCACGGCTGCGTGCGTGTACCCAATGCGTTCGTGCGCTACATGTCCTCGCGGATCGCTGCCGGAACGCCGGTACGGATCAGGCGCTGATCGTCTCGGCCGAGCTGCTTACGCAACAATACGGAGAGACATCATCCAGGAAGAAGACGGGGGAAGAATGACCGAGCGAGACGACCACGGTCGCGCAGGCGCATCGCAGTTCACGCGTGACGCAAACGATCAGCTGGCAGCCGGCCTCAACTTCGAGGACACGCGCGATTTCGATGAGGCCATGAAGGGTCTGATCGCCCCGCTTCCCGATGGCGGGCGCGTGAAGAACGAAGCCGGCGAACTCGTCTGGGATCTCTCCCGGTTCGACTTCATCCACGACCACGACCACGCTCCCGACACGGTCAACCCGAGCCTCTGGCGGCAGATGCGCGTGGTCGTGCAGGGCGGTCTCTACGAGGTTGTGCCCGGTCTCTACCAGGTGCGCACACTCGATCTCTCGAACATCACCTTCGCCGAGGGCGACGACGGCATCGTCGTGTTCGATCCGTTGATTTCAACAGAAACTGCGAAGGCAGCGCTCGACCTCTACTACGAGCATCGTCCGCGCAAACCGATTGTCGCGATCGTCTATTCGCATAGCCACGTGGACCATTTCGGCGGCGCGCGCGGACTCGTGAACGACGACGACATCAAGGCCGGCAGGGTGAAGATCTATGCCCCGGAGGGCTTTCTCGAGGCTGCGGTCGCCGAGAACGTCCTCGCCGGCAACGCGATGAGCCGCCGCGCCTCTTACATGTACGGCAACCTGCTTCCGGCCGACGAGCGCGGTCAGGTGGGCGCCGGTCTGGGAGTCAGCAGCTCCTCGGGCACGATCAGTTTGGTGCCGCCGACGCACACGATCTCTGAGACCGGCCAGAGGGAGAACATCGCCGGTCTCGACTTCGAGTTCATGATGGCGCCCGACAGCGAAGCGCCGGCAGAGATGCACTGGTACATCGACCAGTTCAAGGCACTCACCTGCGCCGAGAACTGCTGCCACACGCTGCACAACACCTACACGATCCGCGGCGCCAAGATCCGCGATCCGCTGGCATGGTCGAAGTACCTCGAGCAGACGCTCGAGCTGTGGGGCGACAAGGTCGAGGTGATGTTCGGCATGCATCACTGGCCGGCGTGGGGCCACGACCGGATCCACGAACTCCTGAACATGGGACGCGACGGCTACCGCTTCATCAACGACGAGACGCTGCGTCTCGCCAATCACGGCTACACCGCCGATGAGATCGCCGAGCAGATCGAGTTCACCGAAGAGATGAGCACCCACTGGGCGATGCGCGGGTACTACGGCACGCTCAGTCACAACGTCAAGGCGACGTACGTGAACTATCTGGGTTGGTTCGACGGAAACCCGGCGACACTCCACCCGCTGCCACCGACCGAGGCAAGTGCGAGGTACGTCGATTTCATGGGCGGGGCGGAAGCGACGCTGGCGAAGGCGCGAGAGGCATTTGAGGGCGGCGAGTATCGCTGGGTGGCGGAGGTCGTCAACCACGTCGTCTTCGCCGACCCCGACAACCAGGAGGCACGGAATCTCCAGGCCGACACGCTTGAGCAGCTTGGTTACCAGTCCGAGGCCGGCCCTTGGCGCAACTTCTATCTGACTGGAGCCCAGGAACTGCGCGACGGCGTGCAGCAGCTCCCCACGCCCAACGCTGCGAGTCCGGATTCAGTTCGCGCGATGGACACGACATTGTTCTTCGATTTTCTCGGGGTGCGGCTCAACGGCACTGCGGCCGGCGACCGTCGCGCGACGATCGCGCTCGCGCTTCCCGATCTCGGTGAGGAGTGGACGCTGATGCTGCGGCACGGCACTCTCAGCCATCGCAGCGGGCTCTCCGGTGATGCCGATGTCACGGTGACGATCGATCGCGCGGATCTCAATGAGGTGATCCTCGGCGTGAAGACGCTCGACGAGTTGATCGGATCGGGCACTGCCAGACTGGACGGCGATGCTGCCGTGCTTGGTGATTTCGTGAAGCTGCTCGACGAATTCGAGTTCTGGTTCGACATCGTGACGCCGTGAAGACGTTCGACCACATAGTGGTCGGTGCGGGTTCTGCAGGATGCATCGTCGCGTCGCGGCTGTCCGAGGATCCCGCGCGCAAAGTGCTGCTGATCGAAGCGGGCGGGAAGGCAAAACACCCGAACGTCGCGATCCCTGCAGCCTTCGGCGAGAACTTCAAGAGCAAGCGCGACTGGGAGTACTACTCCCAGCCCGAGGAGAACCAGCAAGGCCGGGAGATCTATATGCCGCGCGGCAAAGGCCTCGGCGGCAGCGGTTCGATCAACGCGATGGTCTACCTGCGCGGCAATGACCAGGACTTCGCGGAATGGGTCGACATGGGCGCCAGCGGATGGTCGGCCGCTGAGGTTCTGCCGTTCTTCAAGAAGTCCGAGCACAACGAAGACTTCGGCGGGGAGTATCACGGCAAGGGCGGGCCGCTCAACGTGCGGCTGGCACGACTTGATCCGATCGTCGCCAAGCTGATCGACGGCGCGGTCGCTTGCGGGCATCCCTACGTCGAGGATTTCAACAGCAACACCCAGGAGGGTGTCGGCCGGCTCCAGGCGACGATCAAGAACGGTCGTCGCTGCAGCGCCGCGGATGCGTTCATCAGGCCGGTCGTGAAGAAACGCCCGAATCTCACGATGGTCACTGATGCGCTGGTCAGGCGCGTGGTGGTCGAAGACGGGCGGGCGAACGGAGTCGAGTATGTCCATCGTGGCAAGCCGGTCACCGCCCCTGCGAGCAGCGACATCGTTCTCTCGGCCGGTGCTTTCGGTACACCGCAGCTGCTCCAACTGAGCGGGATCGGTGCGCCGGAACACCTCGGTGGTCTCGGGATTTCGGTAGTCGCGGACCTCCCCGGTGTCGGCGAGAACCTGATCGATCATCCCTGCGCGCCGACTTCGTGGCATCTGAGCAACGAGTACTTCGGGCTTTCCGACGCCACCAAGCCAAGGCACGTCGCCGAGTGGCTGCTGCGCAAGAGCGGAAAACTCACGAGCAACGTCATGGAGGCCAACGTGCTCGCGCGTTCGAGCGAGGGCCAGCCGGCACCTGACCTGCAGATTCCGCTGGCACCTGCGTTCTTTTTCAACCACGGCTTCGAGACGATCGACGGCGCCGCGCTGACTGTTGGGGCGGTGCTGCTGCAGCAGGAGAGCCGCGGGCGTGTGGCGATTCGCTCGACCGATCCCGCCCAGCACCCGGAGATCGAACTGCGCTTCTACACCGATCCCTCAGACATGCCGCGCATGATCACCGCGACCAGGCTGGCCGCAGAACTCGTGGAGGCCGCCGGATTCGGCGATGCGCTCGGTTCGAATGTGCAGATCCCCGGCGGCCTCGACAGCGACATCGAGATCGAACATTTCATTCGCGCGCACGGCGAGCACCTCTACCACCCGGTGGGCACTGCGCGGATCGGCAAGCCGGAGGATGGCGGAGTGGTCGATCCCGAGCTGCGCGTGCACGGGGTCGAGAATCTGCGCGTTGCGGATGCATCGGTGATGCCGAAGGTCGTTCGCGCCAACACCAACGCTGCCTCGATGATGATCGGCGAACGCGGAGCCGACTTCATCGTTTCAGGCTGAACGCCCGGAGACCGCAGCCAGGCCGGGTTCGGTCAAGAAGATCGAGTGCAGCGTGATCAGCTCAGCGCGCTCATCGATCGAGTCCGGACGGTCGGCGTGAAATTCGTAGAGCATCGTGTTCGGGCCGCTCCGGCGCGCGGCAGCGAGGATCAGGCCCTGCTCCTGTGGGTCGGGCATCGCGCCGCCCGGCGTGCGCACCAACACCGCGCCGCCGGCCTCGCCGCGCGGGCGCAGTACGAAATCAGGGGCTGCCGGTCCGACGACGATCTCGTCGACCGGCAGCAGTTCATAGGAGAGATCGGGGTCGCGCTCGGCCGACATCAGTCGTCGCACCAGCTCGGTCAGCGCGTCGCCGACCCGCTCTGAGAAGAAGTCGAGGGCCGATTGCCTGCGCGCCCACAGACTGCCCGAAAGCACGAGGTCGTCGATCGGCCCCGCGTAGTGCACGACAAGCCCGCGCGGCGGGTCGGCGAAAACCCGCGTGAGATCGCTGCCCATCTCGTACTCGGCCATCGTGCCGGGCACAGGCGCGAACTCGCCGATCGCCGGGCCCGGGTCGGGCAGATTTGCGGAGCCCTCCACGGGCTCAACCTACAGGCGCGGCCGTCAGGCCGGGCGCAGACCGCTCTTGTCGCCGACGAGGCCGAGCGGCGTGACCGCCACCTGACCCGCCTGGTCGGTGACATGGCCGATCACATGTGCGCCGTCGTAATGCGTTCGCAGGAGGGTGTCCGCGGCGTCGGCGTGCTCGGGCGGCACGACGACGCAGAAGCCGCAGCCCATGTTGAAGACCTCGGCCATCTCGGCATCGGGCACACCGGCCGCCTGTTGGATCAGCTGGAAGACCGGCTGCGCGGGCAGCGGGTGCTCGAAGACGTAGCCGACCTCTTTGTTCAAGCGCAGCAGGTTCAGCACGCCGCCTGAAGTCAGGTGAGCGAGGCCGCGCACCTCGACGGGCGAGCGCAGCAACTCCATGATCGGCTTCACATAGATCTCGGTGGGCGTGAGCAGCTCTTCGCCGACCGATTTTCCGCCGAACTCAGACGGCGTGTCGGCGAGCGCGAGGCCGGCGTCTTCGAGCAGCGCCTTTCTTGCGAGCGTGAGGCCGTTGCTGTGGATGCCGCTGCTCGGCAGGCCGATGATCACGTCGCCGGGCACGATCCTGTCGCCCTCGACGATCTCGTCGAGGGCGATCGTCCCGAAGGCGGCGCCGACGAGATCGAAGCCGTTCGGACTTGGGTGACCCTTGATCAGTTCGGGCAGTTGCGCGAGCTCGCCGCCGGGGATCTCGACCCCGGCCTGCTCGGCGCCGATCTTCAGACCGGTCGCGATCCCAGAGAGCATCGCCTTGTCGGCCTTCTCGACGGCGATGTAGTCGACCAGTGCGATCGGCGTGGCGCCGACGCAGATCAGGTCGTTGACGCTCATCGCCATGCAGTCGATGCCGACCGTGTCGAACTTGCCCATCTGCTCGGCGACGATCACCTTGCTGCCGACGCCGTCGGTGCTGATCGCGATGCCGAGGTTGTCGGCGACCTTCAAGACGTTGGCGTAGTGGCCGTTGCGAAGCTGCTGGAGCGAAGGCTTGCCGGTGTCGATGCCCGCGAGGATCGAGACGAGCGCGCCGGTGGCCGATTCGGCCTCGGTCGTGCTCACGCCTGCGGCTGCGTATGCGTCCTGCTCGCTCACGCGTGGGAATCTAGCCGCTGCGGTCCTTGGAGAGAAACCACGTCACGCCCGCCGCCAGCAGCAGGCGGTAGATCACGTACTTCATCAGTCCGCGGCCGCGGTTCTTCGAGGCCAGCAGGCGGGCGCTCGCGAACGAACTCGCGAAGGCGCCGAGCGTGCCGACGGCGATCGGCGCGCGCATGCCGGCCGGCAGACCGTTCTGCTTCGCGCGCACGCCCTTGAGCAGCGTCGCTCCCGCGATCACTGGCAACGCGACGTGCATCGAGAGCTCGGTTGCGCTGAGCGGGTCAAAGCCGCGCGCGCGGGCGCAGGCGATCGTCGACCCGCTGCGCGAGACGCCCGGGATCAGCGCGACCGCCTGGGCGAGTCCGAGCGCGAGCCCATCGCGCCAATCGGCCGCCGAACGAGCACGATCGCCCTTCAAACCGTCGGCCCACGCCATCGCGGCGGAGCCCGCCACGAGGCCGACGACCACGATCTCCGGCGACTCAGCTTGCCTTCGATCACCTTCCCGAGTCCGAGGGCGGCGCCGCGGCCGGGGCGATCGAGCTGACGATCATCCCGAGGCGGCGCCCGTCGAGATCGCGTACCGCCTCGAAGACCTCTTCGCGCAGAACGATCACGAGCGCCGCCGCGGTGCCGGCGTGCAGGGCGACCTCGAAGGTCTTGCGCAGCTCCGGGTCGAGCTTCACGTAGTCGCTGCCGAGCAGGTGCGGCGCGAGCACCAGATGCCCCGAGCTGGAGATCGGCAGAAGTTCGGTCGGACCCTGGAGCACGCCGTAGCCCAGAGCCTCGATCAGGCCGAGCTTGACGTCTTCGTCGCTCATGCGAGCGAGGTTAGATGTCCTGGTTCTCCTCGTTGACCGCGTCGACGGCGCGCGTCACCTCGGCGGAACCGTTGTCGCGGTTCTTGCGCCAGCGCAGCGCGAAGTAGACGATCGCGCCGAGGATGATCACCGCGACGGCGTAGTCGACGTAGTGCAGGTGATCCTTCCACTGCTCCCAGTTCTCGCCGGCGTAGTAGCCGATCGTGGTCAGCAGAATCATCCACGGGATGCAGCCGAGGAAGGTGTAGAGCGTGAACTTCCAGAACGGCATCTTCGCGACGCCGGCCGGCAGTGAGATGAACGTGCGCACGATCGGCAGCATGCGCGCCCAGAAGACGGTCGCGTTCCCGTGCTTCTCGAACCACTGGTCGGTCCACTGCAGATGCGAAGGCTTGATGTGCAGCTTGTGGCCGTGCTTCTCGATCAGATCCATACGGCCGTAGTAGCCGATTGCGTACGCGATCCACGAACCGATCACGTTGGCGATGCAGGCAGTCAGCACCGCCGCCCAGAACGGGTACGTGCCCTCGGAGACGTTGAACCCGGCGAACAGCATCGTCGCCTCGCTCGGGATCGGGATCAGTGCGCTCTCGGGCACCATTAGGATGAAGATCCCCCAGAGGCCGAGTTTCTCGGTGACGTCGACAGCGAAGTTGACGATCGGCTCGGTGACCGACGCGAAGATCAAAGTGTTGGGTGCCAGCATTTGGGGCGCGAGTATGACAGCGATTCCTCTTTTCGACACCGCCACCCAGCTCGACGGACTGCGTCCGCAGCTCGACGCCGCGATCGCTCGGGTGATGGACAGTGGCCGTTACATCCTTGGTCCGGAGGTCTTGGCTTTCGAGCAGGAGTTCGCCGAGTACGTCGGCGTCGAGCATGCTGTCGGCGTCGGCAACGGCACCGACGCGCTTTCGATCGCGTTGCGCGCGGCCGGGGTCCAGCCGGGCGATGACGTCGTTGTTCCTTCCTTCACGTTTTACGCCAGCGCCGAGGCGGCCCTCACGATCGGCGCCAACGTCATCTACTGCGACATCGACCCCGAGACGATGAACGTCACGGCCGAGACGGTCGCCGCCGCACTGACCGATAAGACCACCGCGGTGATTGCCGTCCACCTCTTCGGCCTGCCAGCTCCGGTCGGAGCGCTGCGCCCACTGGCCGATGAGCATGGCTTCAAGATCGTCGAAGACGCGGCCCAGGCAGTCGGCGCGACGCTGCATGGCGTGCGCGCGGGGGCGCTCGGCGATGTTGCGACCTTCAGCTTTTTCCCGTCGAAGAACCTCGGCGCCTTCGGCGATGCCGGCATCATCACGACTGGCAACGAAGAGATCGCGACGACCGCGCGCCTGCTGCGCCACCACGGCACGACCAA
The DNA here is from genome assembly GCA_047605325.1 of Solirubrobacterales bacterium. Classification (GTDB taxonomy): domain Bacteria; phylum Actinomycetota; class Thermoleophilia; order Solirubrobacterales; family JACPNS01; genus JACPNS01. Next base: position 30,001 of record JASGFX010000011.1, on the reverse strand, counting down.
CAAGCAGTTGCACACGCTCGTCGGATACAACTCGCGACTCGATGCGATGCAGGCCGCGCTGCTGCGGGTGGTGCTGCCGCACATTGATCGCTGGAATGCCGGACGCCAAGAGGCCGCCGCCGCTTACGCGGCAGCCGGTGTGAGCGACTTCGCCGTTCCGCAGCTCGTGCCCGAGGGCGCAGATTCGGTGCATCACCTCTACGTGGTCCAGCTCGACGATCCCGATGGCGTGGCGGCGCGGCTCGCGGAGGCCGGAGTCGAGGCGCGCGGCTACTACCGCACGCCGATCCATCGTCAGCCCGCCACCGAGCGGTCCGCCGAGCTGCCAGGCACTGACGCGGCGGCCGCGCGCAACCTCGCGCTGCCGATGAGCCCGACGCTGCGCGAGGAGCAGGTGCAGTCGGTCGTGGCCGCGCTCTCGGCCGCTCGCGCCGCGGCCTGAAGCGATGAAGATCTGGGTCGATCTGACCAACAGCCCGCACGTGCTCGTGCTGCGGCCGGTGATCGACGCGCTGCGCGCCGACGGGCACGAGGTCGAGGTGACCGCGCGCGACTTTGCGCAGACGCTCGCGTTGCTCGATCAATACGAGATGCCGCACACTGCGATCGGCCATCACCGCGGTGAGAAGAAGTTCGCGAAGGGGATCGGGCTGGTCAGCCGGTCGTTCGCGCTGTGGCGCTGGTCGCGTGGGCGCAGGTTCGATCTTGCGATCGGCCACGGCTCGAACGACATCACGATCGCCGCGAAGCTGCGCGGGATCCCCTCGGTGACGATGTTCGACTACGAGTGGGCGCGCGAGCAGCACTCGATCAACTGTCGCTGGGCGGCGCGAACGATCGTGCCCGATGCGATCGACCCGGCTGTGCTCGATCAGTACGGGGCGCACGGCAAGGTATTCCAGTATCCGGGTCTCAAAGAGGAGTACTACCTCTCCGACTTCGAGCCGGACGAAGCCGTGCTGGATCAGCTCGGCCTCGACCGCGCGAAGAAGCTCGTGCTTCTGCGCACTCCGCCCGATGTCTCGCTCTACCACCGCCACGAGAACGAACTCTTCCCGAAGCTGATCGAGAAGCTCGCGCACGACCCCGACGTGCAGGTGGTCGCGCTGCCGCGCACGCCCGAGCAACGCGCGGAGCTGGTGAAGCTTGCGCACGAGAACATCGTGATTCCCGACGGTGTGGTCGACGGGCCGTCACTCGTCGCGCTGGTCGACGCCGTGATCGGCGCCGGCGGCACGATGAACCGCGAAGCAGTCGCCCTCGGCACCCCGGTCTGGACGACCTTCGCGGGCAGGATCGGCGCGGTCGATGAGCAGCTGCTGGCCGAAGGCCGCCTCAACCGCCTGGAAGATCTCGACTCCCTGACGATCGCCAAACGCGGAGCCCCGGGCAGCGACCGAATCCGCCGCGACCCGCGGCTGCTGGCAGACCTGGCCCTCGGCGCAGCGCAGCGCTGAGTGCACGCGCAGGAAATTCTCAGGCTTCGCCCGTAGAATCTCCTTCATGCCCGCAAGCAGCCTGACCCGCAGGATGCGGCGTTCGGTGATCCTTCACCGCATCCAGCAGATCCTCGTCGACGCGGTGCTCGTCGGAATCGCCTTCTACGGCGCGTTCCTGCTGCGCTTCGACAGCGGCATCCCCGAGCACTACAAGGACCTGCTCACCACGCTTCTGCCGTGGGTGATCGTCGGCAAGATCGTCATCTTCGCCGCCTTCGGCACCTACTCGAAGTGGTGGCGCTACACCGACGCCCACGACTTCCGCCGGATCGTCCAGGCCGTCGTGCTGAGCTCGCTGATCCTGCTGACCGCCGTCTGGCTGTTCAAGCCGGTTCAGGTCACGCAGGTGCACGACCACGTGAGGAGCGTCGTCGACCTCGACCTCCCGCGCGGCATCGTCGCGCTCGACTTCCTGCTCACGCTGCTGCTGGTGGCCGGCTCGCGCTTCGCCGTGCGCACGATCGTCGAGAAGCCGACGCGCGGCTACCGCCTGCCCAAGGGCCGCGAGATCCTGATCGTCGGCGCCGGAGACGGGGGCCAGATGGTCGCGCGTGAGATGCTGAAGAACCCCGAACTCGGTGAGGCTCCGGTCGGATTCGTCGACGACGATCCGCGCAAGGCCGGCTCGCGCATGCTCGGCCTGAAGGTGCTCGGCCGAACCCGCGAGCTTCCGAAGATCCTCGAAGACGTCGAGCCCGACGAGGTGATCATCGCGATCCCCTCCGCACCGGGCACGCTGCGCGAGAACGTCGTCTCGGCCTGCCGCGAGCGCAACATCCCGGTCAAGACGCTGCCGACCGTGTTCGAACTGCTGCGCGGCGACGTCAATCTCGTGAAGCAGTTGCGTGAGGTCCAGGTCGAGGACATTCTCGGCCGTGACCCGATCATCATGCAGCTCGACCGCGTGGGCGCGTACCTCGCGGGCGCCGTCGTGATGGTCACCGGCGCCGGCGGCTCGATCGGCTCTGAGCTCTGCCGCCAGATCGCGCGGGTGCGGCCGAGGAAGATCATCCTCGTCGACCATGCCGAGGACAACCTCTTCAACATTCGCCGCGAGCTCGAGGAAGACCGCCATTTCGGCAGCGTCGAGGCGGTGCTCGGCGACTGCAAGGAGCTCCCGCGCATGCAGGAGATCTTCGAGGAGTTCAAGCCCGAGATCGTCTTTCATGCCGCGGCCTACAAGCACGTCCAGCTGATGCAGGAGAACCCGGTCGAGGCGATCCGCAACAACGCGATCGCCACGCGCACCGTCGCCGAACTCGCCGGTCAGCACGGCGTGCGCCGCTTCGTGCTCGTCTCGACCGACAAGGCCGTCAAGCCCAAGACCACGATGGGCGCCTCCAAGGCCCTCGCGGAGTGGGCGATCGAGTCGGCCCAGGCACGCCACGAGGACACCACCTATTGCGGCGTGCGCTTCGGCAACGTGCTCGGCTCGTCGGGCAGCGTCGTGCCGATCTTCCGCCGCCAGATCGCCGCGGGCGGTCCGGTCACCGTGACCCACCCGGAGATGTCGCGCTACTTCATGACGATCCCCGAGGCTGTGCAGCTGATCATCCGCGCCGGCGACCTCGGACGCGGCGGCGAGGTCTTCGTGCTGGAGATGGGCGAGCCGGTCAAGATCATCGACCTCGCGCGCAACATGATCCGCCTCGCCGGCCTCGAGCCCGATGTCGACATTCCGATCGTCGTGACCGCGCCCTCGCCGGGAGAGAAGCTCCACGAGGACCTCTTCAACCCCGACGAGCGTCCCCAGCCGACGGCCGCCGAGAAGATCGTCCGCGCCGAGCGCGAGGCGATGGAGCCGGGGCGCGTCGACGAGGTCTTCGACGAAGTTGAGCGGCTGATGATCAATGGCCGCCCGCAGGCGTTGGCCGATCTGGTGCAGGCCGCGGCGGGACTTACCTCCGAATCCGCGTTGCCCGACGCCTAGACTGCTCGCACTTCCCCTGCTTCCCCCGTCGGCGCGCGGAATGCGCGCGCCGACAAATCAGCAACGTGGGCGAACTCAAAGACATACTTCTTAACTTCGGCGCGATTGCCGGCTTCGCCGGGATCATCGGTCTTGCCGTGCTGGCGATGCTCTACTTCAGCCAGGCGCGCGATGTCAAGCGCCTGCGCGAGTGGGCCGGTCGCGAGCCCGAGCGCGCCGCCGAGGTCGAGCTGCGCGCGCAGCAGATCGCTTCTCAAGCGATCGCCCAGGCCTACGAGTCGATGGCTTATCGCCAGTCCGAGGCCCAGGCCGCGGCGGGTATCGCCGAAGACGCGGGTACCACGCCGTCGCCGGCGATCGTCGCGGAGAGCGAGCCGCCAGCCGAAGCGCCGGCCGTTCCCGAGCACGACCCGGGAGCCACTCAGGCCCATGATGTGATCGGCGAAGAGTTCGGCGGCGAAGCGGCCGAGCAGGCGCCTGAGGAACACCATGTCGTCGCCGAGTCCGCGGCCGTCGGTGAGACTGCGATCCAGCCCGCACCGGACTCCGAAGACGAGCCAGCCGCAGAGACCGAAGAGCCCGCCGCCGAGCCCGAGGGCGAAGCCGAGGCCAACCGCCTCAGCCCTTCGACCCCGGCGGCAGCGCGCTCGGCAGGTCCGCTTCCGCCGCTGCCCCCGCTCGACACGTCTGAGTTCACCGCCGTACGCGCGCCTTCGACGCCGCCGATCCCCGACTACTACCTCTCGACCGGCACGACCGGATCCGGCACATTTGAGGCGATCGACCAGGCCCCTGAGCACAAGAGCCGCGTGCCGTTCGCCGTGGCTGGTGTTCTGGTCGCGGTCTTCGCGGTGATCCTGATCGCCACGCAACTGCTCGGCGGCGACGACACCACGACGACCAAGGGCACAGGCGGCAGCGCCGCCAACCGCCAGCAGGCGAACACATCCAACGACCGCAACACGCGGATCAACCGCGCCGCGGTCACGGTCTCGGTGCTCAACGGAACCAGCACGGCCGGGCTCGCCGCGAGCGCAGCCACCGGTCTGAACAAGGCCGGCTTCACCGACACCACCACCGGCAACCTCCCGGACGCCAACAACCAGGCGGAGACGGTCGTCTACTACGCCGCGGGCAGCAAACCCGAAGCCCAGGAGGTGGCGACCGAACTCGCGGTCAAGACGCTCAAACCGGCGACCGAAGAGATCCTCGCGCAGGGGGGATCGGTACCGGTGATCGTTGTGCTCGGCGCCGACTTCCAGCAGCAATAGCGCGCCTGCGCGGTTAGCCTCTCCCGCGTGACCCGGGCGACGCAGATCTCGCGAGTTGTCTTCGGGCTGTTGGTGCTCGCGACGTTCTTTGCGTTCTTCGCTGCGCAGCGGCTCAAGCACACCGATCCGCTGGTCTATTCGGTCAGCTTCAAGCGCTACATCTCGCCCAACGATGATGGTTTGCGCGAGAAGGGCCGCGTGCGCTTCCGGATCAAGAAGTCAGACTATGTGACGGTGACGGTGATCGACCGCACAGGCTCACCGGTGCGGGTGCTGGCCGACGAGGAGCGGCTCTCGGCGGGCCCGCACACGTACTACTGGAACGGTCGCTACCGCGGGACGGTCGACCACAACGGCCACAAGCATCGCGGGCAGCCAGTGCCCGACGGCGCCTACCGCGTGCGCATCACCCTGCGGGGCAACGGTCGAACTTTTGTGCCGGATCAGTTCTTTGTCGTCGACACCGAAGCGCCGAAGATCACCGCGAACGTCGTCGGCAGCCACACTGTTTCGATTCTGCGCGGACGCTCGCCGGTGAAGGTCAATTTCTCCGGGGCCGGCACGTCGTTGCGGGCAGAGTTCCTCGTATATCGCGTGCGTGGTCAGCGCACGTCGTCTGACCCGGTGGCCTCGTTCCTCAGTACACGCCGCTCGAGCAGCGGCGCGTGGGATCAGACCGTCGGCGCCTTCTCGGGTTGGGACAACACAGCCGAGTCGCCGCATTGCTACGGCACCAGGCACAGTGGCCGAGCCCGCCCGGCGCCAACCGGCAGTTACGTGATCGTCGCTCGCGCCTGTGACGCGGCCGGCAATGTCGGGAGCAGCAGCGATGCCGATCCGCCGCGTTCGGGGAGCACCCGCGGGCTCTCGGGCGTGACGCTGACCGGTGTGCAGATCGCGCCGCCCACCCGGGCTGCAGTTGTCGGCACGCGAGCGAGCTTCCGCGTCGCTCCGCCGAGCGGCGGCTACCGCTGGCGGATCGCGAGCGTCTCGGGATCGTCGGTGGCGTCGGGCACGGCGCGCGGCGGGACACTCCACCTGACCGTTCCGGACACGTCGAGTGGCCTCTACGTGCTGCGCATCCAGGCCAAGCGGCGCGTGGCCGGTGACTCCGGCGTCGCGCGCGCGCCACTGCCGATCGCCTCGGGCCACCGCAGTCGCCTGCTGATCGTGCAGCCGGCGATCGCCTGGCAGGCGACCAACCCCGTCGACATGTCGGGCGACGGCTTCCCCGATCCCTACCAGTCGCTGCCGGCCGGCGAGACGCTGCGCGTTCCGCTCAACCGTCTGCTCGCGCGCGCCGCCGGCACCACCGGTTTTGGCGAGGCCGAGGGCGCCTTGGCGCAATACCTCGAGACCGCGCAGCCGACGCTCAAGGCTCAGTACACGACCGATATCGCGCTCGCTGCCAACCCTGCCGCAGCGCTGCGCGGCCACGACGCCGTGCTGCTGGCCGGGGATGAGCGCTGGTTGCCGGCCGCGCTCGGCACGCAACTGCGCCGCTTCGTCGAGGGCGGGGGCAAGGTTGCGTTCTTCTCGCTCAGCGCGTTCCGTCGCACGGTCACGCTTTCGGCCACCGAGCTTGCCGGTCCGTCCGAGCAGCGCGGCCGCGACATCTTCGGCGAGTCGACTGCGAACGTCACCGAAGCGCCGGCGCCGGTTGCGAAGTTCAAGGACGAGCTCGGACTGCTGCGCGGACCGACCGGCCTGTTCACGCTCTTCCAGCAGTCGAAGGGTCTTGCAAGCGGCGCTCAGGTGCTGACCTCCGGCGGGCGCGAGCCAGATGCTCCCGCCTTCGTCGGCTACAAGCTCGGCAAGGGTGAGGTGATCCGTGTCGGCGCCGGTGGCTGGCTTGCGCAGCTCGGCGATCCGGCGCAGTCGAACGTGGCCTGGTCGACCAACGCGATCCTCGAGGTGCTGAAGTGACCATGCCGCTCGCAGCCGCGCCGGTGCTCGAGAGTCTCGGACTGATCATGCTCGCCGGCCTGATCGGTGGCTGGCTGCTCGCCTCGAGTGAGCGCCTGCGCTGGGCCTCCGCGTTGGCCGTGCTGATCTTCAGCCCGCTCGTGCTCGCCGGCTCGGTGATCGGTGACCAGACCTCCAGCCTCCCCTCGCTCTCGCTGCCGCTGATCGGGGCAGGCGCGGTGACCGGCCTGATCGTGCTCGCCGGCGTCGCGGCGTTCTTCATGCGCTGGCCGCGCGCGGTGATTCCGGCCGCGCTCGCCACGCTTGCGTTCCGTGTGCCACTCGAGATAGGCGGCGATTCGGTCAAGCTGCTGCTGCCGCTCTATCTGACGATCGCTGGGGCTGTGATCGCGCGCGGGTGGGCAGTCTGGCGCGGTCGCATCGAAGACGCTCCGCGCGGCCCGAAACTGCTCGACGTCACGATCGTGATCTACCTCGCGCTCTACGCGCTGCAGAGTCTCTACGCCAACGATGTTTCTGTCGCAACGCAGAACTTCTGCTTCTTCTACGCGCCGTTTGCGCTGCTCTACGGCATCGCCGCCGCGCAGAAGTGGGACGCCAAGCTGCTGCGCACCTGCGCGATCACGCTGGTCAGCGTGGCTGGGATCCTCGTGCTCGGCGGCTTCATCGAGTTCGCGCGCGGGCGCTACCTGATCACGATCGGCGGCGCGCAGCCCTCCGACTTCGATCCGTACTTCCGCGTGCAGTCGTTCTTCTTCGATCCGAACATCTACGGGCGTTTCCTCGCGATGGTGATGCTCGTCGTCACGGCGGTGATGCTCTACACGCAGAAGACCCGCCGGGTGCTCGGGGCGGCCGGGGTCCTCGCGCTGCTCTGGGCCGGCCTGGTGCTCAGTCTCAGCCAGTCGAGCTTCGCCGCGCTGCTGGCCGGACTCGTGGTGCTGGCGGCGCTGCGCTGGAAGGCCAAGCCGGTTCTGCTCGTGACCGGAGGCGTGCTGCTGGCCGGGCTGATCTTCGCCCTGGCCTTCCCGTCGGTCACCGGCGTCAATCTCACCAGCAGCAAGAGCGCCGAGACGACCACCAGTGGGCGCTTCGATCTCGTCACCGGCGCGCTGACGCTGTGGGGCGACAAGCCGATCTTCGGCCAGGGCTCCGGTGACTTCTCCAGCGCCTACCGGGCCAATGATCTCGCCAAGCGCACGACCTACGGCCCGGCTGTCACGACCAAGTCGCACACCGCGCCGCTCACGGTCGCAGCCGAGCAGGGCATCGTCGGACTCGCTGCGTTTGTCGCCCTGCTGATCGCCGGATTCGGCGCGGTCTTCCGGCGCGTGGGGCGGGAGGACGGCTCACGCGGTCGACCGGGCCTGGTGGCGCGCGTCGCCGTCGCGGCCTGCTTCACGGCGATCTTCGTTCACACCCTGGCCTACGCGGCGTTCCTCGAGGATCCGCTGACCTGGGTGCTGCTCGGCTGCGCGGTCTCGCTTGCCGCCATCCCGCGCCGCGATACTGATCCCGCATGATCGGTTATCTCAAGCGCCTGGCCAGGACCGGCACCGCCTACACCGCGTCGAGCGTACTGGCGAAGCTGATCGCGCTCTTCACGCTGCCGATCTATACGAAATACGTCAGCCCACGCGGCTTCGGCTACGCCGAGATCATCGCGACGACGGTGATCGTGCTGTCGATCTTCTTCCGGCTCGGCGCGATCGAGGCCTTCCTGCGTTTCTACTTCCTGAAAGACGAATACGACCAGCGCAAGGTGACCCAGACGGCATTCTGGGGGTTGTTGACGAGCACGACGCTCGGCGTGGTGTTGTGTCTCGCGGCTGTCCCGTTGCTCGAGTCGCTGTTGCTGCGCGATGCGCCGGATGCACGCCAGCTCGTCGTGATCGGCGTGATCTGGTTCTGGTTCTCGACCTTCTACGAACTGCTGCTGGCGTTCTTCCGCGTCGAGGAGAAGGCCGGCGCTTACGCGCTCGCGACCAGCGCGAATGTGCTGGTCACTGTGCCGTTGACGCTGTGGCTGGTGATCGGCCGCGATCAGGGTGCGGAAGGCCTCGTGCTCGGAAACGCGGTGGGCACCGCGATCGTCGTGCTGGCACTGTTCGTTCTCCACATCAGTCGTGGGCGGATCCCGCGCCCCGGGTTGCCGCTCCTCTCGCCGATGCTGCGTTTCGGCCTGCCGACCGTGCCGGGTGAGATCTCGCTGTACGCGCTCAACTGGGTCGACCGCCTGTTTCTGCTTCACCTGCCATCGTCGCGCCTCGTCGGCGCGACGATGGTCGGCACGTATTCGATCGCGTACAAGCTTGCGCAGGGCGTGACGATCTTCGTGCGTGCCTTCCAGATGGCCTGGCCGCCGCTTGCGTACTCGATCAAGTCCGACGCCGAGGCGAGCGTCGTGTACGGGCGGGTGCTGACCTACTACCTGCTCGTGACCGGTGCCGTCGTGACAGCGCTTTCGCTTCTCGCCGGACCGCTGGTGCGGGTGCTCACTTCGAATCCGCAGTTCTACGACGCGCACCGCGCGCTACCGCTGGTCGCGACGGGTGTCGTGCTCTATGGCGCATACCTCGTGATGGTCTCGTCGGTCGCCCGGATGGGAAAGACCGGCTCGCTCTTTCCCGTTGCGGCGGCGGGTCTTGTGGCGAACGTCGCGCTCTGCTGGCTGCTGATACCGGATCACGGGATCGTCGGCGCGGGTATCGCGTTGATCGGCGCGTACCTCGTGCTCAACGGCTTGATGTACATGCGCGCGCGCCAGACGCTCGGGCTCGTGCTCGAGTGGCGCAGGATTCTGCAGATCGCGGCGGTGGCGGTCGTGGTCGCGTATTCGGGAGAGGCGCTGCTGGGTCCGATCGGCACGACCGCAGCCATCGAGCGCGCGTTCTGGTGCCTGCTCTATCCGGCGCTGCTGTTGCTGACCGGCTTCTTCAGCCGTGCGGAGCTTCGGCAGCTGCGCGACGCGCGCTCGCTATTGCAGCGCGCGCGTGATTCGAAATCCCTGGGCGATCGCCCGGATCTGGTGCAGGAAGTGCACGGCCCCGAGTAGGGCCAGCACCGCGCCGCGCGCCCAGACGCTCGATACCTCGAAGTAGCTCGGTGCGGAGAACGCGCTGATCAGCATGTCGATGATGCTCGCCGCCGCGACTAGGTTGATGAAGCCTGGGAAGACGATCAACTGGCCGAAGTTGGTGTACCGGCTCCAGAGCAATCCGCGGCCCTCGGAGCCGGCCATCGCCTCGGCGCCCTGGGCTTCCAGGTTCAGCGCGTCGGGGTCGCCGCCCATCCGCGCAAGCGCTGCGCGCACCATGGTGTCGGACCCGCGTAGCTCGGGCTTGTCGCGGTAGACGCCCCACATGATGTGGTCGCGCGCGCTGTAGGGCACGCGCACCAGTGAAAGGATCACGATCAGGCCCAGTGCCGGCCACCACCAGTCGCCGTTTTCGCGGAATACGCCCCAGGTGAGGCCCGCCGTGATCGCGGCGGGCATGTAGTAGTGCCCGACCCAGTCGAGGTAGGCGCCGCCGGCGCCGGAACTCTTGCCCTCGATCTGCCGCTCGAAGCGCGCGATCTCGCCGTCGCAGAAATCAAGCACGAAGGCCAGCTGCATCAGGATGATCGCGAGGATCTGCGCCCAATAGCTGTTGATCGCGAGCAGCAGGCCACCGGCGATGCCGACGAGGATCCCGAACACGGTGGTCTGGTTGGCGCTGATGCCGGTCGGGAGCAGCACGCGCGTGATGCGGATCGAGAGCTTGCGCACGCCGCGGGCGTAGATCCTCCGAAAGTCGCGTGGCTCGTCGCGACCGGCCGTCCCCTCACCGCCGCAGATAGCGATCAGTTCGGGAAGCGCTGGAAGGTTCTTACGCGTAACCGCATTCTCCATCCCGCGCACCCTAACCAACACGTCCTTCATTGCAAGCTTCGAGCTTGCAACGGAATCCCGCCGCGAGAAACCCCTTGAACAACGGGAATTTCTTGCAAGCTTCGGGCTTGCAAAGAAAACCCCATGGACAAGGGCCAAATCTCGCCAACTTCGGCCTGCAAGCTCGAAGCTTGCAAAGCCTGTGGAGGGGTGGCGGGTACGGTTGTTGCGTGAGCGATCAGCTTCCTGTCATCTACCTCGCCGCCGGCCGCGGTTCTCGGCTGGGCGATTTGACCGGCGACAGACCCAAGGCGATGGTCGAGGCCGGTGGACGTCCGCTGGTCGATCGCAGTCTCGAGTACCTGCGCGCCGCCGGGTTCGAGCGGATCATCGCGATCACGGGCCACGCCGCCGACGCGTTTGATGGCTACGACGTCGAAACGATCTTCAACGAGCGCTGGGACACCGAGAACAACATCACCTCGCTGTGGCAGGCGCGCGAGGTCGTCGCACGGGGTTGCACGATCGTCAATTGCGACCTGCTGTTCGAGCCGGAACTGGCGCGCCGCCTCGCGCAAACCGAAGGCACCGCGATCCTCGTCGACGACGAGCTCGCAGTCGACGAGGAGTCGATGAAGGCGACCGAGGCCGGCGACGGCCTCGACCGTCTGCACAAGTCGATAGCGCTCGACCGGGCCGTCGGTGAGTACATCGGCCTCACCCGTATCGATCCGGCTGACGGCCCGCGCCTTGCCGAGATCCTCGAGGAATTCGTCTCCGGCGGCAACACGCAGGTCTACTACGAAGACGCGATCGAAGCACTCGCGAAAGAGCGCCGCGTGCGAATCGAACGCGTCGGCGGCACGAAGTGGGTTGAGATCGACGATCACGACGATCTCGACCGCGCCGACAACACGATCGCTCCCGCGATCGCGGAGCGCGAGAGTCGTGTCTGACGGCTTCGATCAGCTGATCGGGGCGATCGCCGCGAAGCGTCAGATCGAGCTACCTCAGTTCCTGCGCGCGACGCAGGGCGTCGATGAGCTCTCCGCCGAGCTCGCAGGCGTGCTCGAAGCGCTCGGCGCCACGGCGCCGCTGCTGGTCTCGGGCAGTTCGCAATCTGCCGCAGTCTGCAGCGACCTGAAGGTCGAATCGGCGTCGCGTGAGGTCGTGACCGACAACTCGCGCGCCGAAGTCGCGCGCATCGCCGAGATCGCCCGGGCCCGTGACGTATTGATCGCGATCGGCGGCGGTCGCCCGATCGACGTCGCCAAGTCCGCGGCGCTTGCCTCCGAGCTACCGGTGATCGTGATCCCGACGCAGCTCTCGGCCGACGGCATCGCCTCGCCGATCTCCGTGATCCGCGAAACCACCGGCGAGGTCGTGAGCGAACGCTCGGCGCTGCCCGTCGCGGTGCTCGCCGACCTCACGACGATCGCGGCTGCGCCGATCGCCTTCGCGCGCGCCGGAGTCGGCGACCTGTTGGGAAACCGCACGGCGCTGATCGACTGGCGGATCGCCGCGCAATCGGGCGAAGAGCAGGTCGACGACTTCGCGGCGCTGCTCAGCTCCTGCGCGCATCTGTTGATCGAAGGGCTCGATCTCACGCCGCTCGGCTCAGGCGAGCTGCCGCTCGATCTGGCGCAAAGACTGCTCGACGGACTCGTGCTCAGCGGCCTCGCGATGGAGATCGCCGGATCGTCACGGCCCTGCTCGGGGTCGGAGCACCTGATCAGCCACGCGCTGGACGCGCTGGAGCCTGGAACGGCCCCCCATGGCGAGCAGGTCGCCTTCGGAACGCTTGTCGCAACCGCCCTCCAGGGCGGCGACATCGATGCCGTCAAGACCATCCTGGATGAAGTCGGGATGAAGTCCGCATTGGGCGGATTTGGCATCGCTCCGGCCCGTTTGGCCGAAATCGTGGCCTGGTCACCGGCCACGCGGCCCGGCCGGCGCACCGTCCTGGATGAGGGAAGACCCTCGGTTTCCGCGCTCACCAGCGTGATTGAAGGACTTTTCAATTAGCTGAAAAATCAGCATTGTGGGCTGACCTGCTCACGGCTACTCTTGATTCGCGCTGATCGCGCGGCTCAACCATACGGCCACCAGGGAGGGGGGTCGCCTGAGCTGCCCGGACGACGCAAGGGTGCGTGGTCCGCGCGCTGACAAGAACCTGTTGTTACTCAAGGGTTAGAGGCCTCGCGCCGACACAAACAAGTACTTCACCGTCCGGTGCAGATTTTCGGACGAACGGATTCGCTTTCGAAACCGGGGACATGAATCAAATCAAGGGGATGCAGAGAATGCACGCAAGTGCCAAGGGTCACGACGGCCCGGCTGCCAGCTGTATTGAAGGAGCACCGAATCTTTCCGCAAGCGCGGGGGTTCGTATGAACGTGACACGGACGTCGCGAATTGCTCTTCTCTGGCTGAGTGCCCTGGCCGCTGCATGCCTTTTTACGGTCGCCTTCACGCAGAACGCAGGCGCGACCGTCTGGCCGACCACGTCGACCACCTACTCGACCAACACTCCCGGCGCCCACGGCAACGTCACGCAATCGCTGTCGCTCAACTACGCCGACGGAAACGGCAACGGAGACAGCGGCGACGACATCCAGCGCCTCTCATTCGACTGGCCTGCCGGACTGATCGGTGATCCGAACGCGATCACCGAGGCCAACCGCTGCAACACCGTCGACTACACCGCGGGCTCGCCGGCATCGAACACCGACGGCTACAGCACCTGCCCGGCCAGCAGTGTGATCGGAACGATTTCTGTCGGCGTGACCGCATCGGCGTGGGTCGGCGAGTGCGGCCTGACCCTGACCGGAAACCTCTATCTGCTGAAGAACCGGCCGACCGCAACGCCTGAAGTGCCGACCTACGTCGGCGTCCACGTCAGCGGTACGCCGAGCGGAGGCGCCCTCGGCGCATGTTCACTGGCCGGTACGCAGTCGATGGACATGACGGCGAAGATCACGCTGCGACCTTGGGACAACGGTCTGCGCCTCGAGATTCTGGACACGCTTCCGCGCACCCAGTACACCGGTGCGCTGGGCGGCACCGCGAGCATCCGTGTCAAGACGATCAGCCAGACGATCAACGGCATCGCGCCCAGCGGCAAGCCGTTCCTGACCAACCCGACGCGCTGTGATGCTTGGAACACGACGGCGTACACGATGGGCTACGACTCCAACGCCAGCCCGACCGCCGACGTCCACCCGGTTGACGGCACGCTGGATTCGCGTGCGGGGACTGGTACCAGCACACCCAACTGCGCGAGCTACCCCGCGCTGAACCTCGGGTTCTCGATGTCGACGACGACCGACGAGGCCGGAGCCCCGGTCGGAATCCGTGCAACGCTGACGAACACCGTCCCGACAACCAACGTCGCGCAGGGCGCTTACGCGAAGGTCTTCGCGATGACTCTGCCGTCGGGCTACAAGATCAACCCGGGCGTGGCGACGCGCCTCGGCTCAACCGGCTGCACCGAGGCTCAGTTCTTGATGCCGGTGGCCGGTATGACAACGAGCGGCAACGCGCCGACTTGTCCGAGCAGTAGCGAGATCGGAACGGTCGCGGTCGATGCACCTGAGTTCACCGACAACCTTGTCGGAAAGCTCTATCTCGGGCAGCCTCAGACTGGTGACGAAGCGGCCGGCAAGTACCGCCTCTACGTTTATGCCGCGCGTGGCGCGACTGCGACGAAGTTCCAGGGAACCGCGACCGTCAACTCGACGACCGGAAATGTCGTCGTGAGCTTCGACAACGCCGGCGCCGGCCTGCCGCAGTTCAACTATCGATCGTTCATCCTCGACTTCAACTCCGCATCGACCGGTGTCGGCACGCCTTCATCGGGCCCGGTATCGAGTCCGAACGCCGCGCAGCAGCTGCTGCTCAACCCGAACGTCTGCACCACGACCGCGGACTTCGGCATCACGCTGACTCCGTGGACCACGACCGGACAGGGTGCGCTCAGCCCGACGGCGTCTGTCGCCAACGGCCAGCGCCGCACCATCAGCGAATCCGGCGACGCGACCTGCGCGTTCAGCGCTTTCAACCCTGGTTTCTCCGCGAATCTCACGAGCATGTCCGACGCGACCGCCACGACGCCGGAGACCGGCGTCGGCAAGTCCCCGCGACTCGACCTCACGGTCACCCGTGGCGACCGCCAGGACAACATCCGCGACTTCGTGGTCGACCTTCCGACCGGCATGGCCGGCTCCGTCAAGGTGATCGACGCGGCAAATCGCTGTACCGGCAACCTCGCGACGATTCAGGCCAACGGCTGCCCGGCCGCCGCCGCGGTCGGAACGGTCACGGTCGTGGCCGGGACCGGTTCGAGCCCCGCGACGCTGGGCGGAACGGTCTACATGGCCGAGCCAGATTCCGGCGACACTGCGCGCTTGGCGATCATCACGCCGGCCGTGGTCGGTCCGTTCAACCTCGGCAACGTCGTGAACATCACGCACATGACGCTTCCTTCGGCGTCGACCTTCCGCCTGCGCGCTTCGACACTGGGACTCCAGCAGTCGATTCTCGGCGTGCCGATCGCCTACAAGTCGATCAACCTGCGACTCAACGGTTACGTCAACGGCAAGCCCTTCCTGATCAACCCGTCCAAGTGCAATCAGGTCCTCAACTTCAACAGTTCGATCACCTCGAACGGTGATCTCTCGGGCAACACGCCCGGCAGCGGCACCGTTTCGACGATGACGCCGTCCGACACTGACCAGACGACGAGCGGATGCGCTGCCCAGGGCTTCTCGCCGACCGTGACGGTCACTCCGGAAACCACGGTGGCCGCCCAGCCGACCGGGCTGAACGTGACGGTCAACCAGGCTCAGACCGAGTCGGGTGTCACCGGCACGACGGTCCAACAGTCGACGATCAACGCCGTCACCGTGACGATGCCAGCCGGTCTCGAGATCAACCCCGGCTTCGCCAACGGCGCCACCGCCTGCCCGACGGCCAACGTCACCAACGACCTCAACAACACGACCAACACATGTGCGGCGGTCGCTTCGAAGGTTGCCGATGTGACCGTGAACACACCGCTGCTGCCGACCGCGGTCACGGGCTCGGTCTATCTCGAGCAGCCCGGCTCGGGCACGGCCGATCGCTACAAGTTCGTGATGTACCTGAACATGCCGGGCGGTCTCGTGATCGTGCGCGGCGGAGCGACCGTCTCCGGTTCGACCGCAGGCGGCGTGACTGGCGGACTCGGCTCGACTTCTGAGGTCTCGACCGGCCAGATCGTCGCGACCTTCACCGGACTGCCCGACGTCGCCTACTCGTCGATGTCGCTCAACTTCAACCAGAGTCCGCGCATGTTCGTGAACTCCGAGATCTCTGGCGCCTCGCAGCAGTTCAACGCGGCGTTCACCGCGACGAACACCTCCGCGACGCCGAACACGGCGTCGGCCACCTCCAGCTACACGACCACCGCCAACGGCGGCGGCGCTTGGGCGCCGACGTTCAGCCAGACCGTCTCGACCACGACCCCGAACGCGCACCCCGATCTCACGCTCCAGGTCGACCGTCCGGAGGTCAACCAGCAGCTCGCCGGCGCGACCTTCAAGCTGCCATCCGGCCTGACCGGCGCTCCCGCAAACGTCCCGACCTGCACGCAGGCGTTGGCTGACGCGGCCAACTGCCCGGCCAACACCCAGGTCGGAACCGTCACCGCATCGGTCGGCTCAGCGCTGATCGCGACCCCGACGGTCGGTCTCGCGACTCTCACCGGCAAGCTCTACAACACCGTCGCCCCGGCGACCGCCCCGGCCAAGCTGACCGCGATCGTCCCGGTCGTGCTCGGCCCGTACAACCTCGGTTCGATGACCCTCCCGGTCGACGTCTCGATGCGCGGCGCCTCTGATGCTGACCCGTACGGCCTCAACGCCTCGGTCACGCTGCCGGGTCGTTACGAGGGTGTCAAGGTCCGGTACCGCCAGCTCAAGGTGACGATCAACGGAGTCGCCCCCGGCAACAGCGCGAACTTCCTGACCAACCCGAGTCAGTGCAACACGGCCAAGACGACCAACGTCACGATGACGTCGGCGCTCGGCACCACCGCGAACGGCAGCGCCAGCTTCACGACCGGCACATGCACCGGTACGACCTTCGGAGCCACCGCGCCGACGGCCACGATGACGACGAGCCCGGCAGCGCCGCAGAACCAGGCTCCGATCGGCCTGACCACGGCGGTGACCAACGCGGCCGGCAACTCGACGATGAAGGAGCTCAAGCTCACCTTCCCGGCGGGCACCACAGTCAACCCGGCGGTCGGCAACCTCGGCAGCGCCGCCACCTGCTCGACGGCGAACATCAACAACTCCACCCCGAGCAGCGATCTCTGCTCCACTGCCGGCGCCACGCAGTTCGGCACCGTCTCGCTGACCACTCCGCTGATCTCCGGCGGACCGTTCACCGGCAAGGTCTACCTCGAGACTCCGGACCCCTCGGGCAACGCGGCCACGCGCTTCCGTGTCGCGGTGCTGATCAACATCCCGGGTCAGACCGTTGTGGCCCGCGGTGTCGTGCGCCTCGACGGTGACAGCAACGTGCCCTCCGGCGCAACCGGCAAGGTCGACGGCGGCACCGGTGCGCTGACGGTCGACTTCGACAACATGCCCGACATCGCCTGGACGGCGCTGAGCGTCGTGCTCAACTCCGGCAGCAAGGCGCTGCTGATCACGCCGACGACCTGCGCGGCGACGAACACGATCACGGCGACGATGTACGCGTACACGAACCCGACGACCACCGCGACCAGCTCGAGTTCGTTCAACACGAACACGAACTGCCGCACGGTCAGCTTCGCCCCGAGCTTCAGCGCCAGCGTGACCAGCGGCGCCCCGGCGGCCAACCCGAACCTGACGATGACCGTCACGAACGGGCGCCGTCGACTACCTGCGCAAGGTCGTCTACCACCTGCCGGTCGGCTTCGTCGCCAACACCGGCAACGTCGCGACGTGCACGCAGGCCGTCGCTGCCGCCGGCAACTGCGCCACGCCGGTCGTCGGAACTGCGACGGCCACAGTCGGATCCGACGCCGAGACGCTTACGCTCCCGGCCGGTTCGGTCTACAACGTCGTCCCGAACAGCACCGAGCCCGCACGCCTGCAGGCCGTGATACCGGTCACCGTCGGTCCGTACAACCTCGGAAAGCTGTCGGTCCCGGTCACGACCTCGCTGCGCAGCAACTACGGCATCGACGCGACTGCGACGCTGCCGAAGGTCTACGAGGGCATCGACATCCGCACCCGCAGCCTCAGCGTCACGCTGAACGGCACGGTGAGCGGAAGCCAGTTCTTCGAGAACCCGTCGATCTGCCGCACCGTCAGCGACTTCAGCGCCGATGTCTACAAGGACGACAGCGCAAGCTTCACCACGGCCACCTCGCCGTCCTTCGCGATCAGCAGCTGCCCGAAGAACTTCACCTCGGGCAAGGAGCCGACGATGTCGGTGACTCCGAGCACGCTGCAGGCCGCCGCGCCGGTCGGACTGACCTTCGCGATCGGCTCCGACGCCGCGACCCAGTCGAACCCGACGATCAAGCGCGTCCAGCTGAAGTTCCCGCTGAACATGGACATCAACCCGGCCTTCGGCAACCTGCTGAGCTCCGCCGGCGCCACCTGCAGCGCCGCCACCGTCGCGGGCTGCTCGGGTGCGACCTCGATCGCGACCGTCTCGCTGACGACCCCGCTGCTCTCGACCAGCCCGATCGCCGGCAACGTCTACGTGGTCGCGCCGGGCAACACCGCGGCCACGCGTTACAAGGTCGTGATGATCGTCAACGTCCCGAGCCAGCCGCTGGTCGTCGCCGGCTCGCTGACGATCCCGGGTTCGAGTGACATCCCGACTGCCTCAACTGGCGCGACCGGAACGATCGACAGCGCGCACACGCTCGACTCGCACCGCATGGTCGCTGACTTCAACAACATCCCGGACCTCGGTTTCACCGGTCTGACGATGGCCTTCAACAGCGGTGACCGCGCAATGGTCGTGAACCCGCGCACCAACGACGCCGCGACCTTCGACGCGATCTTCACGCCGAACTCCGACAGCAACCCGGGGACGGACACGACCGCTTCGGCGACTTACACGCCGACCGGCTCGACCAACGCCTTCGACCCGTCGTTCACGGCGACCGCCAGCACCTACGTGGCGGGCGCCCACCCGACGCTGACGATGAACATCGCGCGCAACGACAAGGAGCGTCAGCTCAAGAACCTCGCGATCCACTTCCCGACCGGCCTCACCGCCAACACCAGCACCGGCTACGTACCCCAGTGCACCCAGGCGTCGGCCGCTGCGGCGAGCTGCGCGACCACTCAGCCGACTTCGCAGGTCGGAACCTTCACCACGGCGATCGGCTCGGGCAACGAGAACGTGTCGCTCGCCGGCGGGAAGATCTTCGCCGTCGTGCCGAACGCCGAGGAGCCAGCTCGTTTCCAGGCTGTCATCCCGGTCCAGGTAGGTCCGTTCAACCTCGGAAACCTGACGCTTCCGATCTCGGCGTCACTGCGCAGCGACTACGGCATCGACCTCGCGGCAACGCTGCCGACGCGTTATGAGGGCATCGCTGTCTACATCCGCACGATGCAGATGGTGATCAACGGCACCGTCAACTCGAAGAACTACCTGAACAACCCGAGCAAGTGCAACGCCGGTGCGACGATCAGCGCAGACTTCACGTCCGCTGATTCGACCAACGACACCAGCGCCGCGAACAACTCCTCCGCTTACGTCGCCACCGGTTGCCCGACCGCATTCAGCGCCGGTACCCCGACCTTCGCGATCAGTGGTATCAGCACTTCGGCCCAGACCCCGACCGGCATGACCGTCGGCGTCACCTCGCCTGACGGCAACCCGTCGATCGGCGACGTCAAGCTGACCTTCCCGGTCGGCATGTCGATCAACCCGGCCGTCGGAAACGCCGGCTCGAACATGACCTGCGACACGGCCGTGATCGACGCGATCACGACGACGACCGACAACTGCCCGGCCGCGGCGCAGCAGGGAACGGTCTCGCTGACCACGCCATTGATCTCCGGCACCTACACCGGCAAGCTCTACCTCGAGACGCCGGGCTCGCTCGCCAGCACCCGCTACAAGCTGGCGCTCGTGGTCAAGCTTCCGGGCCGCATGCTGATCGTCCACGGCGGCGCCACGGTCGACGGCTCGTCGACGATCCCGTCGGGTGGAACCGGCGCCAAGGACTCCGGAACCGGTCAGATCGTCACCGACTTCCCGGCGATTCCGGACCTCGCGTTCGGCACCCTGACCTGACCCTCAACGGCGGCAACCGCGCGATGCTGATCACGCCGTCGTCCTGCCAGACCGGTTGGCAGATCGGCACCAGCGTGACCGCCAACGGCACCGGCGCGACTGCCTCCACCGGAACCAAGACGTTCGACACGACGGCCAACTGCACCCAGGCCTTCAACCCGACGTTCAGCGCGACGCTCTCCGACTACACGGCCGGAGCGCACCCGAACCTGAACATCGCCGTCGGCACCAACAACGGCACCGACACGAACGTCAGGACGATCAAGAACTTCAATGTGAAGTTGCCCGTCGGCCTGGTGGCCAACACGACCAACGTCGCCCGCTGCCCGCAGGCAGACGCGACCGCTGGCACCTGCGTCAGCAGCACGCCGAGCAGCGCGGTCGGAACGATCTCGACCGAGATCGGCGCCGCGGCCGAGCGTCTTTCGCTCAGCGGCACGGTCTACAACGTCGTCCCGGGCAGCAATGAGCCGGCGCACCTCGCCGCTCTGATCCCGGTCCAGGTCGGACCGTTCAATCTCGGCAACATGCCGGTCGACATCTCGACCGCGCTCAACGACGGAACGACCGACTCCGGCACGCGCACCTACGGTGTCGACACCTTCTCGACCTTGCCAGAGCGCTACGAGGGCATCGACGTCCGCGTCCGCGCAGTCAACCTGACGATCAACGGCATGGTCGGCGGTCAGCCGTTCATGATCAACCCGAGCGCCTGTCTCTCCGGCACGATCGGCGCCGACCTGAAGGCCGGCGACGGCACGACGGTCTCGCGCACCAGCGCCGCGAACTTCACCGGCTGCAACCGCCCCTACACCGACACGCCGACGCTCACCGTCACGCCGTCGACGAAGGCTGCCGGCCAGCCGGTCGGTCTGACCTTCGACCTCGGCACGACGCTGAACAACCCGACGACCAAGGGCGTCAAGCTGACCTTCCCGGCCGGCTTCGAACTCAACCCCGCCGCCGGCACGGGTCTCGCCTACTGCAGCGACAGCAACCTCGCAAGCAACCAGGCCGCCTGCGACAGCAACGGCTCCAAGCTCGGAACCGTCACGCTGACGACGCCGCTGCTCTCGAACCCGCAGACCGGCGCCGTTTACCTCGAGCAGCCGGGCAACACCGCCTCGACGCGCTACAAGACCGCGATCGTCGTGCACCTGCCGGGCAAGGACCTGATCCTCCACGGCCAGGTTCTGGTCGACGGCTCCTCGACGATCCCGACCGGTGGAACCGGCGCGGTCGACAGCGGAACCGGACAGATCAGCGCTGAGTTCAGCGGCATTCCGGACCTCGGTTTCTCGACGATGAAGGTTGCCTTCAACAGCGGCAGCAACGCGCTGTTCGTCAATCCGACGGCCTGCACCGCTTCGCAGTTCAGCGCGATCTGGACGCCGAACGGAACCGGCGCCACGAAGACGGTGACCGACGGATACACGCCGGACACGAACTGCTCGCAGGGCTTCGCCCCGACCTTCGCCGGCGGCGTCACGCCGTTGACCTCGGCCGGCAACCCCGACGTCACGCTGACCTTCAACCGTCCCGACAACAACCTGAACCTGCGCAAGATCGTCGTCAACCTGCCGACCGGTCTGGTCGCCAACACGACGGCCACCACGCGCTGCTCGCAGGCCACCGCCGCAGCAGGTGGATGCGCCGCCAACCAGGTCGTCGGATCCGTCGGGGCGACGATCGGCTCCGGCTCGGCGACCTACCCGCTGAGCGGTTCGCTCTACAACGTCGCCGCCAACGCCGACGAGCCCGCACGTTTCGCCGCGATCATGCCGGTCGTCGTCGGACCGTTCGATCTCGGCAAGCTGAGTATTCCGGTCACGACCGCACTCAACGCCGACTACTCGATCACCGCGACGGCCCAGTTGCCGCTGCGCTACGAGGGCATCGCCGTGCGCGTGCGTTCGCTGCAGATGGGCCTGGCCAAGACGGCCGCCACCGGCAACGCCTTCATGGTCAACCCGAGCATCTGCTCGCTGCACACGATCAGCACGACGATGACGTCCGAAGGCGGTTCGCCGCAGACGGCCACCGGCTCGTTCGGTTTCACCCCGACCAGCTGCGCCGGTTTCACCGGCAACACGTCGATCGCGGTCACCAGCGACAACAGCACGCCGGCCGCGCCCGCGGGACTGATCTTCAACATCAACTCCGACCAGGGCAACCCGACGTTCAAACGGATCCAGCTGACCTTCCCCGACGGCATGGACATCAACCCGTCCTTCGCCAACGGCTTGGCCACCTGCTCGACGGCAGTGATCAATGCCGGTGGATCCGGCTGCCCGAGCGGCTCGCAGATCGCGACCGTCAGCCTGACGACTCCGCTGCTCGCGGCGACTCAGACCGGCAAGGTCTACCTCGAGAACCCGGGCAACACGAAGGATGACCGTTACAAGCTGGCGATGATCATCGACCTGCCCGGCCAGAAGCTGACCGTCCGCGGTCAGGTCCGGATCGACGGAAGCAGCGACATCCCGACGGCCTCGACCGGCGCCACCGGCACCGTCGACACCGGCTCGGGTGTGATCAGCGCCGACTTCGACAACATCCCGGACCTCGGCTTCACGAACCTGACGATGACCTTCAACGGCGGCTCGAACGCCATGGTCGTCAACCCCGAGACCTGCACTAACTCATTCAACGCGATCTTCACGCCGAACTCGAACACCGGTGCGACGCGCACGACGAACCCGTCGTACCCGCTGACCGGCTGCGGCACCTCGCCGTTCAACGTCAAGCTGACCGCGACCAACGCGAGCACCGCGCCGGCCGGTCACGGCAACCTCGGCCTCAAGGTCGAGCGCCCGAACGGCAACAAGCTGCTCAAGGCGATGACGATCCACCTGCCGACCGGCATGGTCGCCAACACCAGCGCGGTGACCACGCCGTGCTCCCAGGCCAGCGCCGCCGCCGCATCCTGCGCGACGACCGCAGCCAGCTCGCAGGTCGGAACCTTCACCACAGCGATCGGCGAGTCCGACTCGAGTCTGCTCAGCCTGACCGGCGGCAAGATCTTCCAGGTCACGCCGAACGCCAACGAGCCGGCCCGTTTCGCCGCGATCATCCCGGTCGTCGTCGGTCCGTACAACCTCGGCAACATGACGATCCCGGTCGCCACCACTCTGCGTGCCGACTATGGAATCGACATCAACGCCACGCTGCCGCAGCGCTACGAGGGCATCAAGGTGCGCCTCCGCTCGCTCGACATGCAGCTCGCCTCCTCGGTCAACAGCAAGAGCTACATGACCAACCCGAGCAAGTGCGCCACGCACACGATCAGCGCCGATTTCACCGCCAGTGACAACTCGACCGACCTCGCGTCGGGCGGCAACGGAGCCGACAACTCGTCGACGTTCACCACCACCGGCTGCAACGCCACGATGCCGCCGTACAACCCGACCGTCACCACCGCGGTGAGCCCGGCGACCGCCGGAACGCCGACGGCCCTGACGATGGGTATCGCCCTGCCGGACGACAACGCCACGACGAACCGCGTCCAGCTCGCCTTCCCGCAGGGCATGGAGCTCAACCCGGGCGTCGGCAACACGCTCGTGGCCTGCTCGACGATCGACTCCGACGCGTCATCGACGAACCCCTGCAAGCTCACGACTTCGAACCTTGCGTCGATCACCCTGAACACACCGCTGCTGCCGAACCCCGTCTCCGGTGAGGTCTACCTCGAGACTCCGGGCAACACGGCAGCCACGCGCTACAAGATGGCGCTGGTCCTGCACCTGCCGGGCCGCGACATGGTGATCCACGGCAGTTCGCTGGTCAATGGTTCCTCGAACGTGACCGGCGGCCTCGGTTCGACCGACGCCGCGGGCACCGCGACCGGCCAGGTTTCGGCCGACTTCGCCGGTATCCCGGACCTCGGCTTCACGAACATGTCGATCGCCTTCAGCAGCTCGAACAAGTTGTTCGTCAACCCGAAGACGGCCGGCAGCTACAACGTCGCCACCACGCTGACCCCGAACTCGACGTCGACGACGACGGCGCGCAACGGCAGCTTCTCGGTCAGCGGCGGAACGAGCACGGTGACGGCCTTCAACCCGACCTTCAGCGCGGCGCTCTCGTCGTCGACCTCGGCGGGCAACCCCGACCTCTCGCTGAACGTCGGCAACCCGCTGGGCATGAAGGAACTGAAGAAGTTCGACGTGAAACTCCCGGTCGGCCTCGTCGCCTACACCAAGGCCGGCGGAGTCAGCCAGTGCCCGCAGGCCGATGCCAATGCCGCGACCTGCGCTGCGACCACCGCGGCCAGCTGGGTCGGAACCGTCACCACGACATTCGGTTCCAGCGACACGGTCGGCGAGGACTACACGGTCCTCGGTGACATCTACAACGTCGTCCCGGGCGCCGACTCGCCGGCTCGCCTGCAGGCCGTCGTTCCGGTCCAGGTCGGTCCGTTCGACTTCGGCAAGCTGACTGTTCCGGTCCCGACCACGCTCAACTCCGACCTCTCGGTCACGGCCTCGGCGACGCTGCCGAGCCGCTACGAGGGCATCGCGGTGCGTGTGCGCCAGATGAACATGGTGATCAAGGGCGAGCCGACGCCGGGCGCGAAGTTCATCGTCGCCCCGAGCAAGTGCGGCGCCAAGACGATCGCCGCGACGATGACGAGCGACGCCTCCGACACGTCGACGATCAACTCGGGCATCACGATCAATGGCTGCGGCAACTCGTTCGCCGCGAGCCCGACCTTCCAGGCAACCAACAGCGCCGGCCAGACGAGCATGCCGCGTACGACGCCGACGAACTTCACGTTCAAGGTCACCTCGTCATTCAGCAACCCGACGATGGGCCGGGTCCAGGTCGCGATGCCGGTCGGCACCGAGATCAACCCCGGCTTCGCCAACAACCTGCAGGTCTGCAGCACCTCTACGATCGACTCCGACGCGACCAACTGCCCGAACGAGTCGAGGATCGGCACTGTCAGCTTGAAGACCCAGCTGCTCGACCCGAACACGGTCTACAGCGGCAACGTCTACCTCGAGCAGGGCGGTGCGACCGGCGACACGCGCTACCGCGTCGCGATGGTGGTCAGCCTGCCAGGCGCCAAGCTGGTCGTCCACGGCAAGGTCAAGGTCAACGGCTCCTCTGACATCACCGGCGGAACCGGGGCGACCGACAGCGGAACCGGCCAGATCACGGCCGACTTCGACTCGATCCCGGACCTCGGCTTCACCGAGCTATCGATGGCCTTCAGTTCGACCAACCCGATGCTGATCACTCCGCAGCCGGGCGGCACGCAAGCCTTCAGCGCGACGTTCACGCCGAGCTCGGCCGATGAAGTCTCCGACGACCGCACCGCGACGTCGAACATCACGACGACACCGACCACAGGAGTCGATGTCTTCCAGCCGAACTTCAGTGTGACCGTCGGTGGCGGCTCGTCGGCCACGGCCGGCAGTCACCCGAACCTCGGGATCCACTACGACCGCCCGACCGGTATCAACCAGCGCTACCTGCGTCAGCTGGACCTCGACCTGCCGCTCGGCCTGGTCGCCTCCACGACCGCGACCTCACACTGCTCGCAGGCCGACGCCAATGCCGGCAACTGCGACACCGAGCAGATCGTCGGTGACTTCGACAGCTTCATCGGCAACGGCACGAGCGACGCCGCCAACCTGAACATCCAGGGCGGCATCTACAACGTCGAGCCCGACGCCAACGAGCCTGCGCGCCTCGCCGCGATCACCAACGTCCTGGTCGGTCCATACGACCTCGGCAAGCTGGTGATCCCGGTCAGCACGAAGCTCAACTCCGACCTGACGGTCAGCACCAAGACGACGATTCCGAAGCGCTACGAGGGCATCGCCGTGCGTCTGTCCAAGATGGACATCACGCTCTACGGCCAGGCCGGTGGCAACTCCTTCGTCTCGGTCCCGAGCAAGTGCGGCACCTACACGGTGACCGGCCACCTGACTTCCGACACCGGCTCGACTCCGGTCGACGTCTCTTCGGACATCACCACGACGGGCTGCCCGCAGAACTTCTTCGCGACTCCGACGGTCGACGTCACCGCGACACCGGCCGACACCACGGTCCCGACGGGTCTCGGTGTGACGATCAACTCGAACCGCCGCAACTCGACGATCAGCCGCTTCCTGCTGACCCTGCCCGACGGCATGTCGCTCAACGCGGCTGCCGGCAACGGCCTGGCCACCTGCAGCACCGCGGCGATCAACGCGGGCGGCAGCACCTGCCCGGCCGGCTCCAACCAAGGCACGGTCACGCTCGAGACGCCGCTGCTCAGCGGCCAGAAGACCGGCAACGTGTATCTCGAGGACCCGGGCGTCGGCGCCGCGAACCGCTACAAGCTGGCGATCGTCGTCCACCTTCCGGGCACCGACCTGGTGCTGCGCGGCAAGGTCAACGTCGACGGCTCGAGCAACGTGACCGGCGGCCTCGGGGCCACCGACACCGGCACCGGCCGCATCACGACCGACTTCGACACAGTGCCGGACCTCGCGTTCAGCAAGATGACGGTGAACTTCAACACCGGCCCGCGCGCTCTGCTGACCAACCCGGACAGCTGCGGAACGCAGACCGTCACCTCGGCGATCACGCCGAGCTCGTCGCTGACCCCCGGCAACCCGAGCGGCACCGCGGCCACGGCGACCTCGACCTACAGCCTCAGCAACACCGCGGGCTGCACCTCGAGCAAGCCGTTCAACCCGGCGTTCAGCGCGAGCGCTGACAACAAGACCAGCGGCGCGAACACGAACCTCTCGATGACCGTGAGCGGCGGCGCGAAGGATGAGTACCTGCGCCAGTTCAAGCTGCACCTGCCGGTCGGTCTCGTCGCCGACACCACGGCGACGAACACGACCTGCACGCAGTCGGCTGCGGCGGCCGCAAACTGCCCCGCCGCAAGCCAGGTCGGTGAGGTCACGACGAAGCTCGGAACCGGCAGCGAGACACTCGACATGGCCGGCACGATCTACAACGTCGTGCCGAGCAGCGACGAGCCCGCCCGCATGGCGGTCATCGTCCCTGTGGTGGTCGGTCCGTACGACCTCGGCAAGTTGACCGTCCCGGTCTCGACGCACCTGCGCGAGGGCGACTACGGAGTCGACGCGACGGCGACGATGCCCTACCGCTACGAGGGCATCAGCGTGCGCATCGCCGAGCTCGACATGAAGCTCTACTCCAAGGCGACCCAGGGCACCTCGGGCGACACGTCCGACGACAAGGGCTTCATCAAGAACCCGAGCCGCTGCGACGACGGCAGCAACACGAAGATCACAGCGGAGCTGACTCCGCTGAATGGCAGCGCCGTGAACCGCAGCGCCGCCTACGAGGTCAACGGTTGCCCGCGCAACTTCTCGCCGAAGCCGAGCCTGACGATCTCCGGCACCAACGGCCAGACGGCCCAGCCGACCGGCATGACCCTGCAGATCGACTCCGACCCGGCCAACCCGACGATCGGCAAGGTCGTCACCACGATGCCTGACGGCATGACGCTCAACCCGTCCGTCGTCGCGAACATCCCGGGTGGCCTCCAGAGCTGCTCGACCGCGGCGATCGATGCCGGCGGAAGCGCCTGCCCGAGTGGCAGCAAGATCGGCGACATCTCGCTGGTCACCCCGCTGCTGCCCGGCACGAAGTTCGGTTCGGTCTACCTCGAAACCCCGGGCACGACGGCGGCAACGCGCTACAAGATCGCGATGATCGTCGACCTGCCGGGCACCAAGATGGTCGTCCGCGGCACCACCGCAGTCGACGGCTCGAGCGACATCACCAACGGCACCGGCTCGACCGACACCGGTACCGGCCGCGTGATCGCGACGTTCGACAACATCCCGGACCTCGGCTTCACCCAGCTGAAGATCACGTTCGCGAGCGGCCAGAACGCGCTGTTCACGAACTCCGAGACTGCGGGAACACAGACCGTCTCGGCGGCGATGACGCCGCAGTCCGGTGGAGCGGTCGAGACCTCCGACGGCACCTACTCGACCGTCTACGGCGGATCGGGCAGCCAGGCGAGCGAGCCGTTCAACCCGACCTTCGACGCCACGGTCAACAAGCCGGGCGAGACCCCGGTCAACCAGACGCAGGCGGCGGGCAACCCCGACGTCACGCTGACGGTCGGTCGCAGCGACTACACGCAGCAGATCCGTGAGTTCGACCTGCACCTGCCCAAGGGCCTCGTCGCCAACACCGTCCTCACCCCGCGCTGCGACCAGGCGGTCGCCGATGCCGGCAACTGCGCCGCAGCCAGCAAGGTCGGATCGGTCACGACGAAGATCGGCACCGGCGGAAGCACGTCGAGCAGCACCGACCTGTTGACGATGACTGGCGACCTCTTCAACGTCAAGCCCAACAGCGACGAGCCGGCACGCCTGTACGTGACGATTCCGGTCCAGGTCGGCCCGTACAACCTGGGCAAGCTGAACCTGCCGGTCGCGACGCAGATCGTCACCGGCAGCACCGCCAGCGATCTGACGATCGACACCCACACGGTCATCCCGCAGCGTTACGAAGGCATGCCGGTCCGCATCCGCCAGATGCAGATCAAGATCAACGGCACGGTCAACGGCCAGCCGTTCATGATCAGCCCGTCGCGCTGCGGCACGCACACGCTCGAGGCCGCGATGACGGCTCCGGGTGGCGCTTCGGTGACTCCGTCGAAGAACTTCACGACGACCAACTGCGACAACGCCGAGTACCACCCGACGGTCGTCGCAGACCCGAGCACGACTGAGCGCGGCAAGCCGGTCGGTCTCGACCTGTCGTTCAAGTTCTCCGGCAACTCGTCCTCGACGAAGAAGATCACCACGACCTTCCCCGTCGGCATGAACGTGAACCCGGGCATCGGAAACTATGGCTCGGGCATGACCTGTGACGAGTCCGATGTCAAGGACGGCGGAGCCGCCTGCCCGGCGAGTTCGCGCCTCGGCTTCGTGTCGCTCGACACGCCGCTGCTGCCGAACGACAAGCCGAACCCGAACGACGCTCAGGACACGACGACGCACTCCGCGTACGGCGCGATCTACCTGCTTCCGCCGCTCGGCAACCAGGCCAGCACGCGCTATCGCCTGGGCCTCTACGTCGAGCTGCCGGGCGCCTCGCTCTACAGCCAGGGCCAGGTCAACGTCGACGGCACGTCCGACGTCCCGACCGGCGGCACCGGCAATGTCGGCTCCGGCCAGACCGGTCAGGTGACCGCGACGTTCGACGATCTGCCCGACCTGCAGTTCACGGACATGACGATCCACTTCAAGACCACTGGCTCCGGCGAGCACGCGCTGCTCACCAACCCACGCACCTGTGGCGACTACGCCGTCCAGGCGACGATGGACCCGTGGGCATGGCAGGACCGTCCGGTTGGTCAGCGCACCGCGCCGGCCGTCCAGGCTCCGTTCACCGTGACCGGCGGCCTGCCCGGTTGCACCGACACCCAGTCGGCGGCGATCAAGCTGCAGATGGGTGACCCGACCGACACGGCGCACTTCGACGACCCGTCGAGCGACTACTACAAGGCCGGTTCGAGCCAGGACGTCACCCTGACGGTCAACCGTCCCGACACCGACACGTCGATCATGCGCACGAAGTTCTTCCTGCCGGCCGGTCTCGTCGGTTCCGCCGACGCCGCACCGACCTGCGCCGACGCCGACTCCGCCGCGGGCAACTGCGGAACGACGGAGCCGAACTCGAAGGTCGGTGAGGTCACACTCGCGATCGGCGACTCGAGCGACACCTACACGGTCACGGGCGACCTCTTCAACGTCGTCGCCCCCAGCGATCGTCCGGCGAAGCTCAGCTTCGCGGCCGACATCAATGTCGGACCGTTCCACATGGGCAAGGTCGTCGTGCCGATCAACGTCAACCTCGACAACAACGATTACAGCCTCTTCGCCGAGACCGACGACATGCCGCAGATGTTCGAAGGCATCCCGGTCCGCATCAGCCAGATGAAGGTCCTGCTGAAGGGCACCTCGCTCGTGAACAAGTCGTTCATGACGAATCCGCACTCCTGCCAGGACACGCTGTCGGTGCGCGCACGCATCCAGGACGCGAATGGCACCTGGTACAGCCCGGCCGACGCGCCGCTGGCCGGCCCGTTCCACGGCTGCGACGGACTCAACCTCGATGGCGACACCGTCACCGTCGACAACGTCCCGATCTCGCCGGAAACCGGTCACAAGGCCGAGCACCCGACGGGCATCAACGTCGACATCGAGCAGAACGGCAG
>JASGFX010000010.1:0-67728 GCA_047605325.1 Solirubrobacterales bacterium | reverse complement strand
GGGAGGCCCGCTGGCCTTGAAGTCCGCAGGCGTTTTTGCGGCCCATCCCCACCAGGTTCCGCCTTTCACAGCTAGAGATTCGGCCGTCCCCTTCGCCGCGCCAGACGGCACGGTTCCGTCAAGGTCAACGGCGAAATATTGAGTTGGAGGCGGCGTGGCACCTGTTGCGATTCCAAACGTGGGCGCTTGCGCACCCTTGCCCCAAGCCGCCGGAGCGCCGAAACTTGGGATGTCTCCAGAAGCGCTTGGAGTCGTGGATGCGAGGGCGACCGTCCAAGCACCACTGCTCGAAACAGACAATCCGTCGGCCTTTCCATCCCCGTTGACATCCGCGAGCAACGGATTGCTCGTTCCGAGCGTTGAAGAGAGCGGGCTTGTAGGGCTGGCGGAATATCCGAACCTGGTACCAGTCGACGGCGCAGCGGTCCATTTTCCGTTCTCGACGTAGACCGCATCGGAGCGACCGTCTCCAGTGACGTCGGCGAGCTTCGCGACGGTCGTTCCTGAGTAGCCAGCTCCGACGCCCGTCGCCCAGGGAGCGGGGGCCGGTACGAACGCGGTTCCGTTCGAGAGCGCGACGTTCCAAGTGCCCTTCGCCTGTGCATAGTTCTTCTCGAAGTAAACCGCGTCAGCCTTCCCATCACCATTCACGTCGCCAAGCATGTAAGTGAACGTTGATCCCGAGACCGGACTACCGAACCCTGTGAGAAACGGTGTGACCGAAGGGGCGTTGAACTGCGTCCCCCCAGAGTTCGCGAGCGCGACTTTCCAGACTCCATTGTTCTCTGCGGCGACAGCGTCATCCTTTCCGTCGCCGTTGACGTCGCCGACCAACGGCGTCATGTCGGACGACGGGACGGCGAACGTACCCAGCCAGGGCGTGGAGGGCGCGAAGTTCGAGCCCGTAGAGAGTGCGACATTCCAAGTACCGAATACGTCCGCGATCGCGTCAGTTCTCCCATCGCCGTTGACGTCCCCGGTCAGTGCTGTTGAAAGCGACCACCACTGACTGGACGGATGCTCGGTGATCCAGGCTTCGCTCGTCGGGTTCAATCCGACGACCCCGGCCGCGTTTGCGCTGACGGGTCCGCATGCCAAGACACACAGGAAGACGACGAAGGTGAGTGAAATGCGGAGGTGAGGCCTCATGACGATCCGATCCGAGTGAGTTGAGCAAGCGATCCAGCATTCGAATCCAACGTATCACCCAAAGTGACCTCACGACGGGCGACTCCTACACACACTTGTTTCACCGACCGGTGGCGTCGCCGCAGTTAGGGCATCGAGTTTCGTGATGCTGAAATTGTCCCGGTTCGACCCTCGCCGCGAACATCACTTCCGACAGTTGGTACACCGATGGAAACGGCCCCGACGGCGACGATCGCATCGGCGAAGGGCACCTGCAAGACCAAGGGCGGCCTGAAGCTAAAGCTCAAATCGTCGAGCGCCGCCAAGAAGGCGATCGCGAAATCGAAGAAGTCGATCTCGGGGAGTCTCGTCGTGACCTTCGCGCCGAAGGGCGGCATCGCGCCCACGACGAAGACCGTCAAGACGAAGATCAGCTGACGCTGCGAATCAGTCCGGCCGCTTCTGCTCCACGTGGAACGGCTGGCCATCGCGGTCGATGTTGACAGTCACGCGCCGTTTGCGCGACTTCCCGAACAGACCGCCGCGCTCGGTCTTGGTGCAAACGAGGTGGTCGTGGTGGCGCTCGACGTTCCATCCCTCTTGCTCCATCCGCACGTACTCGCGGTTGAGCGCGCGCAGCTTGACCTGCGGCAGATCACTGAAGGTCGGTTCGTCGACCCACACGCGCACGAGATCCTCGAGGTTGTCGAAGGAGCTTCCGTGGATATCGATGCCGACCTCTGCGTCGTAGCGGGCGCGGAGCGCCGGATCCTTCAGCAGCTCGTACGCGAGATTGAGTTCGCGCATCTGCTCGCCGGACGCCGCCTCTCCGATCACGTCGGGGTGCAGCCGTTTCGCCTTCGCGCGATAGGCGGCGCGGATCTCATCTTGAGAGGCGGCGCGCGCGACGCCGAGGATCACGTACGGGTCCTCGGTCAATTCTTCGAGGCGTCGCCGTCCAATTGCAGAACCGCGAGGAAAGCCTCCTGCGGAACCTCCACACGCCCGACCTGCTTCATGCGCTTCTTGCCCTTCTTCTGGTTCTCAAGAAGCTTGCGCTTTCGGCTGATGTCACCGCCGTAACACTTGGCCGTGACGTCCTTGCGGACGGCCTTCACGGTCTCACGCGCGACGATGCTCGCCCCGATCGCGGCCTGAATCGGCACGTCGAACTGCTGGCGCGGGATGCGGTCCTTCAGGCGCTCGGTGATCAGGCGGCCGGCGGCGTACGCCTTGTCCTTGTGGACGACCATGCTGAGCGCGTCGACGGGGTCGCCGGCAAGAAGGATGTCGAGGCGCACGAGGTCGCTGCCCCTCAGACCGCTGACCTCGTAGTCGAAACTCGCGTAGCCCTTGGAGCGGCTCTTGAGCTGATCGAAAAAGTCGAGCACGATCTCAGCAAGCGGCAGGTCGTAGGTGAGCTGCACACGCGACTCAGAGATGTAGTGCATGTCGACGTGGGTGCCGCGGCGCTCCTGGCAGAGTTCCATCACGGCGCCGACGTAATCACGCGGGGTCAGGATCGTCGCGCGGATGTACGGTTCGCGGATCTCTTCGATCGTCACGCGCTCGGGCACCTCGACCGGCGAGTTGACCTTCTCGATGTTGCCATTGGTCAGAGTGACTTCGTAGCGAACGTTCGGCGGCGTCGCGAGCAGCTCTAGGTTGTACTCGCGCTCGAGGCGCTCGCGCACGATGTCCATGTGCAACAGGCCGAGGAAGCCGCAGCGAAATCCGAATCCGAGTGCACGGCTGGTCTCGGGCTCGTAGTCGAGCGCGGCGTCGTTGAGCTTCAGCTTTTCGAGCGCGTCGCGCAGGTCCTCGAAGTCGTCTGTGCTGACAGGGAACAGCCCGCAGAAGACCATCGGCTGGACTTCACGATAGCCGGGCAGCGGCTCCTCGGCGTGGCTCTCCTCGGTCGTGATCGTGTCACCGACGCGGAGCTTGGCCACGTCTTTGATGCCGGTGATGATGTAGCCGACCTCGCCTGCCTTGAGGTTTTGGGTCTTGGTCATCTGCGGTGCGAAATAACCGATGTCGTTGATCTGCGCCTTGGTCGGCGTCTGGAAGGTCTTGATCGAGTCGCCCTTCTTGAACTCGCCGTCGACGACTCTCACGTAGGCGATCACCCCGCGGTATTCGTCGAACTCGGAGTCGAAGATCAGCGCGCGGGGCTTTGCAGCGCGGTCGGCCTCGGGCGGCGGGATCTGGGTGACGATCGCTTCGAGCAGCTCGTGCACACCTTCGCCGGTCTTGGCGGAGAGCTTCAGCACGTCGTCGGCCGGCTCTCCGAGCAGCTCCTCGATCTCGCCGGCAACCCTCTCCGGTTCGGCGCTCGGCAGGTCGATCTTGTTCATCGCCGGGATCAGCTCGAGACCGCCGTCGATCGCGAGATAGGTGTTGGCGAGCGTCTGCGCCTCAACCCCCTGCGCAGCGTCGACCACGAGCAGGGCGCCCTCGCATGCGGCGAGACTGCGGCTGACCTCATAGGTGAAGTCGACGTGGCCGGGTGTGTCGATCAGGTGGAACTGATAGGTCTGGCCGTCGTCGGCGTTGTAGTAGACGCGCACGGCCTGCGATTTGATCGTGATGCCGCGTTCGCGCTCGAGTTCCATGCTGTCGAGCAGCTGCGCCTTCATGTCCTTCTTGTCTACGGAGTGCGTGACCTCGAGGATGCGGTCAGCCAGCGTCGACTTCCCGTGATCGATGTGGGCGATGATCGAGAAGTTGCGGATGCGGTCGGCTGGGATCTCCATGCGGGGGTGTGATTATGGCGGGGCCGCTCGGGGACCGGCGAGCGCACGCCGGCCGCACCGCCACGGAGTTGCCCCCAAGGGGAACTCTGTGGAGTGGATCAGGCTTGTTCATGGGAGCGTGACTCCACCGTGACACGTTCTGACCCGAAGCCGTGGAGTCGCTTGCCGCCGAAGGTCAGCGCGCCAGACGCGACTTGAACATGCCGATCAGCGTGCGGGCTTCCTCAACCCTCAGCGCAAACACGATCAGCACATAAGCGCAGCCCGCGGCCGTCAGCGCCACGCCGACCTCGATGATCTGCGAGATCAGGCCGGCTCCGAGCGCCGCATCAAGACCAGCCCAGACCCCGTAGGCCACGGCGACGGTCACCGCGGTGCCGACCAGCATCTTCGCGATCGGCCAGCCGAGGCCCGAGAGCTTGAACGTGCCACCGAGCGCGCGGCGCAGGAAGTAGAACTGACCGGCGGCCATCGCCACGTCCGCGACCACGGTGCCGATCACCACACCCTTGATCCCCCACGGGATCAGCAGGATCGACACGCCGACGTTGACGATCAGGTTCGCCACCGATAGCCAGGTCACCGTCCATGGCATCTTCAGTGAGAAGAATGTGCGCGTCAGCAGCAGGTTCACGCCCGAGAACGGCAGACTGAAGGCGAACCAGAAGAGGCCGGCCGAGACGAGATCCGTCGACTGCGCCGTGAACTCGCCGCGCTGGTAGACGAGCTCGGTCATCGGATGGCTGAGCGCGAGGATCGCCGCCGTCGCCGGCAGCAGCATCAGGAAGATGAACTTCAGACCCTGCGCGCAGGTGCGCTGCACCCCGGCAAGGTCACGCCGCGCCGCCATGCGCGCAAGCTGCGGAAACAGCACCGTCGAGATCGCCACCGAGAAGATGCCCTGCGGCAGCATGTAGATGCGAAAACCCGCGTCGATCGCGCGCGGCACCTGGTCGGATATCTCACCGCCGATGATCGCGTTGGCCATCAGGTTGAGGTTGATCAGGCCGAGGCCGAGCGTCACCGGCAGCATCAGCGTGAAGACCTCGAGCACCCGCTTGTCCTTCCAGTCAAAGGCGAACGTGAAATCGAAGCCGACCTTGCGCAGCACCGGCAGCGCCATCAGGAACTGCACGACGGTTCCGATCACGATGCCGATCGCGTAGGCGTAGATCGCGTCCTCGCCGTGGAAATACGGCTGCAGCGCGACCATCGCGACCATGATCACGAGGTTCCAGACCAGCGCGCTCAGCGCGGGAATCGTGAAGCGGTCGTAGGCCTGGAGGATTCCGACGGCCAGGCCGTTGAGGCCGAGGATCATCACGATCGGGAAGAGCAGTTGGCTGAGGCCGACGGTGAGATCTGTCAGCCCCGCGTCGGCGATCTTCGACGGCGTGATCAGCGGCACGAACCACGGCGCGATCAGGATGAACAGCACCGTCAGCAGACCAAGCGCGGCGAACATCACCATGAAGAGCGTCGATGCGAGCCTGAAGGCCTCGGCTCTGCGCTTCTTCTCGATCAGCTCCGAGAAGACCGGGATGAACGCGCCGGAGAGCGCCGAATCGGCGAACAGCGAGCGCACCGTGTTCGGAATCAGAAATGCGAAGGTGAAGGCCGATGCCGGGCCGCTGGTGCCGTAGTAGTTGGCGGCGAGGATCTCGCGCACCAGGCCGGCGATACGTGAGAGCCCGGTCAGCCCGCCGAATATCGTCGTGTTTCGGGCCGTCGAAGCGCGCGCCGGAGATTGCTCACCGGTGGCTTCTTCGACCGCCTCCTCGACGTCTGCGGCGAAATCCAGCTTGTTTTCTGTCTGGTCGGAGATTTTCGTCCTCTACACTCTGCGTTTCGTGCGCAGGCAATACTTCGCCGCGCAAGAGTAAAGACTTACTTTCGAAAGACCCCATGGCCAACATCAAGTCACAGCAGAAGCGAATCTTGCGCGCCGAGCGCGAGCGCGACGAGAACCGCCGCTACACGTCGGCGATCAAGACCTACTTCCGTCGCCTCGAGTCGGCCGTCGAGAGCGGGGACGCCGACGCAGCCGATTCCGATCACAAGACCCTCGTGTCGAAGATCGACAAGGCAGTCAAGCGCGGCGCGATCCACAAGAACAACGGCGCCCGCAAGAAGGCCCGCGCCGCTCGCACCCGCGCCAAGCTTTCCGCGTAAGCAAGCGGATCTATTTCGTTATCTCCGAGACCGAGCGCAGCAGCTCGGTCTCGTTGTCGAGCGCGCTTCCGCCCTTGACGGCGTTATCGAGCCGCGCGAGCTCGACGAGCGCATCGCGGATCGACGATCCGCCCCGCTGCCGCGCCTGCTGCGTCAGCTTCTTCGCGAGCCACGCCTGACCGCCGAGCGAATCGGCAATCTCTCCCGCGCGCCCAGACTCGCTCAGCGCGGCGGCGGTCTGAACCTGACCGAACGAGCGCGCCAGCATCGCGACGATGCGCGGAGCGGGCTCGCCGGCCGTCAGCAGCAGCTCGGCGTCACGGATCGCCGCCTCGCGATTTCCTGCGACGGCGTGGTCGGTCAGCGCGAAGACCTCTGCCGTCGCCTCACCGCGCACGTATTGCTCGACCATCGCTGAATCGATCGAGCCGCCCGGGCCTGCTGCCGTCGCGAGCTTCTCGAGCTCGCTGAGCAGCCGGCGCTTCGGGCTCCAGTTCTGCGCGGCCGAGACCTTCTTGGCTGGCTTGCCGACGATCGCAACGAGCAGCGCGGCGGCGTCAGGCGCGAGCTCCGCGCCCATCGATTTCGCCTGCTGGATCAGCCAGCCCGGCAGCTCGCCGTCTGAAGGCGACTTGAATTCGCGCACCTCGCCACCGGCCCGATCGACCGCGTCGAGAAACGCCTTGAGCGGCTTCTTGCGGCAGATCAGCACCGCAACGGCGTCGATCTGGCCGCTCGCAAGTTCGGCCACCGCGTCGGCCGCCGGACCGGCGTCGGCGGCCTTCCAAGCCTCGATGCCGTCCGCGAGAATGATTCGCGTACCCGGCAGCAGGCTCGGCGAGAGCAGTGTGCCCGCGAAGTTCTGCGGCGTGAGCTGATCGCCGGCCAGCGACTCGAAGACTGAACCGTCCTCGCGCGCGCGCGCCGCGAGGCGGGTCTTGGCCTGCGCAATCTTCACATCGTCGTCGCCGTGAAAGAGGTATGCGCGCTTGAGTTCGGTCATCCAGCCCACCCTACCGCGCCGCTCCGGCGGTGCTCACCACAAAACCCCCGGGCGCCGGCCGCACGATGATCGCGCCGTCGCGGTCGGTCCGGTAGGCGGCGACCCCAGCAGATTGCAGCCCCGCGAGCGAGCCAGGCGTCGGGTGGCCGTAGCGATTGCCCGCCCCCACCCCGATCAGCGCGGCGCGCGGCCGAAGCCGCGCGAGCAGCTGCGGCAGGCCCGGATCATCGGAGCCGTGGTGGGGCATTTTCAGGATTTCCGTCGGCGCAAGAGGGAGGCCGAGTAGCTGCGGGCTTTCGGCATCGCCCGAGGCAAACATCCGCAGCGCGCCGACCCTGATCTCCGTGACGGCCGCACGCATGTTCGGCTCGGCCGGAGGCGGCGCGTCCGGCGGTTGCGGCGCCGGACCGATCACCTTCACATCGACCCCTGGGCAGCTCCAGTGCGCGCCGGCCACAGCGTCAATCCGCGCGGCGCCGGCGCGCGTCATCAGCGCGCGCAGCTCCGCGTAGTCGGGCCGAGGCGTGTTGCCGCCGCCGTCGAGCAGCGTGCCGATGCGGATTCTGCCCGAGCGCGCCAGTTCGAGCACCCCGCCGAAGTGATCGTCCTCGGGGTGCGTGGTGAGCACCGCGTCGAGCCGGCGCACGCCAAGCGCGCGCAGCTTGGCCTCGAGCCGCTCGCCGGGGGGACCGCCGTCGATCAGCGCCGCGCAGCCGTCTCCGAGCAGCAGGGTTGCATCGCCCTGTCCGACGTCGAGCATCTCGATCGCCGGGCCGACCAGCCGCTGCCCGCGCGCCGGGATCAATGTCCAGGAACAGGTGGCGATCAGCCCAATCGCCGCCAGCGGAGCGACGGCGCGCGCGCTCGGCGCCGGGATCGCCCCATGCACCATCGCCGCGATCAACGCGATCGCCGCGTAGGCGGCGATCACTGCAGGCACCCCGAATCCGCCGGCGCCGACCTGCGCGCCCGGCACCGACGCCGAGGCCCGCGCCAGCTCTATCAGCGCGCCGAGCAGAAACGAGTTCGGCGCGCCCAGCAGCGACGCGAGCGGGATGGAGAGCTGCCCGAGCGCCGCCGTCAGCGAACCGATCCAGACGATCGGACCGATCAGTGGCTCGCCGAGCACGTTGGCAGCAAGCGAGACGATCGAGACGGCGTCGAAGTGATGCGCCATCAGCGGCGCGGTCGCGACCGTCGCGCCGGCCGTCGCGGCGAAACCCTCTGCGGCCCAGCGCGGCAGCCGGGTCAGGCGATCGGCGAGCGGCCTCGTGAAGGCCATCATCCCGAGCACAGCCGCAAAGCTCAGCTGCGCGCCGACGTCTGCGCTCGCGCGCGGGTTGAAGAACAGCACGACGATCGCTCCAAGGATCAGCGCATAGACCCGCGACGATGGCCGCGAAGCCGCGATCGTCGCCACGCCGGCGAGACCCATCGCTCCCGCCCGGATCACCGAGGCCTGCGCACCGCAGAGGGCCACATACAGCAGGATCACCGAGGCCTGTACGCAGAGCCGCGTCCCGCGCGGAGCACCGAGCAGCACAAGGATCGCCTGCATCAGCACGACGATCAGCAGCACGTTCGCGCCTGAGACGGCCAAGATGTGACTGAGCCCAGCGACGCGGAAATCCTCGGCCGTCTGCTCGGAGAGCCCCGCGTCGCCACCGAGCACCATCCCGCGCAGCAGCGCCGCGGGCTCGGGCTGCAGGCCACGGGCCAACGCGTCTTCGGCGCGCGAGCGGATCGCGTCGACGACTCCGTATGCGCCGCCGCGCCGCTCACCGGTCAGCCGGACCTCGCGCGCATTCATCCGCCTGCGCACGCCGTTGCGCTGCAGATACCTCGCGTACATCGCCGCCCCGGGTGAGCGATCGGCGCCGGCCGATACCGAGCGCAGCGTGCCGCAGACGATCACCCCGTCTCCGATCCGGGCGTGACCGGCCAGCGGCGCGCGGCTGCGAACCTCGATCAGCTGGCGCGGCTGCGCGACCCGCAGCCTCAGCGTGACGCCGGTCTCGCGGACCCGTGGCAGCTGCACGAGGTGCCCGCTCAGCGTCAGCTCCGAGCGCGGTGCGTGAGCAAGCGGATCGGCGTCGATCGCCGCGAGCCGCGAGCTGCCCACCGCAGCGCCGGCCAGCAGCAATCCCGCCGCCGCGACCGCGACATGCGCGGGCGACTGCGCGGCTGTCAACAGCAGCGCGCCGAGCGCGGCCAGTGCGAACAGCAGCAGCGGATCGATCTCGGTCAGCGCGAGACCGCCGGCGAGCGCCCCGGCGAGCACATGGCGCGGATATCGGCGTAGCTGCTTCAAGGCGAGAGCTGCGCGCGCAGCGACTCAAGCCGCTTGTCGCCGATCCCCGGCACCTCTCCGAGTTCGTCGACCGAGCGAAACCCCCCGTGCTGCGTCCGGTAATCGATGATCTTCTGCGCCAGACCCGGGCCGACGCCATCGAGACCGTCGAGCTGTTCGAGTGTGGCCGTCGAGAGACTGATCGGCCCAGCAGCCCCACTCGCCCCCGCCCCGCCGGCCACGCGAGACGGCACCACGACCTGCTGCCCGTCGGCCACCCGCGCCGCGAGATTCACCGCCCCGAGATCGGCCGAGCGCCGCGGCCCGCCGGCCGCATCGATCGCATCGCCCACGCGATCGCCCTCACGCATGTGCACGATCCCCGGCCGCCGCACCGCGCCCGAGACGTACACCACCGGCGATCCATACGAACTCGCACCGGACGAGCCCGTGGCGCCGGCCGAACTGAAGCTCCGCGCCGAGCCCGACCCGGCCTGCTCGTTCCTCGCCGAACTGAGATATCGCGCTCCGATCAGTGCCACCGCGAGCACGGCCGCCGCGTACACCACAAGCATCTGTCGGCTGACATCGTTCACCCGCTCGACGCTACGGATCCGCGTGTGACGAATCAAGACCGCTTTGCAAAATCTCTGTGTCAGGAATGCAAATACTCAGGCGGCCTTTACGAACACACGTTCCGTCCCCTCCACTTGACAAGATGCAACACCCATGCTGATCGCAATCTTCTCCATCGCCGTCCTCGTCCTGATCGCCGTCTTCGCCTTCGTCGTGATGCCGCGCATGCTCGATCGCAACTCCAGCGAGCTGCTCGCCCGTTTCGAGTCCGAGCGCGAGGCCCGCGAGCACGAGTTCGAGTTGCGCCTGCGCGACTCGCAGTCGCAGGTCGCAAAGCAGCAGACCGACACCTTCCTCAACCTCGCCCAGTCGCACCTCAAGCAGCAGACCGAGATGGGCGAGCAGCAGCTCAAGGCGCGCCAGGAGGCGATCGACAAGCAGCTCGAAGGGATCGGCAAAGAGCTGAAGTCCGTCCAGGAATACGTCACGAACACCGACAAGGCTCAGGCCAAGAGCCTGGCCCAGATCGCCGCCGCGGTCAACCACTCGCGCGAGACCACTGAGTTGCTACGCCACAACACCCAGAAGCTCAGCGAAGCGATGTCAGGCAGTCAGTCGCGCGGCAAGTGGGGCGAGCAGGTCGCTGAAGATGTCCTGCGCGTCGCCGGATTCATCGAGGGCGTCAGCTACCGCAAGCAGCACACCACCGAGAGCGGCGGGCGCCCCGACTTCACCTTCATGCTGCCCGACCAGCGCGTCCTCAACATGGACGTGAAGATGCCGATGGCGGCGTTCAATCGCTACCTCGACGCCGAGACCGACGCCGACCGCGACCTCGCCGCCAAGGAGTTCCTGCGCGACGCCAAGAGTCGCATCAAAGAGGTCACGACCCGCGACTACATCAATCCGTCCGAGGGCACGCTCGACTACACGCTCGTGTTCATCCCCAACGAGCAGGTCTACGGCTTCATCCACGAGCAGGATGCCTCGATCGTCGAATACGCGCTGCAGAACCACGTCGTGATCTGCTCCCCGCTGACGCTCTTCGCTGTGCTCGCCGTGATCCGCCAGTCGGCCGACAACTTCCGGCTCGAGTCGAAGACACGCGAGATCCAGGCCGCGATCGGCGACTTCCGCAAGCAGTGGGACATGTACAAGAAGCAGACCGACGGCGTCTCGCGCGCGTTCAAGACCGCAAGCAATCAGTGGGACGATCTCGTCGGCAAGCGCGAGCGCCAGCTCGACAAGGCGATCGAGAAGGTCGACACACTCGGGCGCGGCGCCGAAGAGCTGACCGCCCCCGACGTCGAGCCAGACGTTCTGAGCCTGCTCCCCGCCGAAGAGGTCCGCTGACCCCACTTGCGGGCGGCGCAAGCGCGCCATAGACTCGATCTGCTGCACGGATCGCAGCAAATCGCGACATGGAAGCGAGACCAACACCCGAAGCGGGCAAGCCGCCTCTGCGCGCCGTCGACCACGGCTACTTCGGCCCGGGCAGCGCCACCTGGAAGGTCCACTCGCACCCGATCATCCTCGTCGGTGGTTTTCGCGCGCTGATGATCCAGGCGCTGCATCCGCTGGCGATGGCGGGCGTGACGCACTTCTCCGACTTCCGCGAGGATCCGCTCAAGCGTCTGCGGCGCACGGCCGGGTTTGTACACACCGTCGTCTTCGCCGACACACAGACCGTCGACAAGCTCGCTGCGCGGGTGCGCTCGATCCATGATCGCGTAAGCGGCATAGACCCCGTGACCGGCCGCGAGTACAGCGCGGCAGACCCCGAGACGCTGCTCTGGGTGCACTGCGCCGAAGCGCACTCGTTCCTCTACTCCTACCGCGTCTTCGCCGGTGACCTGACGGAAGACGAGCAGGACCAATACCTGACCGAATACGTACGCGCCGGCGAACTGGTCGGGATCCCACGTCAGGACATCCCGCGAACGCGCGCCGAGTATCGCGACTACTTCCGCGAGATGCAGCCAAAGCTCTGCAGCAGCGAGATGGCGCGCGAGACAGTTGATTTCGTGGCGCGGCCTCGCCTGCGCTACGTGCCGCCCAAGGAGCGCCCCTTCGCGCTGAACCTCAAGTTTGCCGGCCACTCGGCCGTCACGCTGATGCCACGCTCCCTGCGTGAGATGGCGGGCCTGAAGCAGCCGGGCGCGCGCGAGTGGACTCTGACCCAGCTCACCAAGGCCAACGCCCGCGTGCTCGAGCTCGCGCTCCGCTCCGAGCGAGTGGCAGACCGCTTCGACCGGATCGCCCAGCAGAAGCTCGGCACCGGGCGCACGCCGTCGCTGCATACCGGCGGGTAGCCACCGCTACCCAAAATGCAAACTTTTTTTCGCATTCGTCGCACAAGTGACGAATGCTGCTTACACTGCGCTTCAAGTGCTTGTGCCTGGGGAGGCATCCGGGCACGACGTTCCAGCTCTCACAGTTAGTCCACTTTGGAAGCCAGCCACCAACCTGAGCACGGTGCTGAGCACCGTTCGGCGTCTGCCGATCCGCGGGGTCCTTTCCGCAGGTTCTCGCGCGACCGCATGCCCGAGTTCGAGGCAGGCCTCGATGAGGCCGCCGACTGGGGACTGTTCGGCCCGGAGAGCGTCACCTGGAAGATCCACTCCCACCCGATCCTCGTGGTCGGCGGCTTTCGCGCGCTGATGATCCAGGCGCTGCACCCGCTGGCGATGGCGGGCGTGACGCTCTACACCGACTACAAGACCGACCCACTTGGCCGCTTCCGTCGCACCGCCAAGTACATCCACACCGTCGTCTTCTCCGACACCGCCGAAGTCGAGGCTGCCGCTGCGCACGTGCGCGCAATCCACGACCGGGTGGTCGGCGTCGACCCCGTGACCGGCCGCGACTTCTCCGGCAGCGACCCGGAGACCCTGCTCTGGGTGCACTGCGCGCAGACCTACTCGGCGATGGTCGCCCGCCGCGAGTTCGTCGGCGACATCACCGAGTACGAACAGGATCAGTACCTCAAGGAATTCGCGGTCGCTGGAGAGCTGATGGGCATCCCCCGCGAGATGATCCCGACCGACCGCCAGGAGTACCGCGAATACTTCGCCTCGATGCTCCCGCAGCTCTGCTCGAGCCAGGCCTCAGCAGAAGTGATCGCCTTCGTCTCAAAGCCCGATCTGCGCCTCGTCTCGATGAAGGACTGGCCCTTCGCCGTCAACCTCAAGTGGGCCGGCCACGCCTCGGCCACACTGATGCCTCGCTCGCTGCGCCAGATGGCCGGCATGCCCAAGGGCGGCGCCTCAGAGTGGGCGATCCGCCGCTGGACGACCGTGAACGCGAAGGCGATGCGCCGCGCGCTCGGCTACGAACCCGTCGCCGGACGGTTCGACAACTACGCCGCCCGCAAGATGGGCACCGGCGTTACGCCGCGTCGCGGCCGCTAGCCGGCGACCGTGAATTTCGCCGTCACGGCGGGGCCGACGCCCTTCGCCTTGTCTTTGGCGACGGCGGAGAACCTGTAGGAGCCCTTATGCAGTTTGCGCCCCTTGACCCTGCCGGTGAACTTCAGCGAGTTGATCTTGCGCGGCTTGCCCCTGGCCGAGAACCGCTTGCCGACCGCAACCCAGCGCGTGCACTTCTTCGACTTCTTGTTCTTGGCCGTCTGTTTTTTGCAGACCCCGCCAACACTGCGGCCGCTCGTTGGCCGCTGAACCGTGAATGTCAGGGTGGCCGCCTCGGTTAGCTTGAATCGGATCTTTGTCCTGGAGTTCACGCGCAAGGGCGAAACCTTCAGCGAAGTGATCCACGGCGGCGTGTCGACGGCGATCGTCTTCGCGGCAGCGGCAGAGCCGTTACAAACCGTTGTATGTCCGGTGAAGATCGTCGCGACCCCGCAACCCTCATTGGATGTAGCGAGCGTGACCCTGTAGATACCGGGCTTGGCGAATTTGTGCTGAGCGACGGCCGATTCTCCGCTGCTGTTCGCGCCGTCGCCGAAGCTCCAGTCGTATCCGTCGACGCTGCCGTCGGGCGAGGTCGATCCGACGCCGCTGAAGCGCATCGTGAGCGGTTTTGAGTCGGCCGAAACCTTGAACGCGGC
Source organism: Solirubrobacterales bacterium (assembly GCA_047605325.1). Taxonomy (GTDB): domain Bacteria; phylum Actinomycetota; class Thermoleophilia; order Solirubrobacterales; family JACPNS01; genus JACPNS01. The sequence continues at coordinate 53,737 of JASGFX010000010.1, read as the reverse complement.
GGTCGCGGCGTTCACCGGACGGAAGATGAAAGGGATCGCTTCGCCGGAGTTCCACACGCCGGTCTCCCGGAACGGACCCGAGACGCCGTCTGGGCCCAGCGACGCGACGGCCAGCTTTCCGCTGTCGGTTCCGAGGTAGATCGACTTACCGTCCGGGGCGACTCCGATCGCGCGACCGCGGAAGGGCATCGTGCTACCTGCGCCTGCGAGAGTCAGGCCAGAGTCTGCGCCGATCCGATACGCGTTCACCGAGTAGGTGCTTGATCCGAGCGTGTCGCCGTTGTAATCGACAGCGAAGACTTTGCTGCCATCCGGTGCGAGCGCCATCACATACACGGCCGTCGAACCGACGGTGACCGAGGTGCCTGGGCTCCCAAGCGCTCCGTCCACGGCTATCGGTCGTACGCTCAGCGTGTTGCTTCCGAGCAGGATGACCATGTGCCTGCCGTCTGGCGTGATCAGCAGATTGCTCGCCCCGATCGCCACGAACGCGGCGCCGGCAGTCAAGCTGCCATCGGCGTTGATCGCGAATGGCCGCACCGCCGATCCGTCCGAGGCGTAGAGGGTCTTGCCATCCGGCGCCACGACGACGTCGGCAAAGTTTGAGCTCGGGTAGAACGGCGAACCGGCGATCGCGGTGAGCTTGCCATCGGCGGCGATCGTGTAGGCGTCGACGCCTTTTACGGAGCCGGCGACCGCTTGATACGCGAAGCGACCGTCGGGACTGATCGCAAGCCCTCCGCCCTTGTGGCTGCCGACGATCGGCTGGGCGGCACTGACCGCGCCGGTCGTACTCACGCTCAGGCCTTGGATTCCGCCGTTGAAGTAGTAGGCAGCTGCCGCGCGATTGCCATCCGGCGCGAACGCGACGGAGCCGACACCGGCCCCCATCGGGTAGTTGCCGATGCCAAACGGCGAACCGGGCAGTTCGGTCGCGGTGCCGTCCGGCGCCGTGTTGAACACGGAAATCTCGTCCGGGTAGTAGACCGGGGCGAACAGCTGCGCGGCACCGGCCGAAGCGGCGAAGATCAGCCCAAGGCAGAGCACCGCCGCGACGCAAGTGGTTCGGAGTCTCATGACCTCCAATTTACTGGTTGAGGCGGCGTGGGGTCCAGTGAAGTGCGCTGGTCCCAAAGGTCACCACAGACCGGAATCAACCGACGAATTCAGGGCCGTCCTCGGAAAGCACGTGCCTACCCATGCGGTCCCCAGAGTCCGTGTTCCGCAGCCAGAAGAGTTCTCCGGGTATCACGTCGGGGTCATCACGCTCCAGCCATTCTCGGGCCATCCGAATCACAGCTTCGGAGGGCGGGATCGCCCACGGGACGAAGCCGTCATTGGTAACGCCCCCGGGCTCAACCAATCCCTCGAGAATCGCGTGAGTCGCTACTCCGATGGCGATTGTTCGGCGATCTTCATCGCTCTGAGCGCCGATATCGCCGCTCACAGCCATCAACTCAGAAGCGGACACCCAGTCATCGACCCCGCGGGTCAAAAGGTCTTCAAGCAGTGTCATCTCACGCTTCATCTTGATTTCGCAATGTGGATTGTGCTTCCCCCGCCATTCGGTCCATTTTGATCGTCGTACCCCGTCAAAATGGACCGAATGGCGGGGGAAACGACAGCACCGAAAAGACTCAGCGCACTGTCGCGCGCTCATCGAGAGTAGGGCTACTGCTTTCCTTCGACTCAGTGCGAAGCCGCAGCCTCAGAACGGCGTGAGTATCTCCTCGCTCACTCGCCGAGAAGCGGACTGGGAAGAATCCTCCTGAGGGAATAGGCGTCCTCGCCGAGAGGCAATTCCAGCTCGACACCAATAACTTGATTTGAAGAGTTCACAGTAACGACGGAGTCCGTGATGTCCGACCTCGGCGTCGGCCCGTCGATCGCGAAGGTAAGGCTGTCAGCCTCGATTTCGACAACGAACTGTTCCGATTCGAGTAGTTGCGTATCGAACTCCATGCGGGCAGTACCAAGCAAACGTATCCCCAAAAGTTCGTTCTCGTCAGAGTGCAGAATTTCGACGGCACACGGATGGCGAACACCGCCGGTGGTGGAACCAAGCCGCCATAGGAGCCTCGACGCGACGGCGACAGACTCAGATGCTCCGCTCATCACTGACCGCCTGAAACTATGTAGATTTCGATCGCAACCGGGTCGAGGCCCCGCAAGAATACCGCTACAGGCGCCCCGATGCTCCTCTCGGACTTACCCTTGCGCACCATGATCCAGAGGTGGTCATTCTTCGAGTTGTACTCGATCGGGTCAGGAAACCGAGGTATCACTCTCACGCCCAGTCCGCTTCCGTCGCTTATTTGTTGCGCAAACATCATGATCCCAAGAGTGGTGGGAATGCCGAGCTCGTCGAGCGTAACCGTCGCGAGTTCCATATCGACCACGGTTAGATCGTCTGCGAATTGTGGCCGTTCAACGAGCTCCAGCCTGAATACGAATTCAGATTCCATTGCTAACGATTTCGGGTATTCAACGGTTTCCCGCGGTGAGCATTGATCACTTCGCCGGATTCTTCTTGTTTTCGATCCGAGATCCAGCAAATGCCGAATCGCCCAACCGACGCCACGAAGCTCAAGCTCTGAGCGATCGCAAATCGATCCCAGCTTGACTCCACCGCAACTCGATCTCGTCCACATCAGAGAACGAAACCTGGAGGACAACATTGAATGGGATCGCCGGTCGATCCCACGCCTGCCCATCTGCGATCGGGTGCTGGAATGACCTCACAGCGTCGAGGAGTACATTCGCTAGGGATTTCAATTGAGTCTCCGACTCGTCGGCAAGAACGTCGATTGCATTGGTGAACAGCACGACCACACCAGCGAGTGGCATAAGCCAGTCCAAGTCGGTCAGGCATTCATCCATCGCCGGCCAATTCGCGCCGAAGTAGTCCGGGAAGTCGAGACCGCGGGCAATCTTTGTCATTAGCGGGCTCACCGATCGAGCATCGCGCCCATCAATGCTCGTGACCTGAAAACCACTGGACGCCAGCTCAATAAGTTGGTCCGATATCAATTCACCTTCGCACGTGGCAATCCACACTCCATTGTTTTCGGGGCGAACAAGCGCTTGCTGGATTTCAGTCATCGGATTCGAGTGAACGTGTTGTAGTGGTCTTTTGTGTAGTAGGCGGAACCGTCACTGCCCGTCACCAACCTTTCCTTCCCACGATTTCTACCGTCCACCTTCGGATGCACGTCCCACTCTCGGTAATCAACCGGCTTGCCGTTGGCGCGGCTCGGCAAACGGGTTGTGCCGTCGTTTCTGAAGACCGCGCCACCACGAAAACCGGGCAATGGCGCGCCCGCTTGATCGACCTGATCAAGAATTGACCGAACATATTTCGGCGCTGGGCCAAGAACGAGAGCTGCCGCTCGGCCTCCGGTCTGCCCCCGAACTGAATCGCGATCGTCGACTCGATTTCGGCCGTGAGCAAAAGAGCTGCTGCCCTTGCGCCAACAGGTTCACTCACCGTCGCCAGCTTCCCAAGTGCGGCCTCGAGCGCCTCGTCGCCGAGGTCGTAGTGGATCGCCCCATAGGCCCACCACACGCTCGCCCACGTGTCGGTCTCGCCCCTAGCAATCAATTCTTCCGCAAGCTTCATCGCCCGTGATGGATTGTCAAGATCACTTACGTCGTACATGCGGATGATCTGGAGGTAAGTCGATTCTTTCGCCGCTTTCATCGCTTTCACCTCGCAAATACCGTGCCGATCCCGGGAGAGCGGGTTGGTTCCAAGGCCTGTACGGATCGCATAGAGAAGGCCCAGCGCAGACATCGCTCGCGCCGATTGTCAGTCCATTGCTTCGAGCTGCTCGATGGCAAAACTTCTTACCTCCGTGTCACTCGACTCCGCAGCGCGTCGAAGTGCGACAGCCCTCCCTCGTTCGGTGCGCGCAGCCGCCGCCACGGCGAACCTTCTTTTCAACGGGGCCTGTTCAAGTTGACTGAGAATCTCGTCCAATTCAGGATCTCGCAAGATCCACGAAACGCCGTCGGTGATTGGCGCGCTCGAGCAGGATTCCGCAGCGGCAGCAAGCTGTTCTCGGGTCCCGAGAGCGAGTAGACGAAGTGCTTTCCATCGAACCCCTTCATCCAAGTCCTCTATTAGACCGACCGCTCTGCCAAGAATCTCGCTGTCCTTGGTCGATGCGCAGCAGAGGACCACATCCAACGCATAAAACCGCACATACGCGTCTGAATTCAAAAGCAGACCGCCAATTTCAGAAAGTTCATCGCAGGCCGAGGCTCCCAGTTCCGAGGCGATCCAGATCCCACCCCTACGAGCCACGCGGTTCTCACTTCGCAACAATTTCTCTAAGTGGCCAATCTCAAGCCCGCGCTGGAAGGCTGTCAGCAGGGACAGGATTTCATCATCGCTTCCGCCGCTACGCGCCAGCTCGCCGATCAGTGTCACAGGATCAATTAGCTCTTCGGGATTCATCACTTTCCGCCTAGTCGCCTATTGACCTGCTTGAGCAACTGTTCCTCTTGCTGGAGACGTCGCCGGTGCGGTCCGTCCTCACCCCTGCGTGCGAGTTCATCTCGGCGAACTCTAATGCTGGCCCTTAAATCTGCAGCCAAGTCTCGCAATTGCTCCCGTGTCCAGCTCGTTGGAATACTGGTTGGAAGTTCGCCGTGTAGCTTGCCAGTTCGATCCAATGCGGGGAGCGCCGCGACCCTTCGTTCAGTTCTAACCGCGTCTTCGGCAACCTCCACAGCCTTCCCAAGCCCCTTAAACTTCCCAGGCCCAGGAATTGGGGCGGCGGCCATAAGGCTGTCCGCAAGGTTCTCACAAACCGCAAGTGAACTCAACAGACCCACGGCCCAACCAAGTCCGCGGGTGACCGGATTCAGTTGCGGATTGCGGGAAGTTTCAGCGCCCCAGTTCCGCCCCGCACGAGCAGGGGTGACAATTGGCCAAGTTATGGCGTCCCACGCCCCCTTTGCAAAGCTTTTCGCTGAGCGGCCGTCAACATCCGTAAACGCCGCCGGATTGCTCGCGGCATAGATGTACGGCACCCTCCGAACAGGCTCAGACGGATCCCCAACCACCGGATCCACCGAAATGAACGATCCGGTTTCGGCGTCGTAATAGCGAGCACCAAGCTTCGTGATCCCAGAATCGGCCACCTCTTCGCGCCCGGCGCCCCCGAGGAAGCCGATCGTCTTATCGTCGATGATGCTCTGAGTACTGCTGGCCTGCCCCGTCGGCACGCCCCACGGATCGAGCTCCGCCGCAAGATCAGCAGCGCCGCCTTCGGTGACTTCGCCGATCAACGTGCCTGCGGCGTCAGCCAGTGGATAGGTCGGGGCCTGATCATTCACCTGCACCTGGGCCAGCCCCAGCGGGCCGTACGTCAGCTTCTCGACGCGATCGAGCGCGCTCGTTCCAGTCGTGAGCGATGAGCCGATCCGCACTGGTGAATCTGAAAGCGCGTAGTCGTAGGTACGCGAGAAGCCGCCTGCGGTGTCTCGAGTCAGGCGCCCTTGGCCGTCGTAGGCGTAGTTGTGGAGCGCCCCGCCGGCCGTGGATCTGCTGGTCAGCCGATCAAGCGAGTCCCAGGCGTACGTTTCGGTGCCGGAAGGCGACGCCTCGCTGATCCTGCGCCCTTGAGGGTCGTAGGAGTACGAGCGCCCGCCTGGCGCTGTGAGCATCTCATCGCGCTGGCTGTAGGTGTAAGGCTCCCCGTTCTTTGAGGTGCGGTTTCCTACTTGGTCGTAGGTGTAGGTGTCGACGTGATTTGCGTAGGCGACCTGGGTCAGGCGGTTTACTGCGTCGTAGGCGTAGCGCTGATCTGAGTTGCCCGTGCTGCGGCGCAGCGGATTGCCGTTCTCGTCGTACTCGTAGGCAAGCGTCGAGACCGTTGTGCCGGCGGCGTTTCTCGTGTAGGACGAGGTGAGGCGGCCGTCGCGGTCGTAGAAGCGGGAAGTCTTGGCTACGAGCTTCAGCCCTTCGCCTGACGGCTTGTAGATCGAGGACGTGGTGATCCTTCCGGCGCCGTCGTAGGTGAAGCGGTGCTCTCTACCGCTGGGAGTCGTGAGCTTCACCACCCGCTGTTGGTCGTCGTATTCGTAGGTGGTCTCGCCGGATGGGTCGGTCGAGCTAGTGGCGTTGCCGATCGCGTCATAGCCGTAGCTCGTGGCCATCCCCAGGGCGTCGGTCGTGCTTGTGACGCGGCCGATCTGGTCGTACGCAAGTGGGCCGGCCACGCCTCGGCCACGCTGATGCCTCGCTCGCTGCGCCAGATGGCCGACATGCCCAAGGGCGGCGCCTCAGAGTGGGCGATCCGCCACTGGACGACCGTGAACGCGAAGGCGATGCGGCGTGCGCTCGGCTACGAGCCGGTCGCTGGACGGTTCGACAACTACGCGGCGCGCAAAATAGGCACCGGGGTTACGCCCCGGCCGAACTCGCGGAGCTAAGCGATTCAGTAGATCGTCTGACCATTCGGGCAGCCAAGCTCCGCACGGAGCGTAAGCCCCTGAAGCGCCAGCCCAATACAGATATCACGCGCACGCATGCGTGCTCATAGTGCCGGACAGGTGCATTCCAAGGGCTGGCCACGTCCCTCTGGGTCCGACGGTGCACTCAGTAGAGAGCCCAGCCCGGCATGAAACTCCTCGAACCACACGTTCGGCTCACTGCAGTAGATTTCGTGCTGTAGTGGCCGAACTGCTCAACCCCGAGAGTTTGGAAAACGGTGTCGTAGTGGCTTAAGCAGGTTCTGTAGTTCCTGATTTCGCGTGCCCACGTGGCTGCGAGCAGTAGAACAAGAACAATGCACACGGCACCCAACTTCGCACGACGTGAGCTGACAATTCGCCATTTTCGGCGTGGCGCATCGAGCTGAGAGTTCGTGTCAGCCGTGGGCTCTGAAATGCCGTTGATCGTATCCATCGGATGACTCCCGCGCGCGCCGGACACGACCAGGCAAATAGCGGACAGAACTGCACTTGAAGGTGTGCAATATTTCGAAGCACAGCAGGATCGCGCCGCTTGGCGAGGTCGGGTTTTGCCTACAGCCGAACCTGGGGGTTTCCAAAGTGGAGCTAGACCTTTCAGCGAACAACAAGGTTCACAAGCTTCCCAGGAACAACAATCTCCTTCACGAGATCCTTGCCCTCCAGGTAGCCCGCGATCTTCTCTGACGCCTTTGCCAGATCCAGCAGCTCGTCCTGCGAGGCATCGGCGCCGGCCGAGATCTTGTCTCGAACCTTGCCGTTGACCTGCACCACAAGCGTGATCTCGTCGGACTTCAGGTAAGACTCGTCGGCGGCCGGCCACTCCGTCTCCCAGACGCGCGCGCCTCCCAAGGTCTCGAAGACCTCGGCGGAAACGTGCGGGGCAAACGGGAAGAGCAGAGATGCGGCCGTCGCGGCCCCAAAACGCAGCGCCTGCGCAGAGTCACCACCCTCGGAGACCAGCAAATCCTTGTGCTTGTAGAGCTCGTTGACCAGCTCCATCACCGCTGCGATCGCGGTGTTGAAGGCGAAGCGGCCCTCCATGTCGTCGGTGACCTTGGCGATCGCCCAGTTGGCCTTGCGCATCACCGCGCCGGCGGCTTCAGACGACACGGAAGCCGGTGCGTCCACGCCAGAGCCGGCGCCGGCAGCGTCGACCTCGAGTCCCAGGCGCCAAAGGCGCGACAGAAAGCGATGCACGCCCTCCACCCCTTCGTCGGCCCAGTCGGCGTCCTGATCGGGCGGGCCAATGAAGAGGATGTAGGCACGGGCGGTGTCTGCTCCGTACTTCTCGACGTAGCTGCGCGGGCTGATCACGTTGCCGCGCGACTTGCTCATCTTCGCGCCGTCGCGGGTGATCATCCCCTGAGTGAAGAGGTTCTTGAACGGCTCGACCGCGCCCACCAGGCCGAGATCATGCAGCGCCTTGGTGAAGAAACGCGCGTACATCAGGTGCAGGATCGCGTGTTCGACGCCGCCGATGTAGTTGTCGACCGGCATCCACTCGTTGAGCACCGCGCGGTGCCAGGGCTCGCGGTCGTTCCTCGCGTCGGTGTAACGCATGAAGTACCACGACGAGTCGACGAACGTGTCCATCGTGTCGGTCTCGCGCTCGGCCGGGCCGTGGCATGACGGGCACTTCGTGTTCACCCAGTCGGTCGCCGCGGCGAGCGGCGACTTGCCCTTGGGCAGGTAATCCGTGATCTCAGGAAGCTCGACCGGAAGCGCCGCCTCGGGCACCGGCACCGTGCCGCACTGCTCGCAGTGCACCACCGGGATCGGGCAGCCCCAGTAGCGCTGGCGGCTGATCAGCCAGTCGCGCAGCTTGTAGTTGACGGTGCTCTCCCCCCTGCCCGACTCGCCGAGCCAAGCGGTGATCTTGGCTTTCGCCTCGGCCGAGCTCATGCCATCGAACTCGCCGCTCGAAACCAGCAGATCGCTCTCTGATGAGCTGACATACGCAGCATCCTCGGGCACTTCTGTCTCGTCCGAAGCAGGCTTGATCACCTGGCGGATCGGCACGTCGAAGGCCTTCGCGAAATCCCAGTCGCGCTGGTCGTGCGCGGGCACGGCCATGATCGCGCCGGTGCCGTACTCCATCAGCACGTAATCGGCTACGAACATCGGGATCTCTTCGCCGTTCACCGGGTTCGTGATCGTGCGCCCGAGATTGACGCCGGTCTTTTCCTTGTCGTCGGAGCCGCGCTCTTCCTTTGACTTCTGCGCGGCGGCGTTCACGTACGCGCGCACGGCTTCTTCCTGGCCCGTGCCTTCGGCGATTTTCAGCACATCCGGGTGCTCGGGGCTCATTACGAAGAAGGTCGCGCCGAAGAGCGTGTCGGGACGCGTCGTGAATACGGGATAGTCGATGCCGAGCGACGCGCAGTTGAAGACAACCTCGGCGCCCTCGGAGCGCCCGATCCAGTTGCGCTGCATCGTGATGACGTTCTGCGGCCAGTGCTCCAGCTCGGTGAAGTCTCCTAGCAGTTGATCGGCGTATCCGGTGATCTTGAAGAACCACTGCTTGAGCTGCTTGACCTCAACGGCCGCGCCGCAGCGCTCGCAGTGGCCATCTACGACCTGCTCATTGGCAAGCACCGTCTGGTCCTGCGGGCACCAGTTGACTGCGGCTTCCTTCTGGTAGGCAAGGCCGGCTTCAAACAGCTTCAGGAAGATCCACTGGGTCCAGCGGTAATAAGTGGGCTGGTGCGTGCCGAACTCGCGATCCCAGTCGATCGAGACGCCCCAGGTCTCGAACTGGCGACGAAACTCGGCGATCGCGTCTTCCGTGCTCTCGCGCGGCGGTCGACCGGTCTTGATCGCGTAGTTCTCTGCCGGCAGTCCGAAGGAGTCGTAACCCATCGGGTGCAGCACGCGCATGCCGTTGCGGCGACGGTAGTGCGCCAGCGCATCGCCCACGGAATAGACCTTCATGTGGCCCATGTGCGGCTCGCCGGACGGGTACGGCAGCATCTCCAGCACATACGAACTCGGGCGTCCGTCGGGCTTGTTGGACACGTGCCAGGTCTTCTCGTCCTTCCAGACCTGCTGCCACTTGGGCTCGATCGCGGACGGGTCGTACTTGAGGTGCTGGATCTCTGAAAGTTCTGCCATGGGTGGCCTGCGAGGTTAGTTGCCTGCAGCGACTTGCGCCCGCCCGCTGCCGCCGCCATACTTGATCTCAGGCAGACTCACAGGACACGTCGTACAACAGGGGATACATACCGTGAAGGGTTTTCTGATCGCGCTCGTCGCGACGCTCGCTCTTGCAATCAGCGCTTCAGCGGCTTCGGCGGCGAACGTCTACGTCGAGACGACCGGCTCCGATTCGGGCAGCTGCGGCGCCAGCGTCGCAACCGCCTGCGCCACGATCGCACAGGCCACGACCAACGCGGTCTCCGGCGACACCGTGAAGATCGGCGCGGGCACGTTCACGATCGGCGCGACGATCAACCCGCTGACAAAGTCGATCAGCTACGTCGGCAGCGGCCCGTCGAGCACAACCGTGAGCGGAAACGACTCGACCTCGTTCGCCCAGAACGGCATGTTCCGGTTCCAGTACAACGGCACGACTGGCGCCGTGCGCGACATGACGATCAGTCACTGGGGCAAGACCAGCTCCGGCACCACGCGTATCGCCGTCTGGGTGCAGCCCTCGCTCCCGGCACCCGTCGCACTCACGCATTCGATCGACTTGACCGTCGACAACGTCCACTTCATCGGCAACACCGGAGTCACCGCATCCGAGAACGCCCTCTATGCCGCCGCCAACGCAGGTTCGGTCACGTTCACGAACAACGACCTCGATGACGTGATCGGCAACTCTGTACTGCTCGAGCAGCAGATGGGCGCGGCGACGATCTCGAACAACACGATCGACAAGCCGCTCTCCAGCTCCGGCGCGGCGATCTTCGACATGACGCACGCCAACGCGTCGAACACGCAGGCCTACAACGTCACCGGCAAGCACACGTTCGACAACAACACGATCAACGCGTCTGCCGCGATCAACATGCTGGCCGGCTGGCCCTACACCAACTCGTTCGGTCCGTCCTGCTACATCGGCGGCATCGAGATCAAGGGCAACACGATCAACACCAGCACGAGTAGCTCAGCGGCGTTCGCCCTGATCAACGCGACCAACGCCAACGACGGCACACCCGGCCGGATCACCGACGTGGTGATCCAGGACAACACGCTGACCGGCAGCGCGGGCACCGGCATCAACCTCCAGGGCGGGATCCCGAGCGCCCAGATCACGGGCAACAGCATCAGGAACCGCACGACCGGCATCCTGCTCAACCGGCACACGCGCAGCGTTGCGCCGAACCCCGGGACATTCGACCACCACCCGACCGGCACCGTGATCAGCGCAAACCAGATCGTCGACAACACCAGCGGCGTGACCACCGACTCCGGCATCTCGGTCGACGCGAACCTCAACGGCAACTGGTGGGGCTGCAACGAAGGACCGTTAATCGGCTCCTCGCCCACCCCCGGCGACTGCGACACGGTCACGACCGCCGACTCAAGCGCGATCACGCTCAGCAACTGGATCGTCCTTCGGCTCGACGCCGACCCGAGCAGCCAGCTCTCCAATGACGGCGTGGCCGACCTCGAAGTCGGCTTCGACCAACTGAACACCGGCGGCGCTGCGCCGCAGGCCTTCGCCGACGGCACAATCGTCCCGATGGGCTCCACCAGCGGTGCGCTCTCGACCGCCACCCCCACCCTGACCTCCGGACTCGCCACGCCGACATTCACCTCGAGCGCGCCGACCGGACGCAGCGCGACCGCGACGTTCGATCACGAATCGGTCACACACGAGTGGGATGACGACACAACCGCCCCTGTCGTCACGATCACCTCCCCGACCAACGGCTCGACCACGACGGACTCGTCCGTTGATGTCAACTACACGGTCACCGACTTCGGCGGAGATGTCACCTGCGACCTCGCCGACGGCGAGAGCGTCCCGCTCGACTTCGGCGACAACACGATCACTGTGAGCTGCGAGGACGGCGCAGGCAACACCGGCACCGACAGCGTGACGGTGCGCCGACTCGATGTCACCGCGCCGGTCGTGGCGATCACGGCGCCGACCAGCGGCACGATCACATCCGACTCCAGCGTGACGCTGCACTTCACCGTCACTGATGACACGGCGACCACCTGCAACCGTGCCGACGGCGACTCGATCGCGCTGAGTGAAGGCGTGAACACGATCACCGTGGTCTGCACTGACGCCTTCGGCAACGTCGGCTACGACAGCGTCTCAGTGACGCGCGACACGACAGCACCGGTCGTGACGATCCTCAGCCCGCCCGACGGGCTGCTGACCAACCAGTCCTCCGTGGTGCTCAACTACACGGTCACCGAGCCCTACGGCACCCCCACCTGCACGATCGCCGACGGCGCGACGATCAACCTCGACGAGGGCGAGAACACGATCCTCGTCGAGTGCACCGACTCGGCCGGCAACGTCGGCAGCGACTCAGTGACGGTCACGCGCGACTCGATCGCGCCGGACGTCTCGATCACCGCTCCGGCAGACAACAGCGTCACCAGCGGCAGCACGACCACGCTGCACTTCACCGCGACCGACGCGGGCAGCGACTTCACCTGCGACCGCACCGACGGCGACGTGATCGCGCTGACTGAAGGCGTCAACACGATCACCGTCACCTGCACCGATGACGCGGGCAACGTCGGCACCGATTCGGTCACGGTGACGCGTGACTCGATCGCGCCGCAGATCACGATCACCGCGCCGATAAACAACAGCGTCACGACCGACTCCACGACGACGCTCCACTTCACCGTCGACGACGCGACCGACGTCACCTGCGACCGCGATGACGGCGACACGATCAACCTCACCGAGGGCTCGAACACGATCACGGTCCAGTGCACCGACGAAGCCGGAAACATCGGCAGCGCGAGCGTCACGGTGATCCGCGACAACACCGCGCCGGTGGTCACGATCATCACGCCGCCCGACGGCACGGTCACGAAGAACGCGAGCATCGTCGTCAGCTACACGGTCACCGACAACCTCACCCCGGTGACCTGCAACCGGACGAATCCGAGCACCGTGAGCCTGAGCGAGGGCGCGAACACGATCACGGTCCAGTGCACCGACGCAGCCGGAAACGTCGGCAGCGACACCGTCACGGTCACGCGCGACAGCGCCGCCCCGGTGGTGACGATCACCGCGCCGGCCGACGGCCTGATCACCAAGGACGCGAGCACCACCCTGACCTTCACCGTCTCCGACGACACCGCCACCACCTGCAACCGCACCAGCGGCAGCAGCGTCGCGCTGACGGCCGGTGTGAACACGATCACGGTCGTCTGCACTGACGCTGCCGGCAACGTCGGCTTCGACAGCGTCTCGGTGATCCGCGACAACACCGCCCCGGTCGTCACGATCGTGACCCCGGCCGACGGCCTGGTCACGAATCAGTCTTCGGTGATCCTGAACTACTCGGTCGCAAACAACTACGGCACCGTCACCTGCGACGTCGCCGACGGATCGACGATCGCCCTCTCCGAAGGCGCCAACACGATCGAGGTCGAGTGCACCGACCAGGCCGGCAACGTCGGCAGCGACTCGGTCACCGTCACCCGTGACACGATCCCGCCCGCGGTGATGATCACCGCACCGGTCGACGGCTCGTCCACGACCGACGCCACCACCACCCTGCACTACTCGGTCTACGACGTCGACGGAGCCGACTGCACGCCAGACGACGGCGACGCGATCTCGCTCGACTTCGGGGTCAACACGATCACCGTGACCTGCACCGACCCGGCCGGCAACGTCGGCAGTGACTCCGTGCAGATCACACGCATGGGCACGGTGCCGCCGGTGCTCGACATCACCGCCCCCTCGATGGGCGCGATCGTCAATGGCTCGACGGCCACACTGACCTACAACGCGGCCAGTCAGTACGGCCCGGTCACTTGCAACCCGCCGAGCGGATCGAGCGTGCCACTTGCAGTCGGCACCAACACGATCACAGTCACCTGCACCGACATCTTCGGCAACTCGGTCAGCCAGGCCGTCACGGTCTACCGCCCCGACGCGCTGCCACAGTGCGCCAAGGACGTCGTGATCACGTCGGTCTACCGCATCGGCTCCAAGACCCGCATCGTCGGCCGTGCGCGCCTGGCGTACGTCGGCAAGAAGGTCAAGCTGCAGTACCAGCCGACCGGCAGCAAGACGATCGCCCAGCCGATCGTGCAGGCCGATGGTTCGTTCAGCGTCAATGTGAGCCGCCCGTCGAAGCCCTCCTACACCTCGAACAGCGCTCGCTACCGCGCGATCCTGAACAACACCTCGACCAGCTGGATCAAGCTGACTCGCCGTATGGGCCGCACCAACGTCACCTATGACGGCAACGGCAAACTCGCGGTCAATGGCAGCGTCAGCCTGCCGATAGCCAAGGGTCAGCCGCTGCGCGTCGAGCGCAGCGACGCATGCGGCGCGTATCGCCAGGTCGGGTGGTTGTCAGTCAGGAGCAACGGCGACTTCAATGGCAGCGTCGCGACCGGAGGCGGCAGCGAAAGCGCCGTCTACATCCGCCTGCGCGTGCAGGTCGCGAAGGCGAGCAACCCGCGCTACCGCTTCAACACCTATTCGATCGTCCAGCCGGTCGTCGTCGACCGCTGATCCTCAGGCCGGGTCGCGATACATCAGCGGAATCACGGGTCCGCGTGGGAGGCGATGTTCGCCGACCACGCGGAAGCCGTGCCGCGCGTAGAAATCAACGTTGTCGGGCTTGGAAGATTCGAGATACGCGCCGACGCGATCCTCATCGCAGATGTCGAGCGCAGGCTGGAGCAGCTTCGAGCCGAGGCCCCGCCCCTGCGCCGACGGATCGACCCCGAGCGCTGCCAGGTAGAAGAAATCCTGCGCCTTGGGCTGCTTGCGCTCGGTCTGCAGCGCGCCGATGCCGAGCATCGGGCCGCGCGGCGCCAGGCGCGGGTGAAAGACTTTGCTGAGCATCGCGATCGTGTCGCGGATCGACATCTTTGACTTGCCCGGCGGAGCCCAGACGGCCGCGCCGGCGCGGCTTTCATCGCACCAGACCGTTCCGTAGCGCTCCTTCTGGCGGACGTACTCGGCGAAGAACCGGGTCAGCACCGGGCGGCGCAGGTGCTCTGGCGGGATGCACCAGATCGAGACGGGGTCGTCGAAAAAGGCCTCGGCCAGCGAGGCGGCGAGCGCGGCGCGATCAGCGGCAGACGCCTCGCGCACGCCCTCGGCTGCGATCGGCATCAGGCGTCCTGAGCGGTCGGGCGCACGAGCAGCATGTTCACATCAACGCTCTCTGGCTGCGAGAGCGCGAAGATCACGGCGCGCGCGATGTCGTCGGCGACGAGCGAACCGGGGCCGGCGCCGTTGTCGAAAAATGGCGTGTCGACCATCCCCGGGGCGATCAGGGTGACGCGAGCTCCGGTGCCGTTCAGCTCCTGACGCAGCGACTCGGCCATGCCGTGTACTGCGAACTTGGTCGATGAGTAGAACGATCCCGGGAGCGCCCGTACCCCGGCGACGCTGCCGGTGAGCACGAAGTGGCCCTTGCGCTCGATGATCTGCGGCATCGCGGCGCGGATCGTGAGCGCTGTGCCGAGCACATTCGTGAGGACCATGTCGCGCCAGTGTTCGACGGTCTCCTCGGTGAATCCACGCTTGGCGCCGAAACCGGCATTGGCGAAGACCGCATCGACGCCGCCGAATCGATCGGACGCCGCGGCGATCAGCGCTTCGAGCTGGTCGAAATCCGTGACATCGGTCGGTACGGCGATCGCCGAGCCACCGAGTTCGGAGCTGAGTGCTTCAAGCTTGTCGGCGCCGCGCGCGGCGAGCGCGACGTTCCAGCCGACAGAGACCGCGTCGCGGGCGGTCTGCGCGCCGATCCCGGTCGAGGCGCCGGTGATCACAAGAGTGCGGCTCATCGCTCTCCTCCCGGCTTCCACAGCACTTCCTCGCCGCCGGCGTTGGCGCCACGGCTGAGGATGAACAGCAGATCCGACAGACGGTTGAGATAGCGGACGACCTCGGGGTTCGCGCCGTCGACGAGCAGCGCTCGACGCTCGGCGCGGCGGCAGATCGTGCGGCAGACGTGCAGGTGGGCGGCGGCAAGACTGCCGCCAGGCAGGATGAACGAGCGCAGCGGCTCGAGTCCGTCATTGATCTCGTCGCAGGCCGCCTCGAGCCATTCTGTCTGAGCCGGAGTGACGCGCAGGCGCTCGCGGTCGGAATCTGGTGATTCGGGCACGGAAAGATCGGCGCCGAGGTCGAAGAGGTCGTTCTGGATCCGGCGCAGCCAGCGGGTGTACTGCTCGGGCAGCTCACTACCGGCCGCGGCCAGCGTGAGGCCGATGAAGGCGTTCAGCTCGTCGGTCTCGCCGTAGGCCTCGATCCGCGGGTCGGTCTTGGGTACGCGAGACATGTCCCCGAGGTGGGTCTCGCCGCCGTCGCCGAGCTTCGTGTAGATCCGCGTCAGGTTGACCGCCATGACGCAGAGCCTATTCAGAACTCAGGGTGAGACGCGCACGTGACGGGTGAAACCGGTCGGACGCATCGCGTCCTTCTCGTCGGCGACGCAGACCTGATTGCGCCCGCCGTTCTTTGCCCGGTAGAGCGCGCTGTCGGCCTCTTCGAAGACCTTCTCGTAGTCGAACACGTCGCCGTAGCGCGATGCGCTGACGCCGAAGCTCATCGTGACGTCCTGACCGCCGCGGGGCGCTGCGCCCATCACGCGGTGGAGCTCCTCGGCGAACTCCGCCGCCTCGCGCGCGTTGGCGCCGGGCAGCAACACGAGGAACTCCTCGCCGCCGATGCGGTAGGCGAGATCGAACGCGCGCAGCTCCTTGCGCATCACGTAGGCGATGTCCTTGAGCACGGCGTCGCCGGCCGTGTGACCGAACTTGTCGTTGATCTTCTTGAAGTGGTCGATGTCGGCGATGATCACGCCGACCGGTTCGGCGGTGTACTCCGAACGCTGCGAGAGCTCGAGCGTGCGGTTGCGCAGCGCGGCGCGGTTGAGCAGTCCGGTCAGCGGGTCGATCACGGCGTCGGTGCGGTGCTCGACATCCGAGAGCATCAGCGCGCTCGACAGGATCGCCAGGGCGATGATCATCGCCCCAGTCGCCCCGACCGTGACGGGATCGTCGAGGAAGGCCTGCGAGCCGCTCGAGATCACACAGATCGCGAGCAGGAGTTCGGTGACGACGACTCCGGCGATCACCCCACGCACAGAGAAACGCGCGCTCAGTGTCACGACCGGGATCGCGAGCCACGCGAGCGCCGGCGACGTCGCGCCGCCGGTCAGGATGATGCACGCTGCGATGACGACTTCGGAAGCCGCCCAGCCGGCGAAGAGCACGTATTCGGGACGTTCGGTTGCCGCGGTGCGATCCGCGGCGAGCTTGAAGAAGCCACCGGCGACGATGATCGCCACGATCGTCGTGAGGATCGTGCTGACGCCGAGCCACGGAGTGGCGGCGAGCAATGAGACACCAAGAACACCAAGCGCTGCCGTCCTCAGCGGACGAATCCGCTGATCCATGTCGAGCATTCGCTCACGGTCCATGCCGTCCCGCAGGAGCCAAGAGTCTGCCATTGCTTTGTACATCGGTACCGATCGGTAAATAGTTGAACCAAACGGGGTACGAATGTCCGCAAATAGCGGGTAACTCTGGACGGCTTAACGGAACGTTCGTACGCGTCCAGGTCGCGCGGCGCCCGAGCATCCGTCAGTGCGGCGCTAAGATCACTCCCCGCAAGGGGCTATAGCTCAGCTGGTAGAGCGCTTGCATGGCATGCAAGAGGTCGACGGTTCGAACCCGTCTAGCTCCATGAGGTTCTAGAAGAACCTTCCCACTGCATCGGCCGCGGCCTTTGCTCCATCTTCTTCGGCGATCGCCTCGGCGGCGGTTCTCGCTGCGGTCGCGTAGCCAGAATTGCCCACGAGCTCCCGCAGCCTCGCAGCGACCTTCTCGCGCGTGAGCTTCTTCAGCGGCAGCGGCTCGGGACTCGTGCCGAGCTCGTGCAGCCGGTGGCCCCAGAAGAATTGATCGGCGATCGCCGGCAGGATCAGGGTCGGTTTCGCATGCCGCAGACCGAGCGCGACAGTACCGGCCCCGCCGTGGTGGGCCAGCGCGTCGACGCGGTCGAAGATTTCCGGGTAAGCGAGGTCGCCCGTGACGAGGACGTCTTCGCCCGCGGCGCCCTCCCCCAGCCCGCTCCAGCCACTCTGCAGGATCAGGCGCACGCCTGCGTCTCCCGCGGCGCCGACGAGCAGTTCGGTCATCGCGGCCGGGTCGTCGATCACCGTCGAGCCGAGCGTCAGGAAGACCGTCGGCGCAGGGCTTGTCTCGATGAACTCGATCAGCTCGGGCTCGGGCGGCGGCGCATCGACAGCGCGCGGCCACCAGTAGCCGCAGACGGTGGCGTTGCGCGGCCAGTCGCTGGGCGCCGACAGCACGTGCGGGCTCGTCCCGATCAGGGCCCCGGCGAAACTCTGTCGCTGCCGTAGCGCGCCGCGAACACTCGCGCGCGGCATCCCGAGCACCTCTCGCCGGGCGCGGTTGATCGTGCGACGCATCGCGACCGATGTCGCCGTCGCGTCGGCCGTGAAGGTCAGGCGGTTGCCGATCGCTCCATATGAAGCCCCATGCGCGAAGTTGACGGCGTTGGGAAATGTCTTGGTCGGAAGCGCCGGAACATGATGGACCTGGACCACAGGTTTGCCGGCGTTTTCGGCCGCATCCATCGCCGGGAACGTCGCAGGGAAGGCCAGCACCGCGTCGGCCGCACCCGTCTCTTCGGCGACCGAGGCGTAAAGCGCGCGGACGTCGTCTCCCAGCAGTTCGTCGAGGCGGCGGCGCAGTGTCAGTGGATTGCCGACCTTCCGCATCATCGCCCGGGCCTCATCGGTCTCGAGGATCTCCTTCATGCCGCGGCCCGGCGCGCCGACGAACTCGACGTCGGAACCTTCAGCGAGCCCGGCGAACGAGGCGTGCGAAACAAGCCGCACCTCGTGACCTGCATCGGCAAGCCCCTGGCCCAGCGTCAGAAATGGCTCGAAGTCCCCCCTCGTGCCGAATGTGACAGCTAGTAACTTCACTCGACCTCCTCGGATCCACTCGGTGATCCCGGGTCGGGGGAACCTATCTCATGTTCAAGGACTCGGCAGACAGTTCAGTCTTCGGTCAAATCGATCGCAAGCTCGTGCTCGTGGCGACGATGGTCGTCCTGGCGTCGCTGATGTCGATCCTCGACACGACGGTCGTGAACGTCGCGATCGCAGCGATCGCTCAGGACTTCAACTGTTCGCTGACCACGATCCAATGGGTCGTCACCGGCTACACGCTCGCCCTGGCATTGGCGATTCCGCTGACCGGCTGGGCGGCCGATCGCTTCGGAACAAAGCGGCTCTACCTCTCGATGCTCTCGGTCTTCATCCTCGGCTCCGCGCTTTCGGGACTCGCGTGGAACCCCGCGTCGCTGATCGCCTTCCGCGTGCTGCAGGGCTTCGGCGGCGGCATGCTCATGCCTGCCGGCATGACAATCCTCACCCACGCCGCCGGCCCCGAGCGCGTCGGGCGCGTGATGTCCGTGCTCGGCATCCCGATGCTGATCGGCCCGATCGGCGGACCGGTGCTCGGCGGCTGGATCGTCGACACGTGGTCGTGGCGCTGGGTCTTCTTCATCAAC
Source organism: Solirubrobacterales bacterium (assembly GCA_047605325.1). Classification (GTDB taxonomy): domain Bacteria; phylum Actinomycetota; class Thermoleophilia; order Solirubrobacterales; family JACPNS01; genus JACPNS01. The sequence goes on along the minus strand of JASGFX010000010.1, from coordinate 34,527 downwards.
ATCCCGCTCGGCCTGATCGCACTGGCGATGTGCTGGCGGGTGATGGAGTTCGACCGTCCGCGGCCGGACGCCCCGCTCGACTGGCTCGGCTTCTCGGCGCTTATCCCCGGCCTCGCCGCATTGATCATCGGCGTCGTCGCGATCCAGGAAGCCGGAACTGTGCTCTCAGCCATGGTGCTCGGCCCGATCATCGCCGGCGTGCTGCTGCTCGCGTGGTTCGTGCACCACTCGCTACGGATCGAGTACTCGCTGGTCGACCTGCGGCTGTTCGCGAACCGCGTGTTCGCAGGCTGCACCGGCACGCTCTTCCTCGGACTCGTCGCCGTCTTCGGCGGCCTCCTGCTGCTGCCGCTCTATCTCCAGACCGTGCAGGGCGAGTCGCCCACCAGCACCGGCCTGCTGCTGGCGCCTGAGGGTCTCGGCGCCGTCGTCGCGATGCCGCTCGCCGGGTTGCTGGCCGATCGCGTGCCGATCGGCCGGATCGTCCCGGTCGGGCTCGGATTGATCGCGGGTTCGTTCGTCGCGCTGACCCAGCTGACCCCCGACACCTCATATCTCCACTTCGCCGCCAGCGTGTTCGTGATGGGCGCCGGGATCGGCGTGACGATGGTTCCGATGTTCTCGGGCGCGATGCGCACCCTCACCAAACCGCAGGTCGCCCGCGCCAGCACCGCGATCAACATCGTGCAGCAGGTCGGCGCGGCGCTCGGCACGGCGCTGCTCAGCCTGCTGCTCGCGCGTCAGCTCTCCGGCGGAGCGCTCGCGGGGATGGACGTCGTCGGCAACCTCAAGCCCCTGCCCCCCGCCGAAGCCGCGATCGCCGCGCAGGCCTACGGCACAACGTTCGCCTGGGCCGCGGGCATGACCTTCGTGGCGATGATCGTTGCTCTTGTCGTGCTCCCGCTGCGGGCCGAGGACGAACTGATCGCCGAACCCGGGCTCTAGGCAGACGGCAGGGCCCAGAAGGCGACAACCGCATACTGCAGTGCGATCGCGATCACCACGAGCAGGTGGAAGACCTCGTGGTATCCGAACGTCGCCGGGGCCGGGTCGGGCTTCTGAGTGGCGTAGACGATCGCGCCGGCCGTGTAGGCGACTCCTCCGGCCGCAAGCAGCACGGTCCCGACCGCTCCGATCTGCTCGGCGATGTCCGGGAGCGCGATGATCGAGACCCAACCGAGCGAGACGCAGACGATCGCCATGATCCACTTGGAGGCGTCGGCCAGCACGAGTTCGGCGATGCTGCCGGCCAGCGCCGCGAGCCAGACGACCACGAGCAGGGTGTCTGCGAGTTTGCCGTCGAGCACGATCAGCGCGAACGGCGTGTAGGTGCCGGCGATCAGCAGGAAGATCATCGAATGGTCGAGGCGGCGCAGCCATTTGCGGGCCGTCGGCTTCCACGTCACGCGGTGGTAGAGCGCAGAGACGCCCAGCAGCGCGGAGACGCTGACGGCGAAGATCAACGCCGCGACCATCGTGCGTACGGTCTCGGTCGCCGTCGCGACCAGCAGCGCACCGGCAAGCAGCGAGATGTAGAAGGCCTGCTCATGGAGCACCCCGCGCAGCTTCGGCTTGACCTTTTTCGTGAGCTCGGACGGCATCGTCAACCTCGTAAACCCTTGGAGCGTCCGTCGGTTACTGCCAGCGCGTCCCAGAGACCGCTGAGCACCGCTCCAGTCGCAAAATACAGCGGCAGCAGCCACGGCGCGACACCGAGCAACTGATCGTGCCCGGGAAGGTACCGCGACGCGCCGAGCTCGACCATCACAATCTCCGCGACGGGTCCGATCACCATCACGGCCAAGGCGAAACAGAAGGCCGGAGGAGATGCGTCCCACCACAGCCAGATCGCGACCGCCACGGCCCAGCAGATCGCGTTTGCGGGAATCTGAGCCGCGTCCGCGACCAGCGACGTGAGGCAATAGAGCCCGAGCACCAGCGCTGCGGCGATATAGGCGTCACGCCGGTCGTGCGCTCGGCGGGCGAGCCCCAGCCTTCCGCCGAGCCAGCCGCCGAAGGCCACCCCGCCCCCGACGAGGAACGGAAACCAGATTGCGCTTTTCCAGATCGCGGGGAGGTCCCAGAGATACTCGGTGATCCCCGATTGAACATGACCTGCATCGCCGATCAGCGCAATCACCACGCCGATGAGGAAAAGCTCGGCAAGACGCCTACTCATCCCCACCCGGCTTCCTGCGCATCGCTTTGGTCTCGCCGCGGGCGCGCTTGGCCGAGAGTCGCTGGGCCTTCGCGGCGCCGGTCGGTTTGGTCGCAACTCGGCGGCGGCGCACCTTCAGCGCCTCTTCCAGCTTGTCGCCGAGTCGAATCAGCGCAATCTCGCGATTGCGCATCTGCGACCTTGCGTCCTGCGAGACGGCGCGCACGACCGGGCCGATGCGATCGGAGACGCGGCGCTTCTGACCATCGCTGAGTGTCTCAGAGCCAAGCACGGAGAAGCTCGCCTCCACCCTGCTCTCGGTTTTGTTGGCGTGCTGTCCGCCAGGACCGGAGGACCGCGAGGACTTCACCTCTATCTCGGTCAGCGGAAGACTCACGCTGCGCGAGACGATCAGCTGCGTCTCGGTGACGCGTGACATGACACTTGATCAGGCGGCGTCGTCTTCGGCGAGGTCGCCTGCGCCGGTGATCGCGAGCTCGAGCTGCGGGGCGTCGCCCCAGAGCTCTTCAAGGCGGTAGTACTCGCGTACTTCGGGAACCATGATGTGCGCGATCACGTCGCCGTAATCGAGCAGAATCCAGCGACGCTCGCGCTCGCCCTCGGTGTGAACGGGCAGCATCTTCGGGTCTTCCTTCATGCCCTCGCGCACGGCGTCGTGCAGCGCCTTGGTCTGGCGGTCGCTGCGACCACTCGCGAAGACGAAGTAGTCGGCGAAGTTTGCGAGCCCGCGCACGTCGAGCGCGGTGATCTCGACGCCTTTCTTGTCGTCGAGCAGCTCGGCGATTCGGCGTGCGATCTGCTCGCCGGTCACCTTCTCGGTGGTGTTGCTCATCGGTAGAGGCCCTCCTCCTCGATCAGCTCCGGCACTCCGGCCGGAACGAAATGGGCGACGGTCGCGCCGTAATTGACGCGGTCGCGGATCAGAGTGGATGAGATGTCGACGCGCGGCATCTCGAACGGGAGCGGCTCCTTGCCGCCGGTTGCGCGGATGATCTCGGCCGTTGCCTCTTCGCGGTTGAGGTCGGCGCGCATCGCGACGGCGATGTCGGCGAGCTGGCCGATCCGTTCCGGCTCATGCCAGTTGCCGAACGACATCGCCTGGTCGGCTCCGATGATCAGTGTGAACTGCGTCTCTGGCTCCTGATCCTTCAACGCGGCCAGCGTATCGACGGTGTAAGACGGGCCTTCCCGCTCGAGTTCGAGCCCCGAGACCGCGAGGCCCGGCTGGCCGATCACGGCAAGCTTCGTCATCGCGAGGCGCAGGTCGTCGGAGACCTGCTCCCCGCCTTCGATCGAACGGTGCGGCGGAGTGCCGACCGGAACCAGCCGCACCTCGTCGAGGTCGAGCTGGATGCGCGCTTCCTGGGCGCAGATCAGGTGACCATGGTGCGGCGGATTGAAGGATCCACCGAAGATTCCGACACGCATGGGTTACGTCAACCGCGGATCTGTCCGTCGCCTTCGACGACGTACTTGTAGGTGCAGAGCTCGCGCAGAGCGAGCGGGCCGCGGGCGTGCAGCTTCTGGGTCGAAATGCCGATCTCGGCGCCGAGGCCGAACTCACCACCGTCGGTGAAGCGAGTCGAGGCGTTGACGTACACACACGCAGCGTCGACCATGTTCGTGAACTTGTGCGAGGACTCGTTGCTGTCTGTGACGATCGCCTCGGAGTGTCCGGTCCCATGCAGGTTGATGTGGTCGATCGCAGTGTCGACGGAATCGACGACGCGCACGGAGAGGATCAGCGCGAGATACTCGGTGTCCCAGTCGGCGTCCTCGGCCTCGCGGATCTCGCCTGCGTCGACACCTGCCAGTGCTCGCGCCTGTGCGTCGGCGCGCAGCTCGACGCCGTCGGCCTCGAGGCGCCGCAGCACTCGCGGCAGAAACTCGGCAGCGACACCTTCGTGCACGAGCAGCGTCTCGGCGGCGTTGCAGACCCCGGGGCGCTGCACCTTGGAATTGACGACGATGTCCTCGGCCCAGTCGAGGTTGGCGGTGGAGTCGACAAAGACGTGATTGACGCCGGCGGCGGCGTAGATCACGGGGACCGTGGCGACGGCCTTCAGCGCGCGCTTGAGGCCCTCGCCCCCGCGCGGAATGATCAAGTCGATCACGCCCTCTTGCGTCGCCAGCTCCTTGAGTTCGTCGCGGTCTCCGCCGGTGAGGATCGAGATCGCCGCTTCGGGAAGCCCGGCCTCGGCGATGGCGTCACGAGCGACCTGCGCCAGGACGGCGTTCGAGTGCGCGGCGATCGAGGATCCACGCAGGACGATCGCGTTGCCGCTCTTGATCGCGAGCGCGGCGGCGTCGATCGTGACGTTCGGGCGGGCCTCGTAGACGACGGCGATCACGCCGAGTGGCACCGCCACCTTGCGCACGTCGAGGCCGTTGTAGAGCTTGAATTCGCGCAGCAGCCGACCGGCTGGATCCTCCAGCTCGACGATCTTGCGCACGTCGGCGGCAATGCCGGCGAGGCGCTGCTCGTCGAGCAGCAGGCGGTCCATCAGGGCGGCCTCGAGTCCGGCTTCGCGGCCGGCGTCCAGATCCTTGGCGTTGGCGGCGACGATCTCGGGTGCCCGTGCGTCGAGCGCATCGGCGATCGCGCTGAGCGCGCGGTCCTTGTCCTGCGTGTCGAGCAGGCCGAGCTTGCGCGAGGACGCTCGAGCCTCGGCGCAGATGTCGCTGACGGTTTTCTGTGCGGTCGCCATGTACGTCTTACGTTACCGGGCGAGCTAGCGATCGCATTTGATCGGAATCCAGCCGAACAGCCCTTGGCTGATCGGATTCTGGCTCGCGATCTGACCCTCGGGGCCAAGCGTCGAGGGCTCGGGGTCGATCTTCCCGAAGATCCAGCGCACGGATTTGCGGTTTTCGGCGCTGTAGGTGTAGGGCGCAAAATAGAGCGACTTCTTGTAGTGCTTCTTGCCCTTGCGGATCTGCATGCCTCGGAGCGTGTAATTCGGGTCGCAGTAGCGCATCTCGTCGTAGAGCGTGAAGGTGTCCTTCGTGCTCTGCGCGATCCCACGCACTATCCCGCCCCCGGCCACGCCAGTGGTGTTGACCATCGCGTAGGTGGCGTCGTTGTAGTGCGGTCGCGGGTTGTAGACATCGAGGCGGTAGGTGTTGTAGATCCGTGACTCGCCCGGCAAGGTCGCGATCGTCGTCGGTCCCTCGCCGAAGTAGTATCCCCGCAGATATGCATTGCCCGGACCCAGGCCGCTGGTGAAGCTGAAACCACGCAGCGTCGTCGGCGTCATTCGCGGCGGCAGCGCGCTCGCTCCGCAGCCCATGTCGTAGGTGTCGGCGTAGTGCAGCAGGCCGGGCGGGATCGCCCGGCGGTCGAGAAAGGCTCGCACGCGAAGCTCCTTGACACCCCGAGGCGCCGACCCTTTGCCAGGCGACCCGAGATTCGGCGCGAACGAGACCATCACGTAGCGCGAGTCGCGCACCCACTTCCAGCCGCCGGTCACCGTGTCCGGTGCGGGCACGAACTTGCAGGCCGTCGCCTGTAGCTCGAAGGCGCGGGTGGCGTCGTGTCCAGCCCACTTGCCGTCGATGTACCAGCCCCAGCGCGACGGGTGATACGAGACCGGCGAGTCATCGACCCACTGGAGCGTCGCGATGTGCCGGTCGAAGCTGTCACGGAACTCGTAGGCGCGCTGGCCGTCGATCGCCACGAGCATCGGGAAGTACTTCCCGGCCTTGTGCGCGGCGCGATCCTCGGTGCCGAAGCGCGCAACCCGGCAGGAGGGAAGGTTCGGTGACGGATAGGGCGCCTTGCGCACCGCGCTGTTCTTGATGAATCCCCAGATCACGGTGCTCATGCCGCGCGATGTGTAGCCGTAGAACGGGAAGGAATAGGGCTTCGAGAAACGCCAGGAGTCACCCTTCTGCAACGTACGCACGGCCGGATCGAGCGACGCGCGCTGACACGAGAGCGGGAAGTACCCGGGCTTGGGTTTGGGCGTCGCTTTCGCGCTCGCGGACGTGGCGCCGGCCGCTGAGCAGGCCAGCGCCACGATCACCGCTAGAGCGAAATGGCGTTTCAGCGGAGTCGCCATCGCTGATTGGAACACAGTCGCCAGCCGAGGGTTGCGCGACAACCAACCGCTCCACGCTTGCAAGCTTCGAGCTTGCAAGCGAATCAACCGAAGAATCACCCGATTCCCAAGCCTTTTTCTTTGCATGCTTCGAGCATGCAACAGATTCGGCTAGAACAAGCGGTTTTCCCGGACGATTTTCGCTTGCATGCTCGAAGCATGCAAAGAGGGGTCAGAGCTCGCGCACGAAGTGCTTCGAGTAGAAGTAGAAACCCTCACGCTCGTAGAAGCGGTGGGCGTCGAGGCGGTGGACCGCCGAGTCGAGGCGGATCGCGTCCACGCCGATCGCGATCGCGACGCCCTCGAGGTACTTGACCAGTTCGGCGCCATATCCGGCCGAGCGCCACTCCGATCCGACGACGAGGTCGTCGATGTAGAGCGCGTTGCCGACGGCCATGTTCAGGATGAACCGGAATCCCGCGATCGCACGCAGCTCTCCCTCGACGACCACGCCGACGACCCGGTAGCTCGAGCCCTCGTAGGTCTGCACATAGCGCTCGGTGAAGTCCTCGAGCGTGAGGTGATCACGCAGCTGGCGCAGGATCGGGTAGATCCTCGCGATGTCTTCCTCGGACGTCGTCAACTCGACGATCTCGAAGTCGCCGGTGGCAGAAGTCGCGTATGAATCAATTTCGGTCGTCATCAGATCAGCACCAGGTTGTCTCGATGTACCGCCTCATCCGTGGCGTGCGGCATCAGTTCCTGAACTTTTTCCGACTTTAGTCCCTTGATCCTGCGCAGCTCGTCGGCGTTGTAGTTGACAATGCCCTTGCCGATCGGCCCTGACACGCCGAGAATGTCGACCGCGTCGCCTGCGTGGAAGTCGCCGGAGACCTCCGCAACGCCGACCGGAAGCAGGCTCGTGCCCTGCCCGCGCAACGCGCGCTCAGCGCCGGCATCGACGCTCAGGCTGCCGGCCGCCTCCTTGGCGTAGCGGATCCACAGCTTGAAACTGCTCTGCGGCTGCGGGTGCGCCGCGAAGTATGTGCCCACCGACTGATCGCCGCCCGCCGCGCGCGCGACCGCACCCTCGTTCTTGCCGCTGCAGACCACGACCTCGATTCCGCCGGCCGTCGCGATCTCGGCGGCGCGAACCTTCGAGCGCATGCCGCCCGAACCGATCGCGCTCGCCGAATCCCCGATCGCGAGTGCGGCCAGTTCGGCGAAGTCGTCTATCCGCGCCACGCGCGAGGCAGTGGGCACGACGTTCGGATCGGCCGTGTACAGAGCGTCGATGTCGGTCGCCAGCACGAGGCGGCGCGCGCCGACGAGGATCGCGACCTGCGCCGCGAGAAAATCGTTGTCGCCGAATGTGATCTCGTCGGTCGCGGTGGTGTCGTTCTCGTTGATCACCGGAACGACGTGCCAGTCCAAGAGCTTGCGCAAGGTCTGCTTGGCGTTCACGTAAGTCGCGCGCGCAGCGAAGTCATTGGCCGTCAGGAGGATCTGACCGGTCGAAATACCGTGCGAGCGAAACAGTCCGTCGTAGGTCGCGTAGACCTGTCCCTGTCCCACCGCCGAGGAAGCCTGAAGCTCCTCCATCGCCGTCGGTCGGCCCGGCAGACCGAGCAGCTGAATCCCGCGCGAGATCGCGCCGCTGGTGACGAGCACCACATCGGTGCCGGACTTGTGCAGCTCGGCGGCCTGCGCGACGATCGCCTGGACGACATCTTCACGCATCGCTCCGCTCTCGTCGGTGGCGACGTTCGATCCGACTTTGATGACAACCGGCATACCCGAAGAACCTACTGCTCGGCGGAACGCATCTTTGAGGCGAATCCATCGACCCCGTCCCCGCCGTCGATCCGGATGCGCTTGAGCTCGAACGGCTTGTCCGGGGTGGCGACGCCCTCGAGCGTCGTCGTCGCGCCCTTGTAGCCCGCGTCCTTCACCGCGGCGATGACCGTGTCGTTGTATTTGCCGGCCGGGTAACAGAAGAAATCGATCGGCACGCCGAACTTCTCACTGATCTTTTTCTTCGAATCGGCGACCTCCACCGTAAGCTGCGCGGCCGAAACCGTCGTCAGATCGGGGTGCGAGATCGTGTGCGAGCCGAGCTCCCAGCCCGACGCGATCAGCTTCTTGACCATCGTCGCGGTCAGACCGGTGTCGGGATTGTCGACATTGTTCAGCTCGAGGAAAAGCACCCCAGGCCAGTGGTGTTTGGCGAGGATCGGGCGAGCCGTCTTCTCGTGGCTCGGATAGCCGTCGTCGAACGAGATCACGACGGGCTTGTCGGGCAGCTTGAAGCCATCGTCCCAGTACTTGAACAGCTGGGCCATCGTGATCCCGGTATAGCCGTCGTCGGCGAGCCACTGCATCTGACCCTTGAAGTCGGCCGGCGACACCCATAGCTCTGGATAGGGCGTTCCGGCCGGAGCGGCTTTGGTCACGTGGTACATCAGGATCGGGACCGGGTCGTCGTGCGCGCCACTGACCTTCTCGGTCGACTGCGGCGTGACCCTGGCGGTCGCCCCGGTCGCAGCCGTCACGACCGTCTTCTTCTTGACGACAACGGTCGTCCTCTTCTCGGGCGCGGGAGCCTTCGCGTCGTCGCCGCCGGTGACGAGGATCCCCAGTGTCACAAGGATCACGACGGCCATGATCCCCGCCGGGATCCAGCGCAACCACTCAGACCTCGAGTTCAAAGCGCTCCCCCCCGATCTCGATCTCGTCGCCCGACTCGAAGCCCTTGCGCTCGAGCTCGCGGATCACTCCGATCTGGCGCAGCCGCTGCTCGACGTGGCGCAGCGCTTCGTCGTTGCCGACATCGAAGCGCGCCATCAACAGCTCGATGCCCTTGCCGGAGATCGCAAACACGCCCGGCTCCACCTGCTCGACCGAGTAGCCGCCCTTGTCCGCCGGGCGATAGACGATGTGGTCCGGCCGGTCGCCCACAGGTACGGCGCTCTCCCCGATGCCGCCATCCTCGGGCGCGTGAGCGAAGATCGCCTTGCGCAGGTCGTCGAGCCCTTCGCGCGTCGCCGATGAAGTGAGGATCACATCGAGCGCGCGCGAGCCCAGGCGTTCTCGCCACTCGGCCAGGGCCGCGGCGGCCATTTCAGGTGTGACGAGGTCGGCCTTGCTCAGCGCCACGATACGCGGCAGCTTCGCAAGGCGCCCGTCATGCTCGGCCAGCTCATGCTCGACCGTCTCGAAGTTCAGGACGGGGTCGCTTCCGTCGAGCGGTGCGAGGTCCAGCACGTGCACGAGCAGCTTGCAGCGCTCGACATGCGCCAAGAATTCGTGCCCGAGACCGGCTCCCTCGTGCGCGTCCTCGATCAGTCCGGGGACGTCCACGAGGACGAGCTGGCGATCGTCGGCGTCGAGCGTGCCGAGCACCGGCTCGAGCGTCGTGAAGGGATAGTCGGCGATCTTCGGCGCCGCGGCTGTCATGCGATCGAGCAGCGATGACTTTCCGGCATTGGGCAGGCCGACGAGACCCGCGTCGGCAGCAGCCGCAGTCGCAGATCGATCTCGACCTCTTCACCTGGCAGGCCGTACTCGGCAAAGCGCGGCGCCTGTTGGGTGCTCGTCGTGAACTGCTTGTTGCCGCGTCCGCCGGTGCCGCCGCGAGCCACGATCACCTGCTCGCCAGGATCGTTCAGTTCAGCCTCGAGGCCGCCGTCGGTACGCATCACACGGGTGCCCGGGGGCACGCGCAGCTCGAGCGCTTCGCCGGTCGCGCCGTGTCGGCGGTTGCCTTCGCCCTGGTGGCCGTTCTCGGCGCGGAACTCGGTACGCCCGCGGTACTGCTGCAGGTCGCGCAGCGATCCGTCGCAGACGACCACGACGTTGCCGCCGTGTCCGCCGTCACCACCGTCCGGACCACCCTTGGGCACGTGCGCCTCGCGGCGGAACGAAACCGAACCGTTTCCGCCGCGGCCGGCCGCGACGCGGAATTTCACGTGGTCGAAGAACACCGCGTGATGGTATGTGGCGGGGCCGCTAGAGCTTCAGGGACTTGCTCAGGCGGAAGGCCTTGATCGGCCCGTCCTTGTAATCGAGGATCAGCGTCAGCTTCTTGCCCTTGTAGAGCTTCTTCAGCTTGACCGCCGAAGTGGCCGTGCACTTGCCGCCCGAGGCCTTCCACTTGACCTTGCCGCTGGTCAGCTGTTTCTTGCCCAGCAACACTCGCGTCGACGCCGTTCCCTTGCAGTCGGCCTTCGTGCCGCCGGGCGGGATCGTGAATGTCGTCGTGGTGGTTACCGGATACTTCCCGGACTTCAGCTTGCCACGCTTGAGCTTGATCGCGCCCGACTTCGGGGCGACGAGCGCGGGCTTGAGCCCGCCGCTCGTGTCGACCGTGAAGGCGACGGCCAGAGTTGCGACGTTGCCGAGCGCGTCGGAGGCCGAGATGTTCAGGGTGTGCGCGCCGTCAGCGAGGATCTGATTGACGAACTCGTTGCCACCGCAGGAGAGTGTCGGCGCCACGTCCCAGCCACAACCGAGCGTCGTCAGGCCGGTGCCCGCGCCGTCGGAGGCGCTGACCGTCACGGGCACGTAGGCACTCTCGACGACCTGTCCGGAGGCAAGCCCCGAGATCGAGATCACCGGCGCGGTCGCGTCGATGGTCACGGAGCGGGATTCGGTCGTCGTGTTTCCGGCGAGGTCGACGTGGCGCACACGGATGTCGTGGGTGCCGTCGGCGATCGCGGGCAGGTCGAACGGCGACGATGCGACGCTCGTGTATCCGCCGCCATCGACGGAATACGAAGTCGTTCCCGGATTGGCATCCTGGATCGTGAAATGGATCTGCGGCGTGCTGTCGCTGGTCAGACTCGGCGCGGTCATCAGCACGGTCGGGTCCATCGTGTCCACCGTGAACGACCGCGCGAACGTCGTCGAACCGCCGGCATTGGACCAGGGCGGATTCACGACCACGGTGAAGGTCCCGTCGCCGACGGGATTGATCAACGATGTCGTGTCCCATGCATAGCGGTAGATCCCGCTGAGGTAGTCGGTGAAGTCGCTCGAAATCGCCGCGCTCGAGCTACAGGGGCTGTTGAACTCGTAATCGCTGTCGTAGACGAGCTGGCAGGTCGGAGTGTTGGTGATGCTGCCGTCGATCGTCCACTCGACCGTCGGCGGGGCCGGAAGGACTGCGCCGTCGGCAGCCGGATCGGTGAACGTGACCGTGTTGTTCGAATTCGTGGCGCCTGCGGGCGCTGTCATCGCGAGACACGCGGACACGGCGACGACAAACACCCCGACGATGCGGAAGCTCAGATATCTCATTGTTCCTTGGATCGGCCAAAGCCACCAAGGTCTTTACCGCGCGGTAGAAACTAGACGCGGCTGTAGAGCTCGACGATCAGGTGCTCTTCGATCGGCACCTGGATGTCGGCGCGCTGCGGCAGGCGCACAACCTTGCCCGAGAGACCGTCGTGGTCGACCTCGAGCCAGGGCGAAACGCGCGAGACGAGCGTGGTCGCCTCGATCGCCAGCGGACGGATCGGGCTGCCGTCAACGATCGTGATGATGTCGCCCTCGGCGACACGGCGCGACGCGATGTCGCAGCGCTCACCGTTTACCAGCACGTGCTGGTGGCCGACGAACTGACGGGCCTGGGCGCGCGTCGAGGCAAAACCCATGCGGTAGAGCGCATTGTCGAGACGCAGCTCGAGCAGCTGGAGGAGCTTCTCGCCGGTGACCGAGTCGGTCGAGCGGGAGGCCTCCTTGTAGAGACGACGGAACTGGTTCTCACGCAGGCCGTAGTAACGCTTTGCGCGCTGCTTCTCGCGCAGCTGCGCGGCGTAGACCGACGCCCGGCCACCACGGCGCATGCCGTGCTGGCCGGGCGGAATCGCTCCGCGGCGGTCGAGAGCTGACTTGCCGTTGAAACGGCGAGCGCCCTTCAGTTCAAGATCGACACCCTCGCGACGCGAGAGCCTTTCTACCGGGCCGGTGTAGCGCCCCATTTACTGCCTCCGAAAAGTGGTAAAACCGTCTGAAAAGATCGGGATTACGGTAGCAGCACCGCGGTTTTTGGGCTAAAGCGTGAGGGTGACCTTTTTCGTCACTCCAGCCTGAGTGATCACCACCGTCGCGCGCTTCTTCTTCAGCTTTCCGGACAGTTTGGCCTTGACCGTTGCGACGCAGACGCCGTTCTTGACTGTGGCTGCCTTGCTCAACTTGATGGTCTTCGCCTTCTTCACCTTCGGTGTGATTGCGATCGCCGCTGTGCGGCATTCGGCGACATTCGTCGCTGCAACCGTGATGGTGAGGGTGAATTTGCCCTTTTTGACCTTGCTGGACTTCGTCTTCAGGCTGACGCTCGGACTCACGGATCCTGCGCCGCCGCTCGGTCCGCCACTGCCGGTGTCGGTCGATGCCGGGACGACGACGTCGTAGGTGTAGACCGTGGAAGCGAGGTTGCCGAACGTGTCGGTCGCCGTGATCCAGAAGGTGTGCGTGCCGGGTGCGAGCGTCACCTGCGGAGCGTGGACACCTTCACTGCAGTCTGCAAGGTCGCTCCAGTCAGACGCATCGAAGCCACACTGTGCCACACCCTCATGCACGTCGTCGACCCAGAACTCAACCGGCGCAGAGCCGTCGGTGGTTCGGTTGTTCTCGAACCCACCCACGCTGATCTGTGGCAGAGTCAGTCGAGTGTGAAGGAGTAGCTGGCAAACGCGGTGTTGCCGGCCTTGTCGCTAACGGCCACCCATGCGGTGATGAATCCGTCGGCGACGCCGTCGTTGACGACCCAGGTGTCGTTGTTGCAGGCGGTCCAGTCGATCTGACCTTCGATGCTGCACTGCTTGGTGACTGCGCCGGATGCGTCGCTGCCACTCGTCTGGAATGCCGGAGTGTTGTCGCGCGACTCGCTGCCGCCGCCGACGACGGCGATTCCGGCGCTCGGCTTGATCGTGTCGACGGTCAGCGTGCGCACGACGGTGGAGACATTGCCGGCCTTGTCGGCCGCGGTGAACGTGTAGGTATGCGTACCGTCGTTGATCATGTCGTACGTGATCTCGATGATGCCGCCGGAGCCGCAGGGGTTCGGCGTGTTCGAATCCGACTTGCAGGTGACCGAGGCGAGGTTCGCGTCGGAGTAAGAGAGCTTGTACGAGGCCGTCCGCGAGTTGCCGACGGTTCCATCGCTCACACCGCTGAGCATCGTCAGCTGAGGAGCGGTGTGGTCGATATTGAAGTTGCGCGTGCCGGTATCGCCGCCGTTGTCGTTCGACACGTTGACGGAATAGGTGTAGGCACCGTCAGGCAACGATGAAAGCGGCTTGAACGGAGACGTGCATCCATCTTCGGATTCGAAGGCTCCTGGGCCGGTGAGCACGCAGGAGCGTTCGGTCGGCTGGCCGCCTGTGGTGAACGTCAGTGATGGCACCGTGCTGAAATAGCCGTTGGCGGCCGGACCGTTGACGGTCACGGTCGCGGCGCCGGGCGCAGCGGACGCGCTCGCCGCGCCGAGCGTCGCGAGCGCGGCCAGCAGAGCGATGAGGGTGAGCGAGAACTTGTTCATTGGGCTTCCTTGGGTGATGGATCGGGGATGGATCAGTTGGTGCGATCGAAACTACGGTCGCCGGGCCCCCGGGTCATTGGGGTTCAACCCCAAACCGATCCCCCAAACCCACCCCACCCCACCTTGCAAGCCGACGGCTTGCAAGGTCTTGAGCGCCAGAAACACCCGATTCCCAAGGGGTTTTTCTTGCAAGCCGACGGCTTGCAAGATCTTCCGCATCAACAAGCCCGATCTCCGCGCGAATTTTCGCTGCAAGCCGTCGGCTTGCAAAACGTGGGCGAAAAGCGAAAAGGGCGCGAACCTCATGGTCCGCGCCCTTTTCAAGGCTTGCCTATGCGCTCTTGGCGCTAGTCGGCGGCGTTGACGCTGATGACACGTCCGCGACGGCCAGTCGAGAAGTCGACGACGCCCTCGCGGGCGGCGTAGATCGTGTGGTCGCGACCGATGCCGGTGCCCTCACCGGGCTTGTAGACGGTGCCACGCTGGCGCACGATGATCTCGCCACCGGTGACGGCCTGGCCGGCGAAAACCTTCACGCCGAGGCGCTTGGCGTTCGAGTCACGACCGTTCTTGCTGGATCCAAGTCCTTTTTTGTGAGCCATGGCCTACTCCTCGTCCTTCTTTGCCGGGGCCTTCTTGGCGGCTGCCGCGCCCGCGGTGATCTTCGTCACCTCAAGGCGTGTGAGCTCCTGACGGTGACCCTGGGTCTTCTTGTAGCCGCGCTTGGGCTTGAACTTGAAGACGCGGATCTTGTCGCCACGCTCGTGGCCGCGGATCGTCGCTTCGACCTTGACCTTCTCGAGGCCCTTGGCGTCGAGAACGACGTCCTTGCCACGCAGCATCAGAGGTTTGAGCGCGACTTTTGAGCCCTCATCGCCCTTGATGCGGTCGACCATGATGAAGTCGCCCTCGGAAACACGGTGCTGGTTTCCGCCGACTTCGACCACGGCGTAGGTGTCTTGTTTGGTGGCAGTTGCCATCAGATCAGTGCTTTCTAGCTGTCAGAAGATTCGCTGGATGAGGCCGAATCGCCGCCCGCCTTGTTGGAACTGGCGGCGCGCGAGCGACCCCGTCCTCCCCGACTGCCGCGACGGCGCGGGGATTTGGTTCCGGAGGATTCTAGTTGGTCGGAATCGTTGTTCTGGCGCTTCTGCGGCGCAGAGCCGTTTTTGCTCGCGGGCTTGCGCTGCTTGGGCGGACCGTCGTCGGCGATCTCGGCTCGGGCGACATTGCGTCCGACGTTGGTGATGCGCACCAGCGCCTTGGTTCCGATGCGGTCGAGCGCGCCGCTGATCGCAATGATGTAGTGGTCGATCTTGGCCACGGCGGCGTCGTCTTCGTACATGTGCGGCTCGACAACCGAAACCATCAGCTCATCGCCGATCTCGAACGGCAGGGCGCGTTTCTCAACATCCTTGACCTTGCCCTCGAGCGTGACCGCAAAGTGCTCGAGCGGCAGACCGTCGCCACCCTCGAACATCACGACCTTGCCGGTCTCGGCCTCGAGATGGCGGATCGGAGCGCCCGGCGTGTGCAGCAGCGCGTTGGTGACGCGCGGATTGATCTGCACGAGGTAGGCCTCGGACGTGGGATGCTCGGCGATGTACTCGCGCAGGTGGCGCTCGACGTGCAGCGCGACCGTCTCCTCGGACAGCACGACGCCCTCGCCATTGCAGACCGGGCAGCGTTTGGTCATGATCTCGCGCACGCCATCGGTGACGTTCTGGCGCGTCATCTCGACCAGGCCGAGCGGCGAGATCTCGACGACGTGGGTCTTCGTGCGGTCTTCGTCGAGCGCCTTGCGCATCACCTTGAGCACGGCGTCGCGGTTGCTCGCGCGTGCCATGTCGATGAAGTCGATCACGATGATTCCGCCGATGTCGCGCAGGCGAATCTGCCTGACGGCCTCTTCGGCGGCTTCGAGGTTGGTGTGGGTGATCGTCTCTTCGAGGCCCCGGGCCTTGCCGCGGCCAGTGAAGGATCCGGTGTTGACGTCGATGATCGTCAGCGCCTCGGTGTGCTCGATCACGAGGTAGCCGCCGCTCGGGAGGTCGACACGCGTGGAGAGGATCTTCTCGATCTCCTGCTCGACCCCGTACTTCTCGAACATCGTCGGCTTGGCGTTCTCGTAGCGGACCACCCGATCGGCGAGTTCGGGTGCCGTGCGGGTGAGGAACGATTTGACGCGCTCGAACTGAGCTTCGTCGTCGATCAGCGCCTCGTCGAGCTCGTCGGTGAAGACATCGCGGATCACGCGGATCGAGAGGTCCGCTTCCTGGAAGATCATCGCCGGCGCGGCGGTCTCCTTCGCGCGGCGCTCGAGCACGTCGCCGAGCATGTTCAGGTAGATCAGCTCGCGCACGAAGTCCTCGTGCGTCGCCCCGCGAGCGGCCGTGCGGATGATCGCGCCGCCGCCGAGCAGGTCGAGACCGCGAGCCTCGCGCTTCAGACGAATGCGCTCCTTGTCCTCGAGCCGGCGCGAGAAGCCGACACCCTCGCCACTGGGCACGAAGACCATGTAACGACCGGGAATCGCGAGCTGCATCGTCAAGCGCGCGCCCTTGGTCTTGAGCGGATCCTTGGTGACCTGCACGACGATCTCCTGACCGCTCTTCAGGAGGTCGGTGATCTTCGCGCCGCGGCCAGTGCCGCGCTTGGCGACCTGCTTGCCGTCGACGACGATGTCATCGACGTGCAGGAATCCGTTCTTCTCGAAGCCAATGTCGACGAATGCGGCCTCGAGGCCGGCTACGACGTTCTCGACCTTCGCCTTGTAGACGTTGCCGACGATCGAACGCTCGCCGCGACGCTCGAGATAGAGCTCGGCGGTGCGCCACTTCGTGTTGTCATTTGCGGCTGCCTTGCCGCCGGTGCGCTTGGAGGGAGTACCCGCCGCTTCGAGCATCGCCACGCGAGTCTCATTGCGGTCAGCGCTGACCAAAACCTTCTTCTTCACTTTTTACCTCTGAATTTGTTGATTCGGAGCGCGCAGAACTAGTGCCGTGAATGCACGGCCACCGACTGCAGCAATCCGAGCGCGATGAACGTGGCGAGCACTGAAGCTCCGCCGTAACTCATGAGCGGCAACGTCACACCGGTGATCGGCATGATGCCCACGTTCATCCCTACGTTTACGAATACCTGGAACATCAAGATCGCCACCACTCCGGCAGCGATCAGCGCGCCGAACTGATCACGGGCCAGCGCAAGGATGCGAAGGCCGCGCCAGATCAGCAGCGCGTAAAGCGTCATTACAAGAGCCGCTCCGGCAAAGCCGTACGACTCGCCGACCACCGCAAAGACGAAGTCCGTGTGGTGTTCGGGGATGAAGTTGAGTGTCGTCTGGGTCGCGTTGTCGGCGCCGCGCCCGATGCGCTGGCCGGCCCCGATCGCGATCTCGCCCTGGGTCTGCTGGAAGCCCTGCCCCTGCGTGTCCTCGCTCGGGTGCAGGAAGGCCGTCAGTCGCTGCACCTGGTAGTCATGGAGCACGTTGACCCCCGCGGCCGGCAGCGCCCAGAGCACCGCCGTCGCGACGAGCACGATCACCATCAGCAGGGCGGTCAGCTGCTGCCACGGCACGCCGGCCACGAACAACAGCGTCAGCGCGATCGCGCCGTAGACCATCGCCGAACCGAGGTCGGGCTGCAGGAAGACCAGGCCGGCCGGCAGAGCGGTCAGACCGAGCACCGGGAGCACGATCCCCTCGCTCTGGCGGCCCTGCGCGCGGTCGGCGATGAACGCCGCGAGCGTGACGATCAGCAACACCTTGCCGAGTTCGGATGGCTGGAACTGAAAGAAGCCGAGGTCGATCCAGCGCCGCGATCCCTTGGCCGCCGCTCCGACCAGCAGGACGAAGATGTTCGATCCCACGAGGAACGCATAGATCTGCGTGCGGTACTCACGCAGCCGCGTGTAGTCGAGGCGGCTGACCGCGACCAGCAGACCGAGACCGACCGCGGCGAAGATCGCCTGGCGCACGACGTAGTAGTGCGGGTTTCCGGCGATGTCGTCCTTCGTGGCGCCGGTCAGCACTACGAGACTGCAGATCATCAGGCCGGCGGCCGCTCCGAGCAGAGCCCAGTCGAATCCACGTGCCATCGGCTGGGCGGAGACTTCGGCGCGAAAGCGCTTGACGCCCGCGGCGACCCCTGTCGGATCGACCCTCTGAGCGGGTATGTCTGCGGTTGGCATGGGGTTTTGAAAGACGAAAATTTGTTGAACTTCAGGGCGCCAGGGCTAAAGCGTGTGCGAGTTGCCCGGCTGCCACTTCTGTTGTTCGCTCTTGCTGAGGTTGAACAGCTTGGCGAGAATCTGTCTTGCGGCCGGGGCGGCGGCTTCAGCTCCGAAGCCTCCCTGCTCGACCGTCACAGCAACAACATAGCGCGGGTTCGGATAGGGAGCGAGCGCGAGGTACCAGGACTGATCCTCTTTGCCCGCGCCCGCCTCTGCGGTGCCGGTCTTTCCGGCGATCTGCACGGGAAAGTCACCGAACACCGCATCGGAGGTTCCGCCCCCACTCTGCGCCGCCGCGTGCAGGCCCGTGAGGATCGCGTTGATGTTCGACTGGTCGAGGTCGAGCTTGCGGCGGGCCGGCTGCTCGATCTCCTGGAAGGCCTCGCCGCGCGAGTTGACGATGCCCTTGCCGAGATGCGGCGTGACCACGTAGCCGCCATTGCCGAGCGCCGCATAGGCCACGGCCATCTGCAATGGCGAGGCCTGGGTCGAACCTTGGCCGACCGAGGCGTTCATGTTGTCACCGGCGTTCCACGGGCGCTTCTCGGTCTTGCGGATGATCTTCGGGTTCGACACCTGGCCCGGAGCGGCATTCGGAAGATCGATCGTCGGCGTGTGCGCTAGGCCCAGGCGCCCGGCCATCTTCTGGATTATCTGGCCACCCTTCTGGTAGGCCTTGAGGCCCTGCTGATAGAAGTAGATGTCACTCGAGTACTGCAGAGCCTGCTCGAGATCGATGTGTCCGAGCGGCTCCTTGCCGGCGTTCTGCCACTTGTAGCCGCCGTACTCCCAGACACCGGCGTCGTCGATCGACCAGCCCGGCGTCAGCAGCCCGGCCTGCATGTTCGCGATCGAAGTGATCGCCTTGAAGGTCGATCCCGGCGGGTAGACCGATCCGATCGTGCGGTTGATGATCGGGTAGCCGTTGTCCTTGGACGAGATGCGGTCGTAGGTCGACTGCCTGAGCACGCCAGAGAACACACTGGGGTCATAGGTCGGGTAGCTGCCCATCCCGAGGATCTCGCCGCTGTGCACATTCATCGCCACGAACGCCGAGCCGTGGGTCGGAATCCCGCCCGACCCACGTGCGATCGCGTTCTCGCCGGCCTCCTGGACCCCCTTGTCGATCGTCAGGCGCAGGCTGTCGCCGGTTTCCGGTTTGGTGCCCGGAAGCTCCTTCTTGGCCTTGCCGCTGGCTTCGACCTCGACGCGCTGCAGGCCGGGCTTGCCTCGCAGGTAACGGTCGTACTCGTACTCAAGACCGGTCTGGCCGACGAGGTCGCCCTGCTCAGCGCCCTCGAAGTGGCGCGACTTCAGCTGGTCGCCGTCGATCTCGCGGACGTAGCCGAAAAGGTGCGATGCGAGGTCGTTGTTGGGGTATGCGCGCTTGTAGGACTGCGAGACGGTCACGTGCGGGAAGGCCGCGCTGTTCTCGCTGATCTTCACGACACTGTCGAGGTCGACGTCCTCGGCGACGACTGCGTTGGCGAAACCTTCCTGGATGATCGAGTCGCGCATCTTCGATTTGAGGTCGCCCTGCGGCTCCCTGAGCGCGCGAGACAGCCGTTTGAGAACCGCCGCGAACTGTGGATCGTTGAAGATCAGCGTCTTCTTCTTGCTCGTGGAGAGCGTGATGTCCCAGGCGTTCTGATCGACCCGCACCTGCCACGAACTCTTGTTGTCGACCAACGTGTCGCCGTTGCGATCGGTGATGTCGCCGCGCGGGGCCTCGACCCGCACGTCGCGGGTGCGGTTCTGATTGGCCTCGGCCAGATACTGATCGCCGGAGAGCACTTGCAGAAACCAAAGGCGGAAGAAGACGATCGCAAACAGGCAGAGCGCGATCACGCCGAGCGCGGCGATGCGCAGCGTCGAACGCGCGCCGAGTTGATCTCCGCCGCGATCGGGCAGCCTGAAAAAGGGCGACTGGCCGGCCATCAACGCCTGCCCTTCCGCCCGAGCTTGCGGCGACGACGCGTGTCGATCGTCGGGGCGGCGAGCACGCTCTGGCTGGTCATCGTCGCACGACGGCGACGGTGCACGGGATCGGCCGAGAGACCGATCGCCGGCAGCATCGCCCAACGGGCGACGCGGAAGACGAGCGGCGCGAGCAGCGCGCCCCAGACTGCGCTCATCAGCACCTGCCAGAGCATCGAGATCGGATCGGGCGCAGGCTGCCCGAGCGAGAACTGCATGACGCCGAAGCCGACCGTGAAAAAGACGTTCGCGCTCGCGCCGACGGCCGAGCTCGTCAGCGGGTGCACGGGGTCATAGAGCTCGCGCATGCGGCCGGCGAAATAGCCGGCGATCGTGAGAAGTAGTGAGGAGACGCCCATCGTCTGGACCAGGGTGAGGTCAATCAGAAAACCCGCGATGAAGCCCGTAGTCGCGCCCGCGGTCGATCCGCCGAGCAGGCCGATCGAGACGACGAGCACGGGAATGATGTCTGGGACGACCCCAAAAAGGCGGAACTGCGCGATCACGGCCAGCTGCACGAGCACCGCGCCGCCGACCACCAGAACCAGGCGCCAGAGGGTGCGAATCTGCTCTGGGGCCACGATCAACCCCTCCCGCGAGTGAGCACCTGGACGATCTGGACGTCACGCATGTCGGCGTAGGGCTCGATGTGCACGCGGCCGTAGAGGCTGCGCTCCTCGGGGTCGACCTCGGAGACCTGGCCGATCGGGATGCCCGAGGGGTAGATCGAATCGACCTTGTCGGGATCCTCGACGGTGCCCGAAGTGACGACCATGTCGCCGACGCGGATCGGCCCGCGCTGCTCGAGGTAGACCATCTGCAGATCCTCCGCCCCGGCCTCGCCGCCCGCGCCGGTCTTCACGACGCCGAGGATGTTGCGCTTGGCGATCAGCGCGCCGACCCCGCTCGTCGAGTCGGTCAGGAGTGTGACCTGCGAGGCGTTTCCGGCGACGGTCGTGACCTTTCCGACCAGCGCCCCGCTGTTGTTGCCTGAGGCGATCACGGGATCATTCAGTCGGATGCCGTCGGAGGAGCCGGCGTTGATCGTCACGCGGCCGTACCACTCGGTCGGGCTGCGCGCGATCACGCGCGCCGTCACGGCCGTACGGCCGTCAGGGAAGTCGTCACTCTTCTTGTAGTTGAGCAGGCCCTTGAGCTGCTCGTTCTCGGTCGCCGCCTGTTGCAGCCGCGCCTGCTCGATGCGCGAGTCGGCGAGCTCGCCCTGGAGCTTCTTGTTCTCGCTCTTGGCGTGGACCGAATCGCCGACCCAGTTGACACCGTCGCGGAACGGCTTGATCGCGCCGCTTGCCAGCGACTGCAGCGGGCTCAGGACCTCCATCGCCCCGCGCTGCATCGTGTGGAAGACGCCGCCGCTGGCCTCACTGAAGTACATCGTGAGGATCAGCAGGCAAAGCGCGACCAGGCCGCCTGCCGTGAGGCGGCGCCTGCGGATCTGCTTGCGCGTCGGCATCGGCCGGCGCTAGCGGCGGCGGCGGCGCGCCTTGGTCGTGCGGTGGATCGCCTCGAACTCTTCGAGCGAGCGGCCGGAGCCGATCGCGACGCAGGTGAGTGGTGATTCCGCAAGGTGGGTAGGGATCTGCGTCTCTTCGCGCAGGCGCTCGGGGAAGCCCTTGAGCAGCGACCCGCCGCCCGCGAGCATGATCCCGCGGTCCATGATGTCGCTGGCCAGCTCCGGCGGAGTCTGGTCGAGCGTGACCCTGATCGAGTCGATGATCGCGCCGACGGGCTCGGCCAGCGCGCGGTGGACCTCATCGTTGGTCAGCACGATCGTCTTCGGCAGGCCCGTCACGAGGTCGCGTCCACGAATCTCGGCCTGCACCTCTTCCTTGAGCGGGAAGGCCGAGCCGATCTCGAGCTTGACCTCTTCGGCCGTCTGCTGGCCGATCATCAGTTTGTACTCGCGCTTGACGTAGTTGACGATCGCCTCGTCGAGTTCGTCGCCGCCGACGCGCACGGACTGGCTGGTGACGATGCCGCCGAGGCTGATCACGGCGACTTCGGAGGTGCCGCCGCCGATGTCGACGATCATCGATCCCGTCGGTTCGGAGACGGGCAGACCCGCTCCGATCGCGGCGGCCATCGGTTCCTCGATCAGGTAGGCCTGGCGCGCGCCGGCCGAGAGGCAGGCCTCTTCAACCGCGCGCTTCTCGACGCCGGTGACGCCCGAGGGCACGCAGACGACGACACGCGGGTGCGCCCAGCGCGACTGGTGGACCTTCTGGATGAAGTGACGAAGCATCTGCTCGGTGACGTCGAAGTCGGCGATCACTCCGTCCTTGAGCGGGCGGATCGCGGTGATGCTGCCGGGCGTGCGGCCGAGCATGCGCTTGGCCTCGACGCCGACGGCGTGGACGTCATGGGTCTGCGAGTCGATCGCGACCACTGAAGGCTCAGACAGCACGATGCCGCGCCCACGCACGTAGACGAGCGTGTTCGCGGTACCAAGGTCGACCGCCATGTCGCGGCCGCCGAAACCTGTCAGGTAGGAGAAAATTCCCATGTGGATGGCTCTTGAATCGGCTCTGGAAGAGGATTTCCGGACTCCGATGAGCCCAGATGCAAACTCGCTGGCGAGTCTAGCGAGAGGCGCGTTTTTGCAGGGAGTTCCAAGTTTTGCTGACGGCCGAATTGCATCGCCCGCCGCGGCCCGGTTTCAAGCGGCAAATCTTCCATCGGCCGTCCCCGCGGGGACGCCCGATGGAAGATTTGCAGCAGAACCACGCGCAGCCGCCAGCTACAGCCTGAGCTCGGGGGCGAGCCGCGCGAGGTCGTTGACCGAGAGTCCGATGATGTTCAGGTAGTCGCCGACGATCTCCTCCACGAGGATCGATCCGCCTTGCTGGATCGCGTAGGCGCCTGAGCGGTCCTCCCACTCCCCTGTCGCCACATAGAGCGCGATCTGCTCGTCGCTCAAGCTGCGAAAGCGCACCTTCGTAGCCGTCACGGCCGTCGCCTCTTCACCGCCGAACCGAACAACCGCAAGCCCCCCGACGACGTCATGCGGCGCGCCCGAAAGCCGCCGCATGAACGAGGCCGCCTCGGCGGCATCGGCCGGCTTCCCGATCACCTCGCCAGCAAGCGAAATCACCGTGTCGCCGCCGACGATCAACGCGTCGGGGTCGGCCAGACGATCTGAAACCGCGCGCGCCTTGCGCAACGCATTGCCGAGGACGACCTGCTCCGGCACGCCGGCTTCGATCTCATCGACTCCAGACGGGACGACTTCGAACTCAAGCCCGAGCCGCGACAGGATCGTCTCGCGCTGCGGTGAGCGGGAAGCGAGAACCAGTCGCGGCTGAGCCACAGAATTTTCCTAGAGCTCTGGGAACCAGAGCGCGATCTCGCGCGCGGACGACTCCGTCGAGTCAGAACCGTGCACGAGGTTGCTCTGAACCTCGAGGCCGTAGTCGCCGCGGATCGAGCCGGGCGTCGCACCGTCGACGGGGTCGGTCGCGCCGATGATCTGGCGCGAGGCCGAAACTGCGCGCGGGCCCTCGAGCACGGCGGCAACCAGCGGACCACTGGTGATGAACTCGACCAGCTCGCCGAAGAACGGCTTCTCGGCGTGTTCGGCGTAGTGCTCCTTGGCGGTCTCTTCCGGCGTCGTCAACTGCTTGAGCGCGACGAGCTTCAGGCCCTTGCGCTCGAAGCGGGCGATGACCTCTCCGGTGAGATTGCGGGCGAATGCGTCGGGCTTGACGAGGATGAGTGTGCGTTCCATGACGTGGCGTCTCCTGGAAGTGGGTGGGATTGAACTGAAAGGGTGCGGCGCTCAGGCGCCGTCGGCCCCGGTGGCCGGAGGCCGCGAGGGGCTGCCCGAAGACGGGCGCTTGGGCTGACCCGGGCGCGACGCGGGAGCTTCCTGCGTGCGGCGCTGGGACGAAGAAGACTGCTGCTGACGCGCGGGCTGCGACTGCTGCGGCTGCTGGCTCGACCCACGGCGGCCCTGCGGCTCGCCAGAGACCTCTGCGGCGACCGACGCCGAGTGGGCGCTACTGCCCGGTCCACCCTTGACGGCCGACTCGAGCAGGCGCACGCGCAGCTCTGCGGCGCGCACGTCGAGTTCGCGCTCGTAGGCGTCGTCGAGCGTCTCGGGCGGACGCACGATCGCGTAAACCAGCGCACCCGCGAACGGAAAGATCAGCGCGGCCAGCGTGGCCGATCCGACCAGCACCGAGTCGGTCAAGCGGCGACGCGCGTCCGCGTAGGTCCAGAAGACCAGCGCGAACCAGATCGCGATCAGGAAGACGACGAGCAGGTTGGCGGCGACGCCGATCCCGCTGTTGTCGATGCCGAACAGCGCGAGCGGTGCGGCGGCGGCGAATGTCTGATTCGTTCGGCAGTTCATCGGTGCCCGCGAGTGTATCGGCGGGCCCGTACGGCGAAACGCTCAGTGCAGCGCTCGGAGGATCAGACTTGCTGCGCGCCCTGCGGCGCAACGGGGTACACCGGCTGGGCGCCGCCTGTCGGAGGCTGTGGGGCTGCCCACGGCTGCGGCTCCTGTGGCTGCTCCACCTGTGGCTGAGCGAAGGGATCTGGCGCGAACTGCGGCGGCTGCGCCATCTGCGGCGGCTGCGCCATCTGCGGCTGCGCAAACGGATCAGGCGGCACCACGGCCTGCTGAGCTATCGGCTGCTGCGGAAGATATTGCTGCTGCACCGGTGCGGCGACGTACTGCTGCTGCATGGCCGCGGCCTGCAGCTGTGCGTGTGCATTCGGCTGCGGCTGGGCTTGCTGCGGGTAGTACGTCGGCGCTCCCGCCAGGTGCGAGGCAGCTGGGTCGCTCGGGTTCCAGACGTTGGGCTGCTTGTTCTTGTCTTTGGCAGGAAGCAAGTTCGGAGCGACTGCAATGACGATCAGTCCGATCAGACCGAGCAAACCCCCAACGATGGCACCCATCCAAGGCTCGCGCTCGCGTTCGTCGGCCATGCGATAGCCGGCGAAAGCGAAGACAGCGATGACCACGAGCCAAATGAGCGACATACCAAATACTTATCGGCAGTACCTGCAGATACTTGACTCTGCGGTCAGAAGATGAACTTGCCGAGCACGTAGCCGAATCCCGAGAAGATCAGGATCACGAAGGCGACGACCACGGCGACGATCAGCACCATCGAGAGCAGCGACGGAGGATCGGGTGGCTCGGGCGGCTCGATCGGCGGCGGTGGCGGCGGAATCGCACTCATCAGAGTGTCGCCCCCTTCGGCGCGCCGGGTCCACGCAGCAGGTCGGCGATCAGGTAGTTCGATCCGGTCACCGAAAGCAGGCCTTCGCGACCGGCGATCTCGCGCGCCCGGCCGAGCGCGGCGATCGGATCGTCGATGGTCTCGACGCGTACATCAGGGCCGACCAACGCGCCGACGCGTGCGGCAAGCTCGTCGGCGGGAAGCGATCGCGGATTCGTCGCGGCAGTGCACACGACCGCGCCCTCAGACGGGAGCATCGCGATCAATTCGCTGAGCGTTTCATCAACTGGTTTGTCGGCGAGCATTGCGACGAGCAATGTTACGGGGCGGCCGGCGGCGAGCTCTCCGACGGCCTCGGCCAGGGCACGCGCGGCCTGCGGGTTGTGCGCGACATCGCGCACTTCGTAGGGCTCGGTGTTCGCGATCTGCAGGCGTCCCCGTTGGTGCTCGCTCGCGGCGAACCCGTGGATCGCCGCGTCGGCGCGCTTGATGTCGAACCAAACGCCGGGACTGATCCGCTCGAGCGCGCCCTCGGCCGCCGCGAGCGCCAGTGAGGCGTTCGCGCGCACGAACTCGCCCGGCAGATCGGCGAAGCGCGGCTCGACCCCGCGCAGTTGAATCCAGTTTGCGTCGCGCTCGTCGGTGACAGCGTTCACGACAGGCTGCACGACCTCGGGCAGCGGTCCGCTGACCAGCAACGCGCCGCTGCGCACCACCGCGGCCTTCTCCCCCGCGATCTCCTCCAGTGTGTCGCCCAGATATTCCGTGTGGTCGATCCCCACTCCGGTCAGCACCTGCACGCGCGAATCGCCGAGAACATTCGTGGCGTCGAGTCTTCCGCCGAGGCCGGCCTCGACCACCGCGACTTCCACCCCGACGTCGGCGTACGCGCAGAACGCAATCGCCGCAACGGCCTCGAACTGCGTCACGCGATCGTCTTCGGCGGCGCCGTCATCATCGACCTCGACGGCTGCCACCACCCGCGCCCCTGCCTCACGGAACAGTTCGATGGAGATCAACTCGCCTCCGAGTTCGATCCGCTCGCGGAAGGACTCCAGATGCGGAGAGGTGAAGCTCGCGCTACGCAGGCCCTGCGCCTCGAGCGCTGCGGCCGTCATCAGCGTCGTCGACGATTTGCCGTTCGTACCGACGACGTGTACCGCCGGAAAATCGTTCTGCGGATCGCCGAGATGGCCGAGCAGGCGGCGCATGCGTTCCAGGCCGAAGCGCATGCCGAACTGCTCACGTCCGAGCAGAAAATCCTCGATCGCCGCGCCGTCAGGCATGGCAGCCCCTAGAGCGCCGCGAGTTCGGCTTCGTAGCGTTCGAGCTTTTCGCGCTCGGAAGCGACAACGGCATCGGGGGCCTTCGCGACGAACTGCTCGTTGGCGAGCTTGGCCTTGGCGCGCGCGATCTCGCCCTCGAGTTCCTTGGCGCGCTCGGCCTTCTTCGCGGCGGCGTCCTCGGGGTTGAAGGCGTCGCTGGCGAACATCTCGATCGAGCCGCCGGGCACGGAGACCGATCCGACCGTCTCCTCGTCACCTCCGAGCTCGATCCGCCCGAGCCGCGCGAGGTGCTCCTCGACGCCGTCGAATCCGTCTGCGGCAAGTCGGCCGCGCAGCCCGACGCTCGGCGCCACGCCGAGATCGTCGCGGTAGCGACGCAGAGCCGTCACGGCGTCGATCAACCGACCGACCCGCTCCTCCGCCGAAGCGTCGACGCGTCCGTGATCGGACTGCGGATAGGCGGCTCCGGCCAGCAGCCCGCGCTCACCCGGCAGCAGCGACCAGACCTCTTCGGTCACAAACGGCATCAGCGGGTGCAGCAGCGCAAGCGTCTGCTCGAGCACATACAGCAGGTTTGCGGAGATACCGTCGTTGTCGCCCTCATTCCAAAGCCTTGGCTTGGCCAGCTCGAGGTACCAGTCACAGAAGTCGCCGTAGAAGAAGTCATAGAGACCGAAGGCGGCGTGAGAGAAGTCGTACCCGTCGATCAGACGGTTTGTCTCTACGACCGTGTGCTCGAGCCGCGAGAGGATCCATGCGTCTTCGGGCGCCTCGACGGTGGGCGCCGGATCGACGTCGGCGGCCTTGAGCAGCACCAGACGTGATGCGTTCCAAAGCTTGTTCGCAAGGTCGCTGCCCTGCTTGACCTTCTCGATCGAATAGCGCACGTCCTGAGCCGAAGACATCGCCAGAAGCCCGAAGCGTGTGGCATCTGCGCCGTACTCGTCGATCTGCTCGAGCGGATCGATGCCGGTGCCCAGAGACTTGCTCATGCGCCGACCGTCGGGCGCCTGGATCACCGAGTGGATGTAGACGTCGTCGAACGGGATCTCGCCCTTGAACTCGAGACCCATCATGATCATGCGCGCGACCCAGAGGAAAATGATGTCGCGGGCCGTCGAAAGCACATTGGTCGGGTAGAAGGCCTTCTGCTGCGGAGTCTCTTCGGGCCAGCCCATCGTCGCAAACGGCCACAGCGCGCTCGAGAACCAGGTGTCGAGCACATCCTCGTCGCGCGTCCAGCCATCGCCCTCGGGCGCGGATTCGCCAACATAAATCTCTTCGTCGCGATACCAGACCGGCAGCCTGTGGCCCCACCAGAGCTGGCGCGATACGCACCACGGACGGATCTCCTCCATCCAGTTCAGATAGACGCGGCCCCAGCGCTCGGGCACGAAGCGCACGTCGCCGTTCTTCACCACATCGATCGCGGGCGCCGCCAGCTTGCTCATGTCGCAGAACCACTGGAGGCTGATCAGCGGTTCGATCCGCTCGCCCGAACGGTGCGAGTGCGGCACCACGTGGGTGTGCGGCCTCACCTCGCCCAGCGCACCGATCTCGCGCAGCTTGTCGACCAGCGCCTCGCGCGCATCCAGAACCTTCATGCCGGCGAACTCGCCGGCCGATCCGGTCATGCGGCCGTCGAAGCCGATCACCGAGAGCTCCTCGAGTCCGTGTTTGCGGCCGATCTCGAAGTCGTTCGGGTCATGACCCGGCGTGATCTTCAGGGCGCCGGTGCCGAACTCGATGTCGACGTGATCATCCGCAATCACCGGGATCGGTCGATCCGCGATCGGGAGGATGACGTTCTTGCCGACATGGTCCTTGAAGCGGGGGTCGTCGGGGTTGACTGCGACAGCGGTGTCGGCGAGCATCGTCTCGGGGCGGGTCGTCGAGACCGTGAGCGATCCACTGCCGTCCTCGAACGGATAGTGGATGTCATACATCGCGCCCTCGACCTCTTTGTCCTCGACCTCGAGGTCGCTGATCGCTGAGCCGATGCCCGGGTCCCAGTTGACCATGTAGTTGTCGCGGTAGATGTAGCCCTTTTCATAGAGGGCGGTGAAGACCTTGGCGACGGCCTCGGCGTAGCCCGGGTCCATCGTGAAGTGTTCTTCGGAGTAGTCGCAGCTTGCGCCCAGGCGCTTGAACTGGCCGACGATCGTCGCGCCGTACTGCTCGCGCCACTGCCAGACCCGCTTCTCGAACTCCTCGCGGCCGAGCTCCTTGCGCGTCGTGCCCTCGGTCGCCAGAAGTTTCTCGACCTGCGCCTGTGTGGCGATGCCGGCGTGGTCGGTTCCCAGTACCCACTTGGCGCGCTGCCCGCGCATGCGGGCGCGGCGGATCAGCGTGTCCTGGATCGAGCCGTTCAGGGCGTGGCCCATGTGCAGCGCGCCGGTGACGTTCGGCGGCGGGATCACTATGGAGTAATTGTCTTGTGCTTCGCCGGCGTCTTCGGGGTGAAAAATCCCTGAATCAAGCCATTTCTCGAGGATCGCCTGCTCGACCTCTGAAGGCTCGTAGCGAGTGCGATTTTCGAGAACCTCCAGTCGGCGCGCAGACATGCCGAAACAGTTTAGGAACGCATTGACTTCCGCAACTTATGCGGCCGAAACGCGATCTACCTTTGAAGGACTCTCCCCCGGCCTGAGCGAAGGCCTTTTCAATCTCCCAAGACTCACCTGAACGACGCCAGGACGGCCGAATTCACGGAGGAACGACGTGCCCGCAGCTGTACCCACACGCAAAACAATTCTGCTTACCCTGATCGCCGCCCTGGCGCTCGCCGTCGCGTTCGCGTCGCCGGCCGGAGCCGCCTCGAAGAAGACGAACGCGAAGGCGAACATCCCGGTCGTCGGCATCGGCGACAACAACTGGTCGATGTTCTACGACGACAACTACCGCGCACTGGGCCTGCAGGTCGCGCGCCGGATCGTCCCCTACGACTTCTACCGCGACCCGATCCAGCTCGGCCTGCTCGACAGCTGGCTGCGCGGAGCGCAAGCCGCCGGCGTGACGCCGTTGATCTCGTTCGAGCACTCGTACACCTACGCAACCAAACTGCCGAGCGTCGCCGAGTTCTCGGAGTCGGTCAAGTACCTACGCGCCAACTACCCGTGGGTTACCAACATCTCGCCGTGGAACGAGGCCAACCACAAATCGCAGCCGACGGTCAACAACCCCAAGCGTGCGGCCGAGTACTTCAACCAGACCCGCATCGTCTGCCCGAGCTGCACGATCGTCGCCGCCGACGTGCTCGACCAGACCAACATGCTGCCGTGGCTGAAGAAGTTCGTGAAGACCGCCAAGAAGCCGAAGATCTGGGGTCTCCACACCTACACCGACACCAACCGCAACAAACCCTGGAAGAAGAGCACCACGCTGAAATTCCTCAAGGCGACCAAGGGCGATGTCTGGCTGACCGAGTCGGGCGGAATTGTCGCCTTCAACAACACCTACGGCTACGACCAGGACCGCGCCGCAGCGAGCATCCTGCGCACGCTGAACCTCGGCAAAAAGGACAAGCGGATCAAGCGCACGTATCTCTACTGCTGGTACGGCCCACTGAGCGGAGCAAGCGGCTTCCCGTACGTCTGGGATTCCGGCCTCGTCGGCCCCGATGCGACCCCGCGCGCCGGCTACAACGCCGTGAAGAGTTGGCTCAGTGCCAACCCCTCGGCTCGCAAGACGCCGTAAGGCCGGGGTTGCATCCGCGCTGAAAAAGGACTACGTTGCAGGCACGGCCTCCTTGAGACTTCTCGGCCGCTGTCCTGTCCTCAGAAGACCTCCTTTCGCGGGAGGTCTTTTGAGTTAAGTGGTCAAGCCGTCTCAGGCAAAGCGTCAGGCGGACGCCCGATGCGCTTCGCCCCGCCCGGCTCGACCTTCGCGGCCTCGGTGACGAGCGTCGGGTTGATGCCCTTCTCGATCGTCTCCTTGGTGACCACGCACTTGGTGACGTCCTTGCGCGAGGGCAGCTCGAACTGCACGTCGAGCAAAGTCTCTTCCATGATCGAGCGCAGGCCGCGAGCGCCGGTCTCGCGCTCGATGGCGCGGTCGGCGATCGCCTTCAGGGCATCGTCGGCAAATACGAGGTCGATGTTGTCGAAGGCAAAGAAGCGCTGGAACTGCTTGACCAGGGCGTTCTTGGGCTCGGTCAGGATCGAGATCAGCTGCGGCTCGCGCAGCGAGTGCACAGCAGTGACCACCGGCAGGCGGCCGATGAACTCGGGGATCAGGCCGTAGTTGATCAGGTCCTCGGGCAGCGTCTGTTCGAAGATCTCGCCGGGGTCTTTCTCGCGCTTGCCCTTGATGTCGGCGGCGAAGCCGATGCCCTGGTGGCCGACGCGGCGGCCGATCACCTTGTCGAGGCCGGCGAAGGCGCCGCCGCAGATGAACAGCACGTTCGACGTGTCGATCGTGAGGAGCTCCTGGTGCGGGTGCTTGCGTCCGCCCTGCGGGGGCACCGATGCGACCGTGCCCTCGAGGATCTTCAGCAGCGCCTGCTGGACGCCCTCGCCCGAGACGTCACGCGTGATCGACGGGTTGTCGGCCTTGCGCGCGATCTTGTCGACCTCGTCGATGTAGACGATGCCGGTCTCGGCGCGCTTGACGTCGTAGTCGGCGGCTTGGATCAGCTTGAGCAGGATGTTCTCGACGTCTTCACCGACATAGCCCGCCTCGGTGAGCGCGGTGGCGTCGGCGATCGCGAATGGCACATTGAGCGTGCGCGCGAGCGTCTGGGCCAGCAGCGTCTTGCCGCAACCGGTCGGGCCGAGCATCAGGATGTTGCTCTTCTGCAGCTCGACTTCGTTGTCGCCGCCGTTCTGCATCATCTGCACGCGCTTGTAGTGGTTGTAGACCGCCACGGACATCGCGCGTTTGGCGTTGTCCTGACCGATCACATACTCGTCGAGCGAGGCGCTGATCTCTGACGGTTTCGGGATGCTCTCGACGTCAAGAGTCGCCGGCGCGGCGAGCTCTTCATCGATGATCTCGTTGCAGAGGTCGATGCACTCATCGCAGATGTACACGCCCGGACCGGCGATCAGCTTCTTGACCTGCCGCTGCGACTTGCCGCAGAAGCTGCAGAGCAGCTGCTCGTTCTGATCGGTCGGACGCGCCATCGTCAGCTCAAACTATCGATCGAAAGACCCGCGCAGCGCACCCTCAGGTGCGCTGGTCGAAGACCTTGTCGATGATCCCGTACTCGAGCGCCTCTTCGGAGGTCATGAAGTAGTCGCGCTCGGTGTCGGCGGCGACCTTCTCGTAGGTCTGGCCGGTGTTCTCGGCGAGCAGCTCGTCGAGGCGCTTGCGCAGGTCGATGACTTCCTTGGCGTGAATCTCGATGTCAGTGGCCTGACCCTGGAATCCCGAGGAGACCTGGTGGATCAGGATGCGGCTGTGCTTCAGGGCCACGCGCTTGCCCTTGGCGCCGCCGGAGAGCAGCATCGCGCCCATGCTCATCGCGATGCCGGCGCAGATCGTCGACACGTCGGGCTTGATGTACTGCATCGTGTCGTAGATCGCCATGCCGGCGTAGACGTCGCCACCCGGCGAGTTGATGTAGAGGGAGATGTCCTTGTCAGGGTCGGCGTGCTCGAGGTGGAGCAGCTGAGCGACGATCAGGTTCGCGATGTCCGCGTTGACCGGCGTGCCGAGAAAGATGATGCGCTCGTCGAGGAGGCGGCTGTAGATGTCGAAGGAACGCTCTCCGCGAGCGGTCTGTTCAACGACCATGGGTACCAGTGGTGACATGATGCGTTTTTATTCCTCTCTGGTTCGTTGTCCTGCAAGGACGGAGTATGAGAGGTGGCCCGCGGCCCAGAAGTTTCAGCTTTTGAAGCTGATGTGCCGCCTCGAGCAAGCAGACCGGTCCCTCGCTGGGCGAGTCTAATCCGGGTGGCGGGTGGCGCGTCCACACATGTTCGGTGGGACTGTTGGCGCACCAGAAGATTCCGGGAACGGCCCGCTCAGTACTGCTTGATCGTGAATTCCCTGTAGGTGTCCCAATCCGAACTGCTGAATGGATTGTGAGCGCCAGCCTTCGTCTCGGCCCGGACCCAGAGGCGGTAGTGACCGGCCGGAAGCGAGCGGACGAGATCGAGGCGCCACGATGCTCGTCCATGGGCGTGCATGAAATGAGGACGTGTGCACACGCCACGATCGAACGCCGCTTGGATCGTTCCGCGCCCCTCACGGGTGACCCACACGCATCTCGACCGTGTCGACTGGAGCTTCTCGTTCACGCGCTGGATCGCCACGCCGACCCACTTGAGCCGCGCGGCCGGCGCAGCTTCGCCGCGCACGCCGCGGAAGAGGCGCTTGCGCTTGCCCTTGCGGTAGTAGATGTATTGCGTGTCCGACGTGACGCGAACCCGCGGGGCGACCCTGCCGCCGTTCGGACCGAGCAGCCGCACCACATACTGCGGAAAGCCTCCGCCCGAGTAGCAGTAGTTGCGGTCTCGCGAAATCGACACGACCTCGCTCGACGCCGAGCGCGCTATCGCTCCCCACTCTTGGCAGTCGTTCGAACCTGAGAAGAGGTTGCCGGAGTCGGCGAAGCCGGTTGCTTCGGCAAACGCGGTCGTGAACGCTTTGAAGCTCGCACCTGAGGTGACGAAACGCGAGTTGCGCAGCGCGGTCACCTGCGCGAATGTCGACGCGCGTGCGGGCGAGGCCGGGTCGACTGCACCCGCCGGAGTGAGAAACGACAGCTTCTGCCCGACCGGCGACTTCGGCTCAGCGAAGCCGACAGAACTCGAAACCACGGCGCTGCCATCGGGAGCCGCCGCGATCGACGTGATCCCGCGGTTGTAGGAACCGCTGATGGTGAGTGGAGCGAAGCCATGATCGCCGTAACTGCGCACGAGATGCCCGTCGCTCGTCAGCTTTGCGACGGCCTGCTGGAAACTCCCGGGAGATGGTGGAATGTCGCCGGACGAGTCGAGTCCGACGTAGATCTCCCCCGTCCTGTTGATCGCAAGCGCCGAGCTGCTGCCCAGGCCAGAGCTGCAGACGCTGGAGGCCTGACTGGGCCCGAGCAAGGCCCACCCGCCATCGCCGAACGTGGCGTCCATCGTGCCGTCCAGCGCCAGTCGCATCACTGTCACCGACGTGGTCGACTCGCCGAACGCGCCGGAGACGAGCACCTTCGATCCCTGGCGCGCAATCGCGCAAGCGCGAATCCCCAGGACCCCTTCGCCGCCGAGCACGCTCATCTTTTCAGTTTCGCCGCGGCGCGTGAGCACGACGAGCCTCGTGCTCTCCGAGCTGTTCTCGAGCAGCACGAGCCCCCCGGTGGGAAGAGTCGCGACCCCACTCGTGTTGAATCCTGCGGGCAACAGAAATCTTCCACCCTGGCCGAAGCTGGTGTCCGGAGCGCCTGACTTGGTCAGCCTGAATATGAGGCTGCGATGGCTCGACCCACGGTTTCCGGCGATGATCGTGCGTCCCGCGTGGTCGACGCCGACATAGGTCGCGTTGAGTTCCCAGGCGTGGGGCACCCGGAACTTTCCGGCGCTTCCGAACGAAGCGTCGAGTTCTCCAAACCCTTGAGACGCCGAAGCAGGCGCCGCCAGGACAAGGACAAGCGGGACAATGAGCACGAGCAAGCGAGAGCGGAACATGGCATTAGGAACCCGGCTGGGTCCCAATAAGTATCGCACTCGGGCTACAGAATTTTCATACTCGACTTGGACTTCAATGCCTTGACTTTGAACTCGTCGACGAAGTCGCTCATGTCTGTAAGGCCGATAGCTGCGCGCCTCGCCTACGGAATTTTTGTGGGCGCTAGGAACCCGGCGTCCAAAGGCCTTCGCCCTTGGACTCAGATCCGCCTTCGGCCTCTTCCTTCTCCGGAGTCCAGATCGCCTCGCGCGCCTCGGCCTGCTCGATCGGGATCGGCCTGGCCTTGGCGACGAGCTCGTCGATCACCTTGCGGGCCTTCAGCTCGTTCTCGAGCTGCTTGATGCCGCCAGCTTCCTTGATCGCCTTGAACTGCTCCTCGGCGCTCTCGCGGCCTTCGTTCATGTCCTCGGCGATCGCGTCGATCATCTCGTCGTCG
>JASGFX010000009.1:0-74558 GCA_047605325.1 Solirubrobacterales bacterium | reverse complement strand
TTCAGGCTTTGACCTGCACGCCGAACGGATATCTGGACAACACCGTGGCGAACAATCTGGATACTGCCCCAGCGCAAACGCGGCAGGTGGTGAGTACCAAGCTGACGGGTGGATTCCACACCTACGGGATGCTCCGAACTGGGACCAAGCTCCAGTTCTTCGTGGATGGAATCGCCGGGCAAGAAGTGACGGTTGGTATCCCCAAGAAAGAGATGTACTTGATCCTCACACTCCAGCGCGGGAAGGACAACACTCCTCCGACCAACATGACATTCCCGCCAACCAATAACGGAGTAAATATGCAAACCGACTACATCAAGGTGTGGCGCTAGGCGCCGTTGGAGTCACTCGCATATGACCGGCCGGTAGACAATTCGTACGCGAAGCGTCTCCATCGTCAATAGGATTGGCGGGCTCCTAGTCCTCGTTCCGAAAGGCCTTAGTCCGCCATGCTTTCGAAGAAAATCAGTATCTCCCCGATGACGCTGATCGCTGTCATCGCAGCCTTCATGATCGGCAGCGCCGGCGCCGCGTCCGCCGGCTCGCTCATCAATGGCAAGAAGATCAAGTCGGGATCGATTCCGTACTCCGCCCTCTCGAAAGACGCGCAAAAGAAGCTCAAGGGCAAAACCGGCCCTCAGGGGCCCCAGGGGGCGGCAGGCGCTGGCGTCACCAAGTATTGGGCGATGATCTCTCAAAGTGGCAGCGTGCTCCGGTCTTCGGGGGGCGTGACTGCGACTTGGGGAGACAACGGCGGCACCAACCCGCAGTACCGCGTAACGTTCCCGGCCGATATCTCAGCGTGTGGTTACTTCGGGTCTACTGCGGATCCTGACCAGTTCAGCCAAGCCCAAGCGGTTCAGGCCACTGACGTCTCGGTCGCTCGCTCGACGCTTGATGCTCGAACGCTTGCAGTCACCGTCACCCTTGGCGACTACTCGAACACCAACCACATGTCGACATACCTCAACGACAACTTCTTCATCGCAGTCGTCTGCTGAGTCCCTTGAGCTGAATCGGTCGGCACGGCGGGGAACGGATTAGACTCCCCGCCGCACGACCGTTCGGTTCGTGCGCCCATCCTCCAAAGACCCAGGGAGCAGAAAAGTGCCAGTCCAGACTGAGGCGGTCGGCAAGACCTATCCGCCAGTCGAATACGTGGTCGGCACGGAGAAGATCCGTGAATACACCGCCGTCACGTTCGACGAAGCCCCGCTTTCCAACGATGAGGACGCCGCCAAGGCTGCCGGTTACGCCGGACTGGTCGCGCCGCCGATGTTCGCCGTCGTGTTCTCGAGCAAGGCCGCAGTGCCGGCGATGTTCGATCCCGAGGTCGGCATGAACTTCGCGATGATGGTCCACGGCGCGCAGGACTTCACGTTCCACAAGCCGGTCGTCGCGGGCGACCGCATCACCACCACCGCTTCCGTCAAGTCGATCACCGAAGACGGCGGCAAGGGTTTCTACGTCTACAACACCGAGTCCGTCAACCAGAACGGCGAGACCGTCGTCTCGGCTGACTGGACCTGCATCGTGAGGGGTGTCTAGTCATGGCTTACGAAGAAGGCGCAAGCATCGGCGAGGTCAAGGTCACTCCCGACAAGTACCTCCCGCACCGCTACGCGGGCGCATCGGGCGACTTCAACCCGATCCACATCGACAACGAGTTCGCCACGATGGTCGGACTCCCGAGCACGATCCTCCACGGCCTCTGGTCGCTCTCGCAGGTGCAGCGCGCCGCGATCGAGGCCGCCGGCAACGACCCGACGAAGCTGAAGGCGCTCTCCGGTCAGTTCCGCGGGATGGGCGTGCCGGAGAAGGAAGTCACGGTCACCGGCCGCGTAAAGACCGTCGAGGCTTCCGGCGAGGCGATTGTCGAGCTCGAGGCCGAGCAGGACGGCAAGCGGATCATCCGCAACGCCACCGCGATCATCGAGCCGTAGGCCGCTGAAAGCGCAAGAGCCTGATCAGGCCCGCTCCCAGGTTGGGGGCGGGCCTTTTCTTTGCCCGACTGCTTTGCCCGGCGCGGCTCATCTGACAACGCAGACAATCTAATAGGATGCGTTGTCAGATGGTGAAGGCAGTTGAAAATGCCGAATCTTCCGGTCGCACATACGGCGGCCTGACCGCCGAGCAGCGCACGGCTGCGCGCCGCGAGCGCCTGCTCGACGCCGGACTCGAGGTCTTCGGCACCGAGGGCTATCGCGCGGCGAGCGTGCGCGGCGTGATCCGCATGAGCGGACTGGGCGAGCGCTACTTCTACGAGAACTTCAGCGACCTCGACGAACTGCTCGTCGCGGTCGCCGAGCGCATCCACGAAGAGGTGATGGCCGAGACGCTCGTCGCCGTGGCCGGCGCTGGCTCGGACCCGATCGACCAGGTCTCGGCCGGACTCGGCGCGTTCGTGCGATCGATCACCCGCGACCCGCGCAAGGCGCGGATCAAGCTGCTCGAGATGTCCGGCGCCGGCGAAGTTGTCCAGAGCCGTCGCCGCGAGGGGATGCGCACGATCGCCGACTTGATCGCGCTGCGCGCTCCGCAGATCGCCGACGATCGCGGGCTCGACCCGCGGGTGATCTCACTCGGTCTCGTCGGCGCGGTCAACGAATTGATGATCGACTGGTTCACCGGGGGCGGCAGCGCCGCCGAGATCGATGGACTCGTCGAGCACTGCACCGTCCTGTTCGAGGGAGTCATGAGACTCGCCAACCAACCCGAGGAGAAATGATGGGCGCCGTCACGCGCGAAGACGTTCGATTCAGCAGCCACGGCGACGAATGCGGCGCGTGGTTCTACAGGCCAGAGGGCGAGGGGCCGTTTCCGGTCGTGGTGCTCTGCCATGGGCTTGGAGCGGTGCGCGAGATGCGCCTGACGAACTACGCCGAGCGCTTTGCCGAGGCCGGTATCGCCGCCCTGAGCTTCACCTACCGGCACTTCGGCGACAGCGACGGAGAGCCGCGGCAGCTGCTCGACATCGAGAAGCAGCACGAGGACATCGCCGCCGCGATCGAGTACGCCAAGGGCCGACCTGACGTCGACGCCGAGCGCGTCGCGCTGTTCGGCACTTCGTTCGGCGGCGGTCATGTGATCGCCGTCGGCGCTGAGCGCGATGACATCAAGGCCGTGATCGCTCAGTGCCCGTTCACTGACGGGCAGGCCTCCGGGTTCACGCTCGGTCCGGTCAGCACGGTCAAGGTCGGCACCTACGCGGCCGCAGACCGGGTCGCCTCGCTGTTTGGGCGCGGCCCCGTCTACGCGATGCTCGCCGGCGAGCGCGGAGACCCGGCACTGATGACCGCGCCCGACGTGGTGGAGGGCTACTTCGCCCTCGTGCCCGACGGAATGAAGCGTGACAACCGGGTGGCGGCGAGGGTCTCGTTGGACATCACCTTCTATCGCCCGGGCCGCAAGATGAAGGATCTGAAGTGCCCGACGCTCGTCTGCGGCTGCGAGACCGACACCGTCGCGCCGTTCAAGACGACGGCCAAGTACGCCGCGGCGGCGCCGAATGTCGAGCTGAAGAGCTACCCGTTCGGCCACTTCGACATCTACCTCGGCGAGCCGTTCGAGCAGGCGGTCACCGACCAGACCAAGTTCCTCACGCGCGTGCTGCAACCCTGAACCCCGCCCCGGCGACTGGCTTCCTCAAGATTTCACCGAGGAAGCCAGTGGCTTCCTCACGAAAACTCTGAGGAAGCCAGTCTGGGTGGGCTTGGTTGGGGCAAAAGTATCCTCAGATGATGCTGACCACCCGTCAGGAACAGATTCTTCGCATCGTCGTCGAGGCGTTCACCGCAAATGGTGCGCCCGTCGGCTCGCGTCAGGTGGCCGAGCGCGAGGATGTTGCGTGGGCGCCTTCGACCGTGCGCAACGAGTTCGCGGTACTGGTCAGCCACGGCCTGCTCGAGCAACCGCACACCTCCGCCGGTCGTCGCCCGACCGAGGCCGGGTATCGCTACTTCGTCGACGCGCTGCTCGCCACAGACCAGCGCGCCGCCGCGCCGTCGATCGAACTCACCTTCGAGCGCGCCGAGGTCGCCGACGCGATCCGTCGCACAACCGAGCGTCTTGCGGAGGTGAATGACCTGATGGCGCTGATCAGCGCGCCGCCGCTGGCGAGCGAGGAGATCCTCCGCGTCGAGCTGATCGAGCTGGCGCCGCGCCGCGTGATGGTCGTCGTGATCACCACGACCGGCAACGTCACCAAGCGACAGTTCGAGTTCGCTGAGCCACTCGACCAAGGTCTGGCGCGCTGGGCGACCGGCTATCTCAACGAACGCCTCGGCGGCGTCGCGCTGGGCGCGCGGATGATCCGCAGTCGCCTGATCGCCGATGGCCTCTCGCCGATCGAACGCGACTTCATCGAGACGATCTCGGCCGCCTTCCTGGACCAACCGGTCGGCGAAGAACTGCTTTTCGTCGGTGGTCGCGCGAACCTGTTGCGCGGACCTATGGGCGACGAGATTCCCGGGATCGACCGTCTGATGTCCGCGATCGACGCCGACGCCACGGAGCTTCTGCGAGCACGGCTGGGCGAGCGGGGTGTTTACCTGCGCATCGGTCACGAGAACGAGGCGAGCGAACTCGTCGGCGCGAGCGTCGTCGGCGCGAACTACGGCACGCACACGCGCCAGCTCGGAAGCGTCAACGTGATCGGCCCCGTGCGCATGGACTACCCGCGCGCGATCGCATCGGTGCGTTTTGCCGCCGCGCGCCTCTCAGACTTCGTTTCGGACGTTTACGCCTGATGGCCGAGACGACTCGTGACTACTACGAGGTGCTCGGCGTCTCGCGCGACGCATCCGAGGCCGAGATCAAGAAGGCCTTCCGCCAGCTTGCGCGTACGCACCACCCCGATGTGAACGATTCGCCCGAGGCCGAGGCCGAGTTCAAGGAGATCGCCGCCGCCTACGAAGTGCTCTCCGACACATCGCGCCGCGCCACCTACGACCGCTTTGGTCACGAGGGCCTGCGCAGTTCGGGCGGCGAGCCTGACTTCTCGGGCTTCGGCGATTTCTCCTCGATCTTCCAAGCGTTCTTCGACCAGGCGGGTGCCGGCGGATTCTTCGGTGGCGGTGGAGGGCCGACCGGTGCCGGGCGCGGACCGATGCAGGGCGGCGACCTCGCGGTCGAGGCCGAGGTGACGCTCTCCGACGTGCTCACCGGCAAGGACGTCAAGGTCGACTACGAAGTGATCGAGACCTGCCAGCACTGCGAGGGCAGACGCGCCGAGCCGGGCACCGAGGTCAAGACCTGCAGCAAGTGCGAGGGCGCCGGCCAGATTCGCCTTGTGACCAAGACGATGATCGGTCAGATCGCTCGTGCCGTCGTCTGCGATCAGTGCGAGGGGATGGGTCAGACGGTCGAGACGCCCTGCGAGGAGTGCTCGGGCAAGGGGCGCGTGCGCGTCGATCGCAATGTCACCGTGACGATCCCCGCCGGTATCGACGACGGCCAGCAGGTGCGCGTCGGCGGCCGCGGGCACGCGGGCGCAAACAACGGACCGCCCGGCGATCTCTACGTGCAGGTGTCGGTGGAGGAGGATGAGCGCTTCCACCGCGAAGGCCGCGACCTCTACACCGTGATCGACCTGCCTGCTCACGAGGCGATGCTCGGCCGCACGGTCGAGGTCGACACCCTCGACGGCCCCGAAGAGGTGAAGCTGAACTCGGGCACCGCCCACGGCGACGACATCAAGGTCAAGGGCCACGGACTGCCCGGGCTGCGCAACAACACGCGCGGCGACCTGCACGCGGTGGTCAACCTCACGGTCCCGCACAATCTCACCGACGAGCAGAAGTCGCTGCTCGAGCAGTTCGGCGAGAGCGTCACCGAGAAGAACTTCAAACCTGCCGGCGGTGACGGGATCATGTCGCGCTTGCGCCGCGCGCTGCGTTGATGATCCGCCTTGCGATCCGCTGCAGGGCTGAGCACGCGGATCTCGCTCTCGCCCAACTGATCGAGCTTGCGCCGACCGGTATCGAAGAGGTCCGGGACGGCGACATCGTCGAGTACGCGGTCTACGGACCGCCCGGAGAGATCCCGTCGCTGCCAGATCTGCAGGTAGCCGTCGGGGATGACCTCGTTGAGGTGACGACCAGCGAGGTCGCCGACGACTGGCAGGAGCGCTGGCGCGATTTCCATCATGCGTTGAAAGTTTCGCCCGCATCCGGAGTAGGCGAGCGCACATTCTTTCTGCGCCCGAGCTGGGAGTCGGTTGACGCCCCCGAGGGATCGGTCGAGGTCGTGCTCGATCCCGGACAAGCGTTCGGCACCGGCTCGCACCCGACCACGCGGCTGTGTGTGGCGCACCTGCTCGATCTCGAGCCCGGCGGCGAATTCGTCGACATCGGCTGCGGATCGGGGGTGCTCGCGATTGCGGCCGGCAAGCTCGGCTGGGGGCCGCTGCGCGGCTACGACTTCGATCCCCTCGCGGTGACCGCGACGATCGAGAACGCCGAGGCCAACGGGGTCGCGATCGAGGTCTCCGAGCTCGATGTGCGCGAGGAGGCGGGCGGCCTGCCGCCGCTCGCGCCGACCGTGTTCGCGAACATCATGCGCCCGCAGTTGCTCGACGTCGCGCGCCAACTGCCGGACGATCACGGCATCCGCGAGATCGTTCTGAGCGGCCTGCTCGACGA
Source organism: Solirubrobacterales bacterium (assembly GCA_047605325.1). Classification (GTDB taxonomy): domain Bacteria; phylum Actinomycetota; class Thermoleophilia; order Solirubrobacterales; family JACPNS01; genus JACPNS01. The sequence goes on along the minus strand of JASGFX010000009.1, from coordinate 67,917 downwards.
GGAGGCCGACGAGATTGCGGCGGCGTATGCGGCGCGCGGCCTTGATGAGGTCGGGCGCATCAGCGAGGGCGGCTGGACCGCCTTGCGGCTCTCGGCGCCCTAAGGCGCGACGCGCGTCACGTGCGCCCAAGACTCCGGGTGCTCGGTCACGTACTGCTCGAAGCTCTGCGGCGGATGGCCGGTGAGCAGCTCGGTCGAATCGGTCACGAGGTCGAGTTCGCCCTCGGAGATCGCGAGGTAGGTGGAGACCCACGCCTCGACCTGCCAATCGGGCGCGCCGAACGGCTCGCGCGATCTGTAGGCGTCCTCCTCGGACTCCTGCTGGTATTCGAAGAACTTGCCGGTCAGTGCGGTCAGGCGGTTGGCGACATGGCGCATCGAGACTCGTTCCGGACCGGTGATGTTGAAGATCTCTCCGTCGCGCGAGTCGTCGGTCAGCAGCCGCACGGCCACATCGGCCACATCGCTGCGCGTGACCGGGGCGAAGCGGCCGTCGCCGGCCGGGCCGCGGATGATCCCTTCGGCGTCGGCGAAGTAGGGAAGGACATCGGCGTAGAGGTTCTGGCGCTGGAAGACCCAGCTGATACCCGATTGCTTGATCGCCTCTTCGGTGGCATAGTGGTCGCGGGCGAGCGTGAAGATCGCGTTCGGCGCCGCGCCGCAGAACGACGTGTAGACGACACGTGAGATGTCCGCGGCCGCGGCGGCGTCGATCACGCTGTAATGCTGCTCGAGCCGGTTGGCCTGCTCGCGACCGCTGACGAAGAACAGCGTGTCGACGCCCTTCAGCGCTTCGGTCATCTCGTCGGTCGCCCCGTAGTCGGACGCGGTGGCCAGGTCGACGCCGGCGATCTTCGGAGCCTGCGCCGCCTCGCGCACGATCAGGCGGAGATTTGCGCCCTGGTCGGCGAGCCGTTCGGCGGTGAGGCCGCCGACGGTGCCGGCCGCGCCGGTGATTGCGATCAGTGGCTGCGCCATCTGCGCATCCTGCCACAACCTGTCGGGGCGCTTGCCCATAGACATAGACTTGCGCCCTGTGATCGCTGCAACGATCAAAGACGGGGAGATCGCGCCGGCCGAACAGCCGCGGCCGGAGGCGGGTGCCGGCGAGTTGCTCGTGCGCGTGCGCGCGGCCGGCTTGAACGGCGCCGACATCCTGCAGCGCGTCGGTGCCTATCCGCCGCCGCCCGGCTACCCGGTCGACATCCCGGGGCTTGAATTTGCTGGTGAAGTCGTCGAAGTCGGTGAGGGCGCGCGGCGCTTCAACCGCGGCGATCGGATCATGACGATCACCGGCGGTGGCGGCCAGGCTGAGTTCGCGACCGTCCATGAGGCCGTCGCGATGCCGGTCCCGGATTCGGTCGACTGGCCTGCCGCCGGCGGATTCGCCGAAGCCTTCCTGACCGCGCACGATGCGATCTTCGGCCAGTGCGCGCTGCGCCCGGGCGAGCATCTCTTGGTCAACGGAGCGGCTGGCGGCGTCGGCACCGCCGCCATCCAGCTCGGCAAGCTGACCGGCGCGATCGTGACCGCGAGTGTGCGCGACGAGTCGAAGCACGAGGCTGTCGCGGCGCTCGGAGCCGACTCTGTGCTGTTGCCCGACGAAGTCGCCGAAGGTGGCCCCTACGACGTGGTTCTCGAGCTGGTCGGTGGCCCGAACATCGATCCTGCCCTGCGCGCGCTCGAGACGGGCGGCCGCATCTGCGTGATTGGCGTCGGCGCCGGCTTCAAGGCCGAGGTGAATCTGCTGACGCTGATGGGCAAGCGGGCGATCCTGCGCGGATCGACTTTGCGCGCGCGGCCGCTCGCCGAGAAGGCGACCGTCTCGCATGCCGTCGAACGAGAGGTGCTGCCGGCGCTGGCTGCCGGTGAGATCGTGGTGCCGATCGTCTAGACTTTCGCGCTCGAAGATGTGGTCGCCGCTTACGACCGCTTCACAGCAGGTGGAAAGCTCGGCAAGATCGTGCTGACCATCGATCCTCAGTAGTTCGACCGGAGCTAATGCGGCCAACCGGGCCGGTCGATCATTTCGAGTATGGATTCCCTGGCCGCATCACAGACGCGAATCGCCTCGACCACGCGGCGCCTGTGGGCGACGTTGATCGATGATGTGGTCTTCGTCATGGCGATCGTCGTCGTCGCTCTCGTGCTCGCCGAGCGCTGGGACGTGACGGTGAGCGCGCACCTGACGGCCGGTCGCGCGGTGGCGGCGCTCGTGCTTATGTGCGCGACGGCATTGATTCCGGCGCTGACCGCCGGCCTCACCGGGGGCCGCACGATCGGCAAGTTGATCTGCGGCATCCGCGCGGTCCGAACGGACGGGCAGCCATACGACTTCGGATTTGCGTTCCGCCGCGATCTGGTCAGCAAGTACATCACCTGGGGCTACCACGCCAAGGGCATGAAGGACTGGAACCTTATGGTCTCCGATCCCGAGCATCGTTCCGGCCACGACCGCGATTGCGGGACGATCGTGGTCTGTGGCTGAACCCGCTGCTGACGCCCTCGACTCAGGCTGCCGTGTCGGCCAGCGCGACGTCGTGCGGGTCGAACACCCGACCCCGACGCGGGATCGCAAAGCCGGCTCCGAATGCCGCGAGCGTCGCCACGCCGCACATCACGAATGCCAGAACGAATGCGTCCTCGCTCGGGCGGCCGCTGGAGAGCGTGTTGCTCGCGAGGATCGTCGCTGCGATCTGGCCGCCGAAAGCGCCGCCGACAGTGCGCAGAACGTTGTTCATGCCCGAGGCGACGCCGGTCTGCGTGGGATCCGCGTTCTCGACCACAAGGGTCGCGAGGGTGGCGTAGGCGAGGCCGATACCGAGGCCCATGAGCGCTGATGAGATGTAGATGTCGGCTGCTGTCGAGTGCCACGGCACCAGCATCAAGAAGCTGATCGCGGTGATCAGGCAGCCCGCGAGCAGAGCCGGGCGCGAGCCTACGCGCGCTTCGATCGGCCCGACGATCTGTCCGGCGAGCAGCATCGTGACCGCCATCGGCAGCACGTAGAGCGCGCCGTGGATCACGTCGGCGCCGAAGCCGTAGCCAGTTGACTCCGGCTCCTGCACCAGTAGTGGAACCAGCAGGAACGATGCGTACATACCGATTCCGACGAGGAATGCGACGAGGTTGGTGGTCCAGATCCCGCGCAGGCGCATCATGCCCATGTCGACGAGCGCGACCGGCGAGCGCACCTCGTTGGCGATCCAGAAACCGATGAACGCGAGGCCGAACGCGATCAGGGCGAGCGTGCGCGGAGCGCCCCAACCCCAGTCGACTGCCTCGGTGATCGCGACGAGCACGGCGCCAAGCCCGATCGACATCAGGGCAGCCGAGAACCAGTTGATCGGGCTGCCTTCCTGGCGGGGCGATTCCGGGATCACGAACTTCGCGAGCGCGATCGCCGGGACGACCGCCAGCAGTGGAATCCAGTAGATCAGCTCGTACGAGGCGTATTCGATGATCAGGCCGGCGATCACGATGCCGAAGCCCGAGGCTGCGCCGATCAGCGAAGAGAGGAAGCCAATGCCCGACGCGATCCGCTCGGGCGGGAAGTCGTCGCGGATGATCGCGAATGCCAGTGGGAAGATGCCTCCTCCGAGACCCATGATCGAGCGCCCGATGATCAGCAGTGTGAGGTTCGACGGGAAGAGTCCGGTCACGACGATTCCGACGGCGACTCCGGCGAGGCAATACACCAGCACGCGCTGCTTGCCGTAGACGTCGCCGAGGCGCCCGATGATCGGCGTCGCAACTGATGCCACGAGCAGGTAGCCGGTGAGGATCCAGCTCACAGAAGTCTCCGAGCCGCCGGTGACCTTCTGGATCACTGGCATCGCCGGTACGACGAGCGACTGCATCAGCGCGAAGGCGATGGCGCCGAGCGATAGACCAGTGAGAATCGCGGGCACGCGATTTGGGGAGGGTGCCGAGCTGACGTTCAAGACGGGGGGTTCCTTTAGTTCGATAGAGATCGAACATAGTAGCGCGGCCGATCGTGAATGCCGATCGACGATTCCAAGGCGAAGAACCCTCCGAGTCTGCGCTTCAGGCGCAGACTCGGAGAGGAACGGGGCTTGGCCAGGGGCTCCTGTTTGCGGGGCGGGAGTGGCCGTGGACAGAGTGGCGAGAATTGAAGGACGCGCCGCCCGCCCGCGCCATTAACCTCAAACGCATGGCAATAGTCGACCAGCTCCAAGAAGACGTCAAGACCGCGATGAAGGCGAAGGACTCCGAGAAGGTTCAGGCTCTGCGCCTGATCGTCGCGGATCTCCAGCGCGCCGCGAAGGATGGCAACGACGATGAGCTCGCGATCCTGCGCACCGCGCGCAAGAAGCGCGTTGAGGCCGCGAAGGCCTTCCGTGATGGCGGACGCGATGAGGCCGCTGACCAGGAAGAGTCCGAGGCTGCGCTGATCGACCAATACCTGCCGGCGCAACTCGACGACGAGAAGCTCGATGCGATCGTCGCCGCGACGATCGAAGAGGTCGGCGCGACCGGAATGTCCGACATGGGCAAGCTGATGGGCGCCGTGATGGGCAAGGTCAAGGGCGAGGCCGACGGAAATCGCGTCCAGGCTTCCGTCAAGGCGCACCTCACGGGGGAGAAGAACGCGGGTTGACGCGCACGACGATCGAACTCGAGAATGATGTGGCGGCCGAGCTCGCCGGCACCCAGGACGCGGTGCTCAAGACGCTTGAGGAACGCCTCGACTGCAAGGTCCATCTGCGCGGCAACGTGCTCACGCTCGAAGGAGATGACGTCGATGTCGACGCCGCCCGCGACGTCGTCGATGAGCTTGCCGATCTGATCGAGCACGGCCACGAGATTGCGCCCGGCACGATCGAAGTCGTGCGCAGCGCGATCGACCACCAGAAGAGCCCCGCGCAGGTCTTTGAAGATGTCGTCTGGCGTCACCGCGACAAGAAAGTCACGCCCAAGACGGTCAACCAGAAGAACTACGTCGACGCGATCCGCTCGAAGACGCTGACCTTCGGTGTCGGCCCCGCCGGTACGGGCAAGACCTACCTCGCAATCGCGCTGGCCGCGCAGGCGCTTTCCACGCGCCGCGTGAGCAGGATCATCCTCACTCGCCCGGCGGTCGAGGCCGGCGAACGCCTCGGCTTCCTGCCCGGCGATCTGATGGCCAAGGTCGATCCATACATGCGCCCACTTTTTGACGCGCTCTACGACATGCTCGAACCAGAACGCGTCAACGACTATCTCGACAACGGTCAGATCGAGGTGGCGCCGCTGGCTTTCCTGCGAGGTCGCACGCTCAATGATTCGTTCGTGATCCTCGACGAGGCCCAGAACACCACGCCCGAGCAGATGAAGATGTTTCTCACGCGCCTGGGATTCGGCTCGCAGATCGTCGTCACCGGCGACGTCACGCAGATCGACCTGCCGCGCGGCGAGCGCAGCGGGCTGATCGAAGTGGGAGAGATTCTCAGCGAGATCGACGACGTCGCGTTCGTGCGCTTTGACGGCGGCGACGTCGTGCGCCACAAGCTGGTCCAGCACATCGTGTCGGCCTACGCCGAACACGCCGATCTGCTCGAGGCGCAGCGCAAGTCGCGCAAGAAGCCGCGCCGCCGCGGCACCGGCGAAGACGAAGTCTGATGCCGGCCGACGCGGTCGAGATCGAACTGCTGGTCGAGGAAGGCATCGAGCCGGGCGTCGACCCGCAGTCGCTGGTGGACGCCGCGCGCGCGACACTTGATCGTCTGGGCATCGAGGACGGCCATGTCGCGATCGAGATCGTCGGCGAGTTCCGCATTCACCAACTGAATCTCGATCACCGCGGCAAGGACAAGCCGACCGACGTGCTGAGCTTTCCGGTCGACGGCGAGGACATCGCCGAGGAAGGGCCACCGCCGCTGCAGGTGACCGGCGCTCTCGAACTCGGTGACGTGATCATCAACCCCGAACACACGCAGAACATGGTCGAAGCCGTGGTCCACGGCGTCCTCCACCTCTGCGGCTACGACCACGAGGTCGACGATGGCGAGATGCTCGAGTTGCAGGACGAGATCGTCGACGGACTCGAATGATGAGCGAGCTGTTCGATCCCGGCGGGAATCTCTCCTTCGAAGGGCTCTCGACCAAATCGGGAATGATCGCCCTGGCCGGCCGCCCGAACGCCGGCAAGTCCACACTGGTCAACGGCATCGTCGGCGAAAAGGTCGCGATCGTCTCGGACAAACCTCAGACGACCCGCCGCGAGGTGCGTGGGGTGCTCACGCGCCGCGATTCGCAGCTGATTCTTGTCGACCTCCCCGGCAGTCAACGTCCGCGCGACGCGATGACCGAGCGGATGCAGCAGGGTGTCGTCCGCGCGGTCGGTGACTGCGACGGCGCACTGTTCGTGATCAACGGCGAGCAGAAGTCGGCAGGGGGAGACAAGTACCTGGCCGAACTGCTGGTACAGGCCAAGGTGCCTGTGATCACCGCCGTGAACAAGATCGATCTGCTCGACAAGGGCCGGATCGTCGAGCAGCTTTCCGCGATCGCCGAGTTCGCTCCGGGCGAGATCTACCCCGTCTCTGCGCGCACAGGTGCGGGCGTGCCCGAGCTGATCGACGCTCTGATCGACATCCTGCCGGTGAGCCCGTTCTTGTTTCCGCCCGAGGAGGCGACCGATCAGCCGATCGAGATCCGCATCTCCGAGCTGATCCGCGAGCAGGCGCTGCTGCGCACGCGCGACGAACTTCCGCATGCGATCGAGGTGCGCGTCGATGAGATCGAGCGGGTCGAGCCGGCGGACGATTCCGGGACGATCACCTACGTCACCGCTCACCTCTGGACTGAGACCGAGTCACAGAAGGGCATCGTGATCGGCAAGGGCGGCAAGATGATCAAGGCGATCGGCGCCGCGGCGCGCCCCGGTCTCGAAGAGCTGCTCGATTCACACGTGCATCTCGACCTCAAGGTCAGCGTGCGCAAGGGGTGGCGGCGCGACGACGGGCTGCTCGACCGACTGGGAATCGGCTGATGGCCGACTCCGATCTGCTCTTCTCGTCGGCGCTCGAGCTGGCCGAGAGCGTGCGCGCCAGAGAGTTCAGCGCGCGTGAGCTGACCGAACTCGCGCTCGCGCGGATCGAACAACTCGATCCGCAACTGGGCGCCTTCATCATGACCGATTCCGAGCGCGCGCTCGCGGCCGCCGACGCGATCGAGCCGGGCGACACGCGACCGTTCGCCGGGGTCCCGACCGCGATCAAGGACATCGGATCGTTGCTCGAGGGCTATCCGTACACCTGCGGTTCGGGTGTGTTCGGGGATTTCATCGCGCCGTTCGACTCGAACGTCACCGCGCGGATCAAGGCCGCAGGTTTTGTGATCACCGGCAAGACCAACCTCCCCGAGTGCGGAATCCTCCCGGTCAGCGAGTCGAAGCGCTACGGACCCGCGCGCAATCCATATGACGTCACGCGCACGCCGGGTGGATCCTCGGGCGGTGCGGCGGCGGCCGTCGCCGCAGGGGTGCTGCCGCTGGCGCATGGATCCGACGGCGCCGGTTCGCTGCGGATACCGGCGGCCTGTTGCGGACTCGTCGGACTGAAGGCCTCGCGCAATCGGATCTCGCCTGCGCCGGTGCTCGCCGAGTCGCCGTTGGTCACCGAGGGTTTCCTGACCCGCAACGTCGAGGACGCCGCGGCAACGCTCGACCTGCTCGCCGGCTACGTGCCGGGTGACGCCAACTGGGCGCCGCCGCTGAAGACGAGCTTTCTCGAGGCCAGTCGTCGCGCGCCGAACAACCTGCGCATCGCCGTTTCCGTCAAGCCGAGCGTCGATGTGCCGGTTGCGGCAGAGCATCTCGAGGCGGTCGCGGGTACGGCGAAGCTGCTTGAAGAGCTTGGCCACGAGGTGGTCGAGTTCGACCCGCCCGAGAATCCGGCGATGCTCGAGTTCTTCATGGACGTCTGGGCGGTCGGGATCGCCTCGCTCGCGCGCTCGGGCGCGCAGCTGAGCGGACAGCAGGTCTCGCCCGAGACGGTGGAGCCGCTGACCTGGGCCTTCTGGGAGCGCGCGCAGAAGATCTCCGCGCTCGACATGGCTCTGGTCGACAACACGCTCAAGGGATTCGCCCGACAGACCGTCGCCGCGCTCGAGCCGTTCGACGCGCTGCTCACGCCGACACTCAATCTGCGACCGGTCGAAATCGGCTGGATCGACTCGGCGCACGGGATGCCCGCGTTCGACCGCGCCGTTCAGTTCACATCGTTCACCGCGGGGGTCAACCTCGCCGGCCTGCCGGCGGTTTCGATGCCGATGGGCCGGCTCGAGGCCGACGGCCTGCCCGGCTCATTCCAGCTCATCGGCCGGCCCGCCGGAGAGGCCGGTCTGCTGGCGCTGGCGGCGCAGATCGAAGCCGCTCGGCCGTTCGCGCACATTCGCCCCTGAGGCGACTGCCGGGGGGCATTTACCCGCCGGTACCGACGCGGTGAAGAGACGTTCTCCAGTCTCACACTGAATTCAGGGACCTACAAGGGCAGATGGACGAAGCAGAGCGCACTGCGGAGGGTTTCGCAGGCATGCAACCGGCAGCGATTCTCGGTGCGGATTCCGCGCGCGCGGTCAGCATGCGGTCAAGCACGCCCGTCGCTCACGCCTTTGCGTGGCTCGGCAGCTTCCTCGGCATCGGGATCGGCGCATTCATTCTGACCGATCTCTGTCCGCCGAAATTCCACGGCTGGCTGATCGTGCTGATCTCCATTGCCCTCGCAGTCGCGGCGATCAGCATGACATCGCGCTGGTGGCTGAAGGAGCAGCTGCGATACCGCGTGTTCCAGTTCAGCGCGTTCGCGGCGCTCGGCGTTTTCGCCGCGATCATCGCGCTCGGCCCGAACGGGGCCCCGGTCGTGCTCGTCGTCTCGATTGGATTTCCGCTGCAGGTCAGCCACATGTTCAAGCGGCGCGATCTCGAGTTCTACGTCGGAGCCTGGACGCTGCTGGCCGTCGCCGCCCTCGTGATCGGGCTTTCCGGCGAGCTCACCGCCGCGGAGGTGATCCCACTGTGGGTCAGCGTCGTGCCGATCACCTGGATCGTCTGCGCGATCTTCTTCCAGCTGAGCGAAGCGCGGTTCGCCGCAATCGACCGGGCGGGACTTCAGGCACTGCGCGATTCTCAGACCGGCCTCGCGAACCGCCGTGGACTCGAAGTGGTCGGCGCGGCGATGCTCGAGACGGAGAGCGTGGCGGGATTGCTGCTGATCGACCTCGACGATTTCAAATCGGCCAACACGCTCTACGGGCACCCCGGGGGCGATGCCGTGATCGCCGCCGTCAGCTCCGAGCTGCGCCGCCGCGCCGGCGACTCCGATCTCGCTGTGCGACTGGGAGGGGATGAGTTCGTGGTCGTGCTCTCGCGGATCCGCGGCGAATCGATCGCGGACGAGCGCGCCGCCTACGAGCGTGCGATCACGCAGCTTGGACCCGAGGTCGAGATGCCGGGATTCCGGCTGTCCGCCTCGACCGGCACGGCGGAACTCGGGCCCGACGGCGCCAGCGTCGAGGAGCTGCTGCACGTGGCCGAGGCCGGCCTCGAGCGCTCCAAACGCGGCAAGCCCGCCGCTCCGCCGATGGACACTTCCGCCGCGAGCCGCAGGCCCGCTCCGCGGCCCGCGTTCACCTCCGCGACGGTCGATCTCTGGCATGCATTTCCAGTGCACAGCGACGCCGTCGTGCTGCGTCGCCCGGCCGGTGCGGCGGTCGCCGGCCTCGTGCTGCTCGCAAGCTCCCCGCTGACCGATTCCAGCCCTGCCGCGCGGATCGCACTGGCCGCGATCGCGGCCGCGATGTTCGTCGGGGCGCTGGTAGGTCACCTCGGTCTGCTGCGGCGAGCCTCCTGGCGCGTCGTGGCCGTTGCCGGGGACGCGGTCTATCCGGCAATCGCAGCGATCGCGTGGCTCACGGGCGGCGCGATCGGACCGGCCCTGCCGATGCTGTATCTCGCGATCGCCTACGACGCGCGCAACGCGGCGACACCGACGATGATGCGCAGGCTCGCCCTGGCCGAGCTCGCCGCGCTCTCACCGCTGCTCTACTTCAGCGCCGGCACTCAGCTCGAGCAGCAGCTCACGATCGGCGTGATCGCGGCAGTCGCGGTGACGCTGCCGATCATGGTCGGGTTGCTCCTGCGCTTTCGCTTTCAGATCGTCGACGCCCACGCGCGCGCTGAGGATCTCGCGCGGCGCGATGCGCTGACCGGCGCGCTCAACCGCAGCGCCTTCGAGCAACTGGCGAGCGCCGCGATCGACGCCGGCGAACGCTGCGCGATCGTGATGATCGACCTCGACAACTTCAAGCGCGTCAACACCGAGGACGGCTACGCCGGAGGTGACGCCGTACTGGCGGCGATCGGCGGACAATTGACTGCGGCGACGCGCGAAGATGATGCGATCGGCCGGGTCGGCGGCGACGAGTTCGCGGCGCTGCTGCGCGACGTGCTCGCGATCGACCTCGAGGACGCGGCCGAACGCTTCATCGAAGCCGTCGGCGTCGCCGCTGGGCGCTACGACTCAGCCGCCGCACGAGCCGTCGGCGCCAGCTGCGGCATCGCGATTCATCCCGACCACGGCAGCGACCTCACGACGCTGATGCACGCGGCCGACGCCGCGCTGATGCATGTCAAGCACAGTGGGAAATCGGCGGCGCGGATCCTGCCCGAGTCGTCGAAGCGGTCCTCGCGGCGCGAGGGCTGAGCCGCGACTATTCGCCCTCGTGCGTCTCGAGCACGTCGTCGCCACGCTCGCCTGTACGCACGCGGATCGCCTGCTCGACCGGCAGCACGAAGATCTTGCCGTCGCCGACCTCGCCCGTCTGCGCGTGATCGAGGATCGCGCCGACGACGAGGTCCACCTCGCCGTCACTGACCACGCACTCGATCTTCAGCTTCGGGCGCAGGTGGATGATCAGCTCGGCGCCGCGGTAGTGCTCGGTGATTCCGGCCTGGCGACCCGAGCCTTTGACGTCGGAGATCGACATGCTCGGCACGCCCTTGTCGAGCAGGTCGCGGCGAATCGCGTCGAACGCCTCGTGACGGATGAATGCTTCGATCTTCTTCATGGTTGTTGATCCTTTCGAAAGTGATTTGTCGGGTGATCAGGCGCCGTAGCCGGTGCCGCCTCCGCCCATCGGGCTGCCGATCGTGGCGAGCCCGGCGTCGGCCAGTTCGGTCGGTGGGATGAAGACTTCGGGATAGCCGTACATGCCGTGATCGGTGATGTCGAGGCCCTCGTCCTCTTCTCGCGGCTCGACTCGCAGGCCGATCGTGGCCTTGATCACCGCGAACACGACGAGGCTCGCCACGAACGCGAAGGCCGCGACGATCGTGACGCCGGCGAGCTGGATTCCGAGCTGCTTGAACGATCCGCTGTAGAACAGTCCTCCGATGAACTCACCGTTGCTCTGAGCGCCGACCCCGGCCGCCTCTGCGAACTTCGGCACGGCGAACAGGCCGGCGGCGATCGTGCCCCAGACGCCGACCATGCCGTGCGCCGTGATCGCGCCGATCGGGTCGTCGAGCTTGTCGTCGATCCAGTTGAGCCCGAGCACGACGATCGCGCCGCCGATCAGGCCGGTCGGGATTGCGCCCCATGGCGACATGTAGCCCGACGGCGCGGTCACCGCGACAGCGCCGGCGATCGCGCCGTTGCCGATCATCGCGATGTTGAAGTCCTTCTCGACGAGCCAGTTCACGCAGGTCGCGCCGATCACGCCGCAGGCGACCGAGAGGTTGGTCACGACTGCGACCTCGGCGAAGTGCACGCCGAGCGCCTGGAAGGTCGAACCGGCGTTGAAGCCGAACCAGCCGAACCAGAGGATCAGGATTCCGAGACCGAACATCGGCATCGAGTGGCCGGGGAGCGGACGGCTGACGCCGTCGCGATACTTGCCGCGGCGCGGGCCGAGCAGCAACACACCGGCGAGTCCGCCGACCGCGCCGACAACGTGCACCGCGGTCGAGCCGGCGAAGTCCTCCATGCCCCACTGCTGCAGAAATCCGCCGCCGTAGACCCAGTGGGCCGCGACGGGATAGATCAGGCCGCAGAAGAGCAGGCCGAAGGCGATGTAGACCCCGAACTTCACGCGCTCGACGAGCGGTCCGAGCGCGATCATCAGAACAACCGCGGCGAAGCCGTACTGGAAGAGAAACTTCGCGTAGATCGAGGCGTCCGAGCCCGACATCGCTGGGAACGCCGTCAGCGGATCGGTGAAGCCGGCGAGGAAGAAGCCGTGCGTGCCGAAGAACGAGCCGTCCCCGCCGAAGCCGATCGCAAAGCCGGTCGCCCAGAAGGCGATCGTCGCGACGGCGGCGCCGATCAAGACCTTCGCAATGATCGAGCCGGCATTCTTGGCGCGCACGAGGCCGACCTCGAGTGCCGCGAATCCGGCGAGCATGAAGATCACGAGGAAGGCGCAGATCAACACCCAGAGCGTGTCGATCGCAGCGTTGCTCGCCGTATCGGTGGTGGCCACCGTCAGTGAGTGAAACATTGGTCCCCCAGAGGAGTTGAGCCGAGTGGATGGGTGAACGGCGGCACGAGTGTAAGGCCTGATACTCGGTAATCTCGCGCGATGACCGTTGCCAAGCCGCTCGGCGCCGACTCGCTGGCTCTCGATCCACGCGCGCACAACCTGCTCGTGGGCGCAGATGTCGAGATCGATCCGACCGCGGCGATCGGGGCGAATGTGATCCTGGGCGACGGCGTCCGCATCGGCGCGCAGGCGCGGATCAAGAACAACTGCGTGATCGGCGAGCGCCCGACGCTCGCAATCGATTCGACGACTCGCGCCCAGGGACCGCAACCGACGCTGATCGCCGCCGGCGCGACGATCTGCAACGGCGTGGTGATCTTTGCCGGGGCTTCGATCGGCGAAGAAACGATCATCGGCGACCAGGCGCTCGTGCGCGAAGGGGCGACGATCGAGGAAGATGTCGTGATCGGTCGCGGCTGCGTTGTCGGGGTCGATGCGACGGTCGGTGCGCGCACAAAGGTGCAGAGCAACTCCGGCGTGCTGCCGTCGATGCTGATCGAGGCCGATGTGGTGATCGGCGGAAACGTCACCGGCGTCACCGACATGTCGTTCGGCCGCGACAGCGCGCTGGCGCGCACCCCGGTGATCCTGCGGCGCGGCTGCCGGATCGGCTCGGCCGTCTGTTTCCTGCCCGGCATCGAGGTGGGCGAGGAGGCCGTCGTCGGAGCCGGAGCGGTCGTGCGCGAATCGGTGGCTCCGCGTACGAAGGTCGCCGGCGTGCCGGCTCGCGTGCTCGGCGTCGTCGGCGATGGCTGACCTCTGCGGCTGATCCTGCGTCAGACTGTGCCCACGCGATGAGCACCGTCGAATTCACCGCAGCAGCCACCGGATCGCCCTGGGCGCCGCTGCGTCACCACACGTTCCGGATGCTCTGGGCAGCGCAGCTCGGCTCGAACATCGGTGTCTGGATGCAAGTCGTCGGCGCGCAGTGGTTTCTCGTCGAGTCGGCGCACAGCTCGGCGCTGGTCGCCTGGGTGCAGACGGCGACGCTGATCCCGGTGCTGTTTCTGGCGCTGCCGTCGGGCGCGCTCGCCGACTCCTACAACCGCCGCACGATCCTGCTTGTCTCGACGGCTGCCTCGACGGTCCTCGCCGCCGCGCTGACGGTGCTGACGTACGCCGACCAGCTGACCTCGACGACCCTGCTGACGATGCTGTTCCTGCTCGGAATGGCCAACGCCTTCACGCTCCCGTCGTGGCAGGCGATCCAGCCGGAGCTGGTGCCGCGCGTCGAGTTGCCAGCGGCAGCCTCGCTCAATGGCGTGACCGTGAACGTCGCCCGGGCGATCGGTCCTGCACTTGCTGGATTCATCGTCGCCGCGAGCGGCCCGGGGCTGGTCTTTGCGATCAACGCAGCCTCGTTCGTTTTCGTGATCGTCGCGCTGCTGTTGTGGAAGCGCCCCGGTCCGAAGATCAAGTCACGCGAGCGGATGATTCCGGCGCTCGGGGCGGGGGTGAGGTACACGCGCTTCGGCCGGATCGTCCGGCGCATCCTTCTGCGCGTAGCGCTCTTCACGATCCCCGGTTCGGCGCTCTGGGCGATGCTGCCCAACGTCGCGGCCGGTCGGCTCGATCTCGGCTCGTCGGGCTACGGGATTCTGCTCGGCGCGCTCGGCGTCGGCGCGCTCACGGCCGTGCTGTTCCTACCGAAGATCCGCGCCCGCGCGCACGACAACCGCGTGCTGGCGGCGAGCGCGGTCGCCTTCGCCGCGGCGACGGTGGGGGCGGCGGAGTTGCCGCTCGGTGGGGTGGTCGCGCTGCTCTGGGTCGGCGGCTTCGCGTGGCTCAGTTCGCTGGCGATGCTCAACTCGCTGATGCAACTCTCGCTGGCGCAATGGGTGCGCGGGAGGGGGCTCGCGATCTACTCACTGGTGCTGATGGGCACCCAGGGCGTCGGCGCGTTCGTGTGGGGACTGCTCTCCGAGCCGCTCGGTGTGGAGGCGACGCTGCTGGTGGCCGCGGCAATGCTGCTGGCGACGGCGGTGAGCGTGATCTGGTTCGGACTGCAGCCCAACACCGCCAAGCTCGACTTCTCGATGGTGACGATGGAGCTCGCCGATCCCGATCGCGTCTACGAGCCGGCGCAGGCCGATCTGCCGGTCCACATCGCCGTGCAGTACCTGGTGCCGGCCGAGAATGAGAACGATTTCGTGGAGGCGATGACGCGCGTCGAGCGCGCTCGCCGCCGCACCGGCGCCTACGAGTGGAACCTCAACCGCCGCGCCGGGAGCGAGAAAGAGGACACGTTTGTCGAGGAGTTCAGCGTCGCCTCGTGGGACGAGTACAAGGCTCAGGTCACGACGCGCTGGACGGTCGCCGACAGCGGCGTCTACGAGCAGGCGCTCGATCTGATCGAAGGAGCACCGCTGGTGCGGCACTATTACCGGGTGATCTGATGCGCGACCCGGACCAAGAACCCCGCCCACCGATGCCTGCGTGGATCCTCCCGACGATGATCGGCGCGGTCCTCGTGATCGCCCTCGGCGTGCTCACGACCTACTCCGATACGACCGTCGGCGCGGCGATCGTCCTGCTCGGGCTGATCGCGTTCGTGGTGGCGGCGCTTGGGGCTGGGCGCAGTAGCGAATGAGTGGCGGTTTCAAGCGGGAAATCTTCCAAGGTCTGTCCCTTTGGGAGAGGCCTTGGAGTGAATCTGGCTTGGCTATCGGGTCCGGCTGAGTGGCCCCTAGAATCTCCGACCTATGGCCGAGCTCAAATTTGACTCTGACGGGCTGATCGCCTGCATCGTTCAGGACGCCGACAGCGGCGCGGTGCTGACGCTTGCCTACATGAACGACGAGTCTCTGCGCAAGACGCAGGAGACGGGCGAGACCTGGTTCTGGAGCCGCTCGCGCGGCGAGCTCTGGCACAAGGGCGAGACCAGCGGAAACATCCAGAAGGTGCGCGAGCTGCGCTACGACTGCGACGGCGACGCGATCCTCGCGCTGGTCGAGCCGACCGGCCCGGCCTGTCACACCGGCGAAGTCACCTGCTTCTACCGCGCGGTCGACGGCGAGCCGACGCTCCAGCGCTTCGAGGCGCCGGGCGAGCTGCAGTCGACGCTCGACGCGCGCGCCAAGGAGATGCCCGAGGGGTCCTACACCACGCAGCTCCTCGCCGACCCGCCGTTCATCGCCGAGAAAGTGCTCGAAGAGGCCGAAGAGGTCACGCGCGCCGCGCGCGAGGAGACCGACGAGCGCGTCGCAAATGAGGCCGCCGACGTGATTTACCACATGTCCGTGCTGATGACGCAGCGCGGATTGAAGCTGCAGGACGCATTCGAGATTCTCAACGAGCGCGCCGGCTGATGCCGCTGCCGGCGCTCGAAAAGGTCAGGTCGCTCGCGGCGGGCGGCGCGACCGTGATCCCGCTTTCCGAGTCGTTCATCGAAGACGTCGAGACTCCCGTCAGCGCGTTCCTCAAGCTGCGCGGCCATGGTCCGGCCTTCCTGCTCGAATCGGCCGAGCAGGGCAATCGCTTCGGGCGCTGGTCGTTCATCGGAGTCAAGCCGCGGGCACTGATCGCGCTGAAGGATGGCGAACTGAAGGTCGACGGCGTCGTCCGCGACTTCGACGATCCCTACCGCGCCGTCGCCGAGCTGCTCGAGGCGTACGTGCCGGCCGAGGTGACCGAGCTCGAGCTGCCGCCGTTCACCGGTGGGGCAATGGGGCTGTTCGGCTACGACCTCGTGCGCTACGTCGAGCCGGTCCTGGGCGAGCCGAACCCCGATCCGGTGGGCCTGCCCGACATGGCCCTCACGATCACCGGTGCGCTCGTCGCTTTCGACCACTTCAAGCACCGACTGACGATCATCGCCAACGTCTTCGCCGAGCCCGGCGCCGACATCGACGCCGCCTACGCGGAGGCCGAGGCGACGATCGCCGAGATCCGCGAGAAGCTCGGCGGTCCGGTGCCGCGCGTCGGCCGCGGCGCGCCAGCCGAGATGCCGAGCTTCGAGTCGAACATCGGCGACGCCGGCTACGCGCGGGCCGTCGAGGCCGTCAAGGAGTACGTCCGCGCCGGCGACGCCTACCAGGTGGTTCCGAGCCAGCGCTGGAGCGGTGAGTGCCCCGTCGACCCGTTCAGCATCTACCGCGGCATCCGCGCGGTTAACCCCTCGCCGTACATGTACTTCCTCGAGTTCGACGACTTCCACATCGCCGGGGCGTCGCCCGAGCCGCTCGTGAAGGTGACCGGCCGCCACGCCGAGTACCGCCCGATCGCCGGAACGCGCCCGCGCGCCGAAGACCCGGCCGCCGACGTCGCGCTCGGCGAGGAACTGCTCGCCGACGAGAAGGAGGTCGCCGAGCACGTGATGCTCGTCGACCTCGGCCGCAACGACCTCGGCCAGGTCTGCGAGTTCGGCTCGGTCAAGGTCGACGACCTGATGCGGATTGAGATCTTCAGCCACGTCCTGCACATCGTCAGCCAGATCAGCGGCACGCTCAAAGAGGGTGAGTCGGCGATCGAGCTGCTGCGCAGCTGCCTGCCCGCCGGCACGCTCAGCGGGGCGCCGAAGGTGCGCGCGATGCAGATCATCGACGAGCTCGAGCCGGTCAAGCGCGGGGCCTATGCCGGCGCCGTGGGCTACGTCGACTTCGGCGGCAACCTCGACACCTGCATCGTGATCCGCACCGTCGTGATCAAGGACGGCATCGCCCACGTGCAGGCCGGCGGCGGCATCGTCGCCGATTCCGACGCTTCCACCGAGGTGGCTGAGACCCACGCCAAGTCGCGCGCCGTCTTCAACGCGATGGAACTGGCGGCAGCGCAGGAGGATTGGGCGTGAAGGTTCTGATCGTCGACAACTACGACTCGTTCACCTACAACCTCGTGCAATATCTCGGTGAGCTGGGTGCGGAGATCGAGGTCGTGCGCAACGACGCCGAAAGCGTCTCGCAGTTGGTCGCGCGCGACCCCGATCGCGTTGTGATCTCACCTGGACCGTGCACACCGAATGAGGCCGGTGTCTCGCTCGAGGCGATCAAGACCTTCGCGGAAGGCGGCACCCCGGTGCTCGGTGTCTGTCTGGGCCACCAGGCGCTCGGGCAGGTCTTCGGCGGCGAGGTCGTGCGCGGCACCCCGACCCACGGCAAGACGGCGCTCGTCGAGCACGACGGCAAGACGATCTACGCCGGCGTCGAATCGCCGATCGAGGTCGCGCGCTACCACTCGCTCGTCGTCGCGCCGGAGAGCCTGCCGGATGTGCTTGAAGTGTCGGCGACGACCAAAGCGCCCGAGGGCGAAGTGATCATGGGTCTGCGCCACAAGGAACTGCCCGCTGAAGGCGTGCAGTTCCACCCGGAGTCGATCCTCACGGGCGCCGGTCTCTCGCTGCTGGCAAACTTCCTCAAATGAGCACTGAGCCGCTGATTCCGAATCCGATCGTCACCGACGCGATCGACGCCTCCGCATCGGGCGAGGATCTCTCCACTGAGACCACCGCGAAGGTGCTCGACGAGATCATGTCGGGCCGCGTCGGCGAGGCTCAGACAGCCGCTTTCCTGATCGCGCTGCGCACGAAGGGGGAGACCGCCGCCGAACTCGCCGGCCTCGCCCGCACGATGCGCGCGCACGCGCTGCCCGTCAATACCGGCCGCGACGACCTCGTCGACACGGCCGGCACCGGCGGCGGCACCCCGACCTTCAACGTCTCTACGACCGCGGCCTTCGTGGCGTGCGGGGCCGGCTGCGCGATGGCCAAGCACGGGAACCGCTCGGCGACGAGCAAGAGTGGCTCTGCGGACCTTCTGGAGGCGCTCGGCGCGGCGATCGAGCTCGATCCCGAGTCAGTCGCCCTGCTGATCGACGAGATCGGCTTCGGCTTCATGTTCGCCCCGAAGTACCACGCGGCGACGCGCTACGTCGTGCCCGTGCGCAAGGCGCTCGCTGTGCGCACGGCCTTCAACTTCCTCGGGCCGCTGACGAATCCGGCGAACGCCAGTCACCAGTTGATCGGCGTGTCGGACCCGCGCTTCCAAGAGGTCGTCGCGCAGGCCCTCGCCGAGCTGGGCACCGCGCACTCGATGGTCGTCCACGGGATGGATCGGCTCGATGAGCTTTCGGCCACCCATGCCACGCGCGTCACCGAGATCCGCGGCAGCGAGATCGTTACTCACGAGGTGACCCCCGAGGACCTCGGACTCGAGACCGTCGAGCCCGGTCGTTTCTCAGCCGGCACGCCGCAGGAGAACGCCGAGACCACGCGGGCGGTGCTGAGCGGTGTGGGCGGACCCGACCGTACCCTTACGATCATCAATGCAGCCGCTGCGATCTACGTCGGCGGCAAGGCCGAATCGTTGGCCAATGGCGTGCAAAAGGCCACGCAATCGATTGACAGCGGCGCTGCGCGTGGCAAACTGGAACAGTTCGTCGAGCGCTCGCAAATACTCGCTCAGCAGGGGAACCCGTAGAGACACTTTGGGCAGCAGGATCGAAAACCTCATTTCATCGACTCGCGACGAGGTCGAATCGCGCAAGAAGAGCGTGCCGGTCAGCGACCTCGAAAAGCTGATCGCGTCGTCGAGTCACGAAGGCAAGCCGTTCAACGAGGCGCTGGTGCGCCCGGGACTCTCGGTCATCGCCGAACACAAACGCCGCAGTCCGAGCGCCGGAGAGATCCGCGCCGGCAGCTCGGTTACCGAGATCGTCCAGGCCTACGAGCGCGGCGGCGCGGCGGCGCTCTCCGTGCTCACAGACCCGTTCCACTTCGGCGGCTCGCTCGATGATCTCGATGAGGCACGTAGCGCGACGGGCCTGCCGATCCTCTCGAAGAACTTCCACATCGATCCGTACCAGCTCTACGAATCGGCTGCCCACGGCGCGGACGCGATCCTGATCGTCGTGGCGTCGGTCAGCCCGAAGAAGCTGCGCCAGCTCTACGAGGAGGCGCGCTCACTCGATCTCGACGCGCTCGTCGAGGTACACAACGAGGAAGAACTCGAGCAGGCGCTCGAGCTCGAGGCAGACGTGATCGGGATCAACAATCGCGACCTCGCCACGTTCGAGATCGACGTCGAGACGACCTTCGAGTTGATGGCCGACATCCCGACCGGGATCACGATCGTCGCCGAATCAGGCATTTCGAATCTCGATCAGATCGCACGGCTCGATGACGCCGGCGTCGACGCTGTACTGATCGGTCAGGCGCTGATGGGCGCGCCCGACGTCGAGGAGGCCTGCCGCGCCTTCACCCGCATCGACGAAGAGTGATTTTCTCAGCCTGCTCTCAGGAATCCGGCCGAAGATTGACTCGGCCTTAAGCAGCAGTTGCGGGGCACGAAAACCGCGCACCAGAGCGTCGAAAAGGGTGTTCAATTGCCGAATCGACCGCTAGATCAAAGGACATGGACTCGATGAACGATTTTGAACCGGCAACTCCGACTCCCACCAAGGGCGGCGGCGCAGGGCTTTCTCTCATCTCCGCCGTGATCGGCGGCGCGATCGTCGCGGCTGTGCTCGCGGCGCTGATCGCAACGGGCGTGATCGGCAAGAGCGAAACCGTCGTGCAGGGCACCGGCGTGGCCGCGACCACCGCGAACGCGAGCGGCTCTCCGATGACCGTGAACTCGATCTTCAAGTCGGCCTCACCCGGAGTCGTATCGATCCAGGCCCAGGTCTCGACCGGGGGCGACGACATGTTCGGAAATCAGCAAGAGGGCACCGCCACCGGCACCGGTTTCGTGGTCAGCAAGGATGGCTACATCGTCACCAACGATCACGTGGTCGATGGTCACCAGGGCGACGTCAAGGTCACCTTCAACGACGACAAGACCGTCACCGGCAAGGTGATCGGACAGGACCCGTCGAGCGACGTCGCGATCGTCAAGGTCGACGAGGATGCGCATGATCTCAAGCCGCTCGAGCTGGGCGACTCGGCCAAGGTCGCCGTCGGCGACCCTGTCGTCGCGATCGGAAACCCATTCGGTCTCAACCAGACGGTCACGACGGGGATCATCTCGGCGCTGCAGCGCACGATCACCGCGCCGAACAGCTTCTCGATCGACAACGTCCTTCAGACCGATGCGGCGATCAACCCGGGCAACTCCGGTGGACCGCTGCTCAACGATCGCGGCGAAGTGATCGGCATCAACAGCCAGATCGCGACCAGCGGCAGCGGATCGAACGGCAACGTCGGAATCGGTTTCGCAGTACCGATCAACCGCGTGAAGGCGATCATCCCGCAACTCGAGAAGAACGGCAAGGTCGACTACGCCTACCTCGGCGTCACGACCGGAACGCTCACGTCCGATGTCGCGAAGAAGGTCAATCTCGGCACCGACTCCGGCGCCGTCGTCGCGTGCGTGGTGAGCGGTGGTCCGGCTTCGAAGGCCGGCCTGACGGCCGGTGGCGGCGACACCGTTCAGATCAACGGCGCGCAGTTCAACCTCGACGCCGACATCATCACGAAGATCGGCGGCAAGGACGTGACCACGAGTTCCGAGGTCCAGCAGGAGGTGCTCAAGCACAAGGCCGGCGACAAGATCGAGATCGAAGTCGTGCGCGACGGCAAGGAAAAGTCGATCGACGTCACGCTCGGCAGCCGCCCGACGAGCACCAGCAACAACTGCAACCAGGCATCGAGCTCCAGCCCGTAGGAAATATCGCTCGCAGCTTGCGGGAGACCGTCGTCACGGCCATGCCAGACTTCTGGCCGTGACGACGCAGTCTCCCGACACCTTTGAGCCAGCCCGTACGCGGGTGAAGATCTGCGGTATCACTCGTGAAGAGGATGCCGCCGCCGCAGTGAGCGGAGGCGCTTGGGCGCTCGGCATGATCATGTGGCCTTCGAGCAAGCGCTACGTCGAGCCGCAGCGCGCAGCCGACATCGCCGACGCCTCGCGCCGTTCGGCCGAGATCGCCGGCGTGTTTGTCGATCAGTCGCTCGACGAGGTGGTCAACCTCACCAACGAGATCGGTCTCTCACTCGTGCAACTGCACGGGAGCGAAGGTCTTCAATACTGCAAGGCTGTGGCGCAGCGCACCGGCGCGCGCGTGATCAAAGCCTTCCGCGTCCAGGGGCGCGACGTGCTGGGCGAGATGGGCAAGTTCTACGACGTTGACTTTCACCTGCTCGACACGTACAAAGCCGGTGTTCCGGGAGGCACCGGCGAGACCTTCGAATGGGACTTCCTGCGCGGCTATCGGCGCGGCAATGTGCCGTTGATCCTCTCGGGCGGTCTGACGCCGGAGAACGTCGCCGGCGCGATCGAGACCGTCGGGCCGTATGCGGTCGACGTCTCCTCGGGCGTCGAGAGCGAGCCCGGGGTCAAGGACCATGAGCGACTGAAGGCCTTCTTCGAGGCGGTCGACGGATCGGTTTCGCCGAGGCGCAAGCGCAAGGACGAGGACATCAGCGGCGCCGACGACGAGGTGCTCACGCTCAAGTGGGCCGAGCGCGAGCGGCTCGAGGCCCAGCGACTGCGAGACGAGGCCAAGGCGGCCGGGGCCGCAGAGTCGGAGCAGAGCTGATGGGGGACTTCAAGCCGACAGTCGTGCAGTGCTCGCGTTTCAACGCGCACAGCGAAATCGAACACACCTTCGGTGAGTACGGCGGCCAGTATGTGCCCGAGACGCTGATTCCGGCGCTTCAGGAGCTCGAGTCGGCATGGGTCGAGGCGCGCGACGACACCGAGTTCCAGGCCGAGCTGCACACGCTGCTCTGTGACTACGCAGGACGGCCGACATCGCTGTACCTCGCCGAGCGCCTCTCCGATCACGTCGGGTACCCGGTCTATCTCAAGCGTGAAGACCTGATGCACACCGGCGCGCACAAGATCAACAACGCGCTAGGGCAGGCGCTGGTCGCCAAGCGTCTCGGCAAGCGCCGGATAATCGCCGAGACTGGAGCGGGCCAGCACGGCGTCGCGACGGCGACCGCTTGCGCGCGCCTGGATCTCGAGTGCGAGATCTTCATGGGTGAAGAGGACATGCGCCGTCAGGCTCCGAACGTCAAGCGAATGCAGCTGCTCGGTGCCTCGGTCACGCCGGTCACCGCCGGATCGAAGACTTTGAAGGAGGCCGTCTCGGCTGCGATCCGCAACTGGGTCGAGACCGTCGGCGACACTCACTACATCCTCGGCACGGCCGCGGGGCCGGCGCCGTTTCCGGCGCTGGTGCGCGACCTGCAGCGCGTGATCGGCGACGAGGCACGCGGCCAGATCTGCCACATGGCCGACCGCCTGCCCGCGCGTGTGATCGCCTGCGTCGGCGGCGGCTCCAACGCGATCGGAACATTCAAGGCGTTCGAGGGCGACAGCGCCGTCGAGCTGATCGGCGTCGAGGCCGGCGGGCACGGGATCGCCTCTGGCTCGCACGGAGCGACGCTCAGCGCCGGCTCGACCGGAATCCTCCACGGCACCCGCACCGCGGTGCTCCAGAACGAGGACGGCCAGATCCTCGAGGCCCACTCGATCTCTGCCGGGCTCGACTACCCGGGCGTCGGCCCCGAGCATGCCTACCTGCGTGACATCGAGCGCGTTCGCTACGAGTCAGTGACGGACGAGGCGGCGCTTGCTGCGTTGCAGCTCGTCTGCAGGCTCGAAGGCATCATCCCCGCGCTCGAGAGCTCGCACGCGATCGCTTGGCTGCTCGACAACCCGGGCGGCGACATGGACCTGCTGACGCTCTCCGGCCGTGGCGACAAGGATCTTCAGGAGGTCCTGCGCCTGACCGGCATGGAGGACGAGATCTGATGGCGGGCGCCGACGTGGCGACCGGAATCCAACGGATCGCAGCAGCGTTTGCCGGGCACGAGCGCCGCGGCGCGTTGATGCCGTACCTGATGGGCGGCTTTCCGAACGCCGACGACTCCTTCCGTATTGCGCAGGCCTACGTCGATGGCGGCGCCGATCTGATCGAGTACGGCCTGCCGTTCTCGGATCCGCTGGCCGATGGCCCGGTGATTCATGCCGCCGCGGTCGATTCACTGGCCGCCGGAGCGGTGATCGACAAGCTGCTCGACGGCATCGCCCCGGTCGCGGCCCAGGTGCCGGTGATGGTCATGACTTACTTCAACATCATCCACGCGCGCGGCGTCGAGCGTTTTCTCGGTCGCTGCGCCGACATCGGCGTCTCGGGCCTGATCGTGCCGGATATTCCACTGGAAGAGTCCGCGGCGCTGCTTGAGCCGTGCGATCGCCACGGCCTGGCGCTGATCCCGCTGATCGCGCCGACGACGCCGGACGAGCGCATGGGGGAGATCTGCGCGCAGGCACGGGGCTTCATCTATGTCGTCTCGGTCACCGGCACGACCGGCGAGCGGACCGCTGATGCCGCCGGGCTCTCGGAGCTGGTCGGGCGCGTGCGAGCCCACACGGATCTGCCGATCGCCGTGGGATTCGGGATCGGCGAACCCGAGCAGGCCTCGCGAGTGGCCGACGTCGCCGATGGCGCGATCGTCGGCACCAGGCTCGTCCGCGCTGTGCGCGAGGCGCACGAGGGCGCCGGAGATCCCGCCCCCGCAGCGCAGGAGCTGGTTTCGGCGTTTTCCAGCGCCCTCGCGTGACCGGGTCGGCGCCACTTCACGCGCTAATCTCCACGCCAATGATCAACACCATCGCATTCGTCATCGCCGCCTGTATCTACCTGTTCATCTGGGCAATGGGCGTTCACGGCCTCACCGCCGCGCTGATCCCGGCGCTGGTCCTGATCCTCGCCGCAGCGGCGTACACCTACATCCCGCTGATCAAGAAGACGATCCACCGCGAGCGTTAGTCCTCGCGGGGCGCGTCAGGTCCCGATCAGCCGAAGAAGTTCCGCGCCACGTCGACGTACTGCATGTCGATCGTCTTGACGTCGGTCACGCCGCTCAGCGGCACGGAGACGACGTCGCTGCCGATCAATGCCGCCATATGGCCGAACTCGCCCTTGATGGCGCAATCGGCAGCGCAGATGCCGTAGCGCGTGGCGAGCACGCGGTCGTGTGCGGTGGGCGTGCCGCCACGCTGGGTGTGGCCGAGCACGGTCACTCGCGACTCGAACCCGGTCAGGCGCTCCAGCTCTTCCGCGAGGGCGGCGCCGATGCCACCGAGGCGGGGGTAGCCGTAGCCGTCGGTCGACTCATTGGCACGGATCTGCCTCGATTCACCGCTGGCGAAGGCGAGGTTCGCGCCCTCCGCGGCGACGATGATCGAGAAGTTCGCACCGGCGTCGTGGCGTTTTTCGAGCGCGGCAGCGATCTCTTCGACCGGGGTGTCGAACTCTGGCACGACAAGACCGTCGGCACCGCCGGCGATCGCGCTGAAGGTGGCGATCCAGCCGCTGTTGCGACCCATCACCTCGAGCACGATGATGCGGTCGTGAGAATCGGCCGTCGTGTGCAGGCGATCGATCGCATCGGTCGCGATCTGCACCGCCGTGTCGAAGCCGAAGGTGAAATCGGTGCCGACGACGTCATTGTCGATCGTCTTCGGGACGCCGATCGTCGGGATGCCATCTTCGAGGTAGAGCCGGCGGGTCATCATCATCGTGTGCTCGCCGCCGATCGCGATGATCGCGTCGAATTCGTCCTCTTCGACGGCCGCCTTGACGAGTTCGAGGCCGCGCTCCTCGCGGTAAGGGTTGAAGCTCGAAGTGCCGAGGATCGTTCCCCCGAGGTGCAGGATCCCGCGTATGCGCGAGCGATCGAGTGGCTCGTAGTTGCATTCTGCGAGCCCCCGGTAGCCGTCGATCAGTCCGATTGGCTCGTGACCTTCGTGGAGAAGCCTGCGTGAGGCGGCGCGGATGACGGCGTTGAGTCCGGGGCAGTCTCCGCCCGCGGTGAGGATTCCGACTTTCATCGGCGCGAGTATATGGCCGCCTCACATCCCGCCGTGCTGCCAAAAGGCCAACTATCGCCGGACTCGGTTCTCCGGAATGTCCGCAGGGCTGCGTCGGTAGGCTTGCGCTCCGATGCGCAGGGTTTCCGCAAGATCTGTCGCCGCGGCGACGCTCGGCGCATTGCTGCTGGCGTTGGCCGGATGCGGTTCGAAACAGTCGAATGAGCCGGTCGCCGAGATTTCATTCCAAGGCTCGAGCGACGCTGCGCTGAAGAGCCGCGTCGACGACATGCGGCGCGCCGCTCAACTCGAACTCGATGCGATCGGGGGAGATGCCGCGGGCAGGCGTATCAAGCTCGTCGATGGCGCTTCGCCGAAGTCACTCGCCGTGATTTCGGCCCTGAGCGATACGACGCAGCAGGGCGATGAGGAATTGCTTGTGAACCTGCGCCCACCGGTGCGGCGCGAGGTCAGGGCGAGGCACGGTTCACGGGTGATGGCGCTTGATGCTCCTTCGATCGCGCTCGTGCCGGCAGCCGGCCTTGCGCTTGCTGCCCAAACGAACTACGCAGCCTCGGGGGCACCCGGGGCGAGCGACACCAGGACCGACGATCCACTCAAGGCCGGAACGCCGCACGGCCGGTACATAACGGCAGCGCTCTCGGCCGACGGCTATCCGCCGGCCGGCCGAGCCTTCTACGAGAAGTTCGCCGACAAGTACGGCCGCGCACCCGACCGCTGGGCGATCTATGCCTACGAGGCCGTCGGGCTGATCGTCGACGCGATGACGCGCGCCCAGAAGGCAGGACTGCCGATCGAGCAGCACACCGTCGCCGAGACGGCGATGAAGATCCGCAACCGCTTCAGCCCGGTCGGGCACTACGACGTGCTGCCGTCCGGGCAGACGACGCTCTACGTCTTCCAGGCGCGCGGCAAGGGCGCGCCGACCGGACCGGCTTCGCTGATCGAAGCGCTGCGCTAGCCAGCGACGGCCGGCATGTCGATCGTCGGTGCGGTGTCTTCCTCGGCATCTTGGGCGACTCCGCTGCGGGCGGCTTCGTCCTTGACGGCCTTGGCGACCTCGATCGCGACGTCGCGATTGAAGACCGACGGAATGATGTAGTCCTCGGAGATCTCATTCTCCGGAACACATGCGGCGATTCCGCGTGCGGCGGCCATCTTCATCTCGTCGGTGATCTTCGTCGCGCGGGCGTCCATCGCGCCGCGGAAGATCCCGGGGAAGCAGAGCACGTTGTTGATCTGATTCGGGTAGTCGGAGCGACCCGTGGCCATGATCCGGACGTACGGGGCGGCCTCTTCGGGCATCACCTCGGGCGTCGGGTTGGCCATCGCGAACACCATCGCATCGGGGTTCATCTTCGCCAGCGACTTGGCCTCGATCACGCCGGGGCCGGACAGGCCGATCAGCAGGTCGCAGCCCTCGATCACGTCGTTGGGCCCGCCGAGGCGCTTCTCCTTGTTTGTGTGCTCGGCGTACCACTGCTTGACCGGGTCGAGCGACTCGAAGTCCTCACGCGTGGTCGAGAGCGCGCCTTTGCGGTCGCAGCCGATGATGTCGGCGACACCCGCGTCTTCGAGCATCTCGGTGACCGCGATACCGGCCGCGCCGAGTCCGAGCATCAGTACACGCAGCTCGGAGATCTTCTTGCCGGTGACCTTGCAGGCGTTCAGGAGCGCCGCGATCGTCACGACGGCCGTGCCGTGCTGGTCGTCGTGGAAGACGGGGATGTCGAGCGACTCCTTCAGGCGACGTTCGATCTCGAAGCAGCGCGGGGAGGAGATGTCTTCGAGGTTGATGCCGCCGAACGTCGGGGCCATCATCTCGACGGCGCGCACGATCTCGTCGGGGTCCTTGGTGTTCAGGCAGATCGGGAAGGCGTCGACCTGGGCGAACTCCTTGAAGAGCATCGCCTTGCCCTCCATCACCGGCATCGCGGCTTCAGGACCGATGTCGCCGAGGCCGAGCACGGCGGTGCCGTCGGAGACGACGGCGACGGTGTTGGCCTTGATCGTGTACTTGTAGGCCTTCTCGACGTTCTCGTGGATCGCCATGCAGACACGCGCGACGCCGGGGGTGTAGGCCATCGAGAGGTCGTCGCGAGTCTTCAGCGGGTGCTTGTTGTGCTGCTCGATCTTGCCGCCCTGGTGCATGTCGAAGGTGCGATCGGTCGTCTCGAGCAGGCGACAACCGCGGACCTCGAGCAGCGAGGCGATGATCTGGCGGTAGTGATCCTGATTGCGGGCCGAGACGACGATGTCGCGGACGGTCATGTCGTCCTGCGATCCGGTGATGTCGATCGCCGTGATCTCACCGCCGGCCTTGCTGATCGCGCCGGTTACACGCGGAAGCGTCCCCTCACGATTGTCGATCGCGACGGAGAGGGTGATGCTGTATGAGGCGGAAGGTGAGGGCGTCGTTGCCACGGTATTTCTCTTTTCTACTGGATCTTTCTCGATGTTAGGCACGGGCGTGCGGATACCTGCGCCGATGGCGGGCAATTGGGTACGGCCGTCTGCGCGCAGCAAACGGCCTAGAGGAGTACTACTACGAGCGCGCGCAGGGGGCGTCGGGTGATCTCTGCTGCGTTGCTCATGGGATCAGTATGGCGCATGGCCGAGCTTTGAACGTCAAGAAGTTGTTCGACCGTGATTTTCAGTAGGTTTCCGGCTGACCTCAAAAAGCGTTGTCAACGCGCTCAACAACTCCCAGGAGAAAAACATGCGTTTCCGCATTCCCAGGCCCTCACCGGCGATGATCGTCGCCTGCTTGTCGCTCTTCGTCGCGATGTCCGGAACGGCAGTTGCCGCCGGCCTCGCAAAGAACAGCGTCACCAGTAAGCAGGTGAAGAACAGCTCGCTCACCGGCAGTGACATCAAGAACGACTCCTTGACGGGAGCGGACATCAAGGAGTCGACCGTCAGCAAGGTGCCGAGCGCGTCCACCGCAGACTCCGCGACTTCCGCCGGATCGGTCAGCGGTCGCACGATCACCGACGGCAACGTTGTCGCGCACAGCCTCGCGGCAGACAAGGTCTCGCATCAGGCCGGTTCGTTCCAGGCGAACTTCGCCAGCGTCGCGGCCGGCGCTTGCCAGCAGAACGCCGTTCACGTCGACCTCACCAATGTCGACATGCGAGATGACGCGATCTCGGTGACCGCCGAGAACAACTGGCCAAGCGGACTCACCATCGCGACGGAAAACTCCGACTCGGTCGGTTACATCCGCCTCGACGTATGCAACCCGACGGGCTCCGCGATCGACCCGCCGAACATGACGTTCCACTACATCGCGTTCTCGGTCCCCGGTCTGTAAGCAAATCCCGACGTTGCGCGGCGCCGGCCCTGGTCGGCGCCGCGCCTATTTCGGGTGTGGCCAGAAGACACAGGCCAGGTAGATCCCGCCGAGTCCGATCAGCATCGCGAGCTGGATCAGCGTCCCGATCGTCCCGCCGTCGGTCACGACGACGATCGTCGCCAGCGAGACGATCACGCCGAGTGCCGCATACCAACGCCACGGCGACGGCAGCAACGCCGCGCTGAGCGTCAAGACCACCAGCGAGGTTGCGCCGCCGATCAGGTGCAGCGCGATCCATCCTCCTGAAAGTCCGAGCAGGATCGGAGCCGCGGCGGTCAGCGGCCCGATCACGGCGATCGCACGAAACCATGGACTGCGGCGGAGTTCACTCACGGCGGGATCAGGCTAGCCGCGCCGCGCCGCCCGCCCGCGCGCGTAGGATGCGCCGGATGGCCAAGGCCGCTGACACCGACCGCAAGCTCTATCTGCTCGACGGCAACTCGCTCGCCTACCGCGCATTCTTCGCGCTGCCGGACACATTTGTCAACTCCAAGGGCATGCCGACCGGCGCGCTTTTCGGTCTGGCGAACATGTGGCTCAAGCTGATCGAGGACAACGAGCACGGCTCACCCGCTGTGATCGCGGTCTGGGACGCCGGGCTCTCGGGGCGCGGAGAGCTGTATGAGCCCTACAAGGCCCAGCGCGACGCCAAACCGGACGCGCTGCGCGAGCAATGGCCGCACTTCTATCCGCTGGCCGAGGCCTTCGGTTTCAAGAACGTGCGGGTAGACGGCTGGGAGGCCGACGACGTGATCGCCTCGATAGCCGAGCGGGCCAAGGGTGAGGGCTACTGCGTGGTCGTCGTGACTGGCGACCGCGATTCGTTCCAGCTCGTCGATGACGCGAACGGCCCGGTCACGATCATGGCGACCGGCCGCGGCATCACCGACACAAAGGTCTACGACGAGGCTGCGGTCGAGGAGCGCTACGGGATTCCGCCGCACCTCGTGCCCGATTTCATCGGACTCAAGGGCGACACCTCCGACAACATTCCAGGCGTCCCGGGGATCGGGGAGAAGACCGCGATGCAGCTTCTGCAGGAGTTCGGCTCGCTCGAGGGTGTCCTCGAGAACATCGACAACATCTCCGGCGCAAAGCGCAAGGAGAACCTCACGAACAACGCTGACCTCGCTCGCATCTCGCGCGATCTGGCGACGATGCATCGCGACATCGAAATCCCGGACCTCTCGATCGAAGATGTTTTCGAGCTGAGACTCGATCCGAAGACTCTGCGGAGCGCGATGCGCGAGAACGACCTGCGTGAGCCGCTGCGACGACTCGAGCGGCTCTTCCAGGAGGCTGCGTACGCCGACATCGAGGACGAGATCCGCGAGGCGATGGCCGACGAGGACGGCGAAACCGCGCCGAGCGCGATCAAGGTCACGCAGTCGAAGCTCGGCGACCTTGAAAAGATCCTGACCGACCCTGCGCCGCTGTTCGTACACCGTGCCGACGCGGCTGCGGCGGGTCCAGCGGAGTCGCTGATGGCCGACGCCGAGAACCAGTCGGCTGGGGCGTCGGCGCGCTGGGCGACGATCGACAAGAAGGGCGTCGTGCACGTCGGCGAGGCAGATTCGGTCGAGGGGTTCATCTCTGCGCTCGGCTCGCGTGCCGTCGTGACCCATGACCTCAAGGCGCAGCTCGACAAGACGCCCGCGCTGGTGCCGGCGATCGATCACGACACGCGGATCGCTGCCTACCTGATCGATTCGGCGCGCAGGCAGTACGACATTCGTGAGATGGCCGTCGAGCTCGGCGTGCCGCTGGGCGAGGTCGACGATGAGGCCGTTCCTGGAGAACTGGCGCAGCTGGCGATCGATGTCGACGCGATGAACCGGATCGCTGAGCTGCAGCGCGGCCAGCTCGATCAGCTTGGGCTTGAGAAGGTTGAGAAGACGGTCGAGCTGCCGCTCGTCTCGGTGCTGGTCGAGATCGAGCGCAACGGTCTGAAACTCGATGTCGACGCGCTGGCCAAGGCCGCAGAGGGTTTTGTCGACGAGATCGCCCAGCTCGAGGCCGACATCTACGAGCTTGCCGGGCGTGAATTCACGATCGGCTCCCCGAAGCAGCTCGGGCCGATTCTCTTCGATGAGCTCGGACTGCCCGCTGGGCGCAAGGGCAAGACGGGCTACTCGACGGACGCGCGAGTGCTTGCCGGCCTGCGCGACAAGCATCCGATTGTCGAGAAGATCGAGCGCTGGCGCGAACTGACCAAGCTCAAGAGCACCTACGTCGATTCGCTGCCGAAAGACGTCTCGGCGGTCGACGGGCGGATTCACACCACGCTGGATCAGACCCGCGCGGCGACCGGACGCTTGAGCTCCACGAATCCGAATCTTCAGAACATCCCCGTACGCACGCCGCTCGGCGCGACGATCCGCGAGTGCTTCGTCGCCGAGGCCGGGTGCCTGCTGACGAGCGCCGACTACTCGCAGGTCGAATTGCGAGTGCTCGCGCAGGTTGCGGACGATGAGGTGCTCAAGGAGATCTTCCGCAAGGGAGAGGACGTGCACACCGAGACGGCGGCCGCGATCTTCGACATCCCGGCCGAGGAGGTCGACCACGCCACGCGTGACCGCGCAAAGGCCGTGAACTTCGGGATCATCTACGGGCTTTCCGCTTTCGGGCTGTCCGATCGGCTGAAGATTCCTCGCGACGAGGCCGCAGAGTTCATCAAGCGCTACCTCGGCCGGTTCGAGGGCGTCAATCGCTTCATGGAGGAGACCAAGGAGCAGGCCAAGCGCGACGGCTATGTCTCGACACTGATCGGCCGCCGCCGCGCGATCCCTGAGATCAACTCGACGCAGGTGCAGACTCGGCAGCTCGGCGAGCGCCTGGCCGTCAACACCGTCGTGCAGGGCACGGCCGCGGACATCATCAAGCAGGCGATGATCGATGTGCACGCTGCGCTCGGCGAGTCGGAGCTGACCACAAAGCTTGTGCTGCAGATTCACGACGAACTGCTCTTCGAGGGACCGGAAGATGAGGCTGCCGCGATCGCCGAACTCGCGGCCCGCGTGATGGTCGGGGCGTACCCGCTCGATCCGCCGCTGGAAGTTTCTGTGGGGTCGGGGCCGAACTGGCTTGCCGCCAAATAGGCGTCGCGTGATGGATCGCACCTGGGCACTGCTCCTCACCGCCGGCGTCGGCGGCCTGCTTGCGATGCAGGCGCCGATCAACGGCCAGCTGGGCATGCACGTCGGCAAGCTGCAGGCGGCGCTGATCTCGTTCGTGGTCGGGACAGTGCTGCTCTCGGCGCTGGTCTTCGTGTTTGCCGGGGGCTTCGAGCATGGCCTCGGTATCGGCACGGTGCCTTGGTACTACTTCATCGGCGGGCTGCTCGGGGCGGGCTACATCACCACGGTGATCATCACGGTCGGCACGCTCGGCGCCGGCGGGATCACGGCGGCGACGGTCTCGGCGCAGCTCGTGACCTCGATGGTGCTCGACCAGATCGGCGCGTTCGGCCTCGAGAAGCACCCGATCACCTGGACGCGGCTGCTCGGCGTGCTGCTGCTGGCGGTCGGCACCTGGCTGGTCGTCGCCGGCCGCGGCTGAGCCGGGGCGTTTGCAATTGCAAGCCGTCGGCTTGCAAAGCAGCGCGGTTTCAAGCGGGAGTTTTGGACAGACCTGGCCTTCGGGGTCAGGTGTGTCCAGGTTTGTGGCTTGGATATGGCGGCCGCGCCCCAGCCAGCCACGGCGCGCGATCTGCCTGCAAACGCGCAGAAACCGCACCGTCAGTCGGTATCCAAGTTTGTATACAAGGCTGCACACATGTCCAAACGCCCCATCTGATTTCTGTACGAATTGAGAGAAAGCGCCCAGAGAGGCGGGCCTAGATTGCCTGCCAATGCGTTGCTCGTACACACCACTGGACACAAACCCCGGAGCCGGCCATGTCGCCGCGTGACCTCCTTGCTGAGCTGCTCGGCTACGGCCCCGGTGACGACGTGAACGGCGACTCGATCGCCGAGCGCGTCTACCAGGACCTCCGCGGCGAGCTGCTCTTCGGGCAGATTCCGCTCGGCGAGCGCCTGGTCGAGGAGCACCTCGCCGAGCGCTACGAGTGCAGCCGCACTCCGGTGCGCGAGGCGCTCCACCGCCTGCAGGCCGACGGCCACGTCGTCAAGCACCCGATGGGCGGGATCACGCCGCAGCCGCCGCAGGCCACCGCGCTCGAGGAGCTCTACGAGCTGCGCGTC
Source organism: Solirubrobacterales bacterium (assembly GCA_047605325.1). GTDB lineage: Bacteria > Actinomycetota > Thermoleophilia > Solirubrobacterales > JACPNS01 > JACPNS01. The sequence continues at coordinate 35,038 of JASGFX010000009.1, read as the reverse complement.
GTGCTCGAGGACCTGATCGTCCGCCGCGCCGCAGCGGTCGAGGACAAGCTCCAGATCGCCGACCTGCGCGCCAGCTGGGCCGAGCTCGCCGAGATCGACTCCGAGCGCCGCGGCAAGATCGCTACCCCCGACTTCGTCTACGCCGACGAGGCCTTCCACGAGGGCCTCGCCCAGGCCGCCGGCAACCTCTCGGCAGCGCGCTACCTGCGCGACATCAACGAGCGCATCCGCATCCTGCGCGTCCACGACTTCACGACCGACGACCGCATCGACGCGACGATCGCCGAGCACGTCGAGATCGCCGACGCCGTGCTGGCGGGCGAGGCCGACGCGGCCGCGGCCCTGATGCGCGTGCACATCGACCGCAGCGCCCGGGTCGTCGAGGAGCGCGTCGGCCGCATGCTCGCCCGCATGTTCGACGCCGCCGCCGGCCCGGACAAGCCCGCCGGGAGCGCGGAGTAGTGGCCGAGGCCGCGAACACGTCGACGCCAGCCGTCGCCGTTCGCGGTCTGACCAAGCGCTTCGGCTCGCTCGTCGCCAACAACAAGGTCGACTTCGAGCTTTTCCCCGGCGAGGTCCACGCGCTGCTCGGTGAGAACGGCGCCGGCAAGTCCACGCTGGCGAAGTCGCTCTACGGGGTGAATGTGCCCGACGAGGGCGAGATCCTCGTGAACGGCGAGCCGACCGAGATCACCTCTCCGGCGATCGCCCGCGAGGCCGGCATCGGCCTCGTCTTCCAGGACTTCCGCCTGATCCCCGCGCTCACCGTGCTCGAGAACATCGCCCTGGCGCTGCCCGAGCACGGCATCCTGCTCGACAACGCGACGATCGAGAAGCGCTTCGTCGAGCTGGCGGAGAAGTACAACATGAGCGTCCACCCGCACCGCCTCGTCGAGGAGATCTCGATGAGCGAGCGCCAGCAGGCCGAGATTCTCAAAGTGCTGCTCTGCGGCGCGACCACGGTGATCCTCGACGAGCCGACGAGCCTGCTCGCGCCACAGGAGGTCGAGGGCCTGATGAACGTGATCCGCGACCTGCGCGATCAGGGCTTCGCGCTGGCGATCATCACGCACAAGATTCCCGACGTGCGGGCCGTCTGCAACCGCGTGACGATCCTGCGTCAGGGCACCGTCGTGCTCGCGACCGACAAGCTCGCCGAGATGTCCGACGAGGACCTGATCGCAAACGTCGTCGGTCAGGAGATCCCCACGCTGACGCACCGGCCGCAGGTCGTCGCCCACGTCGAGGGTCCGGCGCTGATGCTCGAACACATCACGGTCGACGGCGACAACGGTCTGCCGGCGATCAAATCGCTCTCACTCGTCGCCGAGCGCGGCGAAGTGATCGGTATCGCCGGCGTGTCCGGAGGGGGACAGCGCGAGCTCGCCGAGGCGATCATGGGCCTGCGTCCGCTCTCGGGCGGTCAGTTCTCGGTGCGCGGCGGCCACGTCGACGGTCAGTCGGTCGAGCAGATCCGCGAAGCCGGCGTCGCCGTGATGGCAGAGGACCCGCTCGCGATGGAGGTCGTGCCCGGCCTGACGATCGCCGAGCACATGGCGATCGGCGGCATCGACGCCCCGAAGACGCGCATCGGCTACGACTGGAAGCGCGTCGCCGAAGAGACGGCAGACCTCGAGTCGGCCAAAGCGATCGGCCTCGCCGACCCCAGCCGCCGCGTCGACTCGCTCTCGGGCGGAAATGTCCAGCGGCTGATGATTGTGCGCTCGATCGTGCGCGACCCCTACGTGATCGTCGCCTGTTACCCGACGCGCGGTCTCGACCTCTTCTCGGTGCGCACGACGCACAAGCTCCTGTTTGAACAAGCGGAAAGGGGAGCGGCAGTGCTCTTCATCTCGGAGGACCTCGACGAACTCTTCACGGTCAGCGACCGGCTGATCGTCCTGCACGGCGGCGAGCTCGCCGGCGACCTCAAGCCGTCGGAGACGACGCGCGGCGAGGTCGGCGCGATGATGCTCGGTCGCAAAGAGGCCGAGGCTGCGGCGGCAATCGGATGAGCGCTCCCGACGCGACAGTCATCCCGGCCGAGGAGCGCCGCGGCTTCGATCCCCGCGCCTGGGTGCCCACCGGCACCTGGTTCAAGATCGCCGCGCCGATCTGCGCCCCGCTGCTGATTCTTCTGCTGATCCCGCTGCTCGGGATCGACGTGCCCTCGGTCGTCACCCGCTCGGTTCCGTTCATGCTGGCCGCGCTGGCAGTCGCACTGCCGGCGCGCGCCGGCCTGATCAACGTCGGCGGCGAGGGTCAGATCTTCCTCGGGGCGGTGTTCGGCGCGGCGATGTGCAAGATCGTCGGTGACGGGCTGCCGCTCGTGGCGATGCTCCCGCTGGTGCTGGTCTTCGGCGCCCTCGGCGGCGCCCTGTGGGTCGGGATCGCGGCGTTCCTGAAGGCCTACTTCAACGTCAACGAGACGATCGCGACATTGCTCCTGAACTATGTGGCGCTCTACGTGCTCTCGTACATGGTCAACGGCGCGCTCAAGGACCCCGACTCCTATGGCTTCGCGATCGGCGCGATGATCCCCGACTCGGCGACGCTGCCGGGCCTCGGCTTCTCCGACCTGAGCATCGGCATCGTCCTGGCGGTGCTGGTGACGGTTGCGGTGTGGCTGCTGCTCGACCGCTCGCGCTGGGGCTTCCGCGCGAAGGTCGTCGGCGGCAACCCAGAAGCCGCCCGCCGCGGCGGCTTCGCGGTCAACCGCACCGTCGTGATGGCGCTGCTGATGGGCGGCGCGATCGCCGGCTTCGCCGGCGTGATCGAGCTCTGCGGCACCGAGTTGCAGTTGCGTTCGCAGATGGCCGCCGGCTTCGGCTACATCGGCTTCCTCTGCAGCTGGATGGTCGCGCACCGCTCGCCCTGGATCCCGGCCGGCGCGACTCTGCTCGCCGCGATCTCGGTCTACGGCGACACGCTGCAGACCGACTTCAGTCTTCCCGCCGCGAGCGTCTATGTCGTGATGGCGGTGATCGTCCTACTCGTGCTCGGACTGCGCGGCTCGTCCGCGAAGGGAGGTAAGGCCTGATGATCGAGGCAATCGTGCTCGGCGCCGTCAGCTACGGCGCATGTCTGATCTTCGCCGCCGAGGGTGAACTGCTCGCCGAGCGCTCCGGCATCGTCAACCTCGGCACCGAGGGCTCGATCCTCTGCGGCGCGCTGCTCTCGTTCATGGTCACGGTCTGGACGGGATCGCCCGTCGTGGGCGCGCTGGCCGCGCTCGTCGGCGGGGCGATTCCGGCCCTGCTGCACGCCTACATGGTGATCGACCGCAAGGCCGATCAGCTGGCCAGCGGCCTCGCCGTGACCTTCCTCGGCCTCGGCATCACGGCGGCGATCGGCAAGAGCTTCGTCGACAAGAAAATCAACGGCTTCGGCGAGATCGGCATCCCGCTGTTGAAGGACATCCCGGTGGTCGGGCAGGCGTTCTTCGACCAGGACATCCTCACGTATCTGGCGCTGCTGATCGGCCCGGCGCTGTGGCTGTTCTTCAAGCGCACGCGCGTCGGCCTGGTGCTGCGCGCGACCGGCGAGAGCGGCGACGTCGTCTACGCCTACGGTCACTCGCCGCGCAAGGTCCGCTACTGGGCCGTCACGGCCGGCGGAGCACTCGCCGGAATGGGCGGCGCGCAGCTCGTGCTCGCGACCACACTCAACTGGACCGAGAACATCACCCAGGGCCGCGGATTCGTCGCCGTAGCGCTCGTGATCTTCGCCTCCTGGCTGCCGCTCAGGGCCGCCGCCGGAGCGCTGCTCTTCGGAGCCGCCTTCGCCCTCAATCTGGTGCTCCAGACCGAGGGCGTCGGAATCCCATCGTTCTACCTGCTGATGCTCCCATACGTGCTGACGCTTGTGGTCCTGGCGATCACGAGCAAGGGGCAGAGGCAGACGATGCCGGCCGGACTCAAGGCCGTCTTCGCGCCCGGCGGCGTCTAGCCGCCGGCGCACCGCAGAACCCCCGCAGTTCCCTGTTGCTCATATCCCCTGCTCGAAAGGAATCCCCCGAATGCTCTCCAGAAACCTCAAGATGCTGGCCGCGATGTGCCTTGCGCTGCTCGCCGCGATAGCGGTCAGTGCCTGCGGCTCATCCGACTCGAGTTCAGACTCGGGAGACAGCTCCGGAAAGGGCAAGACGGTCGGATTCATCTACGTCGGCCCGAAGAACGACTTTGGCTACAACCAGGCCGCCTACGAGGGCTCCCTGGCGGTCGAGAAGAATCTCCCCGGCACGAAGATCATCCAGGCCGAGAACGTCCCAGAGACCTCTGAGGCCACGCGCGTGATCGAGAAGATGATCAAGGACGGCGCGACGACGATCTTCGCGACCAGCTACGGCCACCTCCAGCCGATGCTGGCGGCGGCGAAGAAGCACCCCGAGGTGACTTTCGAGCACCAGGGCGGAGTCAAGGACGGCGACAACGTCGGCACCTACTTCGGCCAGATCTACGAGGCCCAGTACCTCACCGGAATGGCGGCCGGCCTCTCGACCAAGACGAACAAGCTCGGCTATGTCGTCGCGGTGCCGATCCCGCAGACACTGCTCAACATCAACGCGTTCGAGCTCGGCGCGCAGTCGGTCAATCCGAAGGCCAAGACGACCGTGGTCTTCACCGGCGCGTGGTGTGACCCGGCCAAGCAGAAGGAGGCGGCCTCGACCCTGATCGAGGGCGGCGCCGACGTGCTCAGCCAGCACCAGGACTGCACCAAGACCGTCGTCGAGACCACCGAGAAGGCCGGAGCGATGTCGGTCGGCTACCACGCCGACGCCTCCTCGCTGGCGCCCAACGGCTGGCTGACCGGCTCGGTCTGGAACTGGGGTCCGCTCTACACCGACATCGTGAAGACGATCCAGGAAGGCAAGTGGGTCGGCTCCAAGTACGACGCCGACTACCGCGTCGGGTTCGCCGACAGCGACGTGATCAAGCTCGCGCCGTTCGGCAAGAACGTCTCGCAGGAGGTCAAGGACCAGGTGCTCGCCAAGCAGAAGGAGATGAAGGCCAAGGACTTCTATCCCTTCGAGGGCCCGGTCGTCGACCAGAGCGGCAAGACGCAGATCCCGGCCGGCGACAACCCGACGCCGAAGGAGCTCGAGACCACGGACTACCTGGTCAAGGGCGTCATCGGCAAGATCCCGACCGGCTCCAACTAGGTGACGGCAGTCGCCGAAACCCGGCCCTACGCCTGGCCCTTCGACGGCCGGCTCGCCACCACGGACTTCGCGTTCGTGGTGGCGACCGGCACGTCGGCCGGAGAGAGCGGCGCCGCGCCGCGGGGTGTGCTCGACGCCTGCGCCGAGTTCGCCTCAGAAGTGCGGGAGCTCGGCGGCTCGGTGGTCTGGGTCGCCTGCTGTGGCAGCGCTCTCCCCGATGTCGTCGCAGACGGCGAAATGACCGCGACGACGCCTTCGGCCACCGGGATGATCGGCGGAGAACTCGAGCTGATCCTCCGCAGCCAGGGGATCGACCGCTTCGCGCTGGCCGGCTGGCCGCTCGAGATCGCCGTGCACTCGACGCTGCGGCGCGCCAATGACCTCGGATACGAGTGCCTGCTGCTCGAGGACCTCAGCGAGCCGCTCGATCCTTCGCTGCAGCACTCGGCCGTCTCGCAGATCCTCATGTCCGGCGGCATCTTCGGCGCCGTCGGCGACTCGGGCTCGCTGCTCGAGGCTCTGAAAACATCCAACCTCCAAGGAGTCGATGCGTGATGAACACGACCGCACTCGGCGAGAAGCGGATCACCGGCGTGACCGCCGATCCCTACGACTGGCCCTACAACCAGAACCTCGACCTCGAGAAGACGGCGCTCGTGCTGATCGACTGGCAGACCGACTTTTGCGGCGAGGGCGGCTACGTCGACCACATGGGCTACGACCTCGCGCTCACGCGCGCCGGCATCCCGGCGACGCAGAAGGTGCTGGCGCGCTGGCGCGAGCTGGGGCTGCCCGTCGTGCACACGCGCGAGGGCCACAAGCCCGATCTCTCCGACTGCCCGCCGAACAAGCTCTGGCGTTCCAAGCAGATGGGCGCGGGGATCGGCGATGCCGGCCCGTGCGGACGCATCCTGGTGATCGGCGAGCCGGGCTGGGACATCGTGCCAGAGCTCTATCCAGTCGACGGCGAGATCATCATCGACAAGCCGGGCAAGGGTGCCTTCGTCGCGACCAACCTCGACCTCACGCTGCGCACGAACAAGATCGAGAACCTGATCTTCACCGGTATCACGACCGACGTCTGCGTGCACACGACGATGCGCGAGGCCAACGACCTCGGCTACGAATGCCTGCTGCTCTCCGACTGCACCGGCGCGACCGACTACGGCAATTACGAGGCCGCGCTGAAGATGGTCAAGATGCAGGGCGGTGTGTTCGGTTCGGTCGCCGCGAGCGACGATCTGCTCGGCGCGCTCGCAGTTCTGTAGGCCTGCCATGAGCAGCGTTGCAACGAATGCTTTTGCGTGGGCGCTCGAGTACGTCGCCGGCTGGGAGATCGACGATCTCGAGCGGCGGGTGGCCTTCGATCTATGGGCCGGCCAGGAGTTGACGATCGCTTCGCCTTCCGCGCCGGCCGCGGGGGCGTCGACTGGAGCGATTGCCGCGGCTTCGTCCGCGCTGGCCGAGGGGGAGACGAACTCGGTCGCGCTGGTCGAGGCCGCGTTCGCGGTTCTGGATGCCCACAACGAGCGTCTCGTCGGCTTTGTCGAGCCGATGCGCGATGCGGCGCTGGCGCAGGCGGCTGAGCTCGACGCCGAGCGCGCGGCAGGGAAGATCCGCGGCCCCCTGCACGGGATACCGATCTCGGTCAAAGACGTGATTCACGTCGCGGGGGTGCCGACGCGTTGCGGATCGGATGCGTTCGAGATTGTGCCGGGCGAAGATGCATGGGGCGTCGCCCGCCTGCGCGAGGCCGGCGCGGTGATCCTCGGCAAGGTTGCGACCCATGAATTCGCGCTCGGCGTGACCTCGCCGCAGTCACGCAATCCGCACGACGACACACGCATCCCCGGCGGCTCATCGGGCGGTTCGGCCGTCGCCGTTTCCACCGGGATGGGCTTCGCCTCGCTCTGCACCGATACCCGTGCTTCCTCGCGCGTACCCGCGGCTTTGAGTGGGGTGGTCGGTTTCAAGCCGACCTACGGCGCGATTCCGACCCGTGGCATCGTTCCGCTCGGCTGGACGATGGACCATGCCGGCGTGATCGCGGTTGACGTTGCAGGTGCTGCGACGATGATGGACGTGCTCCAGGGGCGCGATCTCGCCGCGCCGGGAGTGGCAGACGGGGTGGAAGGGTTGAAGCTCGGTCTGCCCGCCGCCGCGTTCGATGACGTCGATCCTGTGGTCGAAGCTTCTGTGCGCGAGGCGATCGACCGCCTTGCCGCCGCGGGGGCAGAATTCACAGACGTGGATACGCCGGGCGAACCCGACTTCACCGGAGCCAACGCCGGCGGGATGATCACCAGCCGCTGCGAGGCCGCGACCTTCCACAAGCAGCTCGGCGCCGACCGCGAGCTCTACTGGCCCGAGGTGCGTGATCAGCTCAACGCCGCCGACGAGGTGCTCGCGACCGAATACCTCCAGGCCCAGCGCTACCGCGCCTGGCTGCGTGAGCGGATGCTCGCGGCGATCGCCGGCGTCGATGCGCTGGTGATGCCGACCGTGCCGGTGCTCGCGCCGCCGGTCGAGGACGCCGACGATTACCTCACGATCCTTTCGCGCAACGCGATCCTCTGGAGCTTCGTCGGCTTCCCGGCGATCTCGGTTCCGGCCCGTCCATCGCCCTCGGGACTTCCGATCGGGCTACAGGTGGTCGGCACGCCGCAGGCGGAGCGCACGCTGGTCGCCGTTGCCGCGGCGGTCGAGGCCGGGTGATCGCCCGTGCGATCGCGGCCTTTGTCCAGACGGACGGTCGCCGTCCGCGATTTTTGTACGGCGAACGCACCGGCGCGGCGCAGGTCGCCGGTAGCTTCGCCGTAACGCCGCAGGTACCAGCGTCGCACAACCCGGAGCGCGGCAGCGGCTTCACCCGAACAATGGATCAATTGATGTCGAATCTGGCAACTGATGCGTTCCAGAATGCGCTGGCGCTGATCAGGAAATGGCGCGCAGAGCGGGCCGATGAACCGCCCGCCGCAGCGGGCTTTGCGTGGCCGACACCCGTGCCGCCCGTCGCGGGCGCAGCGCCGGCGAGCGGCGCCATCGCCTCGACGGCGCTGCTGTTGGAATCGGGCGACGTCAGCTCGGAAGAGCTCGTCGACCGCTCGCTGCGCGGGATCGCCGACCGAAACGACGAGCTGTACGCGTTCGTGGAGATCCTCGAAGTCGATGCGCGCGACCGCGCAAAAAAACTCGATGCCGAGCGCGCCGTGGGCCGTGTTCGCGGCCCGCTGCACGGGATCCCGGTCTCGGTCAAGGATCTCTACGCGGTCAAGGGCGGAACCACGCGCGCTGGGTCGCTCGCCTTCGAGCGCCGCGATCGCGTTGACGCCGCCGCTGTCAAGAAGCTGCGCGAGGCTGGCGCGGTTGTGATCGGCAAGACCTCCACGCACGAGTTTGCGATGGGCGTGACGGCGCCGCAGTCACGCAATCCGCATGACCACACTCGTATTTCAGGAGGCTCGACCAGCGGCGGGGCAATCGCCGTCGCGACCGGCATGGGTATGGCCTCGCTCGGAACCGACACGCGCGGATCGATCCGGATTCCCGCTGCGCTGTGCGGCGTCGTTGGTCTGAAGCCAACGATCGGCGCGGTATCTCTGGAGGGCGTGGTGCCGCTGTCGTGGTCGATGGATCACGTCGGCGTGATGGCGCAGTCGGCCGACGACGCCGGCACGGTGCTCGATGCCCTTACCGGACCCGAGCGACTGGTGGGCGCGCGACCGAGCGTCGGGGATCTGCGCATCGGGCTGCCTCGAGCCGCGTGGCGCGATGCCGAGCCGGCCGTCGAGCAGTCGATCGAGACCGCGCTGGACACCCTGCGCGTGACCGGCGCGGAGTTGGTCGACATCGAGCGCCCGAGCGCAATCGATCTGGACAACGCGAATCTCGTCAGCATGGTCGTGAGCCGCTGCGAGGCGCTGGCATTCCATCGCGACCTCGGTCTTGATCCGGCTCTGTACACAAGCGACGTGCGCACCCAGCTCGAGGCAGCCGAATCGGCGACGGCGCTCGACTACATCGAGGCGCAGCGTCTGCGCGCGGAACTCCAGCGGGACATGCTGAAGGTCTTCGACGACGTCGACGTGCTGGTGATGCCGACCGTGCCGATCGTCGCACCGGAGCGCGACACGGCCGATCAGACGCCGCTCGTGCTCACGCGAAACGTGGCGATCTGGAGCTTTACCGGTTTTCCGGCCATTTCGGTGCCATGCCCGCCCACTGCGGTGGGCCTGCCGACCGGCCTACAAGTCGTTGCCGCACCGCACGCGGAGGCCGCGATTCTCGCGGTCGCCCGTGCAGTCGAGCGAGGGGTGAACGCGCGATAGCGGCGGCGGGGCGGGCCATCTCGACCCACGAGCGGTACCGGCTCGTGGGGTGCATGGAACGCTCATCCAGGTGGGACTCGGCCTCAGGGCCGGGTCCCACCCAAAGCTTCCAACAACCACATCCCACCTTTTGCAAGCTACGGGCTTGCAAAACATCCGCGCTCAAAAAAACCCCTTGAACAAGGGGTTTTCCTTGCAAGCTTCGAGCTTGCAGGCACTGACCGCGCGGATACAAAAACACAAATACCTCAAAAGGGGGAGTGAAGTGGTGGACACCAAACCCTTAAAGGTTCATGGCAGTCAATTCACCACACATCTCCAGCTACAGGGCGAATCACACCTACCACAACACCAGCCGCGCGATCGGCAACCTCAAACCATTCGCGACCGATGAGCAGAAACAAGGCCTTTTGGATCAATTCGGTCACCACCTGGATCCGCGTGAGTCGTTCGACGATTGGGGTCGCCCACACACGAAACTCCACAACGAGGTTCGGCCAATCACCTTCAACGTGATGGACAACCATCTCCACAAGATCGCCCACCAATACTCGAAGGACGGCATCACCAAGCTGATGCGAAGAGTCCTTGCGCCGCAGGCAAAGGTCTTCAACAGCGCGACGAACTGGAGGGGTGCGGTGTTTGAGCGGTTTGCGGCTACTCCGTTCGAGGAACTGATCGATCCCACTCAGATCAAGGACATGGTCGCCTATGTCGAGTTGAACAATCCGATTCTTCAATTTGAGACACCCTTCGCCGGCTACCAAGCGTTGATCGGCAATCTGCACTGTCCATGGTTCGACGGCGAACTACTGCTTGGGATCTTCGGCGGGGTGGACGGATTCAAGGAGCACATGAACCGACGCGGACCGTCGATCGTGAGGCGGAAATTGATCGAGTGGGGGCTTGATCCGCGACGGTATCCATATCGTCCTATTTAGGGGGATGGATACTGCCTAGGCTTGGCGCTTCACTGCGGAGCCACTTTGCAAGCTCGAAGCTTGCAAGGAAAACCCCTTGAACATGCCAGATACGCACGCCCAAATTGCTTGCAAGCTCGAAGCATGCAACGGGGTGCCGGGGCGCCAAGGGATGGGGTTCGCTGATAGCCTTTGTGGTTCTGCAAATCCACCTACTAGTTAGAAGTTTTTCGTGTCAACGACCCTTACCGATTCACCTGCGGCCGCTGAGGCCGTGACTCCCACCGAAGCCGCTCCCGAGAGTGCTGCGCCCCCCGCGAATGCCGTTCCCGGCTCCGACGGTCTGCTGCTCGAGATCGACGGCAAAATCGTCCCGAACTACGAGGCGACTCTCGTCCAGTTCGAGGATGGCGACGTCGTCCAGGGCACGGTGGTCCGCATCGACCGCGACGAAGTCCTCGTCGACATCGGATACAAGTCCGAGGGCGTCATCCCGGTCAACGAACTCTCGATCCGCAAGAACGTCAACCCGGCCGACGAGGTCTCGCTCGGCGAAGAGGTCGACGCGCTGGTCGTCACCAAGGAAGACGCCGATGGGCGCCTGGTGCTGTCCAAGAAGCGCGCGAAGTTCGAGAAGGCCTGGCGCAAGATCGAAGAAGCTTCTGAGTCTGGCGAGCCGGTTGAGGGCAGTGTCATCGAGGTGGTCAAGGGTGGTCTGATCATTGACCTCGGCATCCGCGGCTTCCTGCCTGCGTCGCTGGTCGACATCCGCCGCGTCCAGGACCTCGAGGAGTTCCGCGGTCAGACCGTTCGCTGCAAGGTCATCGAGCTCAACCGCTCGCGCAACAACGTCGTGTTGTCCCGCCGCGCGATCCTCGAAGAGGAGCGCCGCGAGGTCCGTCAGCAGATCATCGGCTCGCTCGAGCGCGGCTCGGTGGTCGAGGGTGCGATCAGCAACATCGTCGACTTCGGCGCGTTCGTCGACCTCGACGGCATCGACGGCCTGATCCACATCTCCGAACTGTCCTGGAGCCACGTCAACCACCCGAGCGAAGTCGTCTCGATCGGCGACGTCGTCAAGGTCAAGGTGCTCGACATCGACCACGACCGTCAGCGCATCTCGCTGGGTCTCAAGCAGACCCAGGAGGACCCGTGGCAGAAGGTCATCGACACGCACCACATCGGTGACGTGCTCGAAGGCACCGTCACGAAGATCGTCTCGTTCGGAGCGTTCGTCGAGATCTACAACGGCGTCGAGGGTCTCGTGCACATCTCGGAGCTCTCCGAGCAGCACGTCGAGAACCCGCGCCAGGTGCTCAACGAGGGCGACGTCGTCCGCGTGCGCATCCTCGAGATCGACACCGAGCGTCGCCGCCTCAGCTTGAGCGCGAAGCAGGTCGACGGCCAGAGCCTCGTGCCGGCCGAGCTCAACGAAGAGGGCGAAGTCATCGTTCCGAAGGACCACGACGCCGCTGACCTGATCGCAGAGGCCCTTGGCGACCTCGACCTTGGCGGCGACACGCCGGCCGAGGAGACCGCACCGGCCGCCGAGGCGGAGACAGAGGCTCCCGTCGAGGAAGCCGCTGCCGAGGAGGCGCCTGCCGCCGAAGCAGAGGCCCCCGCTGAAGCAGAGGCTCCCGCCGAAGACGCAGGCGACGCGGCCGACGGCAATCTCGAAGAGGCTGCCCCTGAGGTCGATCCCGCCCTCGAAGAGGGCAGCGCCGACGCCGTCGACGCAGACGGCGACGCTGCCCCCGAGGCAGAAGCAACTGAGTAAGAAGCCAGTATTCGTCGGCTTGACCGGTGGCATAGCCGCCGGCAAGTCGACGGTGCTCGGCCTGCTCGAAAAGGCCGGAGTGCCGACCCTGTCGGCGGACCGTGCCGTGCACGAGGTCTATGAAGATCCCGAGGTGATCGCTCTCGTCGCCGATCGTCTGGGCGCAGATGTCATAAAAGACGGCGCCGTCGATCGCGACGCAGTCGCCGAGGCAATCTTCGTCGACCCGCCCGCCCGTTCATGGCTTGAGCAACTGACCTGGCCGCGTGTCGGGCAGAAGATCATCGACTTCCGCAAGCGCTGGGAGGCCGCCGCCGACCCTCCGCGCGCGGTCGTCGTCGAAGTTCCGCTGCTGTTCGAGGCCGGTATGGATCAGGCCTTCGACACCACCGTGTCCGTGGTCGCCGGCAAGGACACGCGCATCGAGCGCGCCGAAGCGCGCGGCGATGTCGAGGTCGCTGCGCGCGAAGAACGCCAGATGCCGCAGGAAGAGAAGGCCGAGCGTGCGGATCACGTGATCGTCAACGACGGAACGCTCGAAGAGCTTGCCGTCAAGGTCGACCGCCTGCTCGCCGGGCTCTAGCCGGCAGTACGCGCCGCCGGCGCTGACACAATCTCCCGATGCACGCCCGCTCGGCAGCTCAGGGGCGCGCGTCCCGTCGCGCCAACAAGCGTCAGGCCACTCAGGCCCGGCGCAAGTCGACGCTGCGCCGCAAGCTGTCTGCGTTTGCGCTGATACTGCTGATCGTCGCCGGAATCGGTTTTGTGATCGCCAAGGCCGCCGACAAGGGCTATCGCGAGCTGGCGCTGCCGCTGCGCCACGAGGACATCATCCGCCAGCAGGCTGAAGCGAAGAATCTCGACCCTGCACTGATCGCGGCTGTGATCTACCAGGAGTCGCGCTTCCGCCCGCGTGAGTCGAGCGCCGGCGCGCTCGGGCTGATGCAGCTGCTGCCGGACACCGCACATTTCATCGCCGGCAAGACTGGCGGCACGAAGTTCACGACGGAAGATCTTGCGACGCCGCAGATCAACATCCAATATGGCGCTTGGTATCTGCGCTACCTGATGGATCATTTCGACGACAACGAGATCACGGCGCTGGCGGCCTACAACGCCGGGATCGGCAACGTCCAACAGTGGCTCGCCGAATCGGGGCAGACCCACATCCAGAACATCGACGACATCCCCTTCTCGGAGACCCGCCACTACGTCAAGAACGTCCTCGAGGCGCGCGACGAGTACCGAACCGAGTACGCACGCGAATTGGGGCTCAACTGACGACCGTGAACCTTGCGGTCTTTGCCGGTCCCTTGTTTCCGGCTCTGTCGGTCGGGGTTGCGATCACGCGGTAGCTCCCCGCTCTCAGCGACTTCGCCTTCTTGCCGGATTTGTACCTGCCGCTGTAGCTGATCGACGTGGCGCCGGCCGCCATCTGGCGCGAGAAGCTGTGGACCTTCCGCCAGATGGTTCTGCCCTTCTTCTTCGCGGCGTTCTGGACGACGAACTTGACCGAGGCGGCCTCTGAAAGGGTCACGCGGAGGCTCGTGCCCTTCGGCGTTGACTTTCCGATCGCTGCGCCTTTGGCGCTGACCTTGAACTTCGCGTTCTTTGATGAGAGTTTTGAGATCAGCGGCGCAGTGACGTCCGGGCAGTCGCCGTGGCGTGTCGGATCTGCGGGGAAACAGTCTTGGCTTTCGTCTCCGAAGCCGTCTCCGTCAGCGTCGTGTTCGACGTTGGCCGTGACGTTGATCCTGTGGCCGCTGGTGGCCGACCCCTGCAAGCCTCCCGTCGAGCCGACAGCCGGGAGGATGGCGTAGCTCCCGGTGGTGTCAGCGGCGATGAACGACGATGGGATGTAGGACAGCGGCGTCGTGGTGGTGTTGCCCCACAGGCCAAGCGACCAACCAGCCGTGACGGGGACACTCAGCGCGAAGGTTGCGACGCCGTTCGCCGACGAGGCAGGGATCGCGAGTGGGGGACTGATGTACTTGAGCGCGTAGCTGGTGTTCGTCTTCTGGTAGGTGAGCATCAGCGAAATCTTGTCGGCCGCAGTGATCGTTCCGGTCCGAATGGAGAAACTGGTGATCAGGCCGTCAAACGGAACTTCGTAAGACGGACTCGAGGGGTCGGTGGTGATCTGGAACTGGTTGCAACTGCCGCATCCTCCATTGTCGACCACCGGCGGAGCAAGCGATCCGATCGTCACTGCGCCTGCGCTCGCGGACATCGCGAGAACCGCACCGAGCGTGGTGATCATGATCGTGATTGAGCGACGGGCCATGCCTGGCTTCTCCTTGAATCCGTTGACGCGGGCCTCGTGTCCGGCCCGCGAAGAAATTGAAGCAGGCAGCCGGCTACCGGAGGATCGTCATTGAGGTCTTGGCGGTCTCGCCGCCGACCCCGGAGAGCTTGCTTGTCGGGTACGCGGTGACGACGTAGTTCGCCGCCGCCAGCACGCGCGTCTTGCCCTTTTTCTTGACTCGACCGGAGAACGGCAGTGTCGACGCCCCGGCAGGCAGGTCACGGAGGATCGTCCAGGCGGCTGCGTTGTAGGTGCACTTCTTGCCGGCGCGGTTCTTGCTCGTGATGCGCTTGCACTTCTTACCGCTCTTGCGCCCGGTCGCGCGCTGCGTCAGGACGAAGGTCACCTGAGAGGCTCGGTCGAGCGTCAGTTTGATCGCGCTGCCTCCGGATGACCTGGCGACGCTGAGCGACTTGCCCTTCGTGTTGACGCGGAACTTCTTCGGAGCAAATCTGAAGCCGGAGATCTTCGGCCGCGGGCATGCCCCCTGGGTGGACGCATCGGTCGGACATGAGTCTTGTGTCTGGTCGCCGAAGCCGTCGCCGTCGATGTCGGGCTCGATGTCTGCGCCTTGATGGAAGTCGAGACCCGTCGAAAGCGTGAGCGGAGTTCCGGTCGTGCCGAGCGCCGGTGCGGGCGACATGTAGAGCTGGGTGCCCGCGCCGGTGTTCTGGTAGATCCGAAACGCGCTTCCGGAGGGTGCCTTCACGCCGATCAGATCGCCGGCCTCGACTGGAATGCGCAGTTCGGGAGAGGTCATGATGCCCTCGGCTGTTGCGCCCGGGACGATCGGTGTGGCGTCGGCGACGACCCTCAGATCCGTGCCCGAAAACCTCAGCACATTGAGCGTGAAGGTGCCCGACAGCGGGGCGACGTCGATCCGCCATCGCACCAGTACGCCGCGCATCGGCACTGCCACCGACGCACCGCCGATCGTGGAATTGGCATGCACGCAGTCGGGCGCGCCACACGACGTGTTGGCCGACGCCGGAGTCTGAAAGTTGCTGCCGGCCACCACGCGCTGCAGCCGGTGTCCCCGTGCGCGGGATTATTGGGGCAGAGATCCTGCGTGATGTCTCCGAAGCCGTCATGGTCTGCGTCGGGCTCGAATGAAGCTGTGACATTGACCTTCGAGTTCGCGGTCGCCAAGAGGTTCAGCGGCACCAGCACACTGCCCAGCGAAGGATTGACGCCGGTGACCTGTGCCACGGTGTTGCCGGCCCCGGCCGACGACTGCCAGGCGGTGTTGCCGTCGTAGTGCACCGTCACGCCGATCCGGTCGCCCGCCTGGACCGGAACGCGGGCGGGGAGCGTGCTCGGAATCGCCCCGCAGCAGCCGACGAACATCGCGGTCGCCGGACTCTCGCCGACGACTTTCCACGTCGATCCGCCGTTGGGCCGGAAGACCCGCAGCTGCGCCGTGTTCACGCCGATCATCGAACTGCCCTGGTTGATCGTGAACCCGGTCAGAACGCCGCTTGACGAGGCCGCGTAGGGGGTGGCACCGTCGTCGGCGGCCTGGAAGAAAGTGCAGGAGGTGGCCGAAACGCAACTGCTGCCTGAGTTGGCGGGAAGCGATGGGTTGGCTCCGAGCTGCGCGTATGCACCGGCCTCGCCGGCCGGCAGCACGAAGAGAACGGCGGTCAGAGCACCCAAAACAACCCATCGAATAGACATGAAATTCATCATACGGATCGACCGACTCGGCTGCTGGTGAAAGTTTCCGCGACGTTCCCTAACCTGCGCAAATGGCGACCGCCCAGAAAGACCGCTTCGTGCTCACCAGCGAGTACACGCCGACAGCCGATCAGCCCAAGGCTCGCGACGAACTCGTCGCCGGTATCGAGGCTGGAGACCGCTTCCAGACCCTGCTCGGCGCAACGGGTACGGGCAAGACCTTCACGATGGCCACAGTGATCGAGAAGATCCAGCGTCCGACGCTGGTCATGGCCCACAACAAGACGCTCGCCGCACAGCTCTGCAGCGAGCTGCGCGAGTTCTTCCCCGACAACGCGGTCGAATACTTCGTCAGCTACTACGACTACTACCAGCCCGAGGCCTATGTCCCGAGCAGCGACCTCTTCATCGACAAGGACTCGGCCGTCAACGAGGAGATCGACCGCCTGCGCCACGCGGCGACCGCTGCGCTGTTCACGCGGCGCGACACGATCGTGGTTGCCAGCGTCAGCTGCATCTACGGCCTCGGTTCGCCCGCCGCCTACCAGGACTCGCATCTGCTGTTCGCCGTCGGCGAGGAGACGCCCCGCGAGGGCGTGCTCGAGAAGCTCGTCAACATGATGTACCGGCGCAACGACACGGTGCTCGAGCGCGGATCGTTCCGCGTTCGCGGCGACACCGTCGAGCTGTTTCCGGCCTACGCTGATTCGGCCTACCGGATCGAGCTCTTCGGCGACGAGATCGAGAAGATCGAGCGTTTCGATCCGCTCACGGGCGAGCACTTCGGCGAGATCCAGTACGTCTCGCTCTGGCCTGCCACCCACTACGCGACCAGCCGGGAGATCATCGACCGCGCGCTCGAGACGATCGGCGCCGAGCTGACCGAACGGCTCGCCGAACTCGAGGCAGACGGCAAACTGCTCGAGGCGCAACGGCTCAAGCAGCGTACGCGCTACGACATGGAGATGATGCGCGAACTCGGCTTCACGAGCGGTATCGAGAACTACTCCCGCCACCTCGACGGACGCAAGCCGGGCGAGCGCCCGTTCTGCCTGCTCGACTACTTCCCCGAGGACTTCGTCACGATCATGGACGAGTCGCACCAGACCGTGCCGCAGGTGGGGGCGATGTACAAGGGCGACCGCGCCCGCAAGGAGACCCTGGTCGACTACGGCTTCCGCCTACCGAGTGCCCTCGACAACCGGCCGCAGACCTTCGAAGAGTTCCTCGACCGGGTGAACCAGGTCGTCTTCGTCTCCGCGACCCCCGGTGAGTTCGAGAAGAACTATTCGTCGAGCATCGCCGAGCAGATCGTGCGCCCGACCGGCGTCGTCGATCCCGAGATCGAGATCCGGCCGACCCGCAACCAGGTCGACGACCTGATGAACGAGATCAAGAAGCGCGTAGAGCTCGATCAGCGCACTCTGGTGACCACCCTGACCAAGAAGCAGGCCGAGGATCTCACCGAGTACCTCACCGAGTACGGCTTGAAGGTCCGTTATCTGCACTCTGACGTCGACACGCTCGAGCGCATCGAGATCATCCGCGACCTGCGGCTGGGAGAATTCGACATTCTCGTCGGCGTCAACCTCCTGCGAGAGGGGCTCGACATGCCGGAGGTTGCACTGGTCGGAATCCTCGACGCCGACAAGGAGGGCTTTCTGCGTGGCGAGACGGCGCTGCTCCAGACCGTCGGCCGCGCGGCGCGAAACGTCAACGGCACCGTGATCATGTACGCCGACCGCGAGACCGCCGCGATGAAGAACACGATCGCCGAGACCGACCGCCGCCGCGAAATTCAGACGACCTACAACGAGGAGCACGGGATCACACCGGCGACCGTCGCCAAGCGCGTCGGCTCGCTTGCGTCGATGGTCCCGACCGGCGGGAAGGTGCCGACCTCTCGCAAGGACGCCAAGGCGGCGCGCGAAAAAGAGCTCGCGAAGCTCTCGACGGCTGAGGTCCACGACAAGATCGCGGCCCTTGAGGAAGAGATGCTCTTCGAAGCAGAGGAGCTTCACTTCGAACGCGCCGCCGAACTGCGCGACGAGATCAAGGAGCTCGAGGCGCGCCTCTGAGCGTCAGGCCGCGCGTGCGAGTTTGCGCTCGCGCTTGGCGGCGATCATCTGCGCGTCGGCCTCTTCGACGATGCTGGCGAGACTCATGCCGCGGCGGGAGAGCGCCGCGCCGACACTCATCTGGAGCTCGAATGGCTCGTCGGTCTGTTCGTTGCGTCGCTTGGTGGCGGCGCGGATCCGCTCGATCGCGGCCGAGGCGTCGTGCTCACTTGAATTGGTGAGCAGCGCCGCGAACTCGTCGCCGCCGATGCGCGCGATCACGTCGGACTCGCGCAACTCGTTCTGGAGCAGCCGCGCGGTCTCGATCAGCGCGCGATCACCGGCGTCATGGCCGCAGTAGTCGTTCAGCGGCTTGAGATTGTCCACGTCGATGTAGAGCACCGCGATCGGGGCGTCGAGGCGGTCGGCCACGGCATGGATCTGCGGCGCCAGCAGCTCGAAGCCGCGGCGGTTGGCGAGGCCGGTCAAGGGGTCGGTGATCGCCAGCTCGAGCGCGGCGATCTCATCTTCGACCATCGCGGCGAGGTCGCGCAGCGACTGCAGGTCGACACTCTCTGCCGAGCGCGGCTCGGGGTCGGTCACGCAGAGCGCGCCGACCGGGGCGCCGTCGGGGCCCTTGATCGGCTGCCCGGCGTAGAAGCGGATGCCCTGCTCGGCGGTGACAAGGGGGTTGTCGCTGAAGCGCGCGTCGGCGCGGGCGTCCTCCACGATCAGCGGATCGGAGGGCGTCTCGACCGCGACTGCGCAGAACGAGTTGTGGCGCTCGACGTCGCCGATCTTCGGGCCCTGCAGCGACATGAACCACTGGTTGTGATCATCGATCAGCGTGACGCCGGCGCGCTCGGTTCCGAGCACGCGCTGCGCCAACCGCGTGATGCGGTCGAAGCGCGCCTCGTACTGGTCATCGAGTACGTCGAGTGCCTTCAGCGCAGGCTGCTGCCTGGGTTCGTTCTCGTCCTTGAGAAACGTCATGGCTCTCTTGTCGGAAGATCGCGGCGCAGGCTGAATGCGCCCGGTCACATATTCACGCAGGGTTCATCCGCGCGCATCGCCAAATGAAAAGGCCCCGCCGAGCGCGGGGCCTTTCCTGTCACTACGTCTGTCCAACGAGATCGGGGGTTCAAGTTTGTTTTCTCGAGCCGCTTCCACTTGCGTGGATGGGAGGTTGCGACTCAAGTCACTCCCCAAGGTTCCCGATATCGTTTTCGATATGAGAACTATATCGTTAGCGGTATCGGAAAAAAACTATGAGTTGTTCCGAGAGCGTGCGGCGGCGGAAAACTGCTCGATCGCAAGCCTGATCCGCGACGCCATGGCGGATTACCTCGGCCGAGAGGGTGTCTCCGCGCCGCCGCAGGCAGGTGCGACCGCGCTCCTGCCGGGGCCTGGCCGATATCGGATCTATGCCGAGGTCGAAGACGCCGGCTGAGCCTTGTGGCTCAGACGTCGCCGATCATCAGCACCGCAGCCGGCTTGAGGCCGAGCTTGCGGTAGAAGTCGCGCGCAGACTCGTTGCCGGGCACGCTGGAGAGTTCGAAATGGCTGTATCCACGTTCTTTGAAGCGTTTTCGGGCGGCGTCCATCAGCGCGCGGCCGACCCCGCCGGTGCGGGCGCCGGGCAGCACGACGATGTCCTCCACGTAGCCGATCCGCGGGCTCGATTCGTAGCCGAACAGCCCGTCGCGCTCGGTGCAGAAGACGAAACCGATATCGCGACCGTCCTCGACGGCAACGAACGCGAAGCCGCCATCGCCGTACCAACGCTCGAATCCGTCGCCGTAGTGCGCCCAGAAGGCGTCGTCGCTGCGCCCCGGGGCGCTGCCGAGCTGGGGCTGCACGGCCATCTCGTGGCGGTGCAGTTCGGTCATCAGCTCGCGGGCGCGGCCGATCTCGTCCGGCCCGATCTCCTGTAGCTCGATTGGCACGCCGAGGACCGTAGCGACCGCAGCCTTCCGCGGGCGCGTGTGTTTATATGCCCGACTCATGCCGTCCTTCCCCCAAACTTCGGCGCGGATCGTTTTGGCGATCCTGGCCACGCTTGTGCTCGCAGCGGCGTTTCCCGCTCTCGCGAGCGCCGAGGGGGAGGCCGCGACCCCGGACACGGCTCCGCTGAAGGAGCTGCCGGACCTCGTGCTGACGCCGTGGCTCTCGAGCCAGACGTCCAACGGCAACTTCAAGCGCCCCTCGGGCAGCCTGATGATCGACGGCTACGCCAACGCCGGGATCGCCTACGCGATGCTCCAGGAGGCGGCGCGCACCGGCAACGAGAAGTACTTCAAGTCGGCGATGAAGGCCTTCAGCTGGATCAGCCGCACGCGCTATCCGATGAACGGCGTTTTTTACCAGATGTTCTCGGCCTCGGCCTACAACCTCGCGCGCACGAAGTTCGCGAGTCGCAGCGCCTTCCGCAAGATCCGCCCGGCCTGGGCCAACAAGCTGCGCCGCTTCCCCTACCAGAAGGGCACGCTCGGATCGCGCTACCACTACAACAAGAATCTCGTCGAAGCGCTCGAGGTCGTTGAGCTATACGACACGCGGTTGCGTGGCAATGCCAGCTCGGCGATTCTGAAGAACCGCTCACTCGCGCTCAAGCGCGCACTGCGCGTGCTCGGGGTGCTGGTTCCCCGGCGGGTCGACGACTACGCCGTCGCCGTCGCTGGGGCACAGGGCTGGCAGTTTCCGACGACGATCGCCGAGATGAGCGACCCGCCCGACAATCCACCGGCCTACAACGCGCTCGTCGCCGGCTTTTACGCACGCGCCTACTCGCGCCTGCCCGCAGCCAAGCGCACGGCGCGGATGCGACAGACGGCCGAGCGCATGATCAACGGCGTCGTCGCGCGGGTCGCCCCGGACGGTGACATCGCGTTCGACGGTCGCTCGCAGGAACAGGCGTGGTCACTCTCGAGTGCCGCCTATGCGGCCTGGAACGCCTCACAGTTCGAGACGGGCGCGCAGCGGCAGACCTATCTCGCGTTCTCACGTCGGGTGGTCTCAAGGCTCGAGACGGTCCACGTCACGAGCAAATCCTCGTTCGGTTTCGTCCTGACGCCGGCCGCCGGCTGCTGTGACCGTCAGGACATGCCGCCGGGACAGGACCACTACTACGACGTCGGCAAGTACTCGGGGTTGACCGCACTGACGATGGGCTGGGCGCTGACCGATCGGCCGGCCGACTGGGCGGCGGGTGACTCAACGTTGCCCACCGACAGCCCGTCGAATCTCGTCTATGGGCTCGGCCGCGGCCGGTTCTACCAGCACCGCGGCGAGAACATCTACTGGTTCCTGCGCATGCAGAGCGACTACTACGACGCCCGCTCGGACATGGGAGTCGCGGTGATGAAGATCCGCGCCGCCGACGGCACCTGGATCGATGCGATTCCGCCGCGTCCCTACACCGGTGGCCATTTCAAGCCGGCCGATCCGGCTTCGCCCTGCCTCGTCTACCTCAAGGGCTGCGCGTATCTCGAACTCCACGACGGCGTGCCCGCCGCCGGCGGGGGCTACAGCTTCAATGCGATCTGGCGGACGGCGCGGGGCACGCGCGTGCGGGCCGGCACGGCCGCCGCCACGCCGACCGAGAACGGACTCGTGCTCACCTGGGCGTCCCAGCCGGGGGACACATACAAGCTCGACACGTTCATCGCGGGCGGGCGCTGTCGCTCCGGCGGCGGCGCGACCGCCGCCAACGTGACAGTCAAGATCACCGGTGAGTCGGCCTGCGCTCTGGCGAAGGGCTACTTCGCGGGCGGATCTCTGACAACGATGCGCAAAGTCACGCTCACGGCAACCGCCACGGGCTCAGTGATTCAGGCGACATACGCCGGCAAGACAAGCTGAATCCCCGGATCGAACATTTGTTCGATCCGGACGCCCTGATAGACATCGCACCTACGATCCAGTGATGGCAGGGACGAACGGAAAAGCGACTTCGAGGAGGCACGGAACTGCCTACAGCGACCGTATGGTCGTATCCGGCGCGCGCGAGCACAACCTCAAGAACATTTCGCTGGAGCTCCCGCGCGATGCGCTGATCGTGATCACGGGGCTCTCGGGCAGCGGCAAGTCTTCGCTCGCCTTCGACACGATCTACGCCGAGGGGCAGCGCCGCTACGTCGAGTCGCTCTCGGCATACGCGCGTCAGTTCCTCGGCCTCATGGAGAAGCCCGACGTCGATTCGATCGAAGGCCTCTCACCGGCGATCTCGATCGACCAGAAGACGAGCTCGCGGAATCCGCGCTCGACAGTCGGCACCGTCACCGAGATCTACGACTATCTGCGCCTGCTCTGGGCGCGCGTCGGTCATCCCTATTGCTACAACTGCGGCGAGGCGATCGAGGCCCAGTCGGCGGAGCAGATCATCGACCGCGTGCTTGACCTGCCGGACGGCACCAAGTTCCTCGTGCTCGCGCCCGTCGTTCGCGGTCGCAAGGGCGAATACGCGAAGCTGTTCGACCAGCTCCGCGCCGACGGTTTCGTGCGCGTGAAGGTCGACGGCGAGATCCGCCGCCTCGACGATCCGGAGCCGATCGAACTCGACAAGAAGTACAAGCACGACATCGCTGTCGTGGTCGACCGCCTGACGATGCGCCCCGATCTGCGCAAGCGCCTCGCCGATTCGATCGAGACGTCAGTCGGGCTGGCCGACGGCCTCGTCGAGATCGAGACCGTCGGCGAGAATCCCGAGACCTACCTGTACAGCGAGAAGTTCCTCTGCATGAACTGCGGCTCATCGATGCCCGAGCTCGAGCCGCGCAGCTTCTCCTTCAACTCGCCGCACGGCGCCTGTCCCGAGTGCCACGGCCTCGGCATGGTGCGCCGCGTCGATCCAGATCTCGTGATCTCCGATCCGAGCAAGTCGCTTCTGAACGGCGCGCTCTCCAAATGGCTGATGCCGTTCTCGATGCACGTCGACCGCTTGATCGAGGCCGTCGCAGATGAGGTCGGGGTCGACCCGTCGACGCCATGGGAAGATCTGCCCGACTCCGCCAAAGAGGCGTACCTGAACGGCCTGCCCGATCGTGTGCAGGTCACCTACACGACGCGGCGAGGCACCCAGCGCTCGTACATGGCCAAATACGAGGGCATCGTGCCGAGCGTCGAGCGGCGCTATGCCGAGACCGAAAAGGACAACGCTCGCGAGTTCTACGAGAGCGTCATGGCGCTAACACCCTGCGTCGCCTGCGATGGGGCGCGCCTGCGCCCCGAGAGCCGCAGCGTGCGGGTCAACGGGCTCGGCCTGCACGAGTATTGCGCGCTCTCGGCCGAGGGAGCGCTCACCTGGATCGAGGGGGTCGAGCTCTCGAAGACCGAGCGCGCCGTCGCCCGGCTGATCCTCAAGGAGATCGAGGAGCGCCTGCAGTTCCTCGTGAACGTCGGGGTGGGATACCTATCGATGGACCGCACCGCTTCCACGCTCTCCGGCGGGGAGGCCCAGCGCATCCGCCTCGCCACGCAGATCGGCTCATCGCTGGTCGGCGTGCTCTACATCCTCGACGAGCCGTCGATCGGTCTTCACCAGCGCGACAACGAGCGACTGATCGCGACGCTCGAGCGGCTGCGCAATCTCGGCAACACGGTGATCGTCGTCGAGCACGACGAAGGCACGATGTTCGCCGCAGATCAGATCGTCGACATCGGTCCCGGCGCGGGGGTGCATGGCGGCGAGATCGTCGCGCAGGGCACGGCCGCCGAGATCGGCAAGATCAAACAGTCTTTGACTGGCCAATATCTCTCTGGCGCACGCAAGATCGAGATCCCGTTCGCACGGCGTAAACCGCAGGGCTGGATCGAAGTGCGCGGCGCAACACAGAACAACCTCAAGGATGTGGACGCGAAGTTCCCGCTCGGCGTGTTCTGCTGCGTGACCGGAGTTTCGGGCAGTGGCAAGAGCACGCTCGTGAACGACATCCTCAACAAGGCCGCAAGCAGCGCGATGAAGAACGGCGCGCGTCAGCGGCCGGGCGCGCACAAGCAGATCCTCGGGCTCGACCAGGTCGACAAGGTGATCGACATCAACCAGTCGCCGATCGGCCGCACTCCGCGCTCCAATCCGGCCACCTACACGGGTCTGTTCGATCAGGTCCGCGATCTCTTCAGCCGCACCCAGGAGGCTCGCGCGCGCGGCTACAAGCCCGGGCGCTTCAGCTTCAACGTCAAGGGCGGCCGCTGTGAGGTCTGCTCGGGCGAGGGCCAGATCAAGATCGAGATGCACTTTCTGCCCGATGTGTACGTGCCCTGCGAGCAGTGTCACGGCAAGCGCTACAACCGCGAGACGCTCGAGGTCAAATACAAGGGCAAGAGCATCGCCGACGTGCTCGAGATGACGATCGAGGAGGCCTACGAGTTCTTCGAGCCTGTGCCGAAGATCGCCCGTCGCCTGAAGACACTCGGTGATGTCGGTCTGGGATACGTCTGCCTCGGCCAGCCCGCGACCACGCTCTCCGGCGGCGAGGCCCAGCGCGTCAAGCTGGCGAATGAACTCGCGCGCGTGGCCACCGGCAAGACGCTCTACATCCTCGACGAGCCCACCACCGGCCTGCATTTCGCCGACATCGAGCGCCTGCTCGAGGTGCTCCAGCGCCTCGTCGACGCCGGCAACTCCGTCGTCGTGATCGAACACAACCTCGACGTCATCAAGACCGCCGACTACCTCGTCGACCTCGGCCCCGAGGGCGGAGAGGGCGGGGGAGAGATCCTCGTCGTCGGCACGCCTGAAGAGGTGGCGCAGGAGCCGCGTTCCTACACCGGCAAATTCCTCTCGGACATCGTCGGCGCGCCGAAGGCCGCCAAGGCGAAGGCCAAGCCGGTCGCCAAGAAGAAGGCTGCCGCCGCAGCGTGACGGTAGGGTGGTCCGCGATGCAGCCGACGCCCGAAGACCTCGAACTCTGGCATCAGCGCGAGCGCTGGTACGAGCGCAACGATGAGCCCGCGCACCGCGAGAAGATCATCGAGGAGCTTGCCGCGCGCCGCGCCTACGCCAGCTTCCCGATCCACGGCGAGTGGCTCGAGGGGCTGCAGAGCGGCCGCATCGAGATCGGCGAGAACACGCTTTTCCAGCAGCACTGCTGGCTGACGCTCGATCTCGACGGCGCGCACATCCGGATCGGCGCGAACGGGTTCTTCAACCTCGGCGTGATGATCGCCGCGCAGGACGAGATCACGATCGGCGACTGGGCGATGGTCGGCAACGGCTGCTTCATCGGCGACGCCGCGCACCGCTTCGACGACCCCGACACGCCCGTGCCGCTCCAGGGCTTCACGAGCAAGGGCCCAGTGCGCATCGGCGAGAACGTCTGGCTCGGCGTCAACACCGTCGTCACCAGCGGCGTGACGATCGGCGACCGCTGCGTGGTCGGCTCGAACAGTGTCGTGACGAACGATCTGCCGGACGGCGTGGTCGCTGCGGGCGCGCCGGCGAAGGTGATCCGCAGGATCGAATACGGCGACTGAACCCGTGCCTTCGGCAGGCCAGACTCGCGCGTCTCGGTTGCGCGCACGGTATTCAAGCGGCAAAACATGCCATGGGCTGCCCCGAGGGACGGCCCATGGCATGTTTTGCCGCTTGGGCTAGCTGAGCCAGACCCTGAAGCCCAGGCCGGAAAACACTCGCGCGGTCAGCGGATCGACAGATCGCGCAAAGCGATCGCGACCGCGTGTGCGCGCGTGGATGCGTCGAGCTTGCGCATCGCGTTCTTCACGTGGGTACGCACGGTGTGGGCGCTGAGGCTGAGCTTGTCGGCGACCTCGTCGGTCGAGAAGCCGTCGGAAAGCAGCCCGAGGATCTCGCGTTCGCGGCGCGAGAGCTGCGGCTGCTCCGAGGCGATCATCGCGTCGATCTCACTGTCGCTCATCGGCGTCGGCAGCCAGCGTCGGCCGCCAGCGACCGTGCGGATCGCATCGATCAATGCGTCGGTGTCGTCGTCCTTGATCGCGAAACCGAGTGCTCCGGCGGTGAAGGCGCGGGCGACGAGCCTGTCGTCGTGGTAATCGCCCCAGGCGATCACGTTGTTGCGCTTGCGGGAAAGCTCGCGGATCAGGTCGATCGCGTCCAGGTCTTCGGGACGCAGGTCGACGACCACGACATCGGGCCGCTCGCTGGCGATCAGATCCTTCGTCGACTCATCGGCCTTTTTGTCGGCCACGACATTGATGTTGTGTGGTTCCAGCACGTAGCGAAGTCCACTACGTAGAACGGCGTGATCATCGATGACCACAACCCTGGTCTCGGCGCTCATGTTGCTTATGGATTCCTTTCGCTACGGCTCGCAGAGTGCTCGCCGACATCCCTTCCGGAGGTACGGGTAAAGGTGCCGAGTCGCATTCGGTTTGCCGATGTTTGACCCTCAGAGAGGACCGTGCGGTGGGCGGGGCCACCCGTTCGCACCCGTCGACCCAGGAAGGACGACAGCGATCGCAATATACATCAGTGACCGGATAGTTACCAGTAAGTCATAACTGGCCGATTGGCCAGTATTTCCAGCGATTTCTACTGGTGAATGAGAGACTCGTTAGTACCCAAACGGCTCGACCACTCGCGCAGGTGCTCGGCCTCGTCGGGAGACATCGAGTAGCCGTGCTCGGGTGCGGGGTAGGCACGTGAGCGCACATCGGCGGTGTAGTCGCCGACTCCGCGGACCATTTCTTCGCGAATCTGGGCGTACTGGCGGACGAACTTCGCCGGGCGGCCATTCCAGATCCCGAGCAGGTCGTGGTAGACGAGAACCTGTCCGTCGGTCGACGGGCCGGCACCGATTCCGATCGCCGGAATCTCAAGGTGTGGCATCAGGGCTTCGGTCAGCTCGGACGGAATCGCCTCGAGCACGATCGCGAAGCAGCCGGCCTCCTGGAGGGCGATCGCATCCTCGATCACCTGCTGCGCCTGGGCGGCGTTGCGTCCCTGGGCACGGAATCCGCCGAGCTGCACGGCGCTCTGCGGGGTGAGCCCGACGTGACCCATCACCGGAATGCCGGATTGCACTATCGCACGGGCGCGGTCGACGCTGCTGCCTCCACGCTCGAGCTTCACGACATCGCAGCCCGCCTCCTTGATGAAGCGCTGCGCGTTGGCGACCGCGATCTCGTCGCTGCCTTCGTAGGAGCCGAAGGGCATGTCGCCGACCAGGAGGGGGGTGCGCAGGCCGCGCCGCACGGCGGCCGAGAGCATCACCATCTCGTCCATCGAGACCGGGGTTGTGTTGGGGTACCCGAGTACGACCATCGCCGCCGAGTCACCGACGAGAACCATGTCGACGCCGGCCTCTTCCACCACGGTCGCCGACGGGTAGTCGTAGGCCGTGACCATCACGATCGGCTCGCCGAGCGCCTTCTTCTCGCGCAGGCGGGTGATCGAGATCGGGGCCGTCGATCCGTCGACCGGCTTGTTGCTGGTGGGGCTGCTCTGGGTGGGATAGGTGCTCATGATGGTGTGCTCCTGTGGGGGTGGGATCTAGCGCTCGCGGGGGTCCTGCACGACCGACTGGCCGAGCAGCTTTGCGACTTCGTTGTCGACGGAGACGCGGGTGTTGTCCTCGTCGACATGGACGACGATCGGCTCGTAGCTGTCGAGCTCGGCCTCGTCGTAGGTTGCGTAGGTGACGACGATGATCTTGTCGCCCTTGGCGACAAGGCGGGCGGCGGCGCCGTTGACCTGCATCATGCCGCTGCCACGCTCGCCGGCGATCGTGTAGGTCTCGAAGCGGGCGCCGTTGTCGATGTCGAGCACGTGGACCAGCTCGTTCTCAAGGATGTTCGCCTGTTCGAGCAGATCGACATCGATCGTGATCGATCCGACGTAGTGCAGGTCACAGTCGGTGATCGTCGCGCGGTGGATCTTGCTCTTGAGCATCTGCCGTTGCATTGCTGGGGTTCTCCTAGGCGCCCGAGTGGCGTGCGGCCACGGGCGGGGTTGGTGTGTGGGTTTGCTGGGGCTGGGCCTGCAGAAGCAGGTTGTCGATCAGGCGGGTGGCACCGACGCGCGCCGCAGTGACGGCGAGCACGGGGCCGTCGACGCGTGTGAGCGTCTCGAGTGAGTCGGGATCGACGAGTTCGAAGTATTCGACCTTGTCGGTCTCGGAAAGGATTTCGAGCGCGACCGAGCGGAGCTTGGCGACATCTGTCTCGCCTGCCGCGATCGATGCCTCGGTCGCACGCAGCGCCTTTGAGAGCGCGAGAGCGCGGGGACGGTCGGAGTCGGTGAGGTAGGCATTGCGCGAGCTGAGCGCGAGGCCATCGGCCTCACGGACGGTCGGACAGGCGATCACCGCGGTTCGGAAGTTGAGGTCGCGCGCCATGCGGCGGATCACGGCGACCTGCTGGGCGTCCTTCTGGCCGAAGTAGGCGCGATCGGCCTGGACCATGTTGAAGAGCTTGGCGACGACCGTGGTGACTCCGTCGAAGTGCTCGTGGCCGCGGCGCTCAGGGGCGCCGCAGAGCGTCTCGGTGATCCCGGTCGTGGTGACCTTGGTCGCAAATCCGTCGGGATAGACCTCGGAGACGGGAGGGGCGAAGACGATGCCTGCGCCCCGTTCGGTTGCGAGGGCGACGTCGATTTCGAGCTGACGGGGATAGGAGTCGAGGTCTTCGCCGGGACGGAACTGCGTGGGGTTGACGAAGATCGTGACGACCGTGAGGCCGTTCTCGGCGACGCTGCGGTCGATCAACGAAAGGTGGCCTTCGTGCAGGGCTCCCATCGTGGGTACGAGGCCGATGCTGCGTCCCGAAAGGCGCGCAGCGTCGAGGGCGAGCCGCAACTCGTCGAGCGTCGTGACAGTGGTGTCAGTGGGGATCATCTTCGTTCCAGTTCTCTCGATACCGGACGAAACTCGTTGCCGCTCTTGACCTGCGGCCGGTTGTGGGTCTTACTCAGTCCATCCCTTGCGGTGACGGCTGTTGCACAGAAATTGTAGTGCGACGACGGGCGGTAGACAACTACAAAAGTGCGCATCTGCAGCGGACGGGTACATTCGGTGGAATGAGCACTTCGGCTCCCACTGAGACCTACGTCAGCGACTCGCCAGAGCGGACGGCGCAGATCGCCGCGGACGCCGCGCTGCGGCTGGCGGCCGGCGACATCGTGCTGCTGCGCGGCGAACTCGGCAGCGGCAAGACGGTGTTCGTGCGCGGGGCGGCTGATGCGCTCGGATTCACCGGTCGCGTCACGAGCCCGACCTTCGCGATCGGGAACGTCTACTCGGGCGCCGAACTCGAGATCGCTCACCTCGACCTCTACAGGCTGGGCGAGATTGAGATCGACGACGAAGCCGTCGTCGGCGACTTCCTCACGCCGCAGCGAATCGGCTTCGTCGAGTGGCCGCACGATCAGCTCGGCGTCGAGGCGAAGCCGCGGGCGATCGTCTCGCTGGCACATGCCGGCGAGGATCGGCGCACGATCGAGATCGATTGGATCGACGCCAAATGAATGCGCTCGCCTTCGACACCTCGACCGCCGCATGCGCGGTCGCACTGCGCCGCGCGGACGGCGAACTCTTCGAGGTCCGTCCGCCGGCGAGCCGGCTGATCGAGCGGCCGGCGCACACGACCGAGTTGCTGCCGGCGATCCTCGAGCTGACCGGCCGAGCCGGAATTTCGCTCGGGCAGGTCGAGTCGCTCGCCGTCGGGATCGGTCCCGGCGCATTCACGGGACTGCGCATCGGAGTTGCGACTGCGCGCGCGATCGCGACCGCCAATCAGATCGACCTGGTCGCGGTTTCGTCGCTCGCCGCGCTCGGCATCGGCGGGCAGACCCCGGTGATCGACGCTCGGCGAAGCGAACTCTACTTTCGCACCAACGGCGTCGATCAACTTGCTGGGCCCGAAGAAGCGATCGACCGCATCGCGGTGGCGGAGTCGATCGCGGTCGGGGACGGCGCCCTGAAGTATCGGAATGAGTTGGGCGCAGCCGGGGTCGCGGTCGCGCCGCCCGACGATGAGCTGCATGTTGTGAGCGCCGCGGCGATTCTCGAGCTGTCCGATGCGCTTCCGGCTCATCGGCCCGATGAAGTCGTGCCGAACTACATCCGTCCGCCCGATGCGAAGGTCAGCTCACGCGAGAGCTGGCTTGTGGGTCCGGCAAAGTGAACGCGCTGCCCGATGACGATTTCGCGATCCGCCGCATGGAGATGGGCGACATCGCCGCCGCGCTGGAGATCGAGCATCAGTCGTTTCCAACGCCCTGGTCGTCGGCGATGTTCGTGCTTGAGCTTTCGAAGGCCGGGAGCATCTGCCTCGCGGCCACCGACGACGGCATTCTGATCGGCTATCTGATCGCCGCGCGCTACGCCCAGGTCTGGCACATCATGAACGTCTCGGTCGATCCGGCGAATCGTCGCGCCGGCGTCGGCACGGCACTGCTTCAACAGGTATTCACGCTCGCCGACGCAGAGCGCACGCACTACACGCTTGAAGTGCGCGTCTCGAACGATGTCGCGATCCGGATGTACGAGCGCTGCGGTTTTCGCGAGGCCGGCGTCAGACCTGGCTACTACGCCGACAACAAAGAGGACGCGCTGATCATGTGGCGCAGCACCGATCCCGACTTCGTCCCGCCGAATGCCGCCAATCCGACCGAGTGGAAGGGGCACCGCTGATGTTGCTCGCGATCGAGACCTCCTGCGACGACACCTGCGCCGCCGTCGTCACCCGCAGCGGCGAGATCCGTTCGAACCTGATCGCCTCACAGATGGACCACGACCTCTTCGGAGGTGTTGTGCCCGAAGTCGCCTCGCGGCGGCATCTGGAGTTTCTCGACGATGTCGTCGGCGCTGCGCTGTCGGAGGCCGGGGTCACCAGCGAAGAAATCGACGCCGTCGCGGTCACTCGCGGGCCGGGTCTGATCGGCACGCTGCTCGTCGGCTTCTCATATGCCAAGGCTTTCGCTGAGGCGTCGGGCAAGCCGCTGATCCCGGTCGATCACCTCCAGGGCCACATCTCGGCGAACTTCCTCGAGCCCGAACCGTTTGAGCTGCCGTTTCTCTGTCTGGTTGCGAGTGGCGGACACACGTTTCTCGCGAAGGTCACCGAGCGCGAGGGCTACGAGACGCTCGGCGCGACGGTCGACGACGCCGCGGGTGAGGCCTTCGACAAGGTCGCCCGGCTGCTCGGGCTCGGATACCCCGGCGGCGCGGCGCTCGACAAGCTCGCACGCGATGGCGACAGGGCCGCCTACGACTTCCCGCGCAGCTATCCCGGCGAGCTCGATTTCAGCTTCAGCGGGATCAAGACGTCACTGCTCTACAGGCTTCGCGATCTCCCTGAGGGTGAGTTCGAGCGCGTCAAGGCGGATCTCGCCGCGAGCTACCAGGCGGCCGTCGTCGAGATGCTCGTCCAGCGCGTGAAGGACGCGATCGCGCTGACCGGGATCGACCGTGTGGCGATCGGTGGCGGAGTCGCCGCGAACTCGCAACTGCGTGAGCAGATCCAGGCCGCCGCATCCGAGACGAAGGTGCCGCCCCGTGCGCTCTGCACCGACAACGCCGCAATGATCGCTGCCGCGGCCCTCGGAAAGACGACCGCTCCGCTGACCGATTTCGCCGCGCTCGACGCCTACCCGTCGGGTCAGCCGGCCCCGGCCTGATGCCTGTCCGGATCACGATCTTCGGCCGGCCGGGTTGTCACCTCTGCGACGACGCGGAAGAGACGGTCGCGCAACTCGTGGACGGCTCCGGCGCGACTATCGAGGTGATCAACATCGAGCATGACGAGGAGTTGCACAGGCGCTTTCTCGAAAAGATCCCGGTCATCGAGATCGACGGCGAGCAGATCGCGGAACTCGCGCAGTACCGACGCAAACCCTTTGCACAAGCGGTCCGCGAGAGATTGTCCAACTAGTTACTAAGGTGCGCGCCGCACCCCATGGCACCCCCCAAGCAGACCAACCCGATCGCAGCCGGCCTCGACGGCGAGCGCCTCTCTCTCGGAGTCGCCGCGCGTCTCTCGCGCTATCTCCAGGTGCTCACCCAGGCCAAGAAGATGGAGAAGGACAAGATCTCCTCGCAGGAGTTGGCGCGCTTCACGCACGTCAACCCGACGCAGATCCGTCGCGACCTGTCGGGCTTCGGCAAGTTCGGCAAACGTGGGGTGGGCTACAACGTCGACTTCCTGATCGAGCAGATCCGCGCGATCCTGCACACCGCGGCGAAGTACAACATCGCTCTGTTCGGCGCCGGCCACCTCGGCAAGGCGATCGCGGGCTCCGAGGTCTTCGCCGATCACGGATTCGAGATCAAGGCGGTCTTTGACAACGACGCCAAGAAGGTCGGCACGCAGTGCGGCAACGTCGACGTCCAGCCGGCCGAAGAGCTGCGCCAGACGGTGATCGACGAAGACATCGTGGTCGGCGTGATTGCCGTTCCGGCAACGGCCGCGCAGGCAGTCGCCGATGAGCTCGTCGCTGCCGGGGTGACGATCATCTTCAACTACACCGATCGCCTGCTCGAGGTGCCCCAAGAGGTCACCGTGCACACATCGAGCCCAGCCGTCGACCTGCTCTACGCGCTCTACTTCTACCTCGCCTGATCCGTCCCGCCCATGTCGCTCGACCTCGCCCGCGCACAGGAGATCTTCGAGGAGTCGACCGACTTCACCGTCGGGATCGAGGAGGAGTTCCAGATCCTCGATCCGGAGACGCTCGAACTCACGCAGCGCTTCGAGGAGCTGCGCGACGCGGCCTCCGAGGACTCGGAACTCGCGGTCTCGGTCGCCGGCGAGCTGATCTCCTCGGAGATCGAGATTCGCTCCGGTCGCGGCGAGAACTTCCCGCATGCAGTCGCGCTGCAGGAATCGTTCCGCGCGAAGCTCTTCGCCGCCGCCGAGCGCCAGGGGGTCAAGCTCGGATCGATCGGCGCGCACCCGTTCAGCCGCTGGCAGGACCAGAAGGTCATCGACACCGAGCACTACCGGCTCGTCGAGGACGGCCTGAAGTACGTCGCATGGCGCAACAACACCTTCAGTCTGCACGTGCACGTTGGCATACGTGGAGCCGATCGGGCGATCGCTGTCTGCGACCGCGTTCGTGAGCTGCTGCCGGAACTGCTCGCGATCTCGGCATCGTCTCCGTTCGTCGACGACCGCGACAGTGGACTCGCGACGGCGCGCACCCAGCTCTTCACACGCATGTTCCCGCGCTGCGGGATCCCCGAGCCATTCGTGGATTGGCGCGGCTACGCCGACTTCGTCGAGTTCCTCAAGGACGTCGGCTCGGTGATCGAGTCGACTCAGCTCTGGTGGTCGGTCCGGCCGCACCACAGCTACGGCACGGTCGAGGTGCGCATCTGCGACGCCCAGGCGACCGCCGAGGCTTCGACCGCGCTCGCCGGCCTGATCGTGGCCTGCGTCGCCCAGGCCGCGCGCGACTACGACGAGGGCGTGCCATTCACGCCGCGCAGCGGGCGCGAATTGGAAGAAAACTTCTGGCGCGCGATCCGTTTCGGACTCGACGGCAAGCTGATCGATCTCGCCGCTCGCGGCGAGTACCCGGCAGCCGAAGTCGGCGATCGCCTGCTGGAGTGGACGGCTCCCGTGCGCGCCGAACTCGGGATCGAGCCGGCTATTCCCGCGCGAAACAGCGCCCAGGAGCTGCGCGCGCGCCTCGATGCAGGGGCGGGAATCCACGAAATCTTCGCCGGCGTGGTCGAGCAGACGCACGCGAGCTTCGGCCGCGGCGCTGCCGCAAGCGCCTGATCTACCGCATTTCGGCCGCTCTTGTAGTTAGACTGCCGCTGGCTTCTTACGGGGGTGAGCAGCGTCTCGATGCGCAGTCAATGCGCAGGTCAAACACTCAACTCGGACTCCCCGGCGGAAAGCTCCAATTCCACCTGATCCGTCATGAAAGGTGTCGGTCTTGACTGACTTTCTGAATGAACACGGCGTCGTAGTCGCGATTGTCTGCGCACTCGCGGCCGTCGGGTACGGACTCTTGAACACGCGCCAGCTGCTCAAGCTCTCACCCGGCAACGAAAAGATGAAGGAGATCTCGCAGGCAGTCCAGGAGGGCGCGAGCGCCTACCTGAACCGCCAGTACTCCTCGATCGCTCTGGTCGGAATCGTCGTTGCGGCGATCATCGCCCTGATCCCAGACCTCGGCATTTCCGTCGCGGTCGGTTTCGTGATCGGTGGCGCGCTTTCGGCCTCCGCCGGCTATATCGGCATGAACGTGTCGGTTCGCATGAATGCCCGTGTCGCTGAGGCCGCTCGTGGCGGGATCAGCCCGGCGCTCGACGTCGCTTTCCGCGGCGGCGCCGTTACCGGCATGCTCGTGGTCGGCCTCGCCCTGCTGGGCGTTGCTGGCTACTACTGGGTTCTCACCGGCATCTTCGACGACACGACCAAGGAGGCCGTCGACGCGCTGATCGGCCTTGGCTTCGGTGGTTCGTTGATCTCGGTCTTCGCCCGTCTGGGTGGTGGAATCTTCACCAAGGGCGCCGACGTCGGAGCCGACATCGTCGGCAAGATCGAGGCCGGAATCCCCGAGGATGACCCGCGCAACCCCGCCGTGATCGCCGACAACGTGGGCGACAACGTGGGCGATTGCGCCGGCATGGCGGCCGATCTGTTCGAGACCTATGTCGTCACCGTGGGGGCGACGATGGTGCTGACAGCCCTGCTCGTGAAGGGCGTGGGCGACCTGCTGCTGCCGCTGATGGCGCTGCCGCTGCTGATCGGGGGCGTGTGCATCGTCACTTCGATCGTGGGCACCTATTTCGTCCGGCTGGGCGGCGGCACCAATATCATGGGCGCGATGTACAAGGGCTTCCTCGTCACCGCGGTGCTTTCGATTCCCGCCATCTGGTTCGCC
>JASGFX010000008.1:0-76673 GCA_047605325.1 Solirubrobacterales bacterium | reverse complement strand
TTTCCGTGTGTTTTTCACCCCCCAAGGGACATCCTAGTCGGGATGTGGTCCATAAAAGACGCGGGCCGCGAGCTTCCTCGCGGCCGTCGTCGCCGATCAGATTCTGCGCCGCGGCGCTACGGACGCAGCTCCACAGAGGTGTATGCCTGCTCGAGCAGCGGGTTGGTCGCCCCGCCACCGCTCGGCGTGATGTCACGCTTCACCAAGAAGGTGAATGAGTTCGAAGCAGCCGTCAGGCCTGTGAACACACGCTGGATGCTGTACGGCTCAGGACGGTTCTGGTCGGTGCAGAGCACGACACCCGGAGAGCCCGAACTGGTCTCGTTGGTCGAGTCCGGCCCGACGAACGTGCCCGCCCCGAGGCGGACGCGTCCGTTGACGTAGTTGGTTCCGGTCGTCGATCCGCCGTTGCAGTTTCCGCTCCAGGTCACGACCGCGCGGGTGTAACCGGCCGGGACGGTGATCGTCGTCGTTGCGAGCGTGGTTTCGGTGTTGGTGGTCAGCGTCAGGCTCGATCCCGCGGCTCCGGTCGTACCGGTCGATCCTGCGGCACCGGTTGCTCCGGTTGCGCCGGCAGCCCCGGTTGCGCCAGTTGCGCCGACCTGACCCTGGATGCCCTGGGCACCGGTTGCGCCTGTGGCTCCGTTGGCTCCGTTTGTGCCGGCGGCGCCGTCGACACCATCGGCTCCGGTTGCTCCGGTTGCACCCTGCTGGCCGACCGGGCCAGCCTCACCCTGGACGCCGGCTTCGCCCTGCTCACCCTGCTCGCCGGTTTCGCCGGTTGCGCCCTGGTCGCCGGTGTCGCCCTTCTCGCCGGTGTCGCCGGTGTCGCCCTTCTCGCCCTGGATGCCCTGCTCGCCCTGGATGCCCTGCTCGCCCTGGGCTCCAGTGTCGCCGGTTGCGCCCTTCTCGCCCTGCGGGCCGACTTCGCCCTGAATGCCTTGTTCACCCTGCTCGCCAGTCTCACCCTGCTCGCCAGTCTCACCCTGCTCGCCCTGGGCTCCGGTCTCGCCGGTTGCGCCCTGGTCGCCGGTGTCGCCCTTCTCGCCGGTGTCGCCAGTTGCGCCCTTGTCGCCCTGCGCTCCGGCCTCGCCCTGGTCGCCCTGAGCGCCGGTCGCTCCGGTTGCGCCCTTGGCGCCCTGTGCGCCGGTGTCACCGGTCGCGCCCTTGGCGCCCGCGACGCCCTGAGGTCCGATCGCACCCTGAATTCCCTGAGCTCCCTGCGGACCCGTCGCGCCTTGCGGACCGATGATCGTGGCGCAGGAATTGTTCAGCGACACGCGCAGCGCCTTGGCGGCTGCGGCGGCCTTGAGGTAGGCAGTCTTGGCCTTGGCCTTCTTCGCGCCGGTGGCGGACTTGTATGCAGCCTTCTTCGCTGCCGCATTGCTGGCGGCGGTCGCGTAGGAGAGTGCATTGTCGGTGCAGTCGGATGCGACTGCAGCACCGGCAAAGCCGAGCGAGAAGATGGCAACAAGCGCCGAAACCGCCGCAAGAGCGGTGATACGGGGCTTCATGCCAACGAAAAACGTGGTCATGCGATTGTCCTCCGGGTGGGCCGATAGCCCTGTTTGACGGGTCTGCCTGCGCGATTCGAACGCAGCGGCCGCGACGAGCAGCCGAAATTCCAACAACTAGGTATTCGGCAGTCAAACCAAACTCCTTTACCGACAAGTAATTGGTTTTGATTGGTAGTTTCGGCGCGGCATCCGAAGCAACGAGACTTGGGGAAGAACATGGCTGGAGAGATCGTCGAATTCGCAACCGTGGACGGGCCGGCAACCGGCTATCTGGCGACACCCGCCGAGCCGAATGGACGCGCGCTGATCGTCGTGCAGGAATGGTGGGGCCTGATGGACGAGATCAAAGCGATCGCGGATCGCTACGCGGCAGCGGGTTACTACGCGCTCGTGCCGGATCTCTACCGCGGCGAGACGACCGACCAGCCCGACGAGGCGCAGCAGAAGCTGATGGCGTTGAACGTCGATCAGGCCGAAAAAGATCTCGTCGGCGCCGTCGACTTCGTGGCCGAAAAGGCCGGAGCCGACGAGGTCGGCTCAACCGGCTATTGCATGGGCGGAGCGCTCTGCCTCTACGCGGCAGCGGCAAACCCCAAAGTCGCCGCCACCTCGAGCTTCTACTACGTCTTTCCGCACGGCAAGCCCGACTGGAGCAAGATCGAAGGCCCGGTGCTGATGCACTTCGGCACCGCAGACGACTTCATCCCGACTGCCGACGCCGAGGCGCTGGCCGCCGAGGTCAAGGATGCGGGCGTTGATGTCGTCGCAGAGTTCTACGAGGGCGCTGGACACGCCTTCTGTAACGCCGCCAACCGCCTCGGCACCTACAACGAGGACTACGCCGAGCTCGCGTTCGCGCGCAACCTCGAGTTCTTCGAGAAAAATCTCGGCTGACGCTCGCGTTAGATTTTCGCCGATGAAACTCAGGATCGCAGTAACCGCTTCAGTCGTCGCACTCGCCGTCGCAGTCTCCGGCTGCGGTGGAGGCGGGGACCAAGCCTTCACGACACCGACCTACCCGTTCAGCTTCGACTATCCGTCGGGCTGGACCTTGACTCGTGGAGCGAAGTTCAACTTCGGTTCGGACACGTCGGTGCGCGCAGTCTCGGTCGCGCTGCAGAATCCGTACGACCAGGTGACGATCACGCAGTACAAGCTCAAGAAGCAGATCGGCGCAGGTGAGAACGCCTACCAGCCGGAGGTCGATCGCGTCGTCGCACGACTGACCAAGCAGGCCGGCGGGTCGGCCAGCGACGCGAAGGTCGTGAAGTACGGCGGCCTTCCCGGATACCAGTACGTCGTCGAGTACCCGGGCACCGGCAACACGACGCTGCAGAACAAGCTCACATTCCTCTTCCGCGACAAGGACGAGTTCATGCTCAACTGCCAGTCGACGCCCAAGAATCGCGAAGCCCTCAACAAGGGCTGCGACCAGATCCTCAACTCGCTGAAGTTCGAGTAGTCGCCGGGCGCGCTACTCGAGCACCGACTGCCAGGGTCCGTCGCCCTCGCGCAGCTGGATCGATTCGACCTTTCGCGTCTTCACGTCGGCCGCGCCGAGCGGAACGTGGGTCGTCGCATCGCCCTGCTCGATCGGCACAGTTACCGTTCGCGCAGGCTTCCCGGGCGACTTCACCCTGACGCGCAGCTCGCCCGCCTCCTCCGCGAACGTGCGGACGGTCAGCTCGTCCACACCGGACGATGGGGCAAGGCCCGAGACGAGCGCGAGGACGCGCGGATTCGACTCGCCGAGCTGGAGCGTCGCGCCGCCCGAGTCACTCGGCCCTTTGACCAGTCGAGCATCACGCAGGCGCATCGTGAAGTTCGGCGAGATCGTCAGCCATGCCGTGATCGCGGGGTCGCAGTAGCTGTACTGCGACTTCTCTAGTGCACCGTCGGGCGCGAGGTTGAACTTGCACGTGAACGACGAGATCGCGGGCGAAGAAATCGGCGCGGCGTCGCCGACGTAGACGTTCTTGATGTTCGGGTTGAAGAACTCGGTCTCGTAGAAGGTCGTCAGATCGCTACCGCCACCGACGAGCATCGCCACATCGCGATCGGTCGCACGATCCACCCAATCGATCGGGTGTGCGCTGCGGTCGGCCCATCCGTCGCTGAAGATGTACTGCAGCGACCACGCCTTGGCCTGAGCTGTGAGCAACACGAAGAACGGCAGCAGCACGGCGAGCAATCGGGCGATCCTCACCTCCGAGCGCTCCTCGTCGGCCCCCTTCAGGAATCCCATTAGTGCCACCCCCATCGCCGCCGCAAGGACGGCGAGCACCAGTCCGATGTGGCCGAGCAGGAATTCGTGCCCGTCGAGCGCGTTGGCGAGAAACGCGTGGGAGAAGGCATCCAGCGACAACGGCAGCTTCACGACGTTCGACGGCATCAGCAGCAGCGCGACGATCGCGACCGTCGTCGAGATGAGCAGCGGTCGCCGCCGGATTCGCCCGAACGCCGCGGCGAATCCGACGAAGAACAGCGGTGCCAGGTAGATCATGTATCGCTCATAGAAGATCTGCCTCTCGCGCCAGTATTCGCCGTTGGTCGCAGAGAACCAGGTGACCTGGAACACGAACACGGCCACGGCGGCGAGCGTGACCGCAAGCAGAGCGACGATCCTCCGGTCTCGACCGCAGACCCCGCCGCCGAGCAGCGCGAACGTCGCGATCGCCGGGCCGATCGCACAGACGACCCAGACGTCCGAGATGAATGCGCGGATCCAGTAGAGAAGATCGCCCGAGGCAAAGGTGCCCGACGAGAGTGTTCCCCGATAGATCCCCAGCGAACCAGAACGACGCACCGCGACGTAGAGGACGCCGAGCACAATGATCGCGGCGAGACTCCAGACCAGCGCGCGGCGGTCGGCGAGGTACGCGCGGCGGGTCCCGGCTTCCTGCATCAAGGCCCCCGCAAGCAGCGCGAGCACGGCGATCGGAAGCAGCGAGACGAACTGAACCCGCGTGAGGGCCGCGAGCGCGAACAGCGCGAGCGTGAGGATCGTGGACTTCACGGATGGCCGCTCCAGGGCAACGACCAGCGCCAGAAGCGCAGCGGCGGCGAGCGGAAGCGCGAGGCTTTCGGTGCCGATCAGGCCCGCGTAGTTCATCGCCGGCATCGAGAGCGCGAGCAGAGCAGCCATCGCGGCGAGCCGCCGCCCGCTGAAAAGGCGCGCGCCGAGGTAGACCGGAACGACGATGGAACTGATCATCGCCGCGTTGATCGCCTTGACGACGTCGTATTGAGCCTGGACGCCCGACGCGACTCGAAACGCCGGCGCGATCAGCAGCGGGTAGAGCGGGGACGGCGTGGGCGCGGGCGCCGATCGCCATTGGAGCCCTTCGCCAGCGGCGATGCTCTTGGCCAGCGCCCAGTAGAGAAACTCGTCCTGGTAGCGCCACGGCACCACGACAGTGCGCGCGAGCAGCCAGATCAGCACCGCCCCGCCGAGCCAGAGGGCACCGACGAGCAGCACCCCGGGCAGCCGGGAGCCGCTCGGCGCCGAGCCCGAGGGCGATTCTTCGTTCAGAGAATCGATTTCCAAGGACCGCTGCCTTCGCGGACGTCGACGCCGGTGACAAACAACGCGGCCGGAACGCCGCTCGGCGTGCGCACCGTGAGCGTGCGGTCGTGCTCGCTGGCGCCGACCTTGACGGTCAGCGTGCGGCGCTGGCCGGCCCCGACGAGAGTCGACTCCCCGGCGATCGAGTTGACCGTGGAGAGTTCGGACCCGCGCAACTTGATGCGCAGTTCGCCGGGTTCGTCGAGGAAGCTCTTGATCGTCATCGACGAGTTGACGAGCCCGGTCCGCACCGCGCGGCCGTCGACGAACGAGAGAATTCGCGCCGGCGACGTAGCGACCATCAGCGTCAGGGTCGGCCAAGCGGGTGACGGGTGCACCCGCTTGGTCTCATCCTTGAGGTGCATCACGACGTTGTCGCTGCGCAGGTACCAGGCACTCGGGACCTCGGAGCACCCGGTGCCGAGGATCAACCCCGTCTTGTCCCAGTCGAATTCGCACATCGGTGAGTAAGTGATCGGGGACTTGATCGGCGCAGCGTCGGTCGTGAAGGTGCGTACAACCTGGTCGTTCCAGAACTCGGTCGTGAAGTACGAGAGTGGATCGTCGGTCGAGGTGATGATCATGCCGACCGGCTGATCGGTGTTCTTGTCGATGAAGTTGGCCGGCTTGGGGACCTGGCTGAACGCCTGGGTCGAGAAGAGGCGCGCGTAGTGCCAGGTCTGCGCCTGGCTGGCGATCAGCGCGACGAACGTGAAGCCGACAAGCCCCCAATAGAGCACGCGCTGCACGATCTTGCTGGGGAGCGTCGAAGCCACGTAGACGAGGCCGAGTACGAACGTGAGCCGCGCGAGGAACATCCCGATGTCCGGTGCGACGTCCGGGTGCAACTCCATGTGGCGCCCGACCAGCGAGAGGCCGAACGAGTCGTACGAGAACGGCACGAGCACGGCGTCGGTCTGAAATCCGCTGACGACCAGCGTGGCGATCGCGGTCGAGGCCAGCGCCGCACCCCATGAGACCCGCTTCCACGCCACCAGCAGTCCGGTGAAGAAGATCGGGCCGAGGTAGAACATGTACCGCTCGTAGAAGATGTGGCGCGAGCGCCAGTCATAGATGTTCGTCGCCGAGAACCATGAGATCTGCGCGACAAACACGACCGCCGCGACAATCGCCAAAGCGATCAGCGCGCCGACAAGCGGATCGTTGCGGTTCTCCTTGCGGCCGACCAGCGCGAAAGTCGCGATCACCGGGACGATCGCCGTGAGCAGATAGACGTCGGCGGCAAAAGACTTGAGCCAGAAGCTGAGTTGCTGACCGAACACCGAAGCGCCGTTGAAGGCCCCGGCATAGAGACCGAACGCGCCCGTCCCCTGAGCGAGAAACGCGAGCGCCCCGAGCGCCCCGAGCGCGGCGAGGCCGATCCAGATACTGCGGCGCTCGGCGAGATAGGCGACCCGTTTGCCGCTCGGGGCCATCGCAGCTCCGAGCAGCAGTGTCCCGACGAAGATCGGAAGCAGATTGACGAACTGCGTGCGCGTCAGCAACGCGACGCCGATCAGCACGAAGGCGAGGATCGTATTTCGCAATCGCGGCCGGGCGATCGCGAGCAGAATCGCCCCGCAGGCCGCAGTGAACGTCGGATAGCCGAGATTTTCGGTCCCGATCACGCCTGCGTAGTTCATCGCAGGGACCGAGACCACGAGCAACGCCACCACCAGCGCGCGCCAGCGATCCATGAACATGCGCGCCATCAGATAGCCGGGGAAAATCGTCGCGCCGATCATCAGCGAATTGATCAGGTGGACCAGCGTGTACTCGCCCGGGACCGTGCTCGCCACCCAGAAGGCCGGGGCGAGCAGCACCGGATAGAGCCAGCTGCGCATGCCGATCCCCACCCCGCGCCATGTCAATCCGTCGCCGTGGGCGAAGCTCTTTGCGAGCCCCCAGAAAAGAAACTCGTCCTGATAGCGACGCGGCGACTCATGGCCGGTCGCAAGCAGGTAGATCACGAGCGTCAGCAGCGCCCAGATTCCGGTGATTATCCAGATCTCGAGTCCGCGCTCGCGGATCCACTCGCGGGCGTCGCTGCGCCATTGTGAAAAGTTCTCGTTCACGTGCGCGCCGAGCCTAAACGCGATGGCGGCGCGCGCTTCCGCTCCGGCTGCGGTAGAGTAAGAACTAGAACTTCCTACTTTCCACTTTCACCGGCTCGCGCCGACGGAGGACCCACGATGGAATCAGGCACGATCAAGCCCGATCACAAGAGCAGCACTCGGCACTTCATCTTCAACGATGAGCACGAGCAGCTGCGCGAGACGATCGAGCGCTTCGCCAAGACCGAGCTCGCCCCCCACGCCGATGAGTGGGAAGAGACAACTTTCCCAGACTCGGTGATCAAGCGCATGGGCGAGCTGGGCTTCCTCGGTCTCACGATGCCCGAGCAGTACGGCGGCCAGGGCGGCGACTACTTCACCAGCGTCGTGCGCGCCGAGTCGATGGCCTACTCCAACAGCGGCGGTCTGAACATGGGCATCGCCGTGCAGACCGACATGGCGATGCCGCCGATCGAGAAGTTCGGCAGCGAGGAGATCAAGGACAAGTACCTGCGCGGCGCGATCGCCGGCGACTACATCCTCTCGCTCGGCATCACCGAGCCGGACGCCGGCTCCGACGTGGCGGGCATCAAGACCCGCGCGGTACGCGACGGCGACGAGTGGGTGATCAACGGATCGAAGGTCTTCATCACCAACGGCATCCGCGCCGACCTGATCGTGCTCGTGACGAAGACCGACGACTCGGCCGGCTTTGACGGCTTCACGCTCTTCCTGGTCGAGACCGACACGCCCGGCTTTGAGGTCTCGCGCAAGCTTGAAAAGCTCGGCATGAACGCCTCTGACACCGCGGAGCTTTCATTCACCGACATGCGCGTGCCCGACGCAAACCGCCTCGGCGAGGTCGGAAAGGGCTTCTACAACATCATGTGGGAGCTGCAGAGCGAGCGCATGGTCGCCGCCTGCGCCTGCGTCGCCGGCGCCCAGCGCGCGCTCGACATGACGATGGAGTACGCCAAGGAGCGTCAGGCCTTCGGCCGCTCGATCGGCAAGTTCCAGGCGATCCGCCACAAAATCGCCGACATGAGCACCAAGCTCGAGGCCTCCCGCCAGCTCAACTACTACACCGCGTGGCTCGTCGACCAGGGGCGCTACCCGGTGCGCGAGATCTCGCAGGCCAAGCTCTACTCCTCGCAGATCGGCTTCGAGGTGATGGACGAGTGCCTCCAGATCCACGGCGGCTGGGGCTACATGAAGGAGTACGGCATCGAGCGCGCGTGGCGCGACATGCGTCTCAACCGCATCGGCGCGGGCACCGACGAGATCATGCTCGACGTGATCGGCCGGTCGTACGGGTTCTAGACCTTTTCTGGACCTTGCAAAACGAACGTTCGGTCTGACTAACATCCCGCGCGGATTTCAGACCGCCCCTCCAACCACCAGAAAGAGATCCAAATCACCATGAGTGACCTCGCGATCCCCGGTCTGCTTGAAGGCAAGACCGCCATCGTCACCGGCTCCGCCCGCGGCATCGGCCGCGCCGTCGCCGAGCAGCTCGCCGGCTCCGGCGCCAACGTCGTAATCACCGACCTCGACGGCGACATCGCCGAGCAGGCCTCCAACGAGATCGAGGGCAACACCGTCTCGATCGGCGGCGACATCACCGCCGACGGCTCGCCCGCCGCGGTCGTCAAGAAGACGATCGACGAGTTCGGTCAGATCGACATCCTGATCAACAACGCCGGCTACACATGGGACGCCCCGGTGCACAAGATCACCGACGAGCAGTGGGACGCCATGCTCAACGTCCACGTCAAGGCGCCGTTCCAGCTGATCCGCGAAGCCGCCCCGTACTTCCGTGAGCCGGCCAAGGCCGAGCGCGCAGAGGGCAAGGAGGTCTTCCGCAAGATCGTCAACGTCTCCAGCACCTCGGGCATGTTCGGCAACGCCGGCCAGGCCAACTACAGCGCCGGCAAGCTCGGTGTCGTCGGTCTGACCAAGACCGTCGCCAAGGAGTGGGGCCAGTTCAAGGTCAACGTCAACGCCGTCGCCTTCGGCTTCGTCGAGACGCGTCTGACCGCCGCCAAGGAGAACGCCGAGACGATCGAGAAGGACGGCGAGCAGATCCAGCTCGGCATCCCCGAGCAGATGCGTCAGATGGCCAACATGCTGATCCCGCTGGGTCGCCCGGCAACGCCGGAAGAGGCCGCCGCGCCGATCTTCTTCCTCGCCTCGCCGCTCTCGAACTACGTGCACGGCCAGGTGCTCAACATCACCGGCGGCATGTTCGGCGGTATGGCCTTCTAGGTCCACGCCAACTACTCCGAAGTAACGAAAAAGCCCTTCCGCAAGCCGCGGGAGGGCTTTTTTGTGCCCTCCGGCCCAGGCAATAGGTTTCGGCCATGGAGGAGAGCGAATCGCGGGTCTTGGACGGCCCGCTCCACGGCGGCTCGGCCGGTGCGACGGTCGCGCTGCACCCATTTTCGACCGGTGAGATGGGCGTACCGCGCGGCTTCCTTGCGCGGATCGATCAGCCACTCGCCAAGCCCCGGGCGATCGTGCGCGGAATGCGGCACAAATTCGATCACTGGACGCCCTGCCCGATCTTCTTCG
The DNA here is from genome assembly GCA_047605325.1 of Solirubrobacterales bacterium. Taxonomy (GTDB): domain Bacteria; phylum Actinomycetota; class Thermoleophilia; order Solirubrobacterales; family JACPNS01; genus JACPNS01. Next base: position 66,966 of record JASGFX010000008.1, on the reverse strand, counting down.
CCCTGCACCCGACGGCCGGCTGGGTGCTGATCGACACCGGCCTACCCGCCGCGGTCGTCCACGACGTGAGGGCCGCAGTCGGGCGAGCCGCAGCAGCGATGTACGGCCTGCGCGCCGACGAATCCCAGCCGCTCCCGGCGCGCCTGCGCGAGCTCGGCATCCCGCGCGGCGGCATCGGCACCGTCGTGATGACGCATCTCCACGTCGACCATGCCGGCGCGCTCAATGAGATCGAAGACTGCACTGTCGTCGTCTCGCGCGACGAGTGGCGCAGCGCCCACGGCAAGAAGCTCCTCGCGCGCGGGTACGTACGCCGCCAGTACGACCTCGGCCACGACGTGCGCATGGTCGATTTCTCGGCCGACTCGATCAACTCATTCGCGACCTTCGGGCGCTCGTTCGATTTATTTGGCGACGGCTCGATCGTGCTGGTTTCCACGCCGGGCCACACCTATGGGCACATGTCGGTTGTGGTGCGACTTGCCGACCGCGAGTGCCTGATCGCCGGCGACGCCATCTACACGCGCAATTCGCTCGACGCCGGTGAGGTCCCGCTGGTACTGGCCGACGAGCACAACTACAAGCGCTCGGTGCGCGAGATCCGCGCCTACAAACAGATGACCCCGAGCGCCCTCGTAATCCCTGGCCACGACCGCGAGTTCTTCGCGGGGCTCGAAGAGAGTTACTGAACGCGCGGGCGCGGGATCGCTTGAACAAGCGCTTTCCCGCCCCAAAGAGTGTCCTTTGGGGCGCCCCAATGACCGTTCATCGGGGCGATTTCTCGCTTGAACGCGCGGATTCGGCCGCGCGATCGAACTACTGCGGCAGCTTCTCCGGCGGGGTCGTGCGCGGCTGTTCCCCCGTGCGCTCGCGCTCTGCGCGGCGCCACTTCGGCTCAAGCTCGGCGTCCAGGCCCCACCACATCTTTGTCACGCGGGAGAAGATCTCATCCGACACAGCCTGCTGCTGTTCGCGGGTCGGATCATCGATCTGCGAAAACTGCACCGGACGGCCGTATTGGATCGTGACCTTCGGGAAGCCCTTGCGCTTGGTGTCGCGCAGGAACTGCGAGCCGTAGATCGCGACGGGCACAACCGGCGCGCCGCTCTGCAGTGCGAGCAGCCCCGCTCCGCGCTTGGCGACGGTCGGGTAGTAGTCGCGTGAGCGCCCGCCCTCGGCGTACATCTGGACCACTCCACCGCGCTCGAGAATCGCGCGCGCGGTGATGAAAGCCTCGTCGTCGCCTTTCCCGCGCATCACTGGAAATACTCCGCCGTGGCTGAACACGAAGTCGAGCGGCGGCTTGAAGATCTGCGACTTGGCCATGAACTGCAGCTTGCGACGCAGGTGGATGCCGGTGTAGAAGTGATCGATGAAGCTGAAGTGGTTGGGCACGAAGATCGTCCCGCCCGCACGAGGCACGTTCTGGACGTCGATGGCCGACACCCGGCTGAGCCAGCCGTAACTGCCAGTCATCAGCACACGCACGAGGTCGTACATCGCGCTCGGTTTGTGCTCGCGCACGCGCCGGTGATAGACCTCCATACGGTCGGCGCCGCGGTCGTCGACGTAGACCTGTTCCTTCATCTTCGCCATCAAAAGTCTCCTAGGACTCCGGTGTCCCGCGTTCGCGCACGGACGCGACCGTAGCCGACCACTCGGCGAGCAATTCCTCGCGGCGGCTCTGCTGCATCTGCGGCTCGAAGCGAAACTCTTCCCGCCAGAGCCCCTCGACCTCTGCAGCGGTCCAGCTTCCGGCGGTGATTCCGGCCATCATCCCCGCGCCGAAGCCTGTCGTCTCCGTTATCTCCGGAACCACAACCGGCGCGCCGAGCACGTCGGCCTGGAACTGCATCAGCCAGTGATTGGCGACCGCGCCGCCATCGGCATGGAGTTCGCCGAGCGGTAGGCCCGCTGCGGCTTCCATCGCGCGCACGGCGTCGACCGTTTGGTAGGCCATCGCCTCCAGCGCGGCGCGGGCGAAGTGTGCGCGCGTCGTGCCGCGGGTGAGACCCATCAGCGCGCCGCGCGCATCTGGATCCCAATACGGCGAGCCAAGGCCAGTGAGCGCCGGAACGAAGTAGACGCCGTCATTCGAGTCGAGTGATCGCGCGAGACGCTCGGTCTCGGCCGCATTCTCGAACAGCCCGAGTCCGTCGCGCAGCCACTGCACCGCAGCGCCGGAAACGAACACGCTCGCCTCGTATGCGTAGGTGGCATCCACCTCGGTACCCCAGGCCAGCGTCCCGACGAGCCCTTCGGCCGGCGCCGGCGCGGCGTCGCCGACGTTCATCAGCACGAAGCTGCCGGTGCCGTAGGTGTTCTTGGCCTTGCCCGGCGCGAAGCACGCCTGGCCGAAGAGCGCGGCCTGCTGGTCGCCCGCGATGCCGCCGAGGGGGATCGCTGCGCCGCCGAGCAGCCCCGGGTCGGTCTCGCCGAACACGCTCAACGACGGCTGCACTTCAGGCAGCGAGACCGGGTCAATCGAGAAGATCTCGCACAGCTCCTGCGACCACTCGAGCCGGTTGATGTCGAACAGCATCGTGCGGGCCGCGTTCGAGTAGTCGGTCACGTGGCGGCCGGTGAGCTTGAACGCGAGCCAGGCATCGATCGTGCCGAAACAGATCTCGGCCGCAGGGCGCGCACTGAGCCCCTCGACATTCCGCAGCAGCCACTCGATCTTCGACGCCGAGAAGTACGGGTCGATCGTCAGCCCGGTCTGTGCTCGAACGAGCTCCGTGTGGCCGGCTGCGACAAGTTCCCGGCAACGGTCTGCCGTTCGACGGTCCTGCCAGACGATTGCATGGTGCAGTGGCTCGCCGCTTGCGCGATCCCAGACGACGACCGTCTCACGCTGGTTCGTGATCCCCACGCCCTTCAGATCGCTCGCTCGCGCCCCGGCCGCCGCGAGCACCTCGGCGGCGACCCCGCTGGTGATCTGCCAGATCTCATTTGCGTCGTGCTCCACCCAGCCGGGATGCGGGAAGTACTGCGTGAACTCGTGTTGACGGGTGGCGACGATGCGACCGTCCTCGCCGAGGAGGAGCGCCTTGCTGCCGGTCGTGCCTTCGTCTAGCGCGAGAATCATTTGCCGCTACCGAGCTCAAAATACACCCGGGTGAAATCCTTGAGCTGGCGGCCGCGATGTAGAAAGCCGCGGAGCGATTTGCCGGTTGCGCGATGGGCGAGGTCGAGTTCGATCTCCTTGACCGTGAGTCCCGCGCGAACCGCGTCGACGGTCATGCCGATCTCCATGCCGAACTTCCCGTGAAATGGAGTCACGGCTTTCAGCGCCTCGTAGCTGAGCGCGCGTTGACCTGAGATCGGCGCCTCGGTGTCGAGCCCGCAACGCTTCTCGATCGCCCAGTGAGCGAATCCGAGCGCGAGCCCGAACCCGCCGCCAACTCGGCTCGCGAACATCGCGACCGTGAGGTCGGCGTCGCCGGCCGCGACCGCATCGGCGAGCGGCGCGAGCTTCGCGGCCGATCGCGCAAGATCGGCGTCGGCGAGCAACACCACCGCGCCTTCGAACGGTGGTCCGTCGGCCAGTGCGCGCTCCGCGCCGAGGGTCGCTGCGCCGCCCTTGCCCAAGTGCCGGGGGCCGCCGACGACGGTCGCGCCGGCCTCGGCGGCGACGGCCCCGGTCGAATCTTCCGAGCCGTCATCGGCGACGATCACCGTCACGCCGTCAAAGACTTCGTGCAGCGCAGCGACGGTCTCGCCGATGCGGTCTGCCTCGTTGCGCGCGGCCACGATCACGTGCCCAACTGTGCTTGCTCGCTCCGCCATGTGGATCGGTATGTTGTCAGGCGTCCACGACGCAAGCGAGAGGCCCAATGAGCGACATCGAAGCCCACATCACCGGAACCGTTTGGAAGATCGAAGTCAAGCCCGGCGATGAGGTCGCTGACGGCGACACCGTCGTGATCCTCGAGTCGATGAAAATGGAGATGCCGGTCGAGGCCGAGGACGATGGCGTGGTCAAGGAGATCAAGTGCGCCGAGGGCGATTCGGTTTCTGAAGGCGACATTCTCGTAGTCCTCGAGTAGCGCAAGGCGAACTACTCTCGGGTCATGTCCAACGACCTGCCCGAGGCGATCAACGAGAAGCAGCTGGCCAGCGGAAAGCTGGTCTACGACGAACCCGCGCCGCATGTCGCGCGTCTGCGAATCGCAAATCCGGACAAGCGCGGAGCGCTCGACCAGGAGATCCTCGATGCGATCGCGCAGACCGTCCCTGAGATCGAGGCCCGCTGCCTGATCATCACCGGAAGCGGCAGCGTCTTTTCGGCCGGATACGACATCGGTGGGCTGCCCGATGACCGCTTCGCTGAAGAAGCAGAGAAGCTCGTGGCGCATCCCTTCACTGAAGCGATCGAGGCGGTCACCGACTTCCCCTTCCCCACGATCGGCGCGCTCAACGGGCACACGATCGGCGGCGGGCTCGAGCTCGCGCTCTCGACCGACATCCGTATCGTCGCCGAGGGGGCCAAGCTGGGGATGCCCCCGGCAAAGCTCGGCCTTGTCTACAGCTATGACGGTCTCGACAAGTTCATCCAGACGATCGGCCCCGCGCGAACTCGCGAGCTGTTCTTCACGGCGCAGAACATCAGCGCCGACCGAGCACTCAAGTGGGGTCTGGTCAACTACGTCCGTCAAGCGGAGGCGATCGGCCCGGATTCGATCGTGATGGCCGAATCGATCGCCGCCAACGCACCACTCTCGCTCGAGGGCAACAAGCGCGTGATCAACACGCTTCTCGCCCACGCGCCGATCGACCCGACGGTCCGCGAAGAGCTCGTCGAGCTCCGCCGCGCGTGCTTCCTCTCGAACGACTTTCACGAGGGCGTCCGCGCATTCGGCGAGAAACGTCCGCCCGAGTGGACGGGCACCTGACACCGAAGTCACTCGATTCCGCTTGACAAGCGGGATTGGCGTCCGGCGGACCGCCTAAGTTATGCCTCATCTGGGGGCCTCGGAGGTCACCGGAGCGGGGACTCATCAATGACCGATCTCGAACAGCATCTGAGCGCGCTCGAGGACCAGGGCCTCTACCGCCGCATGCGCCTGATTTCCGGGCCGCAGGGCGCGCGCGTCCTGCTCGACGGAAAGCCCGTCCTCGTGATGTGCTCGAACAACTATCTCGGTCTTGCGGATCACCCCCGGGTTCGTGAGGCGTCCGCTGATGCCGCTCGTCGCTGGGGCGTGGGCTCCTCTGGATCGCGGTTGATCAGCGGAAACATGACCGTCCACCGGCGCCTCGAGTCGCAACTCGCCGAATTCAAGGGCACCGAGGCGGCCCTGCTCTTCGGCAGCGGCTACATGGCAAACGCCGGCATCATCCCCGCGCTCTCCCAGGAGGGCGAGGTGATCTTCTCCGACGAGCTCAACCATGCCTCGATCGTCGACGGCTGCCGCCTCTCGCGCGCCGAGACCTTCATTTATGACCACGGCGACCTCGAGCACCTCGCCTGGGGTCTGCGCCAGGCACGTGGCCGCGCGAGTCTGATCGTGACCGACTCGGTCTTCTCGATGGATGGCGACATCGCACCGCTTGAGGGAATCGTCCAGCTCGCCAACAGCCACGACGTGCGGGTGATGGTCGACGAGGCCCACGGCACCGGCTGCGTCGGTCCAGAGGGCCGCGGTGCGGTCGCCGCGCTCGGCCTCACCGGCGAGGTCGACGTCATCGTCGGCACGTTGAGCAAAGCGCTGGGAGCCTACGGAGCATTCGCCGCCTGCGACACGCAGATGGCCCGCTACCTCGTGAACTCCGCCCGCAGCTTCATCTACAGCACCGCGCCGGCACCGCCGGTCGTCGCCGCGGCTGCCGAAGCGCTCGACATCCTCTCCGAGCAGCCTCGTCGCGTCACCCGCCTGCGCCAGAACGCAGAATTCTTCCGCCGTGAGCTCTCGCGCCGCGGCTTCGACGTCGAGACCGAGCGCCGCGATCCGGCCGCCGCCCACATCGTCCCGCTGGTGATCGGCGAGCCCGAGCTGGCGATGAAGATGTCCACCGAGGCTCTCGAGCGCGGCGTCTTCGCGCAGGCGATCCGCCCGCCGACCGTGCCGGACGGCATGAGCCGCATCCGCTGCGCGGTGATGGCGTCACACAAGCCCGACGAGCTGACCGCCGCAGCCAAGGTTCTCCAGAAGGCCGCGATCGCCGTGGGCTTCGAACCCGGACACCAGATGCCCGGCGAGTTCGGTCCGCCGCGCGCGGCGGGGCCGGCGAGCCGGATCTACGACGAAGGTGCCGAAGGGCTGGCCGTCGCCTGATCGGTTGACTGCCGTAGTGGCGGTCGGTCTCGGGCTGATGGTTGTTGAGTGCGGGCGGCTTCGCCGCTGGCGGTGATGGGTGGGTTGGTCCCCGAGGCTCGTTCGAAGCTCATGAGTTTGGGCGCCCCGTAGATAAGCGGTGTTCTTGGACAAACCTCTCCCTCAGGGACAGGTTTGTCCAAGAACTTGGCTTGGCTGCGCGGGTCGCCCGGCTAGCGTGCCGCCGATGGCAAGCAAGGGTCTCTTCATCACCGGCACCGGCACGGGCGTCGGCAAATCCGTGGTCGCAGCGGCGATCGCCGCCTCGCTCACCGCCAAGGGCCACAGAGTCGCCGCCTTCAAGCCAGCCGTCAGCGGGCTCGATGAGCCGACCCCCGGCTGGCCGATGGATCATGAGCTGCTCGCTCAGGCGACCGGCTGGCAGGCTCCCGAGCAGGTCACGCCGCACACCTTCGGCCCGCCGGTCTCGCCGCATCTCGCCGCCGCACAGATCGGCACGACGATCACGCTCGACCAGCTGATCACCGCCTACAGCGCTGCCACCGAGGGCACCGACGCGGCGATCGTCGAAGGCGTCGGCGGCCTGCTCGTGCCGCTCTCGGATGATCCCGACCTCTCCGTCCTCGACTTCGTCAAGGCGATCGCACTGCCCGTCGTGGTCGCGACCCACCCCGGCCTCGGCACGATCAGCGACACCCGCCTCACCGTCGATCGACTCGATCAGGAAGGGCTTGCAGTCGCAGCCGTGGTGATCTCCGGGTGGCCCGCCGAGCCGAACGAGATCGAACGCTCGAACCTCGACACGCTCGCCCGCCTGCTGGGCGTCGATGTCGCCACGCTGCCCGTCACCGCGCCCGACCGCCTGGCCGAGGACGCCAAGGGTCTGCCGGCCGAACGCTGGCTGCGCGCACGCGCCTGATTGCCTAGGATCTGCGCCATGTCTGCGGAAGACCTGGCTCAGCTGGACCGGCGGTACGTCTGGCACCCGTTCACGCAGCAGCAGGGCTGGATCGCCGAGGATGCGCCGATCATCGAGTCGGGCAAGGGCTGCATTCTCACCGACGTCGAGGGACGCAACTACATCGACGGCGTCTCTTCGCTCTGGTGCAACGTCCACGGCCACCAGCACCCGACGATCGACAAGGCGATCAAGGACCAGCTCGGCCGCGTCGCCCACAGCACGATGCTGGGCCTCTCGCACGAGCCGGCCATCACACTCGCGCAGCGACTCGTCGAACTCGCGCCCGAGCGCCTGACCCGGGTCTTCTACTCCGACTCCGGATCGACCGCGACCGAGATCGCGCTGAAGATCGCCTTCCAGCACCACCAGCAGTCGGGCTCACCCGAGCGGACAAAGTTCCTGACGATGCACGAGGCCTACCACGGCGACACGATCGGGGCGGTCTCGGCCGGAGGCATCGACCTCTTCCACGAGACCTACCGCCCGCTGCTGTTCGAAACGCTCAAGACCACGCCCGGCGACATCGAGGAACTCGAGAAAGTCTTCGAGCAGCACGGCGCGGAGCTTGCCGCCGTGATGATGGAGCCGCTCGTCCAGGGCGCGGCCGGAATCATCGTGCACCCTTCCGGCTATCTGCGCCGCGTGCGCGAACTCTGCGACGCACACGACGTGCTGCTGATCCTCGACGAGGTGGCGACCGGCTTCGGCCGCACCGGCACGATGTTCGCCTGCCAGCAGGAGGCCGTCGAGCCCGACATTCTCTGCCTCGCCAAGGGCATCACCGGCGGTTATCTGCCGCTCGCCGCGACACTGGCCAGCGAAGACATCTACACCAGTTTCCTCGGCCGCCACGACGAGTTCAAGACCTTCTTCCACGGCCACACCTACACCGGCAACCCGCTCGCCTGTGCCGCCGCCCTGGCGACGCTGGATGTCTTCGAGGCCGAGGAGACGCTCGACCACGTCGCAGATCTCTCGGTCCTCGCCGGCGAGCTGCTCGCCCCGATCGCCGAGCTTCCGCGCGTCAAGGAGGTCCGGCGCCGAGGACTGATGATCGGGATCGAACTCGAGGGCTTCCCGGTCGAGGCGCGTTCAGGTCACCAGGTCACACTCGCCGCCAGACGTCGCGGAGCGATCATCCGACCGCTCGGTGACACTGTCGTCCTCATGCCGCCGCTCGCAATCGATTCCAAGCAACTCAGACGCCTCGTCGACATCACCGGCGAAGCGATCGCCGAGGTCTCGGCCGACGCCGCATCGCGCCAGGAGCCGATCGTCTCAAGAGGAAAGATCTTCGTCTGATGGGCGTCGAGCCGCGCCAGGCCTCCTCGGTGCTCGTCCTGCGCAACGGCGCGGACGGCGTCGAATTGCTGTTCGTGCGACGCTCGCCGGAGCTCAAGTTCATGGGCGGCGCCTGGGTCTTTCCCGGCGGCACGCTGCTGCCGATCGACGGCGACCCGGAAGATGACATCGCCTGGAAGAACGCCGGCGCGCGCGAGACCTACGAAGAGGCGCGAATCCGCCTGTCCGAACCGGCCGAACTCATTCCGTTCTCGCGCTGGATCACGCCGGAGCTCGCGCCGATGCGCTTCGACACGCGCTTCTACCTCGCGACCTGCCCCGACGGCGCCGAACCCGCGCCCGACCGTCGCGAGGTCGACCGCGCCGAGTGGTGGACACCGGCCAAGGCGCTCCACCTATTCGTGACCGACGAAGCCGACCTCCACTTCCCGACGATCAAGCAGGTCGAGAAGATCGCCGAGTTCGAGACGGCCGAGTCCGCGATCGAGGCCCACAGAGGTCAGGAGATCGTCACGATCCTCCCCCGCGTCGCGGCCGGAGAAGAGGGCTTCGAGATCCTGCTGCCGGGCGATCCCGGCTACGAAGACGCGAAGTAGCGCTCAGGCGCCGGCCGGCGCAAGCAGCGCGAGCGCAAAGCGCTCACGTTCGTCGGTGTACCACTCGCGCAGTTGAAAGCCGGAATCCTCGGCGTCGGCGACGAAGCGTTCGCGCGTGAACTTGCGTGAGATCTCCGTGCGGATCTCGTCGCCCGCCTGGAAGCCGACCGTCAGATCAATCGCGCCGACGCGCACTACCTGATCGCGCAGCGCGCGCAGACGCATCTCGATCCACGAGTTCTGCTCGTCGAAAAAGGCGACGTGCTCCCAGGCGGAGAGGTCGAAGTCGCCGCTGAGATTGCGATTGATCGACGCGAGGACGTTCTTGTTGAACTCGGCGGTGACGCCGGCGCTGTCGTTGTATGCAGCCTCCAGCTCGTCGCGGTCCTTGACGAGGTCCATGCCGATCAGCAACGTGTCGCTCGGGCCCATCAGCAGCTCGAGGCGGCGCAGAAAGAAGCGCATACGGTCGGGAGTGAAGTTTCCGATCGTGCCTCCGAGGAAGGCGATCAGGCGCGCGTCGGCCTCGGGCAGACCGCCGAGGTGCTTCTCGAAATCACCGATCACGCCGTGCACACGCAGCCCGGGATAGTCGGTGATCAGCCGCACGGACGCCTCACGCACGGCGACCTCGGAGAAATCGATCGGCACGTAAAGTGCCTCGCCGAGACTTGCGAGCAACGGGCGCAGCAGATGCTCGGTCTTGAGCGACGACCCCGACCCGAGCTCGACCAGCGCGCCGGCCGCCGCCGTATCGACGATGTCGGCGCCGCGCGCTTCAAGGATCGATCGCTCGGTGCGTGTCGGGTAGTACTCGGGCAGCTCGCAGATGCGATCGAACAGCTCCGAGCCGGCTGCGTCATAAAAGTATTTCGGATGCAGCGCGGGCGGATCGGCCGTGAGACCGTCGCCGACGTCGTTGGCGAACGAGGTGATCCACTCTTCACCGCGGTAGATGTCGAGTCGCACGTCCGGGCGGACGGCGGCGAATTCGAGTTCGGCGAGTTGCTGCACGGAGTTCATCACGATTCTGGATCTTTCCCGCTAGAGGCTGCGCGCAAGCCGCAGGCCGGAAAAAATCTGCCGGCGCTCAGGGTGATCCCAGTTACGAAAACGATTGTCGACGCTGCGCGCGCGAGTCGCCCAGGAGCCGCCGCGCAGCACGCGGTAGCCCTGATCGAAGAACGGCGCCGAGTAGTCCTTGTAGGCGAACGGCGTGAATCCGGGGTATGCGCCGAACTCCGACGAAGTCCACTCCCAGACCTGCCCATTCATGTCGATCGGTCCGAAGCCGTGGTCAGCCGCGCCGACCCGAAGCACCCCGAAGGCAAGCTGGTCGAGGTTCGCGGCACCGGGAGACCAGCCGTGATCACCCCAGGAGTGCAGCCGGCTCGGTCCGCTCGCTCCGGCACGTGGATCACACGAAGCAGCGACCTCCCATTCGAATTCGGTCGGCAGTCGCGCGGCGTGGGCGCGCGCATAGGCGTCGGCCTCGAACCAGTTCACATGGCAGACGGGGGCCTCCATCTCGACCTCGCGCTCCTCACCGAAGTCACTGGTCAGCCACAGGTCGCCCGCGGCCCGCCAACCGAGCGGCGCGCGCGTGAAATCTTCGCCCTGCTCGCGCAGCCAGTACCAGCCCTCACGCGACCACCATTCCGGGCGCTCATACCCGCCCAGATCAATCCACTCGGCGAAGTCGCCAGCGGTGACGGGACGCGCGGCGATCTCGAACTCGCCCAGCGGCACGGTGTGGCGCTCGATCTCGTTGTCGTACACGAGCGTCTTCTCTCCGGCGGCGCTGCCGATCGCGTACTCGCCGGCCGGAAATCCGATCCAGTCCTTGTCGCGTGAGACCGGGCGATACGCACGCGAGGCAGCTTCACGCAACCTGATGTGCTGGGCCGAGGACGGCGGCGGCGTGAAGTCGGCGCGCAGTGCCGGCGGAGGCACGTATCCGTCCATCTGCCGCAGCAGTTGGAGGATCGTCTCGTTGTGCTGCTGCTCGTGCTGGATCACGAGCTCGAGCAGCACGGGATCGAATTCGCTCTCACGCGCCAACACGCGCTCGCGCACCGCACCCATGTAGGTGAAGCACTGGTCGCCGTTCAGGACCGGCAACCCGCCGCGCTCGGCGCGCGGGTGGTCGAATGGGTTGTAGATGCCGTCGAGATCGCCGTCATCCTCACCCAGCAGCCAGCGCTGCTCGAAGTTCGCGATGTGACCGAGATCCCAGAGCAGCGGCGAGAGCAACGGATCGACGACGCGCGCCAGGTCGTCATCTGAAAGCCCTGCCACCAGCGCGAGAGTGCGGTCGCGAGCGTCCGCCAGAGCGCGGATCTGATCCGCCGAGCGATCGGCGGCGGACACAGTGTCGGCGGAGCGCGCAACCATTCCGGCCACTCTACGCAGAATTGCGGTCATCCGTGCCGTTCCTCGATGAACGCCGTCCGGCAACGCAACATCCGCGCTCAATATGGTTTGTTGCCAGTGGTGCTCCGCATTCGCCGCACTCAAATCTCTCGCACGGCCGCTCTAGCGGCCGTTGTCGTGTCCGCCGCGGCGGCGCTGATCGCCCCTGCGACGAGCAGCGCGGCCGAAACACCGAGCAAAGGCGGCGCCTTCAGCTACGGCCAGAGCGGGCGCTACACGCTCGGCGGATCGTGGTATCTCAAGCGCGATCTCACGAACCTGGGCCTGAAGTTCAACTGGCAGGCGACGACCAACTTCGCCTCTTGGCAGAAGGTCAGCATCCCCAACGCCTTCAACGCCGGCGACGCCTCCGAGGCCTCCTACACCGGCTACACCGCTTGGTATGCGACGCAGTTCAAGCGACCGTCGGCGCCGAGCGGTTCAAACTGGATCCTCCAGTTCAACGGGGTCAACCTGCGCGCGCGGATCTATCTGAACGGCCGCCTGATCGGCACGCACACCGGCGGTTACATCCCTTTCGAGATTCAGGCGAGCAAGCTCAGGGCCGGAACGAACACGCTGATCGTCCGTACCGACAGCAAGTTGACCGAAAGCTCGGTCCCGTCGGTCGAGGAACGCAGCGACCAGCTGACCGGCGGCTGGTGGAACTTCGGCGGGATGCTCCGCGAGGTCGTGCTGCGCCGAGTCGGCAAGTTCGACGTCTCGTCGGTGGATACGCGGTCGTACTTCACAGCCTCCAAGGGCAAGGCGAAGGGCTCCGCCCGCATCACCGTGCTCGCGAAGGTTCGAAACTACGGCAAGAAGGCTCGCCTCAAACTGACCGGCAGATACGGCAGCGCGAAAATCAAGTTTCGCCGCACCCTTCTGAAGAAGGGCGCATCGGCTCAGCTCGTCGGTACCGCAACCGTGAAGAAGCCGAAGCTCTGGTCGCCGCTCGCGGCCAATCTCTACAAGGTGAAGGTCAGCGCGCCCGGCGTGACCTGGAGCTCCAAAGCCGGCATTCGCAAGCTCGCGGTTTCGAGCAAGGGGATCCTCTCGCTCAATGGACTGCCGGTCCAGTTGCGCGGCGTCAGCTTCCACGAGTCGAGCACCTCCACCGGCGCGGCCTGGACACCGACTCAGCGCGAAGAGAACAACCAGCTGTTCCTCAAACTCGGCGTGAACATGATCCGAACCCACTATCCCGTCGCGCCGCAGCAGATGGAGTGGGCCGACGCCCACGGCGTGTTCGTCTGGGAGCAGGTGCCGGCGTTCCGCCCGCGCAACACCCAGTTGCGCTCGGCGACCTACCGCAGGACCGTCGTCAAGTACACCAAGGAGATCGTCCAGCGCTATCGCGGCTACGCCTCTGTCCTGACCTGGAGCCTCTCGAACGAAGCCGTCCCGTCGGACACCAAGTACCTCGACCTGATGACGAGCGCGCAGGTCAAGGCCGCCAAGGCGCTCGACCCACAGGGCCTCACCAGCGCCGACTACGCCGCCTCGCCAACCGACTCAAAGCAACAGCCCGCCTATCGCCGCGTTGACATTCTCGGGCTCAATGAGTACTTCGGCTGGTACCCCGGCCAGTTCGGCACGACGATGAGCATGAGCGACATGGCGCCCTACATCGCCTACCTGCACCGCATCTACGCGAAGCAGGCGCTGTTCATCACCGAGTTCGGCGCCGAGGCCAACCGACACGGCAGCGCCGACGAGTTCGGCACCTACGAGTTCCAGACCAACTTCTTCACCGCGCAACTCAGCATTCTGCGCGGCATCCCGTATCTCAACGGACTGTTTGCGTGGGCGCTGCGCGACTACTGGGTGCGCCCGCAGTGGACCGGCGGCAACCCCGATCCGACGCCGCCGTTCTCGCGCAAGGGCCTGTTCGAGGCCGACGGCACGGCCAAGCCGGCTGAAGAGGTCGTGGCCCGCGAGTTCAAGGCCACCCCGCCGTTCAAGAACTAGCCGCGGTGCTGCCAGCTCTTTCTGCCCTCGGTCTCGAAATCGTCGGGTAGACGGCCTTCGAGGTCGAGCTTCTCGAGATTGGTCTGCATCGTGACGTGGGCAGCGATCCGCAGCTCTGGGCCGACGTCGCCCCACACAGTGTCCAGCAGCTTCTCGCGGTCGTACACGCCCCATTCCAGCGCCGCCACGAGGTCACGCTCGCGCCTCAGCCGGTGCTCACGCTGGTCGGCGACGGCGGCGCGGGCATCTTCGATCGGCTCTCCGTGGCCGGGCAGGATCAGGTCGGGGCGAAGATCCAGCAGCTTCTGCAGCGACTCGAGGTAGGCGATCAGCGTCCCTCCGCCGGGCGGGACGATCGTCGAAGACTGGCCGAGGATCAGATCACCGCTGAAGAGCACCACCCGCGATTCATCGCCGAAGAAGAACACGAGGTGATCATCGGCGTGCCCCGGTGTGTACAGCGCCTGAACAGGCAGCCCTTCGAAGACATCGCCCTTGCGCAGGATCGGCACCCCGCCGAGCTCACGCGCCATCGATTGCAAGCCGGCGCTGTGATCGAGGTGGTCGTGCGTCAGCAGCACCGCGCGCGGGTCGCCAAGTTCACGCGCCGCCGCCCCCACCGCCGCGATGTGTTCGTGGTCGTCCGGGCCCGGATCGATCACCCAGCTGTCGCCACCGGCCGCGACGACCCAGGTGTTGGTTCCGCCAAGCGTCATCGGCGACGGGTTGTCCGCGCGCACGAGTGCGACGCGCACGTCCTCCACCCCTGTCTCGATCAGTCGCACGACAAATTCCTTGTCACGATTGTTACTGGATGCATCGTCACGGTGTATTTGAAGCAGACGGCCCATTCCGGGTCGCCGGATACATTCACCGTCGATTTCTGAAAGAGGTGGTTACGGTGGAAGCACATGGCATGAAGGACGGATTCAAGGACATTGGATCCGGCATCGCAGACAAGTCGATGGCTCAGATGTTCGCAGTCGCCGCGGGAGTGATTCTCACGATCGCGGGAGTGGTGAGTCTGGTCGTCAACTTCGACTTCTCGACCGGCGGAGGGATCGTCACAGAGAAGTTGCTGTTCCTCGACGTCAACGGCTGGAGCGGCCTGCTGATGCTGCTCACAGGTGTTGCGCTGCTGATCGGGAGCCGCTCCAATGCAATGGCACGACCGGTCTCGCTCGCGGTGGGCGTGGTCTACCTCGTCGTGACCGTCTGGAGCCTCTTCACGGCCAGCGTGATCGGGATTTTCCCGGTCAACGACATGACCGCGATCCTCTACGCCGCCATCGGCGTCCTGGGCGTGACGGCCGGCGTCGGACCGGATCCGCGCGACAGCTCTTCCTGACGGGGAGCGACGGCCGAACACGGGGCGCTGGGAGGGCGCCCCGCCCCGGCCGATTGCGGACGCGCGCCCGATCCCGCGTAATACGATCAGGCGCATGACGATCACAGCCGCGCTCGAGAATCAAGTTGTCGAAAATGTCCCCAAGGGGGCGCTGATCGGCGGCAACTGGGTCGAGAACGGCAAGACCCTCGAAGTGATCGATCCCTCGACCGGCGAGGCGCTCTGCGAGATCACCGACGCCGGTGAGACCGAAGCGCTGGCCGCGCTCGACGCCGCCGCAAGCGCGCAGGAAGCGTGGGCCAAGACCGCCCCGCGCGACCGCGGCGAGATCCTCCGCGCCGTCTATGAGTCGATGATGGCCCGTCAGGACGAGCTCGCGCTGCTGATGACGCTCGAGATGGGCAAGCCGGTCTCAGAGTCGAAGGCCGAAATCGCCTACGCCGCAGATTTCTTCCGGTGGTTCTCCGAAGAGGCAGTGCGGATCGCCGGCCGCTACAGCACGATGACCAACGGCGTCGGCCGCATCCTGACGATGAAGCAGCCGATCGGACCCTGCGTCTTCGTCACTCCCTGGAACTTCCCCGCCGCGATGGGCACGCGCAAAATCGGCCCGGCGCTCGCCGCCGGCTGCACCGTCGTGATGAAGCCGGCCAAGGAGACGCCCCTCTCGAGCTTCGCCCTCGCCCAGGCCCTGATCGACGCCGGCCTGCCAGACGGTGTCGTCAACGTCGTGGTCGGCAGCAGCGCCAGCCAGATCGTCGGCCCGCTGCTGAAGGATCCGCGCACGCGCAAGCTCTCCTTCACCGGCAGCACCGAGGTCGGCCGCGAGCTGATCAAGCAGTCGGCCGACAACGTCCTGAAGGTCTCGATGGAGCTCGGCGGCAACGCTCCGTTCATCGTCCACGAAGACGCCGACCTCGACGCCGCGGTCGAAGGCGCGATCCTCGCGAAGATGCGCAACAACGGCGAGGCCTGCACCGCCGCCAACCGCTTCCACGCACACGAGTCGATCGCCCAGCAGTTCTCCGAGAAACTCGCCGAACGCCTCGGCGCGATGAAGGTCGGCCGCGGCACGCTCGAAGACAGCCAGGTCGGACCGTTGATCAACGAGGCCCAGCGTGAGATCGTCGAAGGACTCGTCGAAGACGCGACCGCAAAGGGGGGCAAACTGCTGACCGGCGGTGAGCGCCCCGACGGACCGGGCTACTACTTCCCGCCGACCGTGATCGGCGACCTCACGCCCGACGCGAACATTCTCGTCGATGAGGTGTTCGGCCCCGTCGCCCCGGTCAAGTCGTTCAGTACCGAGGAAGAGGCGCTCGCCAGCGCGAACGCGACCGAGTACGGCCTCGCCGCATACGTCTACACCCGGGATCTCGGCCGCGCCTTCCGCACGATCGAAGGCCTCGAGACCGGAATGGTCGGACTCAATCGCGGCGTCATCAGCAACCCCGCCGCCCCGTTCGGCGGCATAAAGCAGAGCGGTTTCGGCCGCGAAGGCGGATTCGAGGGGATCGAGGAGTACCTCGACACGAAGTACGTCGGGATGGACTTCTAAACCCGCCTCCGCGGTAAAACGCCGCCGTCAGTCGAGCGCGGCCGGACCGAGTCCGGCGTCACGTGCCTTCGCGATCGCCGCGGCGCGATCTGCGACCTGGAGCTTGTTGAAGATGTTGCTCACGTGGTTGCGGATCGTCTTGAGACTCAGCGCCAGACGATCTGCGATCTGGACGTTGCTCTTGCCCTGGGCGATCAGCTCGAGGATCTCGCGCTCGCGATCGGTCAGCTCGGGGAAGACCGTGCGCGGCGCGGCGGCGAAGAAGTCCATCAGCTTGCTGGCGATCGTCGGCCCGAACACCGCGTCGCCGCTGCCGACGGCCCGCACCGCGCGCAGGATGTCCTCGCGCTCGGCGCCCTTGAGCAGGTAGCCCCGCGCGCCGGCGCGCATCGCGGCGAACACCGAGTCGTCGTCCTCGAACATCGTCAGGACGATCACCTTGGCGTCCGGATCGGCCGCGGTGATCTTGCGCGTCGCGTCGATGCCGTTGATCCCGGGCATCCTCAGGTCCATCAGCACGACGTCAAAGTCGGATCGCTCGGCGAGATCGAGCGCCTCGGAGCCATCTCCCGCCTCGCCGACGACCTCGATCTCGCCCGACGCCTCGAGCATCATCCTCAGCCCGTCGCGAAACGCCGGGTGGTCGTCGGCGATCAGCACGCGCAACATGACCTCGCTCACAGACGCTCCAACGGGAAGCTCGCGCTGAGGGTCGTGCCACCGGCAGCGCGCGCGGCGATCTGGAAATCGCCGCCGAGCTCGGCCGTCCGCTCGCGCATCGAGCGCAGTCCGACGCCGTGGGCGACTTCGCCGTCGATCCCGACCCCGTCGTCCTCGACGCTGACGACAACCGCGTCGGCCGCCGAGATCGTCACGTTGCAGTTGCTCGAGCCCGCGTGGCGCGCGGCGTTGGTCATGCCCTCGAGCGCGATGCGGTAGACCGCCACCTCGACCGCCGCCGGCAGCCCGGGCATCGCCTCCGGGGCGTCGACGGTGAACTTCGCCGAACGCGTCGACATCCGGCTGGCTTGCTCGGAGAGCGCGCTGACCAGGCCGTACTGGTCGAGAGCGGGCGGCCGCAATTCGTAGACGAGCCGGCGAATGTCGACGATCGCCTCCTGCACCTGTCCGCCAAGCTGCTCGACGAGAGCGGCGTCGCCGTCGCCGACGCGGTCGCGCAGCAAATCGAGCTGGAGCGACATCGCCGCCAGCGACGGGCCGACTCCGTCGTGCAGATCACGGCGCAGACGGCGACGCTCCTCTTCGCGTGCCGTGACAAGCTCCTTCCGCGACTGCTGCAGCTCGGTCGTAAGCCGGACCGACTGCACCGCCGGACCGACGTGGCTGGCGAGCTGATCGAGCAGGCGGCGGTCGGATTCCGAGAGCGGGCGCCCGCGCGGCACCTCGACGGCGAGCGCGCCGACCGACTGGCCACGGTGGAAGAGTTCGCGCCGCTCGAGCTCACCGCGTCCGCGCACACCATGGGCGGCGATCGTCATCCCCTCGCCGTCGCGATCGAACTCGACGGCAGACCACGGCAGCCGCAGCGATTCCGAGACCGAGTCGACGACGGCCTGTACGACGTCGTCAGGCGCCTGTGTCTCCTGCAAACGGGCGTCGAGTCGCTGGAGCGCGGCGTAGGGATCAGAGCGATCGCCGTAGACCCAGCGGTCGACGCGCCGCTGGATGCGCGCGTGGATCGGCTGAACGATCACCGCCACGACGCCCGCGCCGAGCACGCCGGCCGCGGTCGTGCTGCCGACGATCGCGCCGAAGCCCGCCACCACGCCGGCGTACACCGCGGCGACGATCACCGTGAGCGCGCCGTAGACGAGTGTTCGGTTGATCACCAGCTCGATGTCGAAGAGGCGGTAGCGCAGGATCCCGATGCCGATCGCGACCGGCATCATCGTCGCCATGATCACCAGCGCGCAGACCGTCAGGATCCCCTCGCCGCCGGTCTTGGAGAAGACGACGCCATCGATCAGGCAGAGCACCAGCGTGCCGGGGATCCAGACCGCTGCCCAGGCGAGCCAGAGCATCTGCAGCCGGCGATCGCCAGCCGAGGCCTTCAGCCGCGCTCGCACCGAGAACGCGGCCGCAAACAACGCCGCAAGACAAAGGAGCAGGATCGGTGTTGCGACGGCATCCGAAATCGCGAAGTCCAGTACCGCGAGCGGATTCGCGATGCCGACGTAGGGCTCCTCGTAGGACGGCAGCGAGAAGGTGGCGAGCGTGATGATCAGCAGCGTCATCGCTCCGCCGGCAAGCGCCCAGCGGCGATACCGGCGATTGAAGAAGCGTCCGTCGGGGAAGACGTAGGCGATTCCGGCGAAGCCGACGAACAACAACGGCCAGTAGTTCTGCGCGTACATCACGCCGAGCCGTTCGCCGAGGCTCGCAGTGTCGGGGTGCGCCGCAGCGTTGGCCGCCACCTGATCGGTCAACGCCATCATCGCCAGCACCAAGCCGATCCCGAAGAGCAGCCAGCCGACCGCGTTGCGCGGCTGGGCGCGCACCACCAAGTGCCCGATCGCGAGCGGCAGGATCACGATCGAAGTGACAAGCGCGTTCTCGATCACCGCATCATCGGCGGCGTCGGCGACGAACCAGGCCAGCGCGAGAGCCACGATGGTCAGGAGCGTCAGCGACCAGGCTGCCGCTCGTCGCCAGACCTCACTCCCGGCCCTGCCGACGAGCGGCGTCTCGCGATCCGCGAGCGCAGTTTCCGAGCCGAGCGACATGCCGACATTCTGACCGCTTTCTGCCACGTCGGCGAATTGTTCCCGCGAAGTTCCCGGTCGACTCGGGAACGCCGCCCCTTGTGGGCGGGAACGCGGGCAGGGATCGTGAGCGAGTCAAAGCCCAAGACAACCTCTTGACCCAAAGGAAACCAAGCCAAATGCAGACCGACACGTTTCGCAAACTCCTCCCGTTCTCCGGGATCATCGCGGCGCTGCTCTTCGCCGCGTCATTCTTCTACGCCTCGTCCGGACCGCAGATCGCCGACGACAACCACGCCAAGGTGATCGCCTACTACGTCGACAACTCGGCGAAGATCGGGATCATCAACATCATCTGCGGCCTGCTCGCGTGTTTCTTCCTCGCCCCGCTGCTGACCGAGCTGCGCGCGACGCTGCGCTCCGGCGAGGCCGGCGAGAGCATCTACTCGACGCTGTTCCTGATCGGCGGGACGATCCTCGTCGCGATGACGGCGCTGATGGCGATGTTCACCACCGTGACCGCAAACGCCGCCGACGTCGGCGTGCCCGGCGAAGGCGTCCTCACCCTCGCCGCGATCGTCGACTACACGTGGATGCCGTGGGTCGTCGGAATGGCAATCACGCAGTGGGCCGTCGGCCTCGGCGGGCTGCGCACCGCCTCTCTGCCGAAACCTCTCGCGTGGTTCTCGGTCGTCCTCGGCGTGCTGTGCTTGGCCGGACCGGGCGGAATCCTCGCGTTCTTCCTCTTCCCGATCTGGCTGATCGCGACGTCGATCGTGCTGATGCGCAGGCCCAGCGGCGCCCGCGCCCCAGTCGCCAGCCCGGCAGCAGCCGCGGCCTAGGCGGTCCGAATCGACCCGAGTGCTCCGCGGGCGCGATCGCGGAGCACTCGGATGGACTTCCGGCGAACCGGACGTCCGGCCCCAGCCGATAATGGCAAGATGAAAACTCGCCGCCTGACCTCGCTCCCGCTCGTACTGCTCGTCCTCGCCTTCTGCGCCGCAAGCGCCTCGGCTGCGACGCGCTACGTCTCGCCGCTCGGCAGCTCCGCCGCCGACTGCTCCGCGCTCACGCCCTGCGACATCGTCACGGGAATCAACTCCGCGCCCGTGCAATCAGAGGTGATCATCGGCCCGGGAGCCTACGGCAGCGAGGCCTCGCCGATCACAAATCCGCTCTTCGGCGGCACGGACATCAACGTGCACGGCCAGGTCGGGGCCGCGCGGCCGGTGATCTACTCGTCGGCGTATTGGGGAATCTGGCCACAGAACGGATCCTCGCCCGGTCCGACTCTCTCCGACATCGAGCTGCGCAAGGTCGGCGGTGCCTTCGGAATCGTTGCGAGCGACGGCGCGGTCGTCGAACGCGTGAAGTCGGTTGCGACGGCCGGAAGCGCCTGCTCGCCCGGCGGAACGTTCCGAGACGCGCTCTGCATCAGCACCGGCCCAGACGCGGCGATGGCCACCGCGATCGGCGCGGGTGGCTCTACCGGCCCCGACATCAACGTCCGCAATGTCACGGCAATCGCAACCGGTGGCGGTTCGGCCTACGACCTCGCGTTCACCAACTATGGCGTGACCGTGAACGTCTTCAACTCGATCTTCCAATCCTCGGAGACGGACATCACGCTTTACGCCGCCAACACGCCGACCGTGAACCTGAACGTCTCGAACTCGAACTATCGCGAGTACGTCGGCAGCCCGTCGGGAGGCGCGACGATCCACTTCAACCCGACCGCCAACCAGTCGGCGGACCCACTGTTCGTCAACGCCGCCGACGGCGATTTCCGTCAGGCGGCAGGCTCCCCGACGATCGACGCGGGCGCTGACAGCGCCGACAACGGCGCGACCGACCTCGACGGCGCAAGCCGGATCCAGGGCGTGAAGACCGACATCGGAGCCTTCGAGTTCGCTCCGGCCACAGCCAGCCAGCCGATCGCGCCGCGGCTGAGCGGTTTCAAGTTCAAGCCCTCGAAGTTCAAGCCCGCCAAGCGCGGCGCGACCTGGCAGGTGGCCAAGAACTTCAAGAAGCCCAAGCGCGGCAAGACCGCCGTGGGCTCGGTGATGAGCTTCAGCGCCGACAATCCCGGCCAGTTCGTGCTCGTGATCGAGCGCGTCACGAAGGGGCGCAAGAGCGGCAAGCGCTGCGTCAAGCAGACCTCGAAGAACAAGACGAAGAAGTCCTGCAAGATCACGAAGCAGCTCAAGGGCAGCTACGTCGTGCCGGTCGCGGCCGGGGCCACCAGCGTCTACTTCAATGGCAGGTGGAACAACAGCCCGCTGCCCACCGGCACGTACCACGTGACGCCGACCCTCTGCGCGGGCGGCAGTCCGCCGGTACCGACGCCCGGCCCTTCATCCGGCGGCGGCACGAGCACCGGCGGTACGACGGGCGGCAGCACGCTCCCGGCCAGCAATGGAGATCAGCCCGGCACGGCAGGTGGTGGCGTCAGCACGATCTGCAAGTCGTCGAAGGGCCCGGCGCCCGTGTCGACGGTGGTCGTCAAATAACTGCGGCTACATCTCGCCACTGACGACCCCGAGGATGTTGCCGTCGGGGTCGTTGAACCATGCGTTCTTGAACGACCCGTCGCCGAAGACGTGGACACCGTCCACGTACTCAGTGCCGGGCATGTCGTACTCGATGAACTCGACGCCCTTGGCCGTCAGCTCCGCCGCCACGGCCGAGACGTCGTCGACCTTCCACATCGCGCAGGTCGCCTGACCTGTGCCGCCGGTGTCAGAGATGTAGACGAACAGTCGCCCACCGCCGCACTCGTAGCCGATCCCGCCGACGTTCTCCTCAGCCTGCGTGAGACCGAGCGTGCCGCCGTAGAAGTCGCGCGCGACGTCAAAGCTGCTGACCGCGACGGTCGCGAACACACTGCCTTCCGAAATGCTCATGCGGCCCACGCTACTCCTGCGCGTGTCCGCGTGTCGCGGGGCGCTCAGGCCGCGGAGCGCTCGGGCAACGTGAAACGTCCGGAGAGCTCGGCCAGGACAGCCGCAGTATCAGCCACGTGCTGCGCGGAGGCGCTGACCTCCTCGGAGGCCGCCGAGGTCTCTTCAGTCGAAGCGCTGACCTCTTCGGTCGAGGCGCTCGACTGCTGGGCCACGGCCGCGACCTCGCCCACATGCGTGCGGGCGCGTTCCGCTGACTTGACGATCTCCGCGGTCAGCTCGCCGATCTCGGCAGAACGCTCTCCGAGGCTGTGGATCGAGGCGCTGATATCGGTGAATATCTGGCGGTTGCGCGCAACGGTCTCGGTGCTGTCCTCGACCCGAGCGATTCCGGCCTCCATCGCCTCGACGGCTCCAGACGTCTGGCGACCGATCTCGCCGACGACATCGCCGATCTCTGCGACGGCGCGCTGCGCGTCCTCGGCGAGCACGCGCACCTCATCGGCCACGTTGGCAAAGCCTCTGCCCTGATCTCCGGCGCGAGCGGCCTCGATCGAGGCGTTGAGCGCAAGCATGTTTGTCTGGTTGGCGATCTCGGCGATCGACTGGACGATCAAGTCGATGTCCCCTGAGCGATCGCCCAACTCGCGGACGATTGCGGCCGTCGAATAGGCGGCGTCGCGCGTGATCTGCATCGCGCTCTCGACCGCGTGCGCACGTGTGAGTCCGGCGTCTGCCAGGGCGCCTGCGTCGGCGCTCTGACGACGGACCTCATCGACGTGCTCGTGCGCGTCACGGACCGACTGGTCGATCGAGTCGATGTGCGCGGCCGAGCGACCGACGAGCTCCACCTGATGAGCCGCACCCTCGCTGATCGCTCCGATCGCCTGGGCGACCTCACCGATCGCGCCGCCGGCCTCGTCGGAGGTGTGCGACATGTCCATCGACGCCGAACGCAGTTCGCGAGCTGCGACATCGATTCGCTCGATCGTGCCGCGGAAGTTGCCGACAAGCCGGGCGAACTCACGCTGGAGATCGCCGTATTCGTTGTTCATCGTGACCTCCAGCTTGACCGAGAGGTCACCGCGCGCAGCCGCGCGCATCTCCACGACCATCTCATCGACAGTCTTCAGGGTGATGTTGCCGAGCACGATGCGAATCGCCGCTCCGGCGAAGAGGAACGTGATCACCAGTCCGGCGACCCAGACCCAGACGCTGTGCTCCAGGCCCACACCGGCGAGCTGACCGGCGTCGATCTTCGCGCCTGCCCCGGTGGCCTGATCGCGAAGACTCGAGGCGTTGCCGTTGGCGCCGATCATCGCGACCACGTAGTAGAGACCGAAGCCGAGCGCAGGGATCACGGCGACGATCGTCGTGATCATGTACGCCCTGGTCAGTGGCATGTTCAGAAGTCTGCGGGTCATGCGCGCAGCTCCTTCGCGCGGCTGTCGCTCTCGGCTTCCGGAGCGTCGCGCTCCGAGCGCGGCACCAGCCTGCGCACCTTCGGATCACTCGACGGCGCAAGTTTGAACTCGGTGACCATGCGCGCCAGATCGCCGGCCGTGGCCGCGACCCGGCCGGCAGAAGCGGTGACCTCCTCGGCCGACGCTGAGGATTCCTCGGTCGCAGCGCTGACCTGCTCGGTCGACGCGGAAGACTCCTCGGCGACAGACGCGATGTCTTCGATCTCGGCGCGCACCTGCGAAGCATCGTTCGCGATCGTGGCGGCCAGCGTCGCGATCTTCTCGGTCGCATCGTTGAGGGCTGCCGCTGCGCCGCTGATCTCGGCGAACGCCTTGCGGTTCTCACCGACCGCCTTGAGACTGTCGATCACAGTCGGCGATCCGTCCTTGACGGCACCGATCGCGCGCTCCGTGTTCTCGCGAATTCCGTCGGTCATGCCGGCGATCTCGTCCGCGCGGACCTGGGCCTCCTCGGCGAGCTTGCGCACCTCTTCGGCGACGACCGCGAAACCACGGCCCTGTTCGCCGGCGCGGGCAGCCTCGATCGCGGCGTTGAGCGCGAGAAGATTCGTCTGCTCGGCGATGTCAGCGATCGACCCGACGATCAGGTCGATGTCAGTCGACTTCTCACCGAGCTCGTGGATCAGCTTGGCCATCGCCATGCCCGTGTCACGCACGTGCCCGATCGCGTCCTCGATCTCGGCGGCGCGCCTGACGCCCTCTTCAGTGAGCGCGACGGTGGCGAGGCTCTGCTCGCTGACGCGCTCAGCGTGGCGGGCGGCATCGCTCACGGCGATCTCGATCGCCCCGACCTCGGCGGAAGTCTCGGCGATCAGTTCGACCTGATTGCCGGCGCCGATGCTGATGATCGCCACCGAGTGGGCAACCTCTCCGACCGCGTGCCCGGCCTCGTCGGTGATCCCGCTCATCTCGGAGGAGGCCTCGCGCAGATCCTCGGCGGCGCGGTCTATTCGCGCGACGGTGGCGTTGAAGCTGCCGATCATCTTGCCCAGAGCTTCCTGCACGTCGCCGATCTGGCTCTTGTTGTCGCGAACGATCTCGGTCGTGAGGTCCCCGTCGGCTGCGCGCCCGACGCGGTCGGCGAGCGAAGTCAACCAGACGGCTGCGAGCTTCGAAGTCGCGTAGGCGATCCACATCGCACCGATCGCGGCGATCAGGCCGCTGACCATGATGCCAAGCATCGCGTGCGTGTTGTAGTGCTCGAACTGGTGCGTCAGCTCCGCGAGCTGGGCGCTCTTGCCTCCATCGGCAAGCAGTGCGCCGATCTGCGCGCTGACGTCCGAGGCGCGGCGCCACTGAATGACCGTGTAGACGACGACCGGAGCCGCCACCGCGAGCAGCACCAGCGCGGAAACGACAGGCTTGAGCTTGGCGTCAAGATCTTTGAACCATTGGGGGAAGAGCCGCGCCGCGCGCAGCTCGTCTGAGCTTGAATATTGTGTGTGCATCTTGTCCCGGCCGGCGCTCTCCGTCTGCCGTCGCGCCCGGCCTACAGGTGATGTCGGCCGCCCGCGCCCATCCCATAAGTGCGGTAATCAAAATTTCGTAGTAACTGACCGCTCAGGCAGTTTCGCCGTCGGCGAGATCAGTCAGCGCTCGGGGCTCAAGCAGGATGATCAGACGGTCGCCCGCCTTCACGACGCCATCGACGATCGGGCCGCCCGCAGCCGGCAGATCCTCGAACTCCTCGGCCTCGACCGTGAGGACCTCGGAAACATCGTCGACCACCACTCCGGCCATCCGCTCGTCGATGTTGACGAGCACGATCTTCTCGGAGTCGGAGTCGTCATCCTCTGTGCCGGAGGGGCCTTCCGGCAGCGGATCGTGCTTGATGTTGAGCTGGGGGCGCACATCGTGAACCGGCACGATGCGGCCCCGCAGGTTGATCACACCCAGCAACGACGCGTCGGAGCTCGACACGGTGCGCGGGTGTTGGAAACGGATCACTTCCTGCACTGTCTGGATCGGCAGCGCATACTCCTCGTTGCCGAGGCGGAAGACAACCAGTTGGCGCGTGACTGTGGTCTCAGCGGAGTTCATCGATGATCAGTCCCTGAGATCTCCTATCGGCCCGTCGTCCGGAGGAGTTGAACCGCCGGATGCGGCTGTGCCGTCGGGCAGCTGGAATCGTCCGGCCAGCTCCGACAGGTTGTAGGCCGTCTGGGCGACGCGCTGCGCGGCTTCCGAAACCTCGTGCGCTCCGGCGGAAGTCTCTTCGGTGGCGGCCGAGACCTCTTCGGTCGAGGCCGAGGATTCCTCAGCGACCGCCGCCACCTCCTCGATCTGCTTGCGCACCTGGCTCGCACCAAGCGCGATTCCGGCGGCCAGCTCACTGACCTCGCCCGCGCTCTCGTGCAGGTTGTGCACCGCCGTGCCGATGTCGAAGAACGTCGCGCGATTGGAGTCGATCGTGGCGAAGCCGGCCTCGACGGCGATCACGGCCTCTTCCATCGCCTGCACCGCCGCACCGGTCTGGTTCTGGATCTGACCGACGAGCCGGTCGATCTGGTCTGCGGAGTTCTGCGCGTCGTCGGCCAGTGCGCGGACTTCACCCGCAACATTTCCGAAGCCGCGGCCGGCTTCGCCGGCACGGGCCGCCTCGATCGCGGCGTTGAGCGCAAGCATGTTTGTCTGCTGGGCGATCTCGGTGATCGCGCCGACGATCTGGTCGATGCTCTGCGACTTCTCGCCGAGCTCGCGGATCACCGCGGCGGTCGCGAGCGACTCGGTGCGCACGGTCTCCATCGCCTCGAGCACGTCGGACGCCGCCTGCACGCCACTCTCGGCGAGCCGCTCGGTGTCGGCGCTCTGGCGCTGGGCCTCGTTGGCGTGTTCGGCCGCGTCGTTGATCGCATGCTCGATCTCAGCCATCACGTCGGAGACATCGGTGACGAGTGTCGACTGGTGGGCCGCGCCCTCGCTGATTGCCCCGACGGCCACGGCGACCTCGCCGATCGCGCGGCCGGATTCGTCAGAAGTGTGGGTCATTTCACCACTTGCCGCGCGCATTTCGAGCGCCGCCGCGTCGATCCGCGTCACCGCGGTGCGGAAGGCGCCGAACAGCCCGCGCACGGAATCCTGGAGCTGGCCGTACTCATTGGCGAGCGTCACCTCGATGTCCGGTCGGAGGTCACCGCCGGCTGCCGCGCGCGTGGCGTCAACGAGCTTGTAGGTCTCGCGCATCAGCACATTCGTCAGCATCAGCTTGGTGATGATCCCGCCGACCAGCGCGACGATCAACACGATCGCCGCAAACTCGAGCGCGAAGTCGGTGAACGAGATCGAGGCGTGACGTCCGCCCTCGGCGGCGACGGCGACGGCGTCGTTTGCGTCGCTGACCGTCCAGTGCGCGACGAGCGTCAGCAGCAGCGCCAGCAGCAGGATCGGCAGCGTGTAGAAAAGCGTCGAGACCGAGTAGGCGCGCTTGAGCGGCACCGACTGCATCCAGCGGATCATGCCGCACTCCCGTTGTTGTCGGTCGAGAAGCGCGCTGCGAGCTCCTTCAACGCCACAGCGGTCTGCGAGACGCGCTGGGCCGCGGCAGTGAGCTCCTGCGACGAGGCGGAAGTCTGCTGGGTCGAGGCCGACACCTGCTCGGTCGATGCGCTCGATTCCTGCGCGACGGACGCGACCTCTTCGATGCGCTCGCGTACGCGGCCGGCGTCCCCCGCGATCGTGCTCGAGAGCTGCGCGATCTCCACGGAGCTCTCGTGGAAGAGCCGCACCGCGCCGCTGATGTCGAAGAAGAGCTGGCGATTGCGCGAGACGGCGTCGAAGCCGCGATCGACCGTGCCCATCCCCTCCTCCATCGCTGCGACAGCCTGTTCGGTCTGCAGCTGGATCGCGTCGATCAGCTCAGCGATCCCAGAGGCCGAACGTTCGGAATCCTCGGCGAGCTTGCGCACCTCTTCGGCGACGACCGCGAAACCGCGGCCCTGTTCGCCGGCGCGTGCGGCCTCGATCGCGGCGTTGAGCGCGAGGAGGTTGGTCTGGCCGGCGATCCCGGTGATCGCACGGACGATCTCGTCGATGTCGGCGGAAGTCTCGCTGAGCGACCGCACCATCTCCACGGTCGAATGTGTCGCGTCGCGAACAGTCTGCATCGCCAACTGGATCTCGGTGGCGCGCTCGACGCCGATCTCGGTCAGCTGCTGCGTCTGCGCGCTCTCCTGCTGTGAAGCCGAGGCGTTGCGCGCGGCCTCGACGACCGAGCGTTCGATCTCCCCCACCACGCCCGACGCGTCGGTGATCAGTGAGACTTGATGCGCGGCGCCTTCACTGATCGCGCTGATCGACTGTGCGACTTCTCCGATCGCGCGGCCGGAGTTCTCGGATGTCTCGGCCATCTCGCCGGCCGCCTCGGTCAGCTCGGATGCCGCGCGCTCAATGCGGGTGACGGTCGCCCGGAAAGAGGCGATCATCTTGCCCATCGACTCCTGGATGTCGCCGACCTGACTGCCGTTGTCCCGCTCGATCGCGATCGAAAGGTCGCCGGCAGCGATGCGGCGGGCGGAGTCAGTGAGATCCCTGACCCAGAGATGCGCGACATGGGCAGTCACGCGAGCGCCGCCGACCGCGATCACGAGTGCCCAGACGGCGGCGCCGATCATGCCGATCGCGTAGCGAACCCAGTCGTTGTGGATCGTCTCGGCAGCGGCCTGCAGCGCCTCGGGGTTGGGGTGCGAACGCGAGAGCAATTCGTTGAGAGCCTCGGTGTCGTTCTTCAGATCCGCGCCCGCATTGATCGCGAGCGCCAGCAGCGGGACGATCCCGACAAGCACCAGACCTACGATCACGTATGGCTTCCTGGCGGCGTCGAGGTCGAGAAACCATTGCGGAAGCAGCCGCTGCGCTCTGGACTGTTGCGACTTGCGTGTATTGGGCTGAGTCATCGCAGTTGAACGTGGACGGCCGTCGCCGGCCTCTGGCCACGTACTTGATGATTCGGGGGCAGCGCTCAAGCCCCTACCTGCGAAGAACTCAGGCCGCGAGCGCTTCGCCGACGGCCGACACGACTTCTTCCGGGTCGAACGGCTTGACCACGAAGGCCTTGGCGCCAGTGTCGATGCACTCCTGCACCACGGTCTCCTCACCGAGCGCGCTGCACATGATCACGCGTGCTTCGGGGCTGGTGGCCATGATGTGGTTCAGGGCGCCCATACCGTTGCGCTCGGGCATCGTGATGTCGAGCATCACGAGCTCGGGCTGGAGCGATCCGTAAAGATTGATCGCCTCGTTGCCGTCCTCGGCTTCGGCGACCACCTCGTGGCCTTCGCCGGTGAGGATGTCGTTCAGGCGCTTGCGCATGAACATCGAGTCGTCTGCGATCAGAATTCGTGCCATCGAGAGTCGGAGCTTCCTACGGAGTGGTTTGGACCGGGTCCGAGTTCCAGATGTCCTCCGGAAACGGTTCTTGTTCAAGATCGGCCGGGATGTCCGAGACCTTTACGGCAAGTGGACGTTTCGACCCGGGCAAAACTCCCCAGTCGCCGGCGCCGCTGCGGACGTGAACCTCGAGATCTTCCACCGGCACGTTGACACTGCGCCCGATCGTGCCACCGACGTCGTCGGACGCGATGCCGATGCCGGCGCGAGCGAGTTCGCGACGCGCGGCTTCGATATTGCGATCACCGACCTTCGCGAGCTTGCTCGAGTGCGTGCTGCCGAACATCGTTGATCCGCCGACGAGGATCGCGTAGGTGTCCTTCGCCTCGACGCCATAACCCTTCAACGCCTTCAGCATCGCCGGCACGGCGGTGTCGGCGAACTTGCCGGCCGGGGCCTCGCGGCCGCCCGTCATCGAAGATTCGGGCAACACGACGTGCGCAAGCCCGACTGCGCGCTGCAACGGCGCGACGAGGACGATCGCGACACACGATCCGAGTCCGACGACGGAGATCACATCACCCGTGTCGCGCGAGACGGTCATCTCACCCATTCGCACGGGAATCAGGTTGACCGCCGAGGATCCGGCGGGGCCGGTCATGCGTCGCTTCCGCCGATGTTCTCGATCAGCGCCTCGACGCTGGAGTCGCTCGGAATGAATAGGAAGCGCACCGTGCAGTCACCGGTCTCGACCTTCAGCTGCGTGTCGACGAGCACGGCGTAGTTGGTGACCACCGTGGACATCGCCAGGACGGTCGAGAGCACCGCGCCGAGCATGCCTTCAGAGACTTCCGGTGGTTCCGGCTCGAAGGTCAGGCCGCACGACTCAGCGATGCCGAAGACATACTGCGTGCCGATGATGTTGGCCATCTCCTGGAGCGCGCTGCGCGCCATCTCGGAGTACTGCTCAAGTCCGAGTACGTCGTAGATGCGCTTCTCGCCCTCGGGATCGAAGATCAGCAGCACGCTCGCCTCCAACTGGCCAACGACGGGCAGCCATGCGGCGGTGATCTGATCACCGGGTGAGCCGAGGCGATCGACGGCCTCGTTCAGCGGCAGAACCTCAAGATCGGGGACCTTCGCCGTCACCTTCGAGCCGAGCAGCTTGGAGAACGCGTCGGTGGCCTTCTCGGAGATCGATTCAGCGACCTTGCCGAGCGCGGCCTGCTGCTCTTCGGAGATCGGAGGGGCGGGCTCCCCCAGTGGCATAAGCATGTTCATCTTGTGGCGAGTGACCTTTACTGACGGGAGCCGCTGCGAGCCGGCTCCACAAGCGTTCTTCGGATCAGCTCCTCGCAGTCGACGATGAAGGCGATCTCGCCGCTGGCAAGCACCGCGCCGCCGGAAACCGGCGAGTCCCTGCGCACTCTCTCGGGCACAGGACGCGTCACCAACTCTCGGCGACCGACCATCTCATCCACCACAAGGGCTAGTTGTCTATCGGCAGAGCGCACAGTGACCATGAACTGGGCGCTGTCTTCTGCAGGATCGCGGTTGAACGCCTCGGAGAGGTTCACCACCGGCATCGCGCCCTCGTCGAAGACCACGACCGGCTGGCCCATCGTGGTCGTGAGGTTCACTTCTTCAAGCTTGAAAGTGCGATCGACGCGGTCGAGCTGCAACGCGTACGGATCGCCAGACGAGCGCACGACGAGCGCCGGAAGGATCGCGAGCGTCAGCGGCATACGCATTTCTGTCGTCGTACCTTCGCCTAGCTTCGAACGCACTGAGACGTCGCCGCCGAAGCCGCGCACGGCCGATCTGACCGCATCCATCCCCACGCCGCGACCGGAGACGTCGGTGACCTCCGCACGAGTCGAGAAACCGGGCGCGAACAGCAGCTCCACGGCCTGATCGCCCTCGAGCTCGGCATCGGGCGCAATCAGGCCGCGCTCCCTGGCTCGGGCGACCACCGCCGCCGCATCGATCCCGGCGCCGTCGTCGCTGATCGCGATGACAACCTCTCCGCCCTCGTGGCGGGCAGAGATCGTCAGCTCACCCTCGGCCGACTTGCCCGCGCGCTCACGAACGTCCGGAGTCTCGATGCCGTGGTCGATCGCGTTTCGGATGATGTGCATCAGCGGCTCGACGAGCGCGTCGACGGCGGTGCGGTCGAGCTCGGTGTCGCCGCCCTTGATGTCCATGCTGACTTCTTTGCCCAGTTGGTGCGAAAGATCTCGCACGAGTCTGGGCAGACGGGCGAATGCCATCTCGATCGGGACCATGCGCACGCGCATGACCATGTCCTGGACCTGCTGCGAGGCGCGGGTCATCTCGCCGACCGCCGCCGTCAATCGACCGTCGCCGCTCTCCGCGGCGAGCTGCTCGACGGCCGAGCGGCGGACGACGAGCTCGCCGATCATGTGCAGCAGGGTGTCGAGGCGCTTGGCTTCGACGCGCACGGTCGCGCGCGACTGAGCGTCGCGGACGGCGGCGTCGACGACATCGTGCTGAGTCGCTTCTGCGGACCGTTCGGGCTCGGGTGTCGGCGGCGTCGGGACTTTCGCAGCTGCGGGCTTGCGAACGGCAGGCTTCTTGGCGGCAGGCTTTCGCGTCGCGGCCGGCTTCTTGGCGGCGGCCGGCTTCTTCGCGGCGACAGATTTGGCGGCCGGCTTGCGAGCAGCGGGCTTCTTGGCGGGAGCCGCCTTGGCGACCGGCTTCTTCGCCGCCGCAGGCTTCCTTGCGGCAGGCTTGCGCGGCGCAGGCTTCTTGGCGGTGCTCGACGCCTCGAGCAGCGCGCGCAGCCGGGCCTCGAGCGGTGCCGGATCGGTCTTGCTCTCGCCGCCCGCCGCGATCTCGTCGACCATCGCCGACAGCGAGTCCATGCAGGCAAACAGCGTGTCGATCGCCTCGCGTTCGATCTCTCCGCCGCGTTCACGCAGCGCCGCGAAGACATCCTCCATCGCGTGGGTCAGGCCGGCGACCTGGTCGTAGCCCATCGTCGCGGCCATCCCTTTGACCGAGTGGGCGACGCGGAAGACGGCGTCGAGATTCGCGCGGTCGCCCGGGTCGGCCTCGACGCCGACGATCGCATTGTTCAGCGTTTCAAGGTTCTCGCGTGCCTCGGCGAGGAAGAGTTCGACGTATTCAGAGTTGTCGATCGCCATCAGGCCGCGCCTTGAGCTGACTTGCGGAAGACGAAGGGACGTACGCGCTCGAGCCCGATCTCGGCCGGACCGATGATCATCTCGGTCGATCCGAGCACAAGGATTCCACCCGGACGCAGCGCGTCCGCGAGGATGCCGTGAACTTCGTCGCGTTTCTCGCGTTCGAAGTGGATGGCGACGTTCCGGAAGAGGATCAGGTCCACAGGCTCCTTCTTCGACGCGAACAGATCCTCGACCTTGAATTGGGTGATCGCCCTGAGCTCGGGCTTCGCCGTCCAACCGCCGCCCTGGGGGCGGTCGAAGTATTTCTGCAACAGTCGCGGCGGAGCGTCGCGGGCGTCCTCGTCGGTGAAGTGACCGCGCTTGGCCTGCTCGATCATCCGTGGGTTGATGTCGGTGCCCTTGATCTGGGGCACCTGCGAGAGCTTGCGCCCCATCTCGAGGCAGATCGACGCGAGCGTGTAGGGCTCGGCGCCGTACGAGCAGCCTGCCGACCAGAGCTTCAGCTTGCGGCCTTCTGCAGTCTCGTCGAGCTCGGGCAGGATCATCTGCTCGATCGCCTCGAAGATGTCGGTGTTGCGCCAGAGCTGACTGACGGTGATCGTCATCCGTTCCATGAAGCGGTCGAGCAGAACGGGGTCGTCCTTGAGCATCTGCAGGTACTCGGTGAGGGTCTCGGCATGGCTGCGCGTGGCCATCCCGCGGGCGCGGCGCTCCATCTGCTTGCGCTTGTACGTCGAGAGATCGACGCCGAGCATGTCCTTGACGCCGCGGCAGAAGCGTTCGAAGTCGCCCGGCGGCAGCGGCTTCTGTTCGGCCGGTCCGGGCAACGGCGAGAGCTGGCGCCCGCCGATTCCCACAGATCGATCAGACACCGGCGGCCTCCTTCAGGGCTGGGCCGATCTCGTCGATCGGCAGAACGGCGTCGGCAAGGCCGGCCTCGGTGATCGCGCGCGGCATTCCGTTGACCGTCGTGGTGTCGCCGTGCTCGGCGATCACGATGCCGCCGGCCTCCTTGACGAGCGCCGCACCCTTGCAGGCGTCGCGGCCCATTCCAGTCAGCACTGCGAGCACTATCTCGCCGCCGAAGCTCGCGACGGCATCGGTGATCGTGATGTCGGCGCACGGGCGCAGTCCCGTCACCGGGGGTTCGTCGGTCAGGCGCAGGCGCTTCTTCTCGATGTGCAGGTGACGTCCGCCCGGGGCGACCCAGCCGCGGCCGGACGCGATCTCTGCGCCCTCCTCGGCCTCGGCGATCGAGAGGCCGCCTTCGCAGTCGAGCCGCGCCGCCAGCGAGCGGGTGAAGCCGGCCGGCATGTGCTGGACGATCACAAGGCCCTCGCCGAGCTCACTGCCGAAGTTTCCCGCAACCCGTGTGAGCGCGCGGGGCCCCCCGGTCGACGAGGCGATCATCACGAGTTTCTTCGCCGACGGATCCGCCTTCGCGCGTCGCAGCGGGCGACGCGGCGCGGACGGCGGCTGCGGCGGCAGCGCGCGTGGGCCCTCATGGCCGTTGCTCGCGCGCTCAGGGCGCTCATAGATCGCTGCCTGCAGCTTGGTCAGCAGGTCATCGAGGAAATCCTGGAGTTTGCCGCCGTCCGAGCGCTTGGGCACGAGCTCAAACGCCCCCTCGGCCAGCGCGTCGACGGCACGCACACCGCCCTGCTCGGAGAACGAGGAGACGACGACGATCTTGAGATTGCGGTTCGGCCGCAGCTGTCGCAGCACGGTGAGACCGTCGACCTCGGGCATCGCGAGATCGAGCGAGAGAACGTCGGGTGAGAGCCGGCGACAGGCGTCGATCGCCTCGCGGCCATTGGCGGCTTCGGCGACGACGTCGAAGCCGTCGCGCGTGAGCACGTCAGAGATCAGCCTGCGCATGAAGGCGGAATCGTCCGCCACGACTACGCGTGGTGCTTCGCGGGTTTGGCTCATTGAGTGGTGTGTCTACCTGCAGCTGCTTCGTGTCAGCGCCCCTTGCGGCCGAAGTTGATTCCGACCGGAGCGACAGCCCTTATGTCGGCAGCTTCGCCCATAACCTTGCGCGCCGCATCGAAATCACCGTTCATCGCGGCCAGTGCGGTGTCGGTGTCGATACCCATCTTGCCGCGTACGTCCTGCTCGCTGGTGGCCGGGCGGCGGATCTGACGCACGGCATCTTCGACGTCCTTGCCCAGCAACGGGCTGATGTGGGTGACGATCACGTTGGTCGCGCCGGTGCGGCGCTCGACCTTGCCGCTCGCCGTCAGCAGCGGCTCGCTGCGCACCACGACGCGGTGCTTGACGTAGATCGGCGGCGGCAGGATCAGGTTGACGACACCGACCTCATCTTCGAGCAGGACGAACACCACCCCCTTGGCCGTGCCAGGACGTTGGCGCGCGACGACCAGACCCGAGACCTTCACAAATGTTCCCTCGGGCGCGCGGTCGATCGCCGTGGTCTGGAGGACGTTCTGTCCGTCGAGCCCCTCGCGCAGAAGCTCGAGGGGATGCGTGCCGACCGTGAGGCCGGTCGCGCCGTAGTCGGCCACCATCTCTTCCCAATCGCCGAGCTTGTTCAGACGCGGCGCCGGCAACGGTGCGATCGGCAGGGCGAGCTGGGCCGATTCATCGGCCTTCGTCTCTCCGGCCGGCGCGGCACCGAGCAGCCACAGCGCCTCCCTCCTGGTGCGCGCCGCTCCGTCTGTGCCGACGTCGTCACAGGCCCCGGCCCAGGCGAGCTTCTCGAGGGTGGAACCGTCGGCGCCGGAACGGCTGGCGAGATCCTCGACGGTTTTGAACAGGCCACCCTCGGCACGAGCAGCGACCAGAGATCTCAGCCCTGTCTCCTTGGCGCCTTTCACATAGCCCAGCCCGATGCGCACAGCCAGCTCCATCGAGCTTCGCGATTCCAAAGCAGTTCTCTGCCCCAACTTACGTCTTTGAGCTCCTTCCAAAGACGTAGGTTGGGGCACTTTTTGGCTTGCCTGTGGCGACACGCTTGATTCACCCCGATCAGACTCGATCCACTCGACCGAACACTCCACCCCACTCGCGTTGACATCCGGCGGCAGTACGGTCAGGCCGCGGCGCTGAGCCTCGTGGGCCAGAGCGTCGGGCAGGTAAAAACCCATCGGCTGCTCGTTCATGAGGCCGCAGAGAAACTCGGCCGGGTAATGGGCGCGCAGCCACGAGGTCTGGTAGGCGAGCAGCCCGAACGCCGCGGCATGAGCCTTCGGGAATCCGAATCCCGAAAATCCGACGACCTGCGCAAACACTTCCTCGGCGATCCCTTCACTGACTCCGTTCTGCGCCGCACCGTCGACGAACCGCCGGTGATACGCGACCAGCGCCTCCTTGCTGCGCTTGCGGCTCATCGCTCGCCGCAACCCCTCGCCCTCCGACGGCGAGAAGTCGGCCAGTGCCCGTGCGACCTCGATCACCTGGTCCTGGAAGACAATCGCGCCGAGCGTCTCACCGAGCACGTCCTCGAGCAACGGGTGCGGCATCGGCACCTTGTAGCTCGGATCGGCGCGCAGCAACTTGCGCCGCTCGAGATAGGGATGCACTGCGCCGCCGGTGATCGGTCCCGGGCGCACGATCGCGACCTGGATGAAGATGTCACCCAGCGTCTCCGGCCGCGAGCGCACGAGCATCTGCATCTGCGCGCGACTCTCGATCTGGAATACACCGGTCGTCTCGGCGCCACGGATCTGACGGAAGGTCTCGGGGTCGTCGAGCGGGATGCGCGAGAGATCGACGCGCTCATCGCGCGCGCCGTCGATCAGGTCCACGATGCGCTCAACCGCGCTGAGCATCCCCAGGCCGAGCAGGTCGATCTTCGCGAAGCCGGCGTCCGAACACGAATCCTTGTCCCACTGCACGATCTGCCTGCGCGGCATCGCGGCCGGCGCCACCGGACAGACGTCGATCAGCGGATCGGTGCTGATCACCATTCCGCCCGAGTGCTGCGAGAGTCCGCGCGGCAGGCGGTGGATCTGTGGCAGCAGCCTGAGCAGCGCCTGCCAGCGCGATGAGGCGAGCATCCGCGAACCGGCCGGCGACTCGCGGATCGCCGCCTCGACGCGCTCTGTCAGTCCTTCGCCGTAGCTGCGGTCGGCGGTGCGCAGGATGCGCTCTATCTCCGGAGTGGGAAGCGCCAGCGCCTTGGCCAGCGCACGCAGCGCACCGCGCGTGCGATAGGTCGGGAAGGCCGCAACCAACGCCGAGCGTTCATGCCCGTAGCGCTCGTGGACACGCGGGATCAATTCCTGGCGGATGTCGCGCGGGAAGTCGAGATCGATGTCGGGGAGCGAAGTGATCTCCTCGTGCAGAAAGCGGCCGATGCAGAGGTTGGCCTCCAGCGGATCGACGTGCGAGAGGCCGGTCAGGTAACAGACGATCGACGAGACCGATGAGCCGCGCCCCCGCCCTGGCGGTAACACCCCGCGGGCGTCGCTGCTGCCGCGCACCTCACACGCAACCTCGCGCGCCATCTCGAGCAGGTCGTGATGGATCAGGAAGAAACCGGGCAGGCGCAGCTTCTCGATGACGCGAAGCTCTTGTTCGAGTCGCGCACGTGCTTCCTTGATGCCGACCCGTCGGCGACCGACGCTGCTCCCCTCGCGATCCCCGGAATCGCCGTAGCGTTCGATCAGCCGCTGCTCGCAGACGGCGCGCAGTCGCTTCCCCTGCTCGGGATCCTCGGCTCCGGGGTAGCGATAGCCGAGGTCTGCGGTCAGGTCGAAGTCGATTCTCCGGGCGATCTCGGCCGTCTCGGCGACCGCACGCGGGTGCTCGGCAAAACGCCGCGTCATCTCGCGCGGAGCGACCAGCACATGTGAGCTGTTTCCGCGGCGCAGCGGCTCGGTTTCGTCGAGCGAAGCGTTGTGTTTGACGGCGACGAAGACATCCTGCAGCGCGGCACGCTCCCGCGCGTGGGCGTGGACATTGCCGGTGGCGACAGTGGGAACTTTCAGATTTTCGGCGATCCTCTCCAGCGCCTGGTTCAGCTGACGGTCATGGCGCTGGAACGGTCGCTGGAGTTCGACCCGGAAGTGCGAACGGCCGAACGCACCGAGCAGCCGGCGTGCGATCCCTTCGGCCGCGCCGACCTCGCCGCGCGCGATTCGCGCCGCGAGGACTCCGCGCGCCGCGCAGCCAGAGAGGCAGATCAGGCCCCCAGCGCCCTCCTCGGCGTGCGCGAGCAACTGGTCGAGCGAGACGCACGGCTGCTGCGGCGAGCGCTGCGCGTCTGCGCTCCGAGTGCTCGCGTGGGCCGCGGTCAGCAGCCGGCAGAGCGTCGACCAGCCGCGCTGGTTTTCGGCGATCAACGTGACGTGATGGCCCCGGTCGAGCGTCAGTTCGGTGCCGTGGATCGCCTTGACCCCCAGCGGCGCAGCCGCGTGGGCGAACTCCATGCTGCCGTGCACCGCGTCGTGATCGGTCAGCGCAAAGGCGGCATACCCGCGCTCGGCCGCAGCCGCCGCAAGCTCATGCGGTTGACTCACACCATCGTGAAACGAATACGCGCTGTGGGCGTGGAGCTCTACGTATTCGGCCATTTGCAGGCGGCTTCCCTACCGCTGCTGGTGCAGATACCGTGCTTGAACACGAACATATGTTCGATTCTACCGCAGGAGGATCGACGCGGTATGGCGCCCCTCGCCGTATGGCTAGCCGAACACGCGATACATCCGTAGTCTTTACGCCCATGCCGACCGGGGAACCGACAGCCCGCCAGCACCGCCTGCTGCGACTGATCTATCTGGCGATCGCCGCCGCGGTTCTGACGATTGCCCTGAAGACCGCGGCTTGGCTGATCACCGGCTCGATCGGACTGCTCGCAGACGCTGCCGAGTCGCTGGTCAATCTCGCCGCCGCCGTGATGGCGCTGGTCGTGATCCGCTGGGCCGGCCAGCCCGCCGACGAGGACCACGCCTACGGACACGACAAGGCCGACTACCTCTCGGCCGGCGCCGAAGGCGCGATGATCATCGTCGCCGCGCTGGTGATCGCGGTACCCGCGATCGAGCGACTGATCAATCCGATCCCACTGGAGTCGGTCGGCCTCGGTCTCGCCGTGACGGGTGTCGCGACCGTGATCAACCTGCTCGTCGCGCGTCTGCTGATCCGCGCCGGGCGTGAAGAGCAGTCGATGACCTTGACGGCCGACGGCCGCCACCTGATGACAGACGTCGTCACCTCGGTCGGCGTGATCCTCGGCGTCGCGCTCGTCGCGATCACCGGCATCGACCGGCTCGACCCGGTGATCGCCCTGATCGTCGCCGTGAACATCGTCGTGACCGGCGCGCTGCTCGTGCGCGGCGCGCTCTCGGGCCTGCTCGACCACGCACTCGAGCCCGAAGAGATCGAACGCGTCGAGGCCGTGCTCGACGGATACCGCGAACTCGGCCTGTCGTTCCACGCGCTGCGCACCCGTCGCGCGGCGCACCGCGCGTTCGTCTCCCTGCACGTGCTGGTTCCCGGCGACTGGTCGGTCCAGCAGGGCCACGACACCGCCGAGAACATCGAGGCCGACCTGCGCGAGCTGTTCGAGACCTGCACGGTCTTCACCCATCTCGAGCCGCTCGAGGACCCGCTCTCTTTCGCCGACACCGAGCTCGACCGCGACGAGACCGCCGCGCCCTGACGGCGATGGGCATCGAAGGTCCGCGGGCGGTTGGCGTAGACAAGGGCCAGATCTTCCAACGGGCGACCCCGCGGGGACGCCCGTTGGAAGATCTGGCCCTTGTCTACGAGGGATCCATCAGGCCGCCTGCTGATACCAGCGCCGACTCGCCAGATCCTGGAAGACGACCGTGCTGACGCCGCCCTCGAGCACCAGCTCGAAGTAGCGCCGGCGCACCGGGCGCGGCGTCCACCAGGCGTCCTCCACCACCCAACGCTCGCGCTCGGACTCGACGCGCGCGTTCTTCACGCGCAGGGGGCGGCCGTCCTCGCCGGTGCTGACGATCGCCGGGCGCGGCTGCATCAGCGGCACCGGCCCCGGCGAGAGCGCGGCGCGGCGCTCGGGGATGCGCGAGCCCTCGTCGAGCCGCATCACCCGCGCGACCTTCTCGGGCGAGCCGGCCGCCTGGCGCGCCTGCTCGGAGGCCGCCTTCAGGCGCGCGCGGCGCTCCTCGGGCGAGTCGCCCCCGAACAGCGTCGCCGTCTCGTGGTCGAGCGGTCCGAAGCCATCGGCGGTCAGCTCCAGCGACGCGGCCGGCTCGGGCAGATCGGCGAGCTTCTGCAGCGCGACGCTGCGGATCCGCGCGGGGTCGGCCGTCGGCACGCGCATGATCCCGCGCGTGCTCCATGATCCGCCCTCGGTGAAGCGCGCCGCCAGCGTGAATCCGCGGAGCGTGCGCCCGGCGCGCTCGGGGCGGGCGAGCAGGCGCTCGATCAGCAGCTCCAGCGCGCGCTCGAGATCGGCGGTCAGCGCGCCGCGCTCGGCGCCCTGTGGTTCGGCGTCGTCGATCAGCTCGATCGACTCGCGCAACCGCTCGGCCGGCCGGCGCGGACGCAGCGGCGGCTCGACGCCGTGGATCAGATCGCGCGCCGTCAAGCCGGTGCGCCCGAAGCGCTCGGAGATCTGCGCGCGGCGCAGCACGGCGTACTCGCCGAGCGTGTCGATGCCGAGCTTGGTGAGCGTGGCGGCGAGCTCGGCGCAGGCCGGCGAGTGCATGGCCAGCCACGAGACCGGCGCGCCGGCGAGGAAGTCGCGGCGGTCGAGATCGGTGCGGATCACGCGCGGCTTGCGCGGACGCGCAGTGCGCGCGGCGGCCTGGGCGATGAAGCGGGTCGGGCCGGCGCCGATCCTGACCGGTCGGCGGATCGCGTCGCGCACGGCGGCGATCACCCCGTCGAAGCCGCGGTGCAACGGCTCAAGCCCGGCCGACTCGAAGAACAGCGTGCCCGGCTTCTCGGGATCGCTCTCGACCTCGGCGCCGAGTCGCTCGAGCGCCTGCAGCACCCACTCCCACGCGCTGCCCGCGCGCGCCGGATCCGGCGTGACGAGCTTCAGCTCGGGGCAGCGCGCGAAGGCCTCACCGACCGCCAGCCCCGGCGTGACGGCGAACGCCTCGGCCGCCGCCGAGACCTGCCCGAGCACCGGCCGGCCGCCGGGCAGCGGCCCGAGCGCGATCGGCTCGCGCATCAGCGCCTCGCGCACATCCCGCCCAGCGGCGGACGGAGCGGCAGCAACGAGAAGCTCGAAGCGGGGCAGCATGACGCAGACAACAGACACGAACGTATGTTCGCATATGGGGACGACGTTGTCAAGGGTTGGATTTGACCAGGGGTCCCGCTTGGGTAAGGGCCTTTTGCTCCAAGGTCTCTCCCGACGGGAGAGACCTTGGAAGATTTCCCGCTTGCCTACGCCAACCGCGCGGCGCGGCCTCGTCCGTCATCGCCGGCGGCGAAGCCGCCCGCACTCCACCAGCAGAAGCCCGAAGCCAACCGCCCACGACGGCAGTCAGCCCACCCGACTAAGCCCGAACCTTCGCCG
The DNA here is from genome assembly GCA_047605325.1 of Solirubrobacterales bacterium. Classification (GTDB taxonomy): domain Bacteria; phylum Actinomycetota; class Thermoleophilia; order Solirubrobacterales; family JACPNS01; genus JACPNS01. The sequence goes on along the minus strand of JASGFX010000008.1, from coordinate 26,453 downwards.
CCATCTGATCCTCGGAAACCCGCTTCACGTTCCAGGCCAGCCCGGTCTTCTCGAGCGTCCACACGACCCAGCCCGAGGGATCCATCGCCTTCTGCCAGCGCTTCAAGCCGTGGAAGGCCGAGGTCGGAAAGGCGTGGTGGTTGTGGTGCCAGGCCTCGCCCAGCGTGGGGATCGCGAGCACCCAGTTGTTCGTGGAAAGATCGCCGCTCTCGAACGGGCGGCGGCCGAACATGTGGCAGATCGAGTTGACCGACCAGGTCACGTGGTGGGTGATGAAGATGCGCACTGCGCCGCCCCAGAACATCCCGGTCAGCGCGCCCCACCATGAACCGCCGGTCAGCAGGAAGCCGAGCGCGCCTGGGATCACCAGCGCAAGCACGACGAACCAGCCGAACTGGCGGTCGATCGCCATCACGACGCGATCCTTCAGAAGATCGGGCGCAAAGCGCGCGGCCGGTGTCTGCCCTTCGGAGAAGAACCAGCCCATGTGCGCATGGAACGCACCGCGTACCGCACCCCAGAAGCCCTCGTAGTCCTCACCGTGATCGTCGACATGCGGACTGTGCGGATCGCCGTCCTCATCGGCGAAGGCGTGATGGCGACGATGATCGGCGACCCAGTGCACCGGGCGCCCCTCGATCGCGAGAGACCCAAAGGCGGTGAACATTCCGCGCACCCATGGCTTGGCCTCGAAGCTGCGGTGCGTGAGCATACGGTGAAAGCCGACCGTGATCCCGAGGCCGGCGACGACGTGCATGGCGATCAACAGTCCGATGTCGATCGGGCCGACGGCCGCGGTCTCCCACAGCAGCACGATCGCCAGCAGAAAAGCCAGGAACGGCAGCACGACCACGAGAAGGGTGCCGATCATGTGCGCGCGGCTCGTGTGTTCGAGCTCAAGCGCAGGCCCGGAATCGCGGGGCGCCTCGCGCATCGAACTGGCGTCACCGGTCAACGAGTGGTCGTCTTCGCGAACAAGAGTCTCCGGCGGCTGCATCGTCTCCCCTGACTGTGCCTACTGCTCGATCGGGTCTTAGCCCTCGTAGGGCTCGAAATCCTTGGGCCGCGCGCCGCAGACCGGACAGAACCAGTCGGCGGGAATCTCGCTGAACGGGGTTCCCGGCGGGATGCCTCCGTCGGGGTCGCCGATCTCCGGGTCATAGATCCAGCCGCAGGTGACGCACATGAACTTCTGCGTCGCGGCTTCAGTCGCGGTGCCTTCCATTGACCGGAAGGTTACTTCGGCCGAGACGCGGCGCACTACCCACTTCCGCGCGATCGCGCGAGCAGCGGCGTCTCGACGAAGCGCCAGTTCGCAGCCGCCACCGCCGAGGCGATCACGACCAGCAGCACCCATGTCAAAAAGCCCGAGGCCGGCATCAATCCATGCCCCTTCATGAACAGCAGCAGTGGCAGGTGCCAGAGGAAGATCCCGTATGACCAGCGCCCGAAGGCCTCCCCCGGCCGCAGCCACTCGGCCGAACCGATCACCGGCTGCGCACACGCGGCGATGATCATTCCGTAGCCGATCGCGCCGGGCACGTCACGCAGCACGCCAAGACCGAAGCCCCAGCCGCCGAGCGCATGCCAGACCGAGTCGCCCAGAGCCAGCGCCACGCCGACGACGATCATCCAGACCGCCGCCTTCCGCGTCCGCACCGGCGGGATGTGCGCGATCAACATTCCCAGTGCGAGATAGGGCATCATCGCGAAAAGCGAGAGCCGGGCGATCGGACCCCAGCCGTTCGAGTAGGCGACCCAGTTGAAGACCACGCCGAAGACCACGAGCAGCGCCGGAACGATCCACGCGCGCCGGCCCATCCTCCGCCCGAAGAAGATGAACAGCGGGAACACCAGATAGAAGGCCGCCTGCACGGCCAGCGTCCAGGTCGGCGCGTCGAGCGTGAGAAGCGTCTCGCGCGAATAGTTCTGCAGGAAGAACGCGAAGCGCCAGAGCTCGTCGGACGGCGGCAGGCGCACGCCGGGGACATCTCCGAGCGACCAGAGCAGGATGATCGAGCCGACGATCGCGAGGTAGTACGACGGCACGATGCGCACGATGCGCCGCCAGTAGTACGTGCGTGTGTCGAGCGCCTCCGGCGCGGCGTCGTGTCGACCCTTCAAAAGCGGCCGGTAGAGCAGGTAGCCCGACATCACGAAAAAGACGACCAGACCGATCCGCCACTCGAACAGCACGTGGTCAAGCCAGTCATCGCGCCGCGGGCTGTTCGGATTGGGCAGCCTGTAGAGCCAGACGTGGTAGGTCAGGACCGCCATCGCAGCGAACGCGCGGATCAGGTCGAGTGCCTGCGCGCGGTGCTTGGCAGGACGCGCGCTCACCGTCCTGCCTCCACCGAAAGCTCGCGCTCGAGGCGCTCGAGCACCTGCTGGCAGCGACGTGAGAGCCATGGTCGCGCGGCCCCGAGCAGCAGCCGGTCGCGCATCCCGCCGGGATCGATTCCGACGTCGAACGAGACGACCGTCACGCCCGCACCCTCAGCGGCCAGACGCCAGTCGATCGACGCGAGCGTCGAACCCGCGACCGCCTCGCCGCCGAAGGCCGACTCGGGAACGGCGTAGGTCACACGGGTGACCACGCGGCGCGTCACTCCGGGAAACGGCCCGCGCAGGATCAGCTCTGCGGAATCCGCTTCGCTCGGATCGACCAGCCCGGCCTCGACGAGGTCGCCGCCGAGCAGCGGCCAATGTTTGGTCAGATCGCTGAGCAGCTCATAGACGGCCCGCACCTCGAAGGGGACGCTCCGCCGCGCCCCGATCGAGACCTCGTGCTCGCGGCGTGCCGGCGCCTCGGCGGCGATCATCGCTCACCGCCGTCGAGCGGGATCGTGACCCGATCGATCACTGCCGGCGATTCGGCATCGCGCGCCAGACCGGTCACGCCGAAGGCGATCAGGCGCAGCTCGTCTCCGACCACCTCGACGCGCATGAAGTTCTTGAAGAATGGAGGCGCGTCCCAGTCGAGCGCCTCTGACGCCTTCTCGCTGGGCAGCCACTGCAGTCGGCGGCGTGGAAACACGATCGAGGCGAGCACGCGCGAGCGCAGCGACACGTGCACCGGACCTCCGCCCGCGGAGCCTTCGCCGCGCGCGAACTCGATCTCCGGATCGAGCCCGTGTCGCTGGGACACGATCGCCGCGGCCTGATCGGCGGGAATGCCACGAGGCCGGAAGACAGAAAGCCCCGGAAGAAAACGAAAGAGCTTGCGCTGGAGTGAGATCGAGTACGCGCGGAGCGAGTCGGCGCGCGTCGGGTAGACGACCCATGAGGATTCGTCTACGTCTGGTCTGGCGACTTTCTCGATCTGATGGGTCGCCGTCATGAACGCCCCACCGCCGCCGGAGATCACGCACTGCATGGTCCGCCCCTCGGGCAGCTTCACCGAGTGACGCTCATAGTGGTGCACATCTCCGCTGATCATCGCAACGTAGTTGTTCTGAGGGTCGCGCACGATCGACCAGAGCAGCCCGGCGTGACCGCTCTCCGAACCATCCTCGGCGAGGATCCGGCGCGGGCTCATCGTCGGACCGGCATAGATCGGTTTGCCACTGATCAGCAGCTTCGGCTTCGGCCCGGCCGAGACGCGCCGCAGCCATTCGCCCTGCGCGAAGTCGAGCCGGCCGAGGATCCCGGTGTCGATCGAGATGATTCGCAGCTTTGGCGTGTCGATCGCGAAATACATGTTCGGCTGAGGCGGCCCTTCGCTGCGCGCCTCGGGCCGCAGTTGGTGCCGCCGCACGAGCGTCTCGGGATCGAGCGAGCGCGGACGACGCCAAAAGACCCGGTGCAGCAGCATCGCCGACCGACGCCAGCGCGCGCTGGGCGGTGGCCGAAACTTCTCGGCCGGCGGCGCGGCCTCGCAGAAGTGGCGCATGAACCCGGACAGCCCGTCGAGCCAGTCGTGGTTTCCAGGGATCGCGTAGATCGGCTTCGGATACTTCGCGTAGGGCACGAAGAACTTGCCGACGTACTCGTTGATGTCGCCGGCCGGATAGACGACGTCGCTCGCAATCACCGTGAACTCGCTGTCCGATGATGCCGCGAGAAACGCCGGCACGACCGAGTACTGCGAGCGGTCGCCTTCTCCAGTGTCGCCCATCACCATGAAATTGAAGTCGTCCAGCTCCGGACGGCCGATCGTGAACTCGGGGTCGACCCCACGCGCGAGCTGCTGGTGCACCCACGCCGCACGGGCGGTCTCGGTCGGGTCACCGGAGAAAGCGACGAGTACGTTGTTGCGCGACCGCCAGAGCGTGCGCGGGCTGAGCCACGAGAACTTTGCGAGCGGTTTTCCCACGGCCGAGAGGTCGACGGGCTCGGCGCTCCAGTCGGCGTCGTCGGTCAGGCGCGCTGCCAGCGGAATCTGCGGGCGCTCGCCCAATCAGTCCACCCGGTAGCGCAGGAAGAGATGCTCGTCCCCGACGAGCGCGCCGATCAGGTGGAGTTTCTGGCGGCTCGGCAGCGCGCCGGCGACGATCGGGAACGGCATGTCGCTCCCGGTCAGCACGGGAGCCACGGTGAGAAAGAACTCATCAACGAGTTCCTCGGCGAGGAACGGCTGGTTGATGTGCGGCCCGCCCTCGAGCAGCAGGGAGCGTACGCCGAAACGCTCGCGAAGGACCCTGAGCATCGCCGCGGGATCGGTCTCGACAACGACCTCGACCTGTGCCGCGACCTCGGTGAGGTCGATCTGTCGACCGCTGAAGACGACCACGCGCAGGCCCGGGTCGGCGAACAGCGGCGCTTCCAGTGGCAGGTCGCCGCTGCGCGTCAGGGTCGTGACGATCGGCCGGTCGGCGAGACCGGCGTCGGCGCGGCGCTGTTGGACGTCCTCGCCGCGGGCCGGCGCGTTGTACTGCTCGATACCGATCGTGCGAACGCCCGCCATCACGCAGTCGACACGCTCACGCAGCGTCGCGAACATCGCCGCATCGGCCGCATCCCCCAGCTCGGCGGTGTCGTTTCCGATGCGGCCCTGGCCGTCGACGGTCGAGACCATGTTGACAATCACATACGGTCGCGCATCGCTCGCCCGCGCGGCGAAATCGAGCTGCGCGTATGCCTCGCGCGCGTCGATCGTCGGCGCGTCCGGTGCGGGCGGATGAATCCGGGTGAGCCTGCTGGCTGTCTGCTCTGCCGACATCTGGTCAGCAGTATGCCTCGTTCGGCCCTAGAAGATCGCCGGGGTCAGGTGGCCGAGCTTGGCGAGCAGCTCGCCGCGGCCGTCGATCACCAACGTGGTGACGATCGTTCCCGCGAGCGATCCCGCCGCGAGGCGGACAAGCTTGTCGCGATCGGTCGCGCGGCCGTCGAGCCACTCGAGGATCATCGCGTCGAGCATCGAACTCCAGCTGTCCATCGCGATCAGCATCGTCTTCGACGGCGGCTCGCCCGGGGTGACGAATTCGCAGATGCGCTCGACCTGCAGTTCGCGACCTTCCCGGATCGCCTCGCGAACGGCATCGTCGACGGTGTGTCGGCTGAGGTAGACCGCCCGGAAGGCGTTTTCGTTGAGCTTCGCGTAGTCGAAGATGTGCTCGATCCCCTCGAGCAGCCAGCGCTCCGGAGGAACCTCGGGATCGGGGGCCGAAAGCTCGAACGCGTTCTTCAGCCCATGGCTGACGATTGCGGAGTAGAAGTCGCGCTTGTTCGGGAAGTAGTGGTAGACGAGACCACGCGAAACACCGGCCTCTTTGGCGACCTCTTCGATCCAGACGTCGTTGAAGGGCCGCTCCGCGAAGAGCTGCGCGCCGATCTCGACCAGCTGTTCGCGTCGAGCTTCGGGAGAGAGTCTTGTTCTTTTTCGTGTTCCTGGGGCGATGATCATGCTCCTTGCACAGTCGAAAATACGTGCAATTTGCGCTCTTCTTGCCGGAAGCTAAGTAACTGAAAGGTTACTCCGCAAATCGTCCCCGAGATGCTTTATTGTGCGACTTGCGGGTAACAATTCGCTTTGTACCGTTGTACGAGGTTTTGACAGGGACTACTCGCCACATAGCTCAGGGGCGACCAAAAGCTTGCGCAGACCGTCGTGTGACCTTCCCCCCCCGGTTCACGACCCGGCGATTTCAGATGACGGAATCGCCGGATACGCGGTCAGGCGCGGGACCGGGTTGCGCCGATCCGCTCGTCCGTTTTTCTGCGACGTCAGGGATCCGATGACGTAAGGCCGATGCGGATCGGCGCATAACCGGAGCACTCGCTCCGCTTCATGCTAAAGTGGAGTGGTCGATCCGTTTACACCTTTCCCCAGACTTTCCCCTCTTGCCCAAATTGTCGGATCGGCGGAAAGGAACCCCACCGCATGACTCCCGCTCAAGATGCGCCAGCGGCGACAACGCCCGAAGGCCACATGGAGGCGACCACGCACGGACACCGGGTCAATCCATGGCTCGTGCTCGTCGTCGTCTGCTTCGCCCAGTTCATGGTCGTGCTCGACGCCACGATCGTGAACGTGGCCCTGCCCTCGATCCAGCTCGATCTCAAGCTCTCGGCTCAGAACCTCCAGTGGATCGTCAACTCCTACACCTTGGTCTTCGGCGGCTTCCTGCTGCTCGGTGGACGCCTCGCCGACCTGCTCGGCCGCAAGCGTCTGTTCGTGATCGGCACCGTGATCTTCTCGACGGCGTCGCTTGTCAACGCGCTCGCCCCGTCCGGTGAAGTCCTGATCATCGCCCGCGGCTTCCAGGGCCTCGGCGCCGCGCTGACCTCGCCGGCGGCTCTGTCGATCATCACGACGAGCTTCGACGAGGGACCCGACCGCACAAAGGCGCTCGCCGTCTGGGGCGCAATCGCAGCCGGCGGCGCCGCCTTCGGCCTGCTGCTCGGCGGCATCCTCACCGATCTGCTCGACTGGCGCTGGAACTTCATCATCAACGTTCCGGTGGGCATCGCGGTGATCCTCGCCGCGCTGCGCCTCGTGCCGGAATCTCGTCACGAGACCGAGGAGCGCCACTTCGACATCGGCGGCGCGGTCACCGTGACCGGCGGTCTGATGGTGTTGGTCTACGCGATCGTGAAAGCCGAATCGTGGGGCTGGGCCTCTGCGCAGACGATCCTCTGGTTCGCCGGCGCGATCATTCTGCTCGCCTCGTTCGTGGCGATCGAGCTGCGCTCGCCAGAGCCGCTGGTGCGGTTGTCGTTCTTCCGCAAACGCTGGATCACCGTTGCGAACTTCACGATGTTGATCGTCTCCGGCGGCATGTTCGGAATGTTCTACTTCGCGTCCCTGTACGTGCAGAATCCAAAGCTGCTCGGTTATGACCCACTCCAAGCCGGCGCGGCGTTCCTGCCGGTCTCGGCCGGAATCATGATCGGCGCAGGCGTCTCGCAGCAGCTGATCGGTCGAGTCGGGGTCAAGCCGGTCGTGATTCCGGGCATGGCGCTGGCCTCGCTCGGACTCGTGATCCTCTCGATCACCACTGACGTCGGCGGCAGCTACCTCGCGTTGCTCGCCGGACTGATCCCGATGTCGATCGGTATGGGCATGACCTTCGTCCCGATGACGCTGGTCGCCACTGCCGGCGTCGAAGCGATGGAGGGCGGTCTCGCCTCCGGACTGTTCAACACCTCGCAACAGGTCGGCGGAGCCCTGGGCCTCGCGATCCTCTCGACGATCGCCACCACCGCGAGCGGCGCGTCGAATCCGCTCACCGCCACAGCGCAGCAGTCTGTCGACGGCTACCAGGCGGCGTTCATCGTCGCCGCGGGCCTGATGATCGCCGGTCTCCTGACGGTCACGTTCGGGCTGCGCAAGCGCGAGGTCTCCGAGATCCACCTCGCCGCCGAGGGGGTTCCCGTCCCCGCATGAGCGAGGCCGCCGCAACCCGCCGTCCGCGCGCCGATGCGCAGCGCAACCGCGAGCGCATCATCGAAGCTGCAGTCGAGGCCTTCCAGCAGGAGGGCCTCGACGTCAGCGTCGCCGAGATCGCGCGGCGTGCCGGAGTCGGCAGCGGCACGCTCTTCCGCAACTTCCCCACGAAGGACGACCTGATCCGCGCGATCGTCGAGATGCATCTGGACATGTGGACCGAGGTGATCGCGCAGGCACTCGAAGCCGACGACACGGCCGCCGCGTTCGACGACTATTTCGCGCAGACCGTTCAGTTCAACTACGAGAACCGCGGCATGCTCGAGGCCTTCAAGGAGGGCGTGATCGATGCGCCCGAACTGCATGAGTGCAAGGCGCGCGCGCTGACCCGCAGCGACGAGTTGTTCGCCGCGGCCAAGAAGGCCGGCGCTCTGCGCGACGACATCGTCACCGACGACCTCTACGCACTCGCGGCCGGCGCCGCCGAATCGGCGCGCGTGGTCGTACGTGAAGGCCTTGAGAGCCCCGAAGCGGCGCAGGCCCGGTACGTGAAGATCATGCTCGCGGGCATGCGTCCGTGAGTCTGCGATAATCCCCGCGCATTCGGGGCGTGGCGCAGCCTGGTAGCGCGCACCGTTCGGGTCGGTGAGGTCCCCAGTTCAAATCTGGGCGCCCCGATGTTCTTCTTCTCTTCTGGCTTGCAGTGTGCGCGCTGAAGCGCCCTGCGCCGGATCGGGTCGGTGAGGTCCCCAGTTCAAATCTGGGCGCCCCGATGTTCTTCTTCTCTTCTGGCTTGCAGTGTGCGCGCTGAAGCGCCCTGCGCCGGATCGGGTCGGTGAGGTCCCCAGTTCAAATCTGGGCGCCCCGATGTTTTCCTCTTTCAGAGCACCTAGAGGACCCAGCTTCCGGCTGGGTTCCATACCCTAAACGGGTGTTCGAAATACTGATTAGTTCGCAATACGATCGGGTAACCTCGCAGCAGCGGCTCCCCCGCCGCTTGCGGACCGAGGAAGAGCCCCCGATCGACATCGGTTTTCAGCCATCGTCGGACGGTCCGAGGCATCCGCGTCACACAATTTGAAATATGTCGCGCTGCCAGGCAGGCACCTCGCGACTTCACCCTCGGACCCCGTGGGCCCGCTCGCCAGAACCCCCGTGGCCGGCGCCCCTCCCGGGATCCGATAACCGACGCAAATGGCGAACACCGCATTCAAGGATCCCGACGGCGACGACGACCGCGAGTTCTCTCCGGAGAGCGAAGCCGGCGCTCAGCTGTTCGGAACGAGTGACGCAGACGACACGCTCGGACCGTGGATGGCATGGCGCACCGCCGCCGTGCTCTTCTGGGTCGCGGCCACCGGCGCCCTGATCCAACTCTGGTCGGGGCTGATCGCCGCACCGGTCGCCTACCCGGAGCTGACCGTCGGCACCTCGATCTTCGCCCTCGTGATGGGCTGCGTGTGGTGGGTGATGGGCGACCTCGACATCTCTGAGCGCTGGCTGCATCTCGGCGTGCTGATGTCATACGGAATCCTCGTCGTGATGTTCGCCAACGCTCCGAGTGTCGAGTCCGAGCTGGGGATCGTCTATCTCGTGCCGCTCGTGTATGTCGCGTTGTTCCTGCCGTCGCGCGCGCTGTTCTTCTACATCGCGCTCTCGGTCGCGCTGATCCTGCAGGCATCGCTGCGTCACGCCGACGACCCGTACGGATTGATCCCAGGGCTGATGACGATCGTCGCACTGGCCTCGACCGCCGGGCTGACGCTCTATGTCCGGCTCGAGCTCAACCGCATCGAACGGCAGGCCGCCGAGCTTTCGGGCCGCGACGCCCTGACCGGCCTCGCGAACCTGCGGCCGCTGTATGAGCGCGTCGAACTCGGGGTGCACGAAGCCGAACGCGGGCACACCGGACTGACCGTGATCATGCTCGACCTCGAGGGCTTCAAGCGCGTCAATGACGAGTACTCCCATTCCGTCGGCGACGAAACCCTGCGCGTGGTGGCCCAAGCAATCACCGACACGATCCGTCGCGACGAGCTCGTGGCGCGGCGCGGCGGCGACGAGTTCGCGATCGTCACGAGCGCGACCGACCCCGACGACATCCAGACCCTGATCCGGCGCGTCAGTCACAACGTCTCCGATGCCCGCGTCGACCTGCTCCCGGGTGTGCGCTCGGGCGTCACCGTCGGCCACGCGACCTATCGAGAAGGCGACAGCGTCGGGCGTCTGCTGGCCCGCGCCGACCGCGAACTCCACGACGCCAAGAACCGTGCCCGACTCGAGCGCTGGTCATGGCGCACCCGCCGTCTCCAGGACATCGCCGACGACATCGAGGACGAGGCCTGATGGCGATGCGCGACCCACACGGCTGGCGCAAGGCGCTCGCCGACTTCGGCATGCGCCACGGAGCCCACAACGCGTACCGCCCGATGCGCCGCCCGGGCGAGCCCGCGATTCTCGTGACCGACGAGCGCTTCCGCGTGCGCCGCAACGTCTTCTGGTTCGGGGCCGCCTTCATCTACGGGATCACCGCGATGGTCACGCTCGTCGGCCTCGTGGTCAACGCCTACCTGCCCGACTTGAAGGTGCCGGACGAGGCCGTCTCGACGACCGCAATCGCGATCTCGATCGCCGCCCTCGCGATGACCGCCTTCTGGTTGGCGATGGCCGCGCGCGACGAACCAGCGTTGCCATGGATGAACGCGATCATCGGAATCGGCACGCTGCTGATCTCGATCGTCGCGCTCAGCTCTGGAGACTTCGGACCAGTCGTGCTGCCCTATCTGCTGGCCCCGGCGATGGCGGCTGCGTTCTACATGCCTTTCAGGCAGGCCTGCCTGCACCTCTCGGCGATCGCGCTCGTCACGTTCCTCGTCGCCTTCGTCACCTGTGACACGTCCACCGGGCAGGTGGTGGCGCTCAACGTCCTTTTCTTCACGCTGATGGGCGCAGCGATGCTGATGGTCGCCAGAAAGCGCATCCAGGACGGAATCGTCCACAACGTCGCCCTCGCAGGGCGTGATCCCCTGACCGGCGTCGCCAACCTGCGCAAGTTCAACGAACGCCTGCGCAGCGAGATCAGCCGCGCCGAGCGCAGTGGCGATCCCCTGACGCTGCTGATGATCGACCTCGACGACTTCAAGCGGATCAACGACGAGTACAGCTACACGCTCGGCGACGCGGTGCTCGCGGCAAGCGCCCGCGCGATGGACGAGATCGTCCGCTCTAACGAACTGCTCGCGCGGCGAGGCGGCGACGAGTTCGCCGTGATCGCGGTCGGCGCCGATGCGGCGTCAGGCGAAAATCTTGCCCGGCGCGTGCGCGAGGTTGTGCGCCGCGAGCGCACAAGGCTCTGCCCCGACGTCACCCCCGAGGCGAGCGTCGGAGCAGTGCAGTGGCAGCCGGGCGAGAGCGCCGAGCAACTGCTGAGCCGAGCCGACGGGGCGCTGAAGGGCGCCAAGCGCGACTCATACTCCTGACCGCCTGGAGCTAGATCAGCCCCTTGAGCATCTGCTCGGTCGGGAACCACGGCTGACCGTCGTCGATCAGGTCGCCGAAGCCCTTCCAGAGCACCGCCATCGCGGTGCCGGCAATGCGGAAGATCGTCTCGTCCGGATGGTCGAGCCAGAAATCGGCGAGCGCGTGGCAGGCGCCGACGACGGCGTGGCCGGCGGCGAGGGAGTACTGCGTGAGCAGCGGATCGGAGTCGCGGTCCTCGAGATCCTTCGCGAAGGTCGCCGCGATCGCCTCGGCCATCTCGACGTTGAGCGTGTGGATGCCCTTGACCATCGAGTCGTCGATCTCGACCGCGTCGCGGTAGAGCACGCCCCAGGCCTCCTTGTTCTGCTCGACGAACGAGAAGAACGCGACGAAGCCGCGCCAGAAGCGCTCCTGCTGCGGAAGATCCTGGGACCAGGCCGGCAGGACCGTCTCGGTGATCTGCTGCGCGAAGTTGCGCATCACCTCGAGGTAAAGCTCGTCCTTGCTCTCAAAGTGCTGATAGACGAGCGCCTTGGAGACGCCGGCCGCCTCGGCCACGTCGTCCATCGAAACGTTGTGGTATCCGCGCGATCCGAAGACCTCGATCGCGCGATCGAGGATCAGTTCGTAACGCTCACCGCGCGAGAGCCGCTTACGCGGCGGCGGAGAGTCGGATCCTGCGTCGTGTGCGTCCTGCTCACTCATGCCCCTACCTCGAAGATCGCCTTCTGCAATTCCTTTCGATCAAAGGCAGCGTATGCATCCGTGGCGGCGGAAAGCGGCAGGCGGTCGGTAATCAGCTGAGCGGCATCGATCTTTCCGGCGGCGATCAGCCTCAGGAGCTCATCGCGGTGACTGTAGGGAGCGCCCAGAACCGGGATCACCTTGGTGTTGCGCAGCCAGAGATCGCCGGCTGTCAGGGGGAAGTGCTCGTCGACGAGAATGCCGACCAGCACAACGGCGCCGTTCGGGCGCGGCAGCGAGAAAGCGGTCTTCATCGCGGCCTCGTTTCCTGCCGCCTCGAAGATCGCGTCGCACATCAGGCCGCCCGTCGCCTCCTTGATCAACTTGCGCGGATCCTGCTCGCGCGGGTCGATCGTGATCGCGCCGAACTGCTTGACCTCTTCGAGGCGCTCCTCGACGACATCGATCACGAACACGAGACCGGCGCCGAAGATCGGCGCACACATCGCGATCATCTGGCCGAGCGGACCCGCGCCAACGATCGCGACGGTGTCGCCCTCGACGATGCCCGACTGGCGCAGCGCGCTGAAGGCGGTGGCGAGGATGTCGCCGGTGAAGATCGTCGACTCGTCGCTGAGCTGATCGGGGATCGCGCGCAGCGTCATGTCGGCCAGCGGCACGCGCACGTACTCGGCCTGGCCGCCGGGCAGATTGCCCCACGAGGCGCCCATGCCGAACATCCTGAACTCAGGGCAGCGACGGTGGTCGCCGGACACGCAGGCCGGGCAGCGCCCGCAGGCGACGTACATCGCCGAGACCACGCGATCACCGATCTTGAACTCGGTGATCGCGTCGCCGATGTCATCGATCACACCGCAGAATTCGTGACCGACGATCCATCCGTCGGGCACGTTGGGAATCTTGCCGTGGTAGATGTGCAGGTCGGTTCCGCACAGCGCGGAGGTGGTGACGCGCACGATCGCGTCCGTGTTCGCCTGAATGGTCGGCTTGGGGACATCTTCAACACTGATGACCTTTGGGCCGTGCGAGGTGACTGCGAGCATCTAGCCGACTATCGCCTTGTAGTAGCGGACTGCGAGTCCTGTGAGCAGGGTCTGGAGGCACTCGTCGAAGTCGAGGCCGTTGGCGGCGGCGTAGGCCTGGAGGCCGATGCCCTCGATCGAATCGGACTCGGCGAGAACGTCGTCGACGAGGTCCGGATGCTGATCGCAGAAGTAGGCGCCGACCCCGTAGAGCGACGTGTCCATCATCGACTCCGCGAAGCTCGCGTAGTCGACCTCGAAGTTCTGGATCCCTTTGGCGGGCTTCTTGCGCGCTGCCATTGCTGGCGAGGTTACCGGGCGATCATTAGGATCGCGGCATGGCTGCGCGCTCAGAGATAGTCGAATACCTCGACAACCTGCTGGATTCGCCCGGTTTTCCCGACTACGGGCCGAATGGACTGCAGGTCCCGGGCGCCCCCGAGGTGACTTCTGTGGTCACAGGCGTGTCGGCGACCCTCGAACTTTTCGAACTCGCGCTGGAGCGAGGTGCGCAGGCTGTGCTCGTGCACCACGGTCTCTTCTGGGGGGAGACCGGCGCGCTACCCGAAGTGCAGGCGGCCAGGCTGCGTGCGCTGCTGGCGAACGATCTGAACCTGATCGCCTACCACCTGCCGTTGGACGCGCACCGCGATGTCGGCAACAACGCGCTGTTGATCGAAGAGCTGGGGATGGTCGTCGACGACGCCTTCGGCGTCTCGAAGGGACGGACAATCGGCTTCGTCGGCGTCAGCGGCGGTGTCAGCGGCGGCGAGCTGGCGTCGACGATCACCGAAAAGCTCGGCCGCGAGCCGTTGCATCTTGCGTATGGACCGGAGCGGATCGAACGGGTCGGCGTGATCGCGGGCTCCGCGCCCGACTTCGTCATGGAAGCCGCGGCAGTCGGCTGCGACGCCTTCATCACCGGAGAGCCCGCCGAGCGCGTCAATGCTCTGGCCAAGGAACTCGGCGTGCATTTTTACGCAGCCGGCCACCATGCCACAGAGAAGCTCGGGGTCCAAAAACTCGGCGAGCTGCTCGAGGCGGAGTTCGATGTGAAGCACGAGTTCATCGACATCCCGAATCCGATCTGAGCCGATCGGTGGCCGCGCGCACACGAAGCGCGGCGAATTCCAACTATTCTTGACGCTCTCGCCCCGTCCCCTGAGGAGCACCACTTGTCGTACTTCGTAACCGGCGGTACAGGATTCATTGGTCGTTACGTCCTTGAGCGCCTGCTCGAGCGCAAGGGCAGGATCTACGTGCTCGTGCGCCCGCAGTCGAAGGAGCGCATGGACGCAATCGTCGAGCGCCTCGGCGCACCGAAGGGCCGCATCGTCCAGGTCACCGGCGATCTGACCGAACCGCACCTCGGCCTCTCGCAGGCCGATCGCGAACGGATCAAGAACGTCGACCACTTTCTCCACCTCGGGGCGATCTACGACATCACGGCCTCTGACCAGCAGAACCGCGAGATCAATGTCGGCGGCACGATCAACGCGGTGCGCCTCGCAAACTCGCTCGACCACGCGACCTTCCACCTCGTCAGCTCGATCGCGATCGCCGGTCGCTACAACGGTGTCTTCCGCGAGGACATGTTCGACGCCGGTCAGCAGCTCGAGTTTCCCTACGACCGCACGAAGTTCGAGTCCGAGCAGATCGTTCGCGACGAAATCTCTGGTCCTTGGCGCGTCTACCGCCCGGCCGTCGTCGTCGGCGACAGCCGCACCGGCGCAATCGACAAGATCGACGGCCCATACCTGCTCTTCAAGTGGATCAAGCGCGCGGGTGACCGCCTCCCCGCCTGGCTCCCCACCCCGGGAATCACCGGCGGCAAGGGCAACATGGTTCCGGTCGACTTCGTCGCCGGCGCCCTCGACTTCCTGATGCACAAGGACGGCCTCGACGGCCGCGCCTTTCACCTCGTCGACCCCTACCCGCCAAGCATCGGTGAGGCGATCTCGATCTTTGCGCGCGCGGCCGGCGCCCCGGCCTTCAGCCTGCGCACGAGCAACCCGCTGATCCAGTCGACCCCACGCCTGCTGCTCAAGGCCAGCGAGCTGAATCCAGCGGCCAGGCTCGTCTCCAAGGAGATCGTCAAGGCGATCGGCCTGCCCGAGCAGTTCGTCGCCTACCTCGACAACCCGACCCGCTTCGACTGCACCGAGACGCTCAAGGAGCTCGAGGGCAGCGGCCTGCACGTGCCGCCGCTCGAGCAGTACGCCAAGACTCTCTGGGACTACTGGGAGCGCAACTTCAGCGAGGCCGCGACCGAGAACCGCAAACTCAAGCGGTCGGTCAACGGCAAGGTCGTCGTGATCACCGGCGCATCCAGCGGTATCGGCGAAGTCGTCGCCCATCGCATCGGCCGCGCCGGCGCCACGGTGATCCTCGTCGCGCGCACCAAGTCGAAACTCGACGTGATCCGAGATGAGATCGTCGACGCCGGCGGCGAGGCCGACGTGTTCACCGCAGACCTCTCCGACGTCAAGGACTGCGAGCGCGTGATCGACGACATCCTCGCCGAGCACGGCCGTATCGACATCCTCGTCAACAATGCTGGCCGCTCGATCCGACGCTCGCTCACCAGCAGCGCCGACCGCTTCCACGACTTCGAGCGCACGATGCAGTTGAACTACTTCGGAGCACTGCGCATGATCATGTCGGTGCTTCCGGGCATGCGCGCCCGCAAGTACGGCCGAATCATCAACATCTCTTCGATCGGCGCCCAGGCCTACCCGCCACGCTTCTCCGCGTACGTGGCCAGCAAGTCTGCGCTCGACGCCTTCAGCCGCTGCGCCCAGCCCGAGGTGATCGGCGATGGCGTGATCTTCACCACCGTGTATATGCCGTTGGTCAAGACGCCGATGACGGCGCCGACCACGATCTACAAGGCCTTCCCGATGATCACCCCGCACGAGGCGAGCGACCTCGTGATCAAGGGCATGATCGGAACGCCGAGAAAGGTCACCACCAACCTCGGCCGCACCGGCGAAGTGATCCACGCGGTCTCACCCGAGCTCGCAGACCGCATCCTCGGCACCGCCTACAACCTCTTCCCGGAGAGCGCGGCGGCCAAGGGCACCGCGGGCAGCCGTGATCAGATCACCCCCGAGGCGATCGCCTTCGCGCACGTGATGCGCGGCGTCTACTGGTAGACCGCTCGCCTACCCCAAAACGCTGATTAGAATCCGGGTTCTACCGACGGAAACGCCGTGCGCATCGGGCGCCGGCCGATTGGGGAGATTTGACTGATGGAGGCCACGACCGCCGCACCCGAGACCAACCTGCGGGAGTACTCCTCGCCCCCTGCCACCGGGCATCCGCTGTCGACAAACTCGTCGACGATGGCCGAGCTGGTCACGATCGCCGCTGAGCAGCACGGCACGGAGACCGCACTCAAATTCCATGCAGACGACGTTTGGCACGAGGTCAGCTACGCCGAACTCGGCGCGACCGTCAAGTCGATCGCCAAGGGCCTGATCGCCAACGGTGTCGAGGCCGGCGACTTCGTCTCGATCCTTTCGAACACCCGCGCCGAGTGGAGCTACGCCGACTTCGGTTCGCTCGCGACCGGCGCCGTGGTCGCTCCGATCTACCCGACCAACTCGGCCGAGGAGTGCGAGTACGTCCTCAATCACGCCGAGTCGAAGGTGCTGTTCGTCGAGAACGGCGCCCAGCTCGAGAAGATCGGCGCGATCCGCGCGAACACGCCGGCGCTCAAGATCGTCGTGGTGATCGACCCCGACGTCGACGACCTCGGCGACGCAATCACGCTCGAGGAGCTGAAGTCGCAGGGCCAGACGGTCTCCGACGCCGATTACGAGGCGCGCATCGCGGCGATCAAGCCCGAGGATCTCTGCACGATCGTCTACACCTCCGGCACCACAGGCCCGCCGAAGGGCTGCATGATCACCCACGAGAATTTCCGCAACACCACGACGATGGGCGCGGCGACGATCGCCAACGTTGACGATGAGAACGGCGAGACGGTCTATCTCTTCCTCCCGCTCGCGCACGTGTTCGCGCGGCTCACCCAGTTCGTCGTGCTCGACATGGGCGGCACCGTCGCCTTCTGGCGCGGCGACCCGGCGCTGATCGTGCCCGACCTGATCGAGGTCAAGCCCGACGCCCTGCCGTCCGTTCCCCGCATCTTCGAGAAGATCTACGCGCTGGCCAACACCGTCGCCGGCAGCAAGTCGCCCGAGGAGCAGGAGTTCTTCCACAAGGCGATCGAGGTCGGTTGCAGGTACGCACGCTGCAGGACGAAGGCGCCGATGTGCCCGCCGACCTGCAGGAGATCTTCGACCGCGCCGACGAGACGGTCTACAACAACGTCCGTCAGCTCTTCGGCGGCAATCTCAAGCGCGCCGTGACCGGCGCCGCCCCGATCGCCAAGGAGATCCTTGAGTTCTTCTACGCCTGCGGCATCCCGGTCTACGAGGGCTACGGCATGACCGAAACCTCCACACTCACCAGCGCCAACAACGGCCTCAACGGTCACAAGTTCGGCTCGATCGGTCGCCCGGTGAGCGGCGTGACCGTGCACATCGCCGACGACGGCGAGATTCTGGTCAAGGGCAAGAACATCTTCCAGGGCTACTACAAGGACGCCGAGGCAACCGCCGAGACGATCGACGCCGACGGCTGGCTGCACACCGGCGACCTCGGCTACATCGACGCCGACGGCTTCATCTTCATCAACGGCCGCAAGAAGGACATCATCATCACGGCCGGCGGCAAGAACCTCACTCCCGCCAACTGGGAGAACGCCATGAAGCAGAGCCGCTGGATCTCACAGGCGGTCATGTACGGCGACCGTCGCCCGTACCCGACGGCGATCATCACGCTCGACCCAGAAGAGGCGCCGGCTCTGCGCGCGGAGCTCGGGCTCGACGAGGGAGCAACGCTGCACGACAACGCGAAGGTCATCGAGTTGATCGAGTCGGTCAACGACGAGGTGAACCAGAAGTTCGCGCAGGTCGAGCAGGTCAAGAAGATCGCGATCCTCGACCACGACCTCACGATCGAGACCGGCGAGCTCACCCCCTCGATGAAGGTCAAGCGCAACGTCGTGCACGAGTCCTACGCCGACATCTACGACGCGCTCTACAGCTCGTAATCACCCCTCGCCCCTCGCCTGCTGACAAGTCTGCGCCGGAAGCGCAGACTTGTCAGAAGTTCGACTGTGTCTCGGCGGGTGCCGCGACTGTCACGGCGAATAGGTGTTCGAACATGCAACTGATGTTCCCGAGCAGCTCACGATTTTCCCTGCGCGCAGCCATGCTGGTGGCGCTGGCGCTCTGCCTGACCGCAGCTACGCCGGCCAGCGCGACCACCAGCAGCGATGTCAAGCGCGCAATGAACGCGCTGGGCGGTGGTGCCGGCGCCTACGCATGGAACATCACCGACAACCACGCGGTCGCCGGACGCAACGCGAGCTACGCCCGTATCCTCGCCTCCAACACCAAGCTCTTCACCGCAGCTGCCGCACTCGACCGCTACGGAACTGGCGGGCGCTTCTCCACCGGCGTCTACTACGACGGCACGCTAAGCGACGGCGTTCTTACCGGTGACCTCTATCTGCGCGGCGGAGGCGACCCCTTGTTCGGCAACGCCAGCTACGTGACTGCCAACTTCGGCTCTGGCGCGACGCTCGAGACGCTTGCCAGAAACGTCAAGTCCGCCGGGATCAAGCAGGTCACCGGAACGATCTACGGCGACCAGTCGGCATGGGACGCCAAGCGCGGCACGGCCTACTCCAACTGGGGGCGAAGCAGCGACATCGGCGGCGTGCTCGGAGGACTGATCGTCAACAAGGGATTCGTCAGCGGTCGCTACCAAGGCAACCCTCCGGTCTTCGCCGCGCAGCGGCTGCGTGCGGCGCTCTCCAGCGCGGGCGTGAAAGTCAGCTCGAAGACGTCCGCGGCAAATGCGCCGACCGATGCCAGGCGCATCGCAAGCGTGCGCTCGCTCCCGATGAGCGCGTTGGTGCGGCAGATGGACAAGCCCTCGAACAACTACCTCGCCGAGTCACTGGTCAAGAGCCTCGCGATGCCGAGCAGCTCTGCAGACGACGACAGCGACGGCGGCGAAGTTCCGCTCGGCGCGAAAAGCGCCACCACGAAGGCCGGCTACTCGGTCGCAGAGAAGTTCGCTGCGAAGCTCGGATCGAAGGTCCGAATGATCGACGGCAGTGGCCTCTCACGCTCCGACCACGCCGCACCGCGCGAAGTGGTCGATCTACTGCGCGGCGTTCAGAAGCGCGTCCAGTTCACCGACTTCCGTGCCTCGCTGCCGATCGCGGGTGTCGACGGCACACTGGCCTCGCGCATGCGCGGCAGCGCCGCCTACAAGATGTGCCAAGCCAAGACCGGCACCCTCAGCAACGTCTCGTCCCTATCGGGCTACTGCACCAGCGCCGACGGCGACCTGATCGCCTTCTCGATCCTGCAGAACCGTGTCTCTCCGAGCGCGGCCCACGGTCAGCAGGACCGGCTCGCGGCAGCGATCGCCGGGCTGCGCTGACGCGTCAGTCGATCAGCTCCTTGAGCGAATCCTCATCGAGGATCGCAATCTCGAGCCGCTCGGCCTTCTCCAGCTTCGAGCCGGCCTCTGCCCCGGCCACCACGTAGTCGGTCTTCTTGCTGACCGAACTCGTGACGCGACCACCGGCACCTTCGATCAGCTCGCGAGCCTGGTCGCGGGTCATGTTCGGCAGCGTGCCCGTGAGCACGAAGGTCTTGTCCTTGAGCGGACCCTCTGAGGTGCCAGGCGCGTCTCCGGCCATCTGCAATCCGGCGGTGCGCAGGCGCTCGATGAGTTCCTGCTCCTCCGGCTCGGCAAGTTGCTCGGCGATGTTCTCGGCGAGGATCGGTCCGATGCCGTTGGTCTCGGCGACCTGCTCGGTCGTGGCAGCCGCGAGCGAATCGATCGAACCGAAGCGTCCTGCGAGGTTGCGGGCATTGACGCCTCCGATGCCTTGGATGCCGATGCCGAAGAGCACTCGCCAGAAGGGCTGTTGCTTGCTGGCCTCGATCGAAGCCAGCAGATTGTCGACCGAAGTCTCCTTGTAGCCGGGCTTCTCGAGCAGCTCCTCCCGACGCTCGGCGAGCGAGTAGATGTCGGCGAGACTGTCGAACCAGCCCCAATCGAGGAACTGCTGAACCTGTTTCTCCCCCAGCCCGTCGATGTCCATCGCGGCGCGACTGACGAAGTGCTTGAAGTGCTGGAAGCGCTGCCCCGGGCAGCCCCGGCGATTCGGGCAGAGCGTCCAATCGCCCTGCTTGACGGTTTCGGTGCCGCAGGCCGGGCATTCGGCGGGCGGACGGGGCTCACCGGAGCGGCCCTCTTTCTTCGTGGCCTCCGGCGTCGGTCCGACCACGCGCGGGATGACGTCGCCCGCGCGTGTGACGATCACCTCGTCGCCCTCCCGGATGTCCTTGGCGACGAGATCGATCTCGTTGTGCAGCGTGGCGTGCTGGACGGTGACGCCGGTGACGTTGACCGGCTCCAGCACCGCCTGCGGCACGAGCCGGCCGGTGCGCCCGACGTTCCAGATGATCTCGAGCAGCTTGGTCTTCGCCTCCATCGGGGGGAACTTCCAGGCGATCGCGCCGCGGGGCTCGCGCCCGGCGACGCCAGCGCGGCGCATCAGGTCGTTGTCGTTGATCTTCACGACGGCGCCGTCGATCTCATAGTCGAGCGTCTCGCGACGCTCTTCCCAGCCGTGGCATGCGGCGGCCGTGTCATCGATTCCGCCGAGCACTTCGTGGTCGTTGACCGGGAAACCCCACTCCATCAGTTGCGCGAGCTGATCGGAATGGGTGTCGAAGTCGATCCCCTCGATCACGCCGAGCGCGTAAGCCCAGAACGAGAGCGGACGCTGCTTGGTCAGCTCAACATCGAGCTGGCGGATCGAGCCGGCGGCGAGGTTGCGCGGGTTCGCGTAGGTGGCGATCCCCTCTTCGGCGCGCTGCTCGTTCAAGGCGTGGAAATCCGCGCGGCGGATATAGACCTCTCCGCGTACCTCGAAAACCTTCGGCGGATTCTTCGTCGGCAACTCAGTCGGGATCTCCTGGATCGTCAGGACGTTCTGGGTGACGTCCTCGCCGATCACGCCGTTGCCACGGGTGACCGCCCGGACGAACTTCCCGTCCTCGTACATCAGCGACATCGCGAGGCCGTCGATCTTGCCCTCGACGACGAATTCGAGCTTCGGGTCGTTGATGCCCTCCTGAGCCAAGCGATTCTTCAGGCGGGTCTCCCAAGCGCGCAGCTCCTCTTCGTTGCGCGCGTTTGCCAGCGAGAGCATCGGCTGCAGATGTTCGACCTGCTCGAAGCGTCCGGCCGGGGCGCCGCCGACCTTCTGGGTCGGCGAGTCGGCATCGACGAGCTCGGGGTGGTCGGCCTCGATCGCGCGCAGTTCGTTGATCAACTCGTCGTACTGGGCGTCGGTGATCTCCGGCGCATCGTTCTCGTAGTAGAGCTTGTTGTGGTGGGCGAGCCGCTCGCGCAGCTCTGTGGCGCGGTCGCTCGCCTGGGTGATGTCGGGATCGGCTGTGGCCATCGGGGTCACAGTCTGACGCCTGCCCACGACGTTGGGATCAGAGGTCGAGGAAGTCCTTCGCCCATACCCTGACCCGTGAAAGCGTGAAATCGTCGACTCTGCCGGCACGATCGAGGATGCGAGTGCGAGCCACCGATCGAATCTGCTCGACCATCGCCCGTCAATCGATCTCGGAGTACCGCAACCGTCGGCGCCCGCGTGGTTTCTATCCTCGAACCCGCGCGCGGAGCGCGCGCGCCATCTCCCCCATGCGAATCCGTCTCTCGGCGACAATCCTGCTCAGCTTTGCGATCGCCGCGACCGGCGTATTAGTCGAACCCGCGGGCGCAGAGAACACCCGGTTCGCGCCGAACCAGCACTTCTACACCCTGACCAAAACCGGCGGCTGGTCGTTCTTCGGCGATCCGCGCTCGGTGCAGGCGGGCGGCAAGATCTTCACCGGCTGGACGACCGAGACCGGCCTCGTGCAGGTCTCCCAGTTCGATCCGGGCAGCGGGAAGACTCAGATCAAGACGCTCGGACCGCGACTCTCTGACGGCGACGACCACGAGAATCCGGCACTGCTGGTCAAGCCCGACGGTCGGATCATGGCCTTCTACTCGCCGCACTCGGGGCGCACGATTCCTAAGAAGCGCAAATCCCAGCTCTACTACCGCACGACCAAGAAGCCGGCCGACATCTCCTCGTGGAGCGCCTACAAGACGATCCCGACCAACACCTTCGACGGCCACCTCGGCTACACGTACCCAAACCCCGTGCCGCTCGCGGCCGGGAAGATCTTCCTGACATGGCGCGGAGGCGACTGGCTGCCGGCCGTCGCGACCTATTCCGGCAAGACCTGGTCGAAGGCGCGCGGGATGATCTACAGCCCACATCCGCGCCGTCCGTACGTCAAAACCGCGCCCGGCAACGGCAACACCGTGCTGGTCGGATACAACCAGGACAATCCGCGCCAGACCAAGACCAACACCTACTTCGCCCGTTACGTGCCCGGACAGGGCTACTTCCGGGCCAATGGCACGAAGATCGCTTCGGCCGCCGCCCGCTTCGCCGCCCAGAAGGGCGATGTCGTCGCATGGAACGGCACCAACGGCCGCACCTGGGTGATGGACGTCGCCGAGGACAAGAACGGCACACCGGTCGTGCTCTACGCCGCCGGTGACCGCTTCCTCGACATGGGCTTCTACATCGCGCGCTACCAAGCCGGCTCGTGGACGCGCGTGAAGATCGCCGACGCCGGCTTCAACGGCAAGTCGAAGATCCCGCCGAGCTACCACTACTACCCGTCGGCCGGCGCGTCACTCGATCACACCGACCCGAATGTCGTCTACCTCTCTCGCGCGGTCGGCAAGAACCTGCGCATGCAGGTCGAGACTTGGCAGCTCAAGAGCAATGGCAACCTCTCGTCCGGCTGGAACGTCACGCGCAACAGCCCCCTGAACATGAACTGCTTCCGCCCAGTCGGCGTGCGCTACGGCAAGGTCGGCGATGTCGCGATGATGTGCGGCGCGTACATCAACTGGCTGAACTTCCCCGCCGGGATCTACCTCGCGCGGCCGCGGGGCTGAGTCCCGGCGCTCACTTTTTGAGCACGAGGATCTCGAGCGCAACGCCCGAGGTGTTTCCGGCGGTGTCAGTCGCGTCCACCCGAATCCTGTAGTAGCCGGCAGGCAGACTTTTCGCCTTCACCTTCAGGGCGGACATCAGATTGATCGTCTGGGCACCGAGACTGCGCTTGAGCACTACCGCGATCTTCTTCTTTTTCTTGCCCTTGCCGGTGGTCACGGCCTTGTACCTGGCCTTCTTCACGGCGGACACATAGCTCGGACAGACCTTGGGCAACTTCGCCTTCGGCGCGGTGCGCTTCCACAGCGAGAGCTTCACGCTGGCGTCGTGGTTGAGCAGGAATCGCAGCTTCGAATCTTTCGTCGAGCCCTTGAGCGTCCCGAGGCACTGCGACTCGGCGCGCGCCGCGCTGACCGAGAACCCGCCCCCGCTCGAGCTGCCTTCCTGCGTGTAGCTGAGCGGCGCAGAGCAGGCCGAGTAGTTGTCTGCGGAGTCGGCGGCGAACGCGCTGAACGTGTTGGTTGATCCGGCAGCGACATTCACGCGCAACTTGCCGGCGGCGAAGTCGGCGGCGGAGCCGGCGGCGACAATCTTTCCGGTGCCCTGGAAGCAGCTGCCCGAGTCGAAGATCGCAACGGTCGATCCGCTCTCCGCAGATCCGATGATCGCGATGTTGGTGAGCGCTCCGGGCGAGCCGGGATCGGTCGTGAGTCCGGACGGCGCAGCGGGCGCGGTGTTGTCGGAGACGTAGGTCGCGGCGGAAGAGCACGCGGAGGCGTTTCCGAGTGCGTCCTCGGCGATCGCCGAGACGCTGTAGATGCCGTCGGGCCCGACCGAATAGGTGAAGCTGAAGTCACCGTCGGAGTCGGCGTCAACCTTCACGGCGGGGTTGCCCACGCACGTCGCGCTGTCGTAGAGGTGCACGCTCGCGTCGGCCTCAGTGTGACCGGAGACCGTGACGGTGGTCGCCTTGCTCGGCGACTTGCCCGCGAACGCGATGTTTGAGGGCACGACCGGAGCAGTGTTGTCGGTCGTGTAGCTGATCGACCCCGAGCAGGCCGAGGTGTTGCCGGCGCGGTCAGTGCTGGTGAAGCTGAACATGCTGGTCGCGTCGGCTGCGACGCTCGCTTCGAATCCCGTGCTCGCGAAGTCGGCCGCGCCGATGTCGCCGACCTTCGCTCCGCCGCACGCCGCGGCCTTGTAGACGCTCACGGTCGAGTTGGCCTCAGCGCTTCCGGTGAGGTGAGGACTCGTGCTGCGGGCTGGAGAGTTCGGCGCGCCCAGGTCGTCCGGCGCGTTCGGCGCGGTGTTGTCTGCAACGTATGTCGCAGCCGCAGAGCAAGCCGACGTGTTTCCTGCCGCGTCCGTGGCCGTCGCGGTCACCGAGACGGCCTCATCGGCAAGCGTCGTGAACTGGTACCCAGTGGCAAACTCGGCCGCCGTGATCGTCACCGCCGCGGCACCCGAGCACGAGCCGTTGCGGTAGAGCTTGATCTGCGAGCCGTCCTCGGCGGCGCCGCTGACCGTCGGCGTTGTCGACTGACTGGGCGAATCGGGAGATGTGGCGACCTGAGACGGCGCGACCGGCGCCGCGTTGTCGGCCGTGTAGGTCACGGCGTTCGAGCAGGCGGAGGGGTTGCCCGCCGCGTCGGTCGCCTTCACCGAAATCGAGGTCGCAGCATTGTCCGGCACGGTCACCTGAACGCCGGTGGCAAGCTGCGCCTGCGTGTAGGTGGCCCCGGATCCGCCGCAGTCGGCGCTCCTGTAGAGAGTGATCGTCGCGCCAGTCTCTGCACTGCCGGAAAACGTCGGCGCGAGTGTCTTGCCGGGCGAAGTCGTCACCAACGTGATCGTCGGCGCTCCGGGGGCAGTGTTGTCGGCAACGTAGATTGCGGCACTCGAGCAGACCGACGTGTTGCCCGCGACGTCAGTCGCGCTGACCGAGTATGTGTTCGTGCTGTCGGGGTCGACCGTGAACTCCGCCCCAGAGCTTGCGAACGCGGCAGCGCCGATCGTGTCGAGCAGCGTCCCCATGCAACCCGCGCCGGAGTAGATCCGAACGGTCGAGCCCGCTTCGGCCGCACCCTTGAGCACCGGCGTCGTCGATTTCGCCGGCGACGCTGGAGTGAATGTGAGCGCGCTCGGCGCAGCTGGAGCAGTGTTGTCAGCCGTGTAGCTCGACGCAATCGAGCAGCTCGAGACGTTGCCGGCGGCGTCGGTCGCGGTCGCCGTGAAACTGGTCGTGGAGTTCGCTCCGACCGTCGCCACGAAGCCACTCGCAAACGATGTCGCCGAGATCGTCGCGATCGCCGTGCCGCTGCAATTGGCCGTCGCGTAGATCTTCACGGTCGAGCCGGCCTCGGCCGTACCGCCGATCACCGGACTGGTCGACTTGGCCGGTCCAACCGGGCTGATCGAGATCCCGGTCGGAGCGGCCGGCGCAGTGTTGTCGGCGGTGTACGAGACCGAGTTCGAGCAGCCGGAGACGTTGCCGGCGGCGTCGGTGGCCGTCACCGAAAAGGCCGTCGTCGCGTTGTCGGTGACCGTCGGTGTGACTCCGGCGGCGAGTTGCGCCTGCGTGTAAGTAGTGCCGGTGCTGGTGCAAGCTGCCGTCTTGTAGAGCGTGATCGTGGCGCCGGTTTCCGCAGAACCCGTGATCGTCGGGGTCAGGGTCTTGCCGGGCGAAGTAGTGCCGAGCGTGATCGTCGGCGTGCCCGGGGAGATGTTGTCGGCGGTGTAGGACGCCGCGCTCGAGCAGGCTGAGCTGTTGCCGGCGGCGTCGGTGGCCTTGATCGAAAACGTCGTCGTCGCGTTGTCCGTGACGGTCAGGGCGATGCCCGCAGCAAGTTGCGCCTGGGTGTAGGTCGTGCCGGTGCTCGCGCAGCTGCCGTTCGTGTAAAGCGTGATCGTGGAGCCGCTCTCCGCCGCACCGGTGATCGTGACGCTCGTCGACTTGTTCGGCGAGCCCGGGCTGAGACTGAAGGTCGGAGTCGCCGGAAGACTGTTGTCTGCTGTGTAGGTGACCGCGTTCGAGCAACTCGAGACGTTGCCGGCGGCGTCGGTCGCCGTGACGCTGATCGAGGTCGTGGTGTTGTCGGGGACGGTCACCTGAATACCGGAGGCGAGCTGGGCCTGGGTGTAGGTGGTCCCGGTGCTGGTGCAGGCGGAGGTCTTGTAGACGGTGATCGTCGATCCGGCCTCGGCACTGCCGGTGATGGTCGGCGTGAGACTCTTGCCGGGCGAGGCGGTCGTGAGAGTGATCGATGGGGTCGCGGGCTTGGTGTTG
>JASGFX010000007.1:0-84159 GCA_047605325.1 Solirubrobacterales bacterium | reverse complement strand
CGGCGACGTTGGTGAGCGCCTGCGCTTCGGCGTCGTGGCTCGTGCGCATGACTTCACGCACCTTCGACTTGACCTGAGCCGTCGCGTCGAGCAGGTCGTCGCGTGAGTCGGAGAGACCGTCGGCGATCACCTGGATGTCGGGGACGGCGTCGTAGTCACCGAGGATGCCGAAGTTGATGCGGCCGTTGTAGCTCATCACCGCGATCGCCGTGGTGTGATTCTCGGCCAAGAACGGGATCGGGAAGGCGTCGACCATCGGGCGGTCGAGCAGGTAGAGCGGCAGTTGCGGGCCGGGCACGTTCGTGACCAGCAGGTTGAACAGACGTGTCGAGAAGTTGAGGCGGCTGGCCTGCGCGAGGATCGTGGGCGGCGCGAAGTTCTGTACTGCGGTCAGGGCGTCTGCCGCAACGGCTTGGTTGCTGCGCTTCAGGCCGTCCATCGAATTCTTGATGTAAGAGAGACGCTTGAGCGTGTCCATCTCTTCGACCGGCAGGTAGCCGCGCATCGCGAGCAGTTCATTGCCGGCGTGCGCGTTGTCTCCGCGCTTCTTCTTCGGGCGCGTCGATACCGGCACGAGCGCGCGCAGCTTCACGCCGTCGGTCGGGTAGTAGCGCGAGCGCAGCCAACGGCCGAGCGAATCCGAGGTGACCGTCAGCACGACGTCGTTGAGCGTCGTGTCGAGCAGCGTCTTGATCTCCTTGAAGTCTTCCAGAGAGTTGCGCACGATCTTGAAGCGGCGGTGCTGGGTGATCGGGCCGTTGAGCGGGGTGCGCGGGGCGTCGTCGAGCAACTCGGTGACCGCCTTGGTGGCGCCCCCGACGAACTCGCCGAGCTCTTCACGCGCATCGCCTTCCCCGCGCACGAGGTCGGCCGCTTTCCTGGCCAGGTCGAATGGGGCGCGAGCGGCCTCGCGCAGGCCGATCTCGAGCAGCTCGCCATTGGTCGGGAACGGGCCCGGGTTCCAGGGCTGTGGTTCCTCGATCGTGGTAGTCGGCTCGATGCCGAGCAGCACGGTGCCGACGTCGACGCCGGCGATGCCGTCGATGACGGCGTGGTGGGTCTTGAGGATCATCGCGAAGCGACCGCCGGCGAGGCCGTCGATCAGCCACATCTCCCAGAGCGGCTTGTCGCGGTCGAGGCGCTGGCTGAAGATGCGGGCGGCCATCAGCTCGAGCTGCTCGTCGTTGCCCGGGGCGGGAAGGGCGGCGTCGCGCACGTGGTACGAGAGATTGAACTCGGGGTCGTCGGCCCAGAACGGGCGTCCGGTCTCGAGCGGCGCCCAGACAAGCCGCTGGCGATAGCGGGGGACGAGGTGCAGACGCGAGTTGATGTGGGACTTGAGGACGTCGATGTTCGGCATCGGACCTTCGAAGATCATCAGTCCGCCGATATGCATGTGCGTGCCCTGGCGTTCCTGAACAAGGAAACCGGCATCGACTGCGCTTAGGCGGGACAATTCTCGCTGACTCATCTGAACCCTCGTGGACAACAAGTAGTGGTGATCCGTCGCTCCGTCGTACCGAGACGGAGCGTTGTCTTTCTTCCCCAAGTTTTCGGCGACACGCGCCCAAAACCTGATTCACCATTTTACGGACTTTTCGCGGGATGACGGTGCGGTTGCTCACACAAGCAAGCGATGCTCGCCTGCGGCCGGCACCTACAATCTGAGGCGTGACCCCGGTACCGGAAAAGGTTCTTCTCGCTTCGCCGCGCGGCTACTGCGCCGGTGTCGACCGCGCCGTGCAGACCGTCGAGCATGCGCTCGACATCTATGGCCCGCCGGTATACGTGCGCAAGGAGATCGTCCACAACAAGCATGTCGTCGAAACGCTTCGCGCTCGCGGCGCGATCTTCGTCGACAGCGCATCCGAAGTGCCCGAGGGCGAGACGGTCGTCTTCTCGGCCCACGGGGTTTCGCCGGCCGTCCACGCAGAGGCCGCCGGCAGGTCGCTGAAGACGATCGACGCGACCTGCCCGCTCGTCACCAAGGTCCACGTCGAGGCGAAGAAGTTTGCCGCCGACGGCTACAAGATCATCCTGATCGGCCACGCCGGCCACGAAGAGGTCGAGGGCACGATGGGCGAAGCGCCCGACGCGATGATCCTCGTCGAGACCGTCGAAGACGTGGCGACCCTCGAGGTGCCCGATCCCGAACGCCTCGCCTTCATCTCGCAGACGACCCTTTCGGTCGACGAGACGCGCGAGATCATCGCTGCTCTCAAGGAGAAGTTCCCGAAGATCGTCGGTCCGCGTACGGACGACATCTGTTACGCCACGACCAACCGCCAGGCGTCCGTCAAGGAGCTCGCCGCCGAGTGCGACGTCGTGCTCGTGATCGGCTCGAAGAATTCATCCAACTCGAACCGGCTCGTCGACGTCACCCGCGATCTCGGCACAGACGCCTACCTGATCGACAATGCCGACCAAGTGCAGGACGAATGGCTCGAAGGCAAGGCGATCGTCGGGATCACCTCGGGCGCGTCCGCGCCGGATGAGCTCGTACAGAACCTCGTGCAGGTCTTCCGTGACCGCGGCACCACTGACGTCTCTGAACTCGAGGTCATCCAGGAGAACATGCGCTTCATGTTGCCGAAGGAGATCCGCACGGCGCTCGAGGCGAACTCTCTGCCCGTCGCGGGCTGAAGTCAGGTTGCGCTCGCCGGCGGGACCGGCGTACTGCGCCTAGCGGTTCACGCCGGCGGGACCGGCGTACTGCGCCTAGCGGTTCACGCCGGCGGGACCGGCGTGAACTGAAAGCCATGCAGGCGCAGCCCGGGTCCCGGTGCCTCGACGGTGGCCTTGCCGGCGTCGATTTTCACTTTGTGCAGACCCGGGTAATCGACGCCTTCACCTGAG
Source organism: Solirubrobacterales bacterium (assembly GCA_047605325.1). GTDB lineage: Bacteria > Actinomycetota > Thermoleophilia > Solirubrobacterales > JACPNS01 > JACPNS01. Next base: position 81,303 of record JASGFX010000007.1, on the reverse strand, counting down.
AGCACTGCCCAGGCCGACCCGGCTTCGCACTTGATCGAAACCCTGTCGCCCGCCTTGGTCGACTGGATCCAGTCTTCGTCCTGGTCCCAGGTGCCCTTGACCTTGAGGCGCTCTGTGCCCTCGGGGAGCTGGAGGTCGGCGGTCTGGGGTGGCATCTCGGCGCCGGGCGCGTCTTCGGGGCGCACGGGTTCGATCAATGCCTCTGGCAGCTCGGCCGCTGCGTCGAGTTCGCGCAGCACCTCCTGGATGGTCAGCTCGCACTCCTCGTAGTCGCCCTCGCCGTAGTGGAAGTACTTGAGGCTGCCGCGCGCGCCGAACAGATAGCGCGCGGGCCAGCCGCGGTTCTCGAATGTGCGCCAGAGCTGGAACTCGGGGTCGAGCATGATCGGACGCTGGATGCCGAGACGCTCGATCGCGGCGCGGACGGTGGTCTCGTCGTTGCCGAAGGAGAAGCCCGATGAGTGCACGCCGAGGATCGTCACGCCATCGGGCGCGTAGCGGCGGGTCCATTCCTCCATGTAGGGCATCGTGCGCAGCGAGTTGATCCGCGCGAAATCCCAGAACTCGATCAGCACCGGACCCACGCGCAGGAGGTCGTCGATGTCTTCCTCGTGGAAGTTGGCCCACGTCAGGTCGTGGGGAAGGTCGGGGACGATGATGTCCTGGTCGGTGACTCTCACTGATCGGGCAGGCTAGAAGATGACCGATTGCAGGGTGATCGGCCAGAGGTAGGCCTCGACCGTCGCGGCGACGATGATCATCGGGATCGCGATCGAGACGGTGACGACGGTGGCGGCGAGCAATTCGTGCCAGTCGCCGTTTCGGCTGGCCGTCAGGAACGCGGCGAGCGGTAGGAACACGGCTGTCAGTTCGAGCACGGCGTGAGGCAGGACGGTGAACATCAGAGTGCTCTGCGGGACGTTCAGGGTCTGGGAGATGTCTGCGACCTCGTGCCCGAGGATCCAGACCTGGGTGGTCATCGAGAAGATCGTCGCGCAGGTGACGAACAGCATCGCGAACGGTCCTGCGTGCTCGTGCACCCAGCGATTTATGCCGCTCTTGTACTGGGTCTGTTCGGGTAGCGCGCGCATCGCCATGAAGCCGGCGAGGCAGACGAAACCGTGCAGCGCGAGCACGAGGAAGTTGCGGAAGATCACGACCAGCACGTCGCCGGCGTGGACCGGCGCGAGGATGTTCGGCAGCGCCGAGGTCTCGGATCCGGTGGCGAGGATCGAGACGATGTAGACGGCCACCAGCATCGACAATGCGATGCACAGCGACTTCAGCATCCAGTCGCCGATCACCCGTGTCTTGTTGTCACCCCAGCGATCGAGGGTTTCACGCGTCTCGCGCAGCGTCGCCTGGAGGACGTCGTGCTCTGAAGCTGGGGGCGCTGCGGCCGGCTCGGTCAGCCGATCGAGCCTTCCATCTCAAGCTGGATCAGGCGGTTGAGCTCGACGGCGTACTCCATCGGCAGCTCCTTGGTGACCGGCTCGATGAATCCGTTGACGATCATCGCGGCGGCCTCGTCTTCGGTGAGACCGCGGCTGCGCAGATAGAAGAGCTGCTCGTCGCTGATCTTGCCGACGACGGCCTCGTGGGCGACCGTGACGTACGGGTTCTGGATCTGGATGTCGGGCCAAGTGTCGCTGCGGGAGAAGTCGTCCATCATCAGGCCGTCGCACTGGACGCGCGCCTTGCTGCCCTTTGAGTTCTTGCCCATGCGCACGAGACCGCGGTATCCCATGATGCCGCCGTCCTTGGAGATCGACTTGGCAAGGATGTTGGAAGTGGTGTTCGGGGCGTTGTGGACGACCTTCGCGCCGGTGTCCTTCCAGACGCCGCCGCTGGCGACGCCGACGTTGAGGTGGTCTGCTCTCGCGCCCTCACCGACGAGGTAGGAGCCCGGGTAGAGCATCACGTACTTGGCGCCCATCGATCCGCCGATCCACTCGACGGTGCCCTCGGCCTCGACGATCGCGCGCTTGGTGTTGAGGTTGTAGACGTCTTTCGACCAGTTCTGGACCGTCGTGTAGCGGGCCTTGGCGCCCTCCTTCACGAAGATCTCGACGACGGCGCTGTGCATCGAGTTGACGGAGTAGCTCTGCGCGGTGCAGCCTTCGATGTAGTGGATGTCGGAGCCGGGCTCGGCGACGATCAGGGTGTGCTCGAAGGTGCCCTCGGCCTGACCCTCCATACGGAAGTAGGCCTGGAGCGGAAGATCGACCTTGACGCCCTCGGGGACGTAGACGAACGAGCCGCCCGACCAGATCGCGCCGTGCAGCGCGGAGAACTTGTTGTCCTGCGGCGGGACGCAGCGCTTCATGAAGTAGGGCTCGACGAGCTCGGGGTACTCCTGGACGGCGGTGTCCATCGAGCAGAAGATGATTCCGAGGTCGCGGTACTGCTCCTTGAGGCCCTCGTAGAAGGAGTTGTTGTCCCAGACGCCCACGACGCCGGCGAGGTACTCGCGTTCGGCCTGCGGGATTCCGAGCTTCTCGAAGGTCTCCTTCTGCTCGTCGGGGACGTCGTCCCAGGAATCGAACTTGCCGGTGCCGGGCTCCTTGTAGAGGACCAGCTCATCGAGGTTCAGGCCGGAGAGGTCGACGCCCCAGGTCGGGATCGGCTTGCGCTCGTAGATGTCGAGGCTCTTGAGGCGCATGTCGAGCATGAACTGCGGCTCGTTCTTGATCTTCGACATCTCCGTCACGACCTCGCGCGAGATGCCGTTCTTGGCGACGATTTCGCCGTCGGCGGTCTCTTTGACGGTGCTGTTGGGGATGCGAGTCTTGTCGACAGTTGCCATGAGCTTCAGAGAATCTTTCGGAAGGGGGTCAAATCCGGCCTTGCAGGTAGGAATTATAGATCAGGCCGTGGCGGGAGCATCCGGGAGCATGTTTCGCACCATCTCCGGGATCGCCGTCGGCGCGAACGTCTGGCCGTCCACGAAGACGTACTCGATGAAGCCTTCGGCCAGCAGCTGGCCGTCTTTGCTGGCGTCGATCTCGACGCGGAGCGACGAATCGCCGATCCGGGGCGTGGTGATCGCGAAGGTGATCTCGTCGTCGAACCGGCCGGCGCCGCGGAATCGCGCCCCTGTCTCGGCCACGACGGTCTCGACGTTGAAGGAGCGGGGGAGGTGCTCGTAGCCGCCGATCGTCTCGCGCCAGAACTCGGTCATCGCGGTGTCGAAGAGTTCGAACCAGCGACCATTGAAGATGATCCCCTGGGCGTCGCAGTCGGCGTAGCGGACGCGGAGAGTGGTGGTGATCGTTTGGCTCATGCGCTTTCGAGTTTTGCGCGGATGTCGTCGGGGATCGGGGTCGGGCGCATCGTCTTGGCGTCGACGAAGACGTAGATCGCGAAGGCCTCCCAGAGCAGCTCGTCCTCGCGCTTGACGGTGAACTCCATGCGCAGCGAGCTGTTGCCGAGCTTGGCCGGCTTGGCGGTGATTGTGAGCACGTCGTCGAAGTAGGCGGGGCTGCGGAAGTTCGCGCCATTCTGCGCCATCACGACCTCGACGCCGTACTGCTTGGGCAGGCCCATGTAACCGTCGAGCGTGTGCCGCCAGAACTCGGTCATCGTCACATCGACGAACAGGAACCAGTTGGCGTTGAAGACGATGCCCTGGGCATCGCACTCGCTGTAGCGGACTCGGAGTTGGTGGGTGAAGGGGGTGGGGGTCATTGGCGGGAGCCTACGCCAAGCGAGATTTGCTCCAAGGTCTGTCCTTTCGGGAGAGACCTTGGAGGATTTCGCCACTTATTACGCCAGCGTCACAGAAGTTTTCGCCTTTTGTCGCAGACGGGTCTTGATTCTTGACGCGAGCCCCGGTTTGATCGATGTATGAGCTATCGCTACTCATCGGATCGATCACGTCCTGGGGCCTACCACGTCTGGGGAAAGGTCAAATCCGGCCTCTGGTTGTTTCGCAATGATGAGGATCGCCGGCATTTCGAGTACCTGATCAACCGCCGTCTCTCGGCGGTCGCTCAGACTGATTCGCGCGGCAGGCCGATCGTCTCGCTTGCGGGAGAGGTCGGTATGTGCGCCCGCAATCTCCTGTCGAGCCACTATCACCTGATCCTCTGGCAGAAAGTCCCCGGCGGCATCGACCGGCTGATGCGAAGCGTCCTGAACGCGTACACCTCGTACTACCACCGCAAGTACGGGACGCAGGGGTCGCTGTTTCCGGGGCCATTCCGATCAGACCAGCTGGTCGGCAAGAAGCGCCTGATGTGGTGTATCGCCTACGTGAACGCCAACCACAAGCGCGAGCGGCTCTCGTGGAAGTTCTCCACCCACCGGGTGCTGCTCGACGGCGCGGACGCCCCGAGCTGGATCGAGGCATCCAAGACGCTCAAGCTCTTCGGCGGACGCCCCGGCTACGAGCGCTACATGGAGAGATACCTCGAGCGGCTGGAGCTCGACCAACGACTGCGAATCGACAACCCGCAGTTCTAAGCGGGATTTCCTCCAAGGTCTGTCCTTTCGGGGGAGACCTTGGAGGATTTGCCGCTTGAAACGGCGATCAGGCCAGCGCCGCGGCGGCAGCCCGCCCGGCCACGCGACCAGAGAAGAGGCAGCCTCCGAGGAAGGTGCCTTCGAGGGCTCGGTAGCCGTGCATGCCGCCTCCGCCGAAGCCGGCGACTTCGCCGGCGGCGTAGAGGCCGGGCAGCACCGAGCCGTCGGCCTTCAGCGCCCGTGCGTCGAGGTCGGTCTGGATGCCTCCCAGCGTCTTGCGCGTCAGGAGATTCAGCTTCACGGCGATCAGTGGTCCGGCGGACGGGTCGAGGATCTCGTGGGGCTTCGCCACGCGGGTGATCCGGTCGGAGAGGTACTTCCGCGCAGTGCCGATTGCGGCCAGCTGCATGTCCTTGGAGTAGGGGTTTGCAAGCTCACGATCGCGCTCGACGATCTGCTCGTTGATGCGCTCGAAAGAAAGCGGAGAAACCACGCCATCCCCATGTGTCACCCGGTTCATCCCCTCGACGAGGTCGCGCAGGTTCTGCGCCACGACGAAGTCTTCGCCGCGGTCCATGAACGCGCGCACCGGCGGCGGCACGTTCGGCATCACGCGGGTCTTGATCACGCTCTTTATATTCCTGCCGGTCACATCGGGGTTCTGCTCGGAACCCGACAGCGCGAACTCCTTGGCAATGATCTTCTCGTTGAGGATGAACCACGAGTAGTCGAAGCCGGTCCTGCCGATCTGGGTCATCGTCCCGATCGTGTCGAAGCCCGGCAGGCAGGGGAGCGGCATGCGCTCACCGGTGGCGTCGAACCACAACGACGACGGCCCCGGCAGGATCCGGATCGCGTGATCGGACCACACCGGCGACCAGTTCCTGATCCCCTCGGTGTAGTGCCACATGCGGTCACTGCCGATCAGGTTTGCTCCGGCGGATTCGGAGATTCCGAGCATGCGGCCGTCAGTGCTCTTGGGCACGCCGCAGATCAGGTTCTTCGGCGCGGGGCCGAGGCGCTCGGGCCAGTTCTGACGTACGAGGTCAAAGTTGCCGCCGATGCCGCCGGAGGTGACAAGCACCGTCTCGGCGACGAAATCGAACGAGCCAACCTCGACCCGCGAGGAGTCCTCGCCGCGGCCGGCCGAACTCTCTTCGAGTACCGCGCCGGAGACGCCGGTGACCGCGCCGCCTGTCAGCTGGAGCTGATCGACCCGGTGGCGAAACTTGAACTCCGCGAGGCCAGCGACGCGCGCTGCTTCAATCCGCCGCAGGAACGGCTCCAGCACGCCCGGCCCAGTACCCCAGGTGATGTGGAAGCGGGGCACAGAGTTGCCGTGGCCACCTGCGAGGTGGCCTCCGCGCTCGGGCCAGCCGGGAGAGGGGATCCACTTCATTCCCATCTCCGCAAGCCATGCACGCTTCTCGCCGGCGGCGAAGCCGACGTAGGCCTCGGCCCACTTGCGCGGCCATTCGTCGTCCGGACGATCGAATGCCGCGGTGCCCATCCAGTCCTGCAGCGCCAGTTCGTACGAGTCCTTGATCCGCGCGCGCTTCTGCTCGGGCGAACCGACGAACATCAATCCGCCGAGCGACCAGAATGCTTGGCCGCCCAGGGATGCCTCTGGCTCCTGGTCGAGAATCAGCACGCGCCTGCCGGCGTCCGTCAGTTCGCAGGCCGCGACGAGTCCCGCCAAGCCTGCGCCGACGACGATTGCGTCGGCCTTGTTCGTGTCATGCCCCGTCATTCAGAAACCCCTTGGTACCCAAACCTGCGGGGAAAGTCTAACGTGTCGAAAGGGCGTCGGGTTCAGTCTTCCGGCCAGCTCGCGTCACCGGTCACGGCGCCGCGCATCACCTTGAGGTTCAGCAGCGCGCACTTCTTGCGCGTCGCCGAGATGTCGATCCCGAGCAGGTCGTAGATCCATGTGGCGTCGAGCTTGGCGACGTCGTCGACCTTCATCCCGATGTATTCGTCGGAGGCGATCGAGGCGCTGGCCTGACTGATCGCGCAGCCGGTGCCGTGGAAGGCGACGTCGGTGATCCTGCCGTCATCGTCCACGCGCAGATGCACGCCGAGTTCGTCGCCGCAGAGCGGATTCACGTCGTGCGCGTCGAGGTCGTGCGGCTCGAGTTCGCCGAAGTGCTGCGGCTCCTTGTAGTGCTCGAGGATGACTTCGCGATACAGCTCGTCGCTCACAGCTTGAACACCTTCCGGGCATTGAGGATCGCCGCGATCAGGGCATCGACATCTGAAGTCGTGTTGAAGCAGGCGAATGACGCACGCGCTGTGGCGGGCACGCCGAGCTTGCGCATCAGAGGCTGGGCGCAGTGGTGTCCGGTGCGGACACAAACGCCCTCGCGACCGAGCAGCTCGCCGATGTCGTGCGGGTGCATCCCGTCGAGCGTGAAGCTGATTACGCCGCCACGCTTCTCGGCCGCGGGGCCGACTACGTGAATGCCGGGCACCTCGGAGATCAGCGGCAGCGCATAGGCGACGAGCTCCTGCTCGTGGGCGTGGATGGCGTCGATCCCGACCGACTGGATGAAATCGATCGCAGCGGCAAGGCCGACGGCCTCGGCGACGGCGCTGGTACCGGCCTCGAACTTCCAGGGCAGATCGTTCCAGGTGGAACTCTGCTCGCTGACGACCTTGATCATGTCGCCGCCGCCGAGCCACGGGCCCATCGCCTCGAGAATCTCGCGCTTGCCGTGCAGTACGCCGATTCCGGTCGGCCCATAGGCCTTGTGGCCGGTCCAGGCGTAGAAGTCCGCGCCCGTGGCGCCGAAGTCGACCGGCAGCTGCGGCACCGCCTGGGATCCGTCGATCAGGATCTTCGCGCCGGCCGCGTGCGCCTTGGCAGACAGCGCGGCCGGGTCGTTGATCGTGCCGAGCACGTTTGAGATGTGGGCAACCGCTAGGAGCTTGACGTTTCCGGCGCCGAGCTTGGCGTCGAGGTCGGCCTCGTCGAGCAGGCCTTCGCCGGTCACGGAGACATATTCGACCCGCGCGCCCTTCTCCTGGCAGATGATCTGCCAGGGCACGATGTTGCTGTGGTGCTCCATCTCGGTCAGCAGCACGACATCGCCGGCCTCGATGTTGGCGCGACCCCAGACCTGGGCCACGATGTTGATCGCCTCGGTCGCGTTGCGCGTGAAGATCGTCGTCTCCTCGGTCGCGCCGATGTAGGCGGCGATCTTCGCGCGCGCTCCCTCGAAGGCCTCGGTCGAGCGCTCGGCGATCGCGTAGGTGCTGCGGTGGATCGGGGCGTTGTCCTCGCGGTAGTAGCGATCGATCGCCTCGATCACGCTGGCCGGCTTCTGACCGGTGGCCGCGCTGTCGAGGTAGACCAGCGGCCGGCCCCCGACCTCCTGCTGGAGGACGGGGAAGAGCTCGCGGGTGCGGGCGGCGGTGTCGGTTGCCACCGCGCTCATCTCACTTCGATGCGGCGTAGGTGACGATGTCTTCGTGCGCCTCGGCGAGCTTGCCGGAGATGCGCTCGCGCACGAGATCCTCGAGGCGCTCGTCCTCGAACTCGGTGATCACCGGCTCGAAGAAGCCCTCGACGAGGATGCGGATCGCGTTCTCGCGCGAGATGCCGCGGGTGCGCATGTAGAAGACCTGATCCTCGTCGACCTCGCCGACCGTACCGCCGTGGCTGGCGGAGACGTCGTCGACCTTGACGATCAGTGAGGGGATCGCGTCAACCTTGGCGTTCTTGCTCAGCATCAGGTTGTGCGTCTGCAGGTACGTGTGCGAGTTGGTCGCACCCTCGATGATCTCGATCAGGCCCTCGTAGCTCGCGCGCGACTCGCTGGTCGCCGCGCCCTTCCAGACCGTGTCGCCCGTGGTGTCGCGCGACTCGTGGAGGTCGGTGGTGAAGAGGTCGAGGTGCTCGTTCTCCTGCGTGAAGTAGATGCCGTTGTGGCGCATGTCGGCGCCGCGGTCGCTGGTGATGATGTCGAGCGTCTGGCGCGTGAGGTGGCCACCGAGGTGGATCGGGAACCAGCGTGCGTGCGCGTCGCGGGCAATCGCCACGCGGCGGGTCGAGATGTCGAAGACCTCGCCGGAGCCCCAGTCCTGGAAGGTCTTGACCTTCGCCCACGATGCAGGCTCGGCGAAGACTTCCGTGACTCCCGCGTGCAGCGCCTGGCCCTCGAAGTCGGGGGCCACCTCGAACTCGCGGATCGTCGCGCGACCCTGCGCGTCGACGACCGCGAGCAGGCGTCCGTACTGCACGACGCCCGGCTCGTCGATCACGTTGACGACCTGGAACGGCTTCTCGACTTCAGCGCGCGGCGGCACGTAGAAGAAGGCGCCGCCGGTCCAGAGCGCGGCGTTGCCGGCGGCGAACTTGCCGTCTTTTGCCGAGACGCGCTTGCCGTAGTACTTGGTGACCAGTTCGGCGTGGTTTGCGGCCGCATCCTCGAGCGTCGAGACGATCACGCCCTCGGGGTTGTCGGCCGCGACCTCGGTGTAGATCACCGACGCCCCGCGCTGGACGATCAGTCCGGCGTACTCCTCGTCGCCGAGGATCTCGCGGACTACCTCGGGCAGTTCGTCGCGGCTCGAGACAGCGTCGTAGTGCCGGTTCTCGAGTTCGTCGAGCTTGAGGTCTTCAAGGTGGGTGCGCCAGAAACCGCTGCGGCGCCATTCGGGCAGCTCTGCCGATTCGTAGACCTCGAGAGCCGCCTTGCGGTCTGCTTCGAGGGCATTAGCCGGCATTTGCTGCGACCTCCTCGCGGATCCAGTCGTAGCCGTGCTTCTCGAGCTTGGTCACGAGCTCCGGGCCGCCCTCTTCGACGATCTCGCCCTCGAGCAGGATGTGCACGAAGTCGGGCTTGATGTAGTCGAGGATGCGCTGGTAATGGGTGATGATCAGTGAGCCCATGCCGCGCTCGCGCAGGGCGTTGACGCCCTCGGAGACGATGCGCAGGGCGTCGATGTCGAGACCGGAGTCGGTCTCGTCGAGCACGGAGATCGACGGCTCGAGCATCGCCATCTGCAGGATCTCGGCGCGCTTCTTCTCGCCGCCGGAGAAGCCGTCGTTGAGATAGCGGGAGGTGAACTCGCGCGGAACCTTCAGCAGCTCCATGTTCTCCTTGAGCTTGTCGCGGAACTCCTTGACGGCGATCGGCTCTTCGCGGTGCGCGTTGATCGCGAGGCGCAGGAAGTTGGCCACCGACACGCCCGGTACGACGGCGGGGTACTGGAAGGCGAGGAAGAGTCCGGCCTGCGAACGCTTCTCGGGGTCCTCCTCGGTGATGTCCTCACCGTTGAAGATGATCTGGCCCTCGGTGACTTCGTAGGTGTCGTTGCCCATCAGCACGTTGGCGAGGGTCGACTTGCCGGATCCGTTGGGGCCCATCAGGGCGTGCGTCTCACCCTTGTTGACCTGGAGGGAGACACCGTGAAGGATCTCGCGCTCCTCGGTGCGCACGTGAAGGTTGACGATCTCGAGGTCTGCCATTTGCTCTTGAAACTCCTGGGGATTGCTGGTCGACGGGGGTGGTGCCGGTGCGTCGCGTTATGCGACGACGGCGGCTTCGCTGTCTTCTACGACAGCTGACGCGGCGGCGAGGTCGGCAAGCCGGCCGTTCGCACGCAGGTTGGCGGCCGTGAGGTCCGCCAGGGTCATCTCTGCGAGGGAACGCACGATCGCGCCCTGCACTCGCGTCCAAAGGATCTTGGTCGGGCAGATTTCGTTGCTGTCGCCCTCTCGGGTGCAGGCAACGCCGTCGTCGGTGCTGCTGATGCACTCGATCGGGGCGATCTGCCCCTCGAGCGCTTCGACGATCTGCGCCATTGTGATGTCCTCGGCCGGCCTGGCGAGCAGGTAGCCGCCGCGCGGACCACGCCGACTCTCGACGAGGCCTGCCTTCTTCAGGCGGGCGGCGAGGTGCTCGAGGTACGCGAACGGGAGACCGTTGTCTTCCGCGATCTGTGCGAGCGAGGCGGGGGTGGCATGAACGCCGTCCTTGACCTGCTCATTTGCGAGCGCGACCATCACGCGCACGCCGTACTCGGCTCTGGTCGAAAACATCATGGAGCTAAATCCTAGCGTGGGGGTATGACTTACGGTTTGGTGGGGTTTCTTGGCGGATTTGACTGTCGTCGGTGACTGCCGTCGTGCGCGGTTGGTCTCGGGATGGTTCTGGTGGAGGTTGGGCGGCTTCGCCGCCGGCGATGAAGAGGGGATGCGGCTGCGGGGGCTGGAATGGGTGGACCGCATAGATAAGGGCCAAATCTTCCAACGGGCCACCCCGAGGGACGGCCCGTTGGAAGATTTGCCGCTTACCCAAGCCAAACGCCTATTCGCGCGACCGCGAAACGCACCCAACCATCACCGCCGGCGGCGAAGCCGCCCGCACTCAACTGGCAAGATCCCAAAACCCGCCGCCCAAGACGGCAGTCAACAGCTCAGGCTTCGATCAGCCCGCGCCGCACGGCGTAACGAACCAGCTCCACGCGGTCGCTCATTCCAAGCTTGTTCAGGATGTTCGACCGGTGTGATTCGACGGTCTTCTCGGAAAGCCCGAGAACCTCGGCAATCTGCTTGTTCGTGTGCGCTTCGGCGATCAGCTTGACGACCTCGAGTTCGCGGTCTGTGAGCTTGTCGCGCGGGGCCTCTTCGCCGCTCTCGATCCACGACTTCACCAACGTGCGCTGGGCGTCGTCCGTCAGGAACGGCTCGCCGTCGTTGACGGCGCGCACCGCTCGCACGAGGTCCTGGTCGGCAGCGCGCTTCAAGACATAGCCACCCGCGCCGACGCGGAGGGCCTCGTACAGGTAGCGCTCGTCGTCGTGCATCGAGAGGATCAGGACATTGACCTCGGGTGCCTGCTGCTTGATCTCGCGCGCGGCCTGGAGGCCAGTCAGCTTCGGCATCGAGTTGTCGAGAATGGCGACGTCGGGTCTGCGGTCGACCGCGAGCTTCAGCGCCTCGGCGCCGTCGCTGGCCTCGGCGATCACGTCGATGTCGGGCTGGCGCTCGAGCAGCAGCGTGATCCCGGAACGCACGATTCCGTGGTCGTCGGCGATCATTACTTTCATGGCATCTCCATTCTCAAAGTGGTGCCTGCACCGGGACTGGACTCGATCTCGAGCTGCCCGTTGACCATCATCGCCCGTTCGCGCATCCCGGTCACGCCGAAGCGTCCGGTGGGTGCACCCGGGTTGAATCCTTGGCCATTGTCCTGCACGGTGAGGACGATCGGGTCAGAAATGGTCAGCGCCACTTTCACACGGCTTGCATCGGCATGTTGGACGATGTTCGAGAGGGCTTCCTGCACAACCCGATAGATGGCCAGTTCGCGCTCGTCGCCCAGTCTGCGCGTCGGGTCGCCCTCGAACTCGAATGTGGTCTTGATTCCGCTGCGCTCCTCGAACTCCGAGACCTGCGCCGACACGGCGCCGCGCAGTCCGAGATCGAGCGTCGTCGGGCGCAGTCGGCGCACGACCTGGAGCAGTTCTTCCATCGCCTGGCCGGCGAGTTCCTTTGCCTCGTTGATCTCGGCGGCGAGCTGCGGGGGCGCATCCATCGCTGCCGCCTGAAGGCGCAGAATCACGGCGGTCAGCGCCTGGTTCGCCTCATCGTGCAGATCTCGGGCGACGCGGGCGCGCTCGGTCTCCTGCGCGTCGACGGTCGCCTGCACCTTCCCGAGACGCTCATCCTCGAGTCGCGCGATCATCGAGTTGAACGAGTCGATCAGGTCGGCGATGTCCTCGGTCGCACCGGCCGGCCGCTCGGCGCGCACGCCCGGTTTGGAGAGATCGATCTCGTCCATCGTCGACACGAGCCGCTCGAGCGGTGCAAACTGACGGCGCAGAAGCACGATGTTGAGGCTGAGCACGAGCGCGATCGCGACCATCAACAGGATCATCTCCGTGCGGCGGTGGCCACCGCCGGCGTTGACGTTGAGCACGAGGATCGCGAAGAAGATCAGGCAGAAGATCGCGAGCGCGTTGGTCGCGATCGCCTGGGTCAACAGTGTTGAGCGACCAGCGCGGCGATGCTCGCGTTCAGACTTCGTGGCTGCCGGCGGCGTCGCAGATGTCTTCGGCTCGCTGACGATGGTTTCGATCTGAGGGGATGCTTCCACTGAGCTGCAGATTCGGTGCGGACAAGGAGGCGCTACCCAAAATGGGTTGCGCACCCTATATCGGCCGCTGGAGCCGATTCCGATAGATCAGATACAAGAGGACGCCAACGGCAGATTCGTTGAAGGAATCTTTGTCGCAGAACTCCCCCCAAATGAGCTCTGTCTGTCAGACATCGCGCCGGCCGCAACAGCCGGCGCGATGTCTTTAAGCGCGCAAGTGGGCCGAACGCCCTCGCTATACTTTCTGAAGTAACGGCAGCAAACCCCTTACGCAGAGCAGCGACGCCAATGGCCTACAACTACCAAGACTTCCTCAGCAAGATCAAGGAGACGATCCCCGAGGTCGACCCGACCGACGTCAAGGAGATCCTCGACCAGGGCGACGACGCCCCGGCCGTGGTGATCGACGTGCGGGAGCAGCAGGAGTGGGACGAGTCCCACATCCAGGGCGCCAAGCACGTGCCGCGCGGATACCTCGAGCAGCGCATCGGCCGCGCCGCCCCAGATCTGGACCAGCGCGTAATCCTCTACTGCGCCGCGGGCAACCGCAGCGCGATCGCTGCAAAGACCTTGATCGAAGAACTCGGCTACACCAACGTCGAGTCGATGACCGGCGGAATCACGCTGTGGAAACAGCGCAATTTCCCGATCACCATCCCCTTCCAGTACACCGACGCGCAGCGCATCCGCTACTCGCGCCACATGTTGCTCCCCGAGGTCGGACCCGGCGGACAGCAGCGCCTGCTTGAGGCCAAGGTCCTCCTGCTCGGCGCCGGCGGTCTCGGCGCGCCGACGGCTCTCTACCTCGCGGCCGCCGGCGTCGGACACATCGGCATCGTCGATGACGACATCGTCGACGCCTCGAACCTGCAGCGTCAGGTCATCCACTCGACCGAGACGATCGGCGAGCCGAAGGTCGAGAGCGCGAAGCAGACGATCCAGAAGCTCAACCCCGACGTCGAGGTGACGACCTACAACACCCGCCTCAATGCCGACAACATCATGGAGATCATCAGCGGCTACGACATCGTCGTGGACGGCGTCGACAACTTCCCCACCCGCTATCTGCTCAACGACGCGTCCGTCCGCCTGCAGATCCCGGTGGTCAGCGCGTCGATCCTCTCGTTCGATGGTCAGCTGACGATCTTCAAGCCGTACGACGGCCCGTGCTATCGCTGCCTCTACCCGGTCCCGCCCCCAGCGGAGCTCGCACCGAGCTGCGGCGAGAACGGCGTGCTCGGCGTGCTTCCCGGCACGATGGGTCTGCTCCAGGCCACCGAGGTGCTCAAGCTGATCCTCGAGATCGGCGAGCCGCTGGTCGGTCGCTTGATGCTCTACGACGCACTCGCCGAAGAGTTCACCAACCTGAAGATCCGCCGCGATCCGAATTGCCCGATCTGCTCGCGCGAGCCGGGCGAGATCGCCGACGACGAGATGGGCGTCTTCCCCGACTACGAAGCCTTCTGCGGCGGCGTGGTGACGGGCTGACGGCCCGCCTTTCGAGCAGGTAGCATCCGCGCCCTATGGCAACCGTGAAGATTCCGCCCGTCCTGCGCACCGCGACCGACGGCGAAAAACAGATCAGCGCATCCGGCTCCACCGTCGGCGATGTGCTGCGCAGCATCACCGAGGCTCACCCTGACACCGAACGACAGCTGTTCGGACCCGAGGGCGAGCTCAACCGCTACGTCAACGTCTATCTCAACGACGAAGACGTACGCGTGCTCGACGGGCTCGACACCGCAGTCGAGGACGCCGACACGGTGATGATCCTTCCGGCGATGGCCGGCGGCGCCCGCTAGGGCCGCTGATCGGCTGAAGTCATCAGCGCTCGCGCGGCCTCAAGGTCGCGCGGCCACACGAGAACGACCATCCGACCGCTGAGCCCCCCGTGGGTGGTCGTGACGAGATCGGCCGCCCGCGTCATGGCGGGGATGCCCTCAAGGTCGAGCATGTTGACCAGGGCGTTGGCCTCGAACTGATTCTGCGTGACCGTGAGGGTCACAAGGTCCTCGCTCAACTGAGCACCATCAGCAGGCCGACGATCGCGGCGATCGCGATCAGGCCCGCGACGATCGCGGCGGCGATCATCGCCGGGCGCGGTCCGGGAAATTCCGGCTCGGTCTCGTCGATGCGCAGTAGCTCGCGCGCGGCAGACAGGGCGAACTCGGGCACGAGCACCTCGCAGCGAGCCGCGGTCTGCACGTACGACTGAAGCGCGGACGGGCGCACCATGCACGGAACACCTTCGGCGCGCAGCATGTCGCTGAGCATGTCGGCTTCGGCCTGATTCATCGCGACGACGAGGCAGCGCATCGTCTCGTCGCCGGCGCGCCGGCTCTGGGCGAGCAGCGGCTGCGGACGCCCGCGGGAGACAGGAGTGAAAATTTCTTCAGGGAAGGCCTCGTCGAACAGCGCGGCGCCGTCGAACGGGGCGCTGGCTCGTGCCGCCGGATGCTCACCGTTCTCACCGAGAATCGGCAGATCGCAGGCGGGGCAAGCGGAGGCTCCACTACGAAAGCGCGCGCCGCAGAACGGACATGAGATGTCCTGATTGACCGGCATCGCAACTTCACTCTACAGGCGCCGCGCGCCTCGTGCGCCGCGATTCGCGGTCAGACGATTTCGAGTGTGACTTCTTCGACCTTGCGATCGACGATCGCGAAAGCCTTCACGTCGGGCTCGTCGGCGGCGAGCGAGACGATGATGTACAACGCGTCAGGCCAGAGCGCGAGGTTGATGTCGGTCTGGGAGGGGTAGGCGGCGCTGCGAGTGTGCGAGTGGTAGATCGCGCCGACCTCTTCGTCGGCCTCGTCGATCAGCTTGTAGATCCGCAGATAGTCGGCCGAGTCGATTTCGTAGCGCAGCGGACTTGCAGCGGCATTGACCGCGCGGTGGACCGTGGTCGCAGCGCCATCTTTCGCGGCGACCAGCCCACAGCACTCATTCGGCACGTCGTCGCGGGCGTGCGCGACCATTTCGTCGATCTGTGATTGGGTGAATTTCATCTTCTGGAACTAAATACCGATTGTCTGATCGGAGACTATAGTTTTTGAAGTGATGCCAATCATCGGGGAACAGAACCGGGTCGGCGGGGGCAAGTACGCCGACATCGTCGAATCGATCGGCCACACGCCGCTCGTCGAACTCAAGAAGCTCTCACCGAAGCCGGGCGTCCGTCTCTGGGCGAAGCTCGAATCTCACAACCCGACCGGGTCCGTGAAGGATCGCGTCGCCAAGTCGCTGATCGAGGATGCCGAAGCCAAGGGCGCGATCGGACCGGGCAGCACCCTGTTCGAGCCGACCTCCGGAAACACCGGAATCGCGATGGCGATGATCGCCTCGCGCAAGGGCTACAAGATGAAGGTCGTGATGCCCGACAACGTCACCGAGGAGCGCACGCAGCTGCTCTCGATGTACGGCGCTGAGATCATCTACAGCCCGGGCGATCAGGGCTCCAACGGCGCTGTCGCGATGGCGCTCGAGCTGGCTGAGGCCAACCCGGATTACTACATGCCGTACCAGTACGGCAACCAGGCCAACCCTCTGGCCCACTACAACGGCACGGCTCCGGAGATCCACGAGGAGCTCGGCAACGTCACCGCGTTCGTGGCCGGACTCGGCACCGGCGGCACGCTGATGGGCAACGCTCGCTATTTCAAGGAGCAGGGCACCGGAACACAGATAGTCGCGGCTGAACCGCTGCAGGGCGAGCTGGTGCAGGGCCTGCGCTCGCTCGACGACGGCTTCATCCCGCCAATCATCGATCTCTCGCTGATCGACCGCAAGATCATCGTGAGCAATCGCGACGCCGTGGTCTGGACCAAGAAGCTGCTCGAGGAAGAGGGCATCTTCGCCGGCGTCTCGTCCGGTGCGATCTGCTCGGTCGCAGTGCGCGCGGCCGAGAAGTTCGACGAGGGCGACGTCGTCTTCATCATCGCCGACGACGGCTGGAAGTATCTCTCCTCGGGCGTCTACACGAAGACGATCGAAGAACTCGAAGCCGACGGCTCGCTCGAGTCGACGCTGTTCTGGTAGCCGCAGGCTAAGGGACGATCCGCCCCTGGGGTGGTGTCGTCACCAGCGCCCAGGTGCGGCGCAGGGCGAGGCGTTTGGAGGTCGCGGCCGAGGCTGGTCTCTTGGATGGCCGCACGTACACGGTCACGAGGCCCTTCTTGGTGCGCCCGGAGATCGAGAGCGAGTCGCTCGCGCGGTCGAAGGCGACGCTGCCGCCGATACTTGCGCGGCGGAAGCCGGAGATCCGGACCCGGTCGTCGATCCGCGGCAGGTCGGTCAGCGCGACGGTGCCGCTGATCGCCGTTCCGGGTACGCTCGACATTCCGGTGAGCGCGATGTCGTTGGCCACGAGGTTGAGGTTGTCGTCGATGCCGTAGTCGACGAGCCACGCGCCCGAGTAGATGCCGCTGCCGACGTCCATGCCGCCGATCATCAGTTGATCAAGCGCGTCGCGCAGACCTTCGTACCCCGCGGTCAGGCGCTTGCGCGCCTTGACGCACGCCGCCCCGGAAACGCCCTTGCACTTTCCGGGCAGTGCGGTGACGCCGCCGAGTGAGGTCGACGCTCGCCTTGCGATCGGCACGGCCGGCGAACTCGACCTGCATTTGCCGTCGGTCGCGCCGTAGACGAGGAAGCGCTGGGCGAGTGAGAGGGCGCAGCCCGAGACGTCGGTGCCGATCACCGAGTGTCCGGCGTTTGGGATCTTCACCACCTGGGCGCTGGGGTCGCCGGCGACGGCCTGCTGGGCCCAGCTGACCGGAGTGCGCAGGTCAAGCGTGCCGTCGAGCGCGAGGGTTGGGATGTCCGGCAGTGGCCCTTGCGCGATGTCCGGAAGATTCGGTGATTGCTGCCACCCGCGGCAGTAGGAGGCCATCGAGTTGTCGCGCACCGTGGTACGGGAGAACGGGTCGAAGGCAGAGTCGGGGATGGCGTTTGCGGCGGCGTCGATCGAGGCTTGGCGGCCGCTCACGTCGAGGCTTCGGACCCACGGTGGGGAAAGGTCCGCGCAGCTTGTTGCGAACAGCATCGTGTAGCTGAACACCCCGATCATCGAGGTGTCGCGCCCGCTGACCGTCAGGCCGGGCTTCGGCGTGATCGACCTGGTCGACTTCTTGGGCAGTGATCGCGCGATCCGCTGCGCGCCGGCGCGCGTGGAGCTTGATCCGGCGGCGCCGGTGGCCGTGAGATACAGCCGTTCGAGCTGGGCTGGGTTGCCGCGCAACGCGGCGCTGACGGTCGCCGGCAGTTGGTTGTAGATGAACAGGTTGAAGTCGGCCGAGAAGACGATGTTGTAGAGCGCGTCGGCGTCGATCTTCGCTTCGCTGACCTTGCCTGCATCAGACACCATGAAGGTCGTGATCGGCTTGCGATCGAGCCGCTTGGAGAGCTTGGCGATTCCAGCCACCGGTGATCCGCCGGCTTTGGCGCAGCGTGATCCGCCACAGAGCGTTCCGCCGAGCGCGCTGCGCGACGCCGCGACGCCTTCGGTGTCGAACGAGCTCGGCTGGTCTGTCGGAAGGACAGAGTCGAGCAGCAGGGCCTTCGTGTGGTTCGGGTGTGCCTTGGCGTAGGCGAGCGCGACCTTGGTGCCGTAGGAGACGCCGAAGAATGTGGCGTTGTCGATTCCGAGGTCGGCACGGATGTCGTCGAGGTCGGCGACGGCCTCAGCCGTGTTGTAGGAGCCGCGCGCCGCGCCAAGCGAATTCGAGCAGTCCGTGAACACGCCGTCGGTCGCGGGTTTGCCGCCGTCCCAGCTGTAGGTGCCATTTTCGATCCGCGGGCAGTCGAGCGGTTCAGAGGCACCGGAGCCGCGCTGATCGACGGCGATGATGTCGTAGCGGTTGGCTCCGGCGAACAACTGGGCCATCAGCTCGAGCATCACGGAAGAGGTCTGACCCGGTCCGCCGGCGATCACGAACATCGTGCCCATGCGCGGGCCCTCGAGCGCGGACATCCGAATTGCCCGGACCTTGGTCGTGCCCGTGACTGCGCCGGTGCGGTCGAGCGGCAAGTCGTAGGTCGCGCAGTCGATGTTGTCGATCGCGGCGTCGCAGGGAAGCCAAGTCGCGGCACCGGCCGAGGGCGCGAAGCAGCATGCGATCGCGGCGCCGGTGACGGCGCCGAGCACGCAGATTCGACTGATCAGGGCGCTCCCTCGCACGGGCGGAAGCCTACCGGGAATCGGTGAGGGTCAGGCCGCGGCGGTGGCGCCGGAGAGGCGCGCTTCGACGTCGCTCTGGATCGCCGCGAACTCGTCGTCGGAGACGACCGCCGTGCCGTCGAACGTGAGCTCGCGTTCGACCTCGACCCATGACTTGCAGCCGACATAGTCCTCTTGAACGCGGATCGTCACCGGGCGCGGGATCCGATAGGTGCGAAGCAGCAGCACGTGCATCGGGTGACGGGGTTTCCAGCGGAATCGTTTGGTCGCGTATTCCGGCGTCCAGACATGGAACGGGACGAGGGAGTCGAGCGCCTCCGGGCGATCGATCTCCCAGGCGCCGGCGACCTCGGCCCACGCGCGCAGACGGATACTGATCGGCTGGGGCACTTCGAGCCCCGACTCCATGATCCGCGCTGTCGGTGCCGGGGGATTCCAGATGCCGTCTTCGAGCGCGCGTTTGAGTTCCGGGACGTGCGACTCACGCACCAGACCCGACTGCTGGTGGTCGAACGTGGGGTAGAGGAAGAAGCGGCTGCCGGCGACCTCGAAGTGCTTGTTGGTCTCGCGGATGCCGCCCTTGCGCAGCGTGACGAACTGCTCGCCCTCGGCGAGCGCACGCACGGTCACAGCCCATTCTTTGAGTGCCAGCGGCATCGGAAAACCGATCCTACAGCCACTTACGCAGAGCCGAACCCGCCTCCGCCCGGTGTCTCGATGCGCAGGCGCTGACCCGGGTGCAGCTCGCCGATCGACTTGCCCTCGATCGCGACGCCATCGATCGAGTCACGGCCGGGCTCGCCGTCTGCTCCGCCGCTGGCCCCGCGTGGACTGTGACGCCGGCGCTCGGCGATCAGCGAATACCGCATCGGCTCGAGCGCCTCGATCTCGCGGACGAGGCCGTCGCCTCCCGGATGTGCTCCGATGCCGCCGCTCTCGCGTCGGATGGCGTATTCGGTCACGCGCAGAGGGAACTCGAGCTCGAGCGCCTCGACCGGAGTGTTCAGCGTGTTGCTCATCGCCACATGGACGGCGCTCGGGCCGGGAGCGTCCGGCTGACCGGCCTGGCCGCCGCCGAAGGTTTCGTAGTGGGTGAATTGCTCGTTGCCGAGCGTGAGATTGTTCATCGTGCCCTGACCCTGCGCGCGGCCGAAGGCGCGCATCACGAGGTCGGCGACACGGCTCGAGGTCTCGACGTTCCCGCCGGCCACGGCCGCGGGCGGCTGGGCGTTGAGGATCGAGCCCTCCGGAACGATCACCTCGACCGGTCGCCACGCGCCCGCGCAGGCCGGGGCGTCGGGCGCGGCGAGCGAGCGGATCGCGAAGTAGCAAGCGGATTCGGTCACGGCCAGCGGGCAGTTGAGATTGCCAGCGTCCTGCGGGTCGGTGCCGGAGAAGTCGAGGATCACCCGAGTGGCCTCGACGGTGACCTTCAGGCGCAGTGTGATGTCGCTCGGAGCGTCGCCGCTGGCCTCCAGAACGTCCTCGGCCTCGCGCGTCCCTGTCGGGAGCTGCGCGATCCCGTCACGCGCAATCCGCTCGGCGTAGTCGAGCACGGCCGCACATGCCTCCTCATAGGTTTTGCGCCCATGCTTTGCGGCAAACTCCTTGAGCCGCAGTTCTCCGCGCCGGCAGGCCGCGAGCTGCGCACGCAGATCGGCCGAGCGTTGGTCGGGCCCGCGCATCTGGTGGATCAATTCGTCCAGCAGGCGACGATCGAGCTCGCCGCCATTCGCGATGCGCGTCGGGCCGATCACCACACCCTCTTCTTCGAGTGACCTGCTGTCGGCCGGCATGCTGCCGGGTTCGCGGCCACCGACGTCCGCGTGGTGCGCGCGGCAGGCCGAGTAGCCGAGCAGTGCTTCGCCGGTGCTCGCGAAGACCGGCGTGACGATCGTGATGTCCGGGAGGTGGGTGCCGCCCCGGAACGGGTCATTGAGGATCCAAGCGTCGCCCGGCCTCTGCGGCTCCGCGGCGATCACCGCCACCGAGGCGGGCATCGCGCCGAGGTGCACGGGAATGTGCTCGGCCTGCATCGTCATCTGACCGTGCGCGTCGAACAGTCCGGTCGAGCAGTCGCGGCGCTCCTTGATGTTCGCCGAATGCGCCGCGCGCACCAGGACTTCGCCCATCTCCTCACAGGCGGCCGCGAGCGAACCCGCCGTCACGCGCAACATCACGGGGTCGATCACCGCGCGGCTCCTTCGTGTTCGAGGATCACGTCCGCACCCCGGGCGAGCGCAGCCCAACCCGGCGGAACGACGATCGTCGCCTGGGGCTGCTCGATCAGCGCCGGACCGGCAACGCGGCCCTGGAGCGCACCGCGCACAACGCTCGATTCGTGCTGCTCGCCATCGAACCACGCGGCACGCGAAGTCGCGGCTACAGGCGGCGAGGCGCTCAGCTCGCTACCGCCTCCAGACTTGCCCGTGCCATTGCCCCCGACACTGACCCGCACAGTCACCAGCTCGATCGGCGCGCCCACGTCACTGAAGCCGAACTGCGACTCGTGGGCTGCGTGAAACAGTGATTCCAGATCGCTGAACTCGCCGGCGACCGGCAGTTCGAAGGCCTGACCGGCGTAGCGCAGTTCGTAGGTCGACGCGTGCGTGCGGAGCGTCACGCCGAGATCGTCGGCCGCCGCGCTGGCCAGCTCGTTCTCGAGCTCGGCGAGCTCGGCCGCGGTCACATCGGCCAGAGGGCGAACGACGCTGATCGAACGATCGCGCCTGCTGCCGCTGACGCTCATGCCCCAGGCCGAAAGCACACCGCACGCGGCCGGACAGATCACTCGCGGGATCTGCAGCTCCTCGGCGATCGCAGCCGCGTGCATCGGACCCGCGCCGCCGAACGCGATCAGCGCGTGTTCACGAGGGTCGATGCCGCGGGCGACGGTCGCGGCGGTGGTCGCGCGGAGCATTTCGAGGTTCGCGATTCGGAGGATCCCTGCGGCGGTTTCGAGCGCCGTTAGTCCGAGCGGTGCGCCGAGCCGCTCGAGCGCGGCCTCGGCCGCGCCGACGTCTAGTCGAAGGCCGCCCGCGAGTTCCGAGTCTGCCGCCAGATAGCCGAGCAGCAGATTGGCGTCGGTGACCGTCGGCTCCGTCCCGCCGTATCCGTAGCAAGCCGGCCCGGGGCGGGCGCCCGCAGAGCGCGGACCGACACGCAGGGCGCCACCGGCGTCGCGCCAGGCAATCGATCCGCCGCCGGCGCCGACGGTGCTGACGTCGACTGCGGGCAGGGCGATCGGCCGTCCGCCGATCTCGCGTGCGGCGGAAAGTGCGACCTCGCCGTCCGTCGAGACCGAGATGTCCGTCGAGGTGCCGCCCATGTCGAATGCCAGTCCGCGTGCCTCGCCGACCCGCCGTGCGCTCACCGCGGCACCGACCGCGCCGCCCGCCGGTCCGGAAAGCACGGTCCACGACGCGTTCGCGCCGGCGATTTCGGCGGGGACGGTCCCGCCGTTGCTCAGCATCACCTGGGGTTTTGGCAGACCCGTGGCCTCGGAGCGATCGATCAATCGAGCGAGATAGCCGGAGAGCAGCGGACTGAGCGCCGCATCTGCGACGGTCGTCGCGCAACGTTCGTACTCGCGGAACGTGCCGACGGTCTCGTGCGAGAGCGAGACGTGCAGGTCTGGATCAGCCGCGCGCGCGGCCTCCCGCACGACCAGCTCGTGCTGTGGGTGGCGAAAGGCGAAGAGCAGGCAGACCGCGATCGATTCGGCGCCGGCGGAGACGGCCTGTTCGACCGCGCGACGGGCCTCGGCGGGGTCGAGCGGGTCGAGCACTCCGCCTGGCCCGCAGCGCTCGGCCAGACCGAAGCGGAGAGAGTTCGGGACGATCGGCCCGGGTCTCGCGGCACCCAGGCGATAGAGATCGGCGCGGTTCTGTCGTCCGAGTTCTTCGATGTCCGTGAAGCCGGCCGTGGCGATCAGCGCCGTTCGCGCGAACCGGCCTTCGAGCAGTGCGTTGGTTGCGGTTGTCATGCCGTGAATGAACTCGTCGACTTGTACGGGGTCGATCCCCGCGGCTTCCAATGCCCCGTTGGCGGCGGCGATCACGCCGATCGACTGATCCTCGGGCGTCGTCGGGGTCTTGCCGGTGAAGACCCCGGCCGGGGTGCTCAGCGCGGCGTCGGTGAACGTGCCACCGACATCGACGGCGAGTGTTGTGCGATCGCTCACGCCAGGCATTCAACCATGGCGAGCACGCAAAAAAAAACGGGGGAGCCGAAGCTCCCCCGTTTGACAGGATCAGCAGCCCGGGCGCCGGGCCGAGCGTTTGAAACGCTAGGCGGCGTCTGCGTGGGCGGCCACGTCGTGCTGTGGCAGCTCGCGCCCGTCCTCATTGAAGTGAGGCTCGGCAAGGTGCTGGTGCGACGGGCAATATTCCGTGCCCGGCACGATGTTGCGCATGCACGGGGTGCTGCGCCGGGTGGTGGCGCGGCAGCGCAGGCGCGTGCCGTCGGGCTTGTAGCCGCGGGCGGCGTAGGTCTTGGCGACTTGGAGCGCGCGCGCGACGTGCTTGACGATCATGTTGTAGACGACCAACTGGTCGGTGATCGGAAAGTACGCGCGGATCTGCTCGAAGAGGAAGCGGTCTGGGTGATGGAAGTAGCGCCAGTCGTCGGCGATCCTGTCCATCGTCTGCTCACAGGCTTCAAGCACCGTGCCGCGTACGTCTCCGTTGACGCCGTTCACGTGCTCAGTCGTGATGTAGGGAGAGATGTCCTTATAGAGGGCTCTGCTGAGTGCGTACATTTGCGATGCTCCCTTCCCGTGGTGCTGACTATGAGTGAACCGGTGTCGGGGGAACGATCCGGCTCCGGCTCGCGCCGTGAGAGAAGTATCTCTCAGTACCGTGAATATCCCGATATCGCTTCATTAAGTCCGGCTTAACAACGACTTGATTCTCCCAAAATCCGTGAAGAGTTG
This sequence comes from Solirubrobacterales bacterium, assembly GCA_047605325.1. Taxonomy (GTDB): domain Bacteria; phylum Actinomycetota; class Thermoleophilia; order Solirubrobacterales; family JACPNS01; genus JACPNS01. The sequence continues at coordinate 57,623 of JASGFX010000007.1, read as the reverse complement.
GGAGAAACTTCGCGAAGTGGCGGACGTCTCGCTGATGTACCCGAAAGCGACTTGCCTCTAACGGAGGTGCTGGTGCGTCCGGGGCTATTCCCAGCGCTCGGCGCGGGGCTCCGAATCGCCGTCGGCGACAAAGTGCTGGAGATCGAGTGAACGATCGATCTCGGGGAAATCGATGCGGTGGTGGGCGCCGCGAGTCTCCTTGCGGGCCAGCGAATTGGCCCCGATCAGGCGCACGAGCGGGTTGGGGCTCGCGCTGAGTCTGGAGAGCCCCTCCTCGGTGCGTTCGATGCCGGCCGACTCCCAGAGCAGCGCGCGGGTGGCCGCGGGGTCGGGGTCGGGTTCGTACTCGGCGGCCGCGACTTCGCCGGCGGCAACCTTGCGCAGCGTGGTCTCGCGGGCCGGCACCTCGGCGATCGCGGCCAGCGCCGCGCGGCGGCCGTAGACCATGCACTCGGCCAGCGAGTTGGAGGCCAGGCGGTTGGCGCCATGGAGGCCGGTGCATGAACACTCGCCGACGGCGAGCAGCCCGGGCACCGACGAGCGCGCGTTGAGGTCGCAGGCGATGCCGCCCATCGTGTAGTGCGCAGCCGGGGCGACCGGCACCGGTTCGGTGCGCGGGTCGATCCCGGCCTCTTCGATCTTCGTGAAGACATTCGGAAAGAGCAGTGGGTCGATCTCGCGCATGTCGAGGAAGACGGGGCCGGCCTGGCCGTCCTTGCCGGCGATCTTGCGCTCGACAGCCGCCGCGACCTCGTCGCGTGGCTGGAGCTCGTCGACGAAGCGCTCTCCGTTCTGGTCGATCAGCTTCGCGCCTTCGCCGCGCGCGGCCTCGGTGATCAGGAAGCCCTGGTTGCGGCCGCCCGAGAGCAGGGCGGTCGGGTGGAACTGCAGGAACTCGAGATCGGCGAGGCGTGCGCCGGCGGCGTGCGCCATCAGCAGGCCGCTGCCGACCGCCGCGGGCGGGTTGGTGGACCTGGCCCAGAGCGCGGCCGAGCCGCCGGTCGCGAGGACGATCGCGCGCGCGGCGATCGTGCGCGACTCGCCGCTGACTTCGACGCGAACCCCGACGCATTGGCCTTCGACGATCACCAGCGCCTTGGCCGACGCGTGTTCGACGACTTCGATCAGCGGGTGCTCAGCGACCTTTGCCGAGAGTTGGCGCGTGATGCGTCTGCCGGTCGCGCTGCCGCCTGCATGGACGACGCGACGACGACTGTGCCCACCTTCGAGGCCGAGCGCGAGGCGGCCGCCCTCCCGGTCGAAGTCGACGCCGAGCGTGATCAGGTCCTCGACGGCAGCCGGCGAGTTCTCGACAAGTGTGCGGACGGCGGAGACTCGCCCGAGGTGGCGGCCGGCGGCGAGGGTGTCGGCTTGATGCAGTGCGACCGAGTCGTCCTCGCCGAGCGCTGCGGCGATTCCGCCTTGCGCCCAGTAGCTCGCGGTCGTGGCGAGCGCGGCCTGCGAGACGAGCACTGTGCGTGCGCCTTCGCGAGCGGCGGTGAGTGCGGCGTAGAGGCCGGCCGATCCGGCGCCGACCACGGCGACTTCGGGTGTCTTGTTCATCGCTGGAGGATCCTCATGCGTCGCCGGCGGCGATCCGCTGGTAGAGATCGACGAGGCGGCGCGCCATCGCATCGGTCGACCAGCGTTCGGCCACGGGGCGGCCGTCGACGCGTGGGTCGGGGTCTTCGAGGATCGATTCGACGGCGGCCGTCCAGGCGCCGGGATCCCAGTCGATGCAGTGGCAGCCGGCGACGTCGTCGAGCAGGGCGGGGGCCATTCCGGTGCGGGTGGCCACGACCGGCGTGTTGCACGCGAGCGTCTCGAGGGCGGCGAGGCCGAAGCCCTCATACTCGCTCGGAACGAGCGTGGCGTCGACCGCGTTCATGTAGTTGACGACCTCATCCGGAGGCACGTTGCCGAGCGTGAGCACCTCGAGGTCTTCGATCTGGCCGGCGACCTCGAGCGCTCGGTCGTAGTGCTTGACCGGCCTGTCTGGATTGAAGGGAAAGAGCACGTAGCTGCCCTCGGGGTCGATGCCGAGGGTCTTGCGGGCCTGCTCGCGCGGCCGCTGATCGAAGCGCGAGAGGTTCACGCCGGTCGGCATCACCGCGATCGGTCGCTTCGTCTTGAGCTTGCCGAGCGCGCCGCCGAGTTCTTCGGAGACCACGGCGACCTGATCAGCCTTCTTTGCGACCGAGCGTGAGACGCGCCCGGCGCGCTTGTCGTAGACGTCGGTTCCGTGCAGCGTGACGAGCAGAGGCTTGGCCCCGGCCTTGCGGGCGACCCAGCCGGTCAGGCCGTAGTGCGCGTGGACGACGTCGTAGCTGCGTTCCTTCAGGTGGGCCTTCAAGGGCTTGACGGCCTTGCGGTAGGCCTTGATCCCTCCACCCTCGAAGACGTAGAGCTCGGGCTCGATCCCCTCGATGCGACCAAGCGCTTCGAGTTGGTCGCGCACGAACACTCCGAACTCCGGGCGCTCGCGGGTCGGATACATGTTGCTGACGATCAGAACGCGCATCTGCTCGCGGAAACCTATCGCCGAGTGGCGGCGGAGCGGTTTTGTCGCAAACAATTTGCAGTTGCGTCGGTGAATTGGCGTAAAGCGGTCTTGAACCGTCACACCGATTTCGGGAGCCTTTCGGTGGCAACTCGAACTCCCAATCGAACAGGAGAAATTCATGCAGCAGCTCTCACTCCGACTGGCGGCCTGGGCGACCGACCTCGCCCACCGCGCCGAAGACCAGAGCGGACAGGCGACGGTGGAATACGTCGGCCTCACGGTCGTGCTCGGCACCGGCATCGGTCTGATCGTCGCCGGACTCGACGGTCTCGGCTTCGCGACGAAGATCGGCAGCAAGCTGATCGGCGGCATCACCGGGGCACTCGGCAAGATCATCTGATCGTGCCTGCGCCGCCGCGTCGATCGGCGGGGGATCGGCATATGATCCTCCGCCTATGACGCGCGCAAGTGGAAGAACACCGGACCAGCCCCGCACGATCGAGATCGAGCCGGGATTCGTACGCACCGCCGACGGGTCGGCGCTGATCTCGATCGGGGAGACCCGCGTGATCTGCACCGCCTCGATCGACGCGAATGTGCCCAAGTGGATGGCCGGTCGCGGGAGCGGCTGGGTCACCGCCGAGTACGGCATGCTGCCGGCCTCGACGGGCGAGCGCAAGCGCCGCGACAAGGGTGGAAAGCAGGACGGCCGCTCGGTCGAGATCCAGCGCCTGATCGGGCGCAGCCTGCGCTGTGCGATCGACCTCGAGCTGCTCGGCGAGCGCTCGGTGTATGTCGACTGCGATGTGCTGCAGGCCGACGGCGGCACGCGCTGCGCGTCGATCACCGGTGGTTACGTGGCGCTTCATCTTGCTTTGCAGAAGCTGATCGACGCCGGCGAGCTCGCGAAGATGCCGTTGGTCACCTCGGTGGCAGCGATCTCGGCGGGAATCGTGGGCGGCGAAGCACTGCTCGATCTTGAATACATCGAGGACTCACAGGCCGATGTCGACGCCAACGTCGTGATGACCGGCGACGACGGGCTCGTCGAGGTCCAGGCGACCGCCGAGCGCACTCCGCTCTCGAAGGCTTCGCTCGATGAACTGCTCGGGCTCTCCGCGAAGGGCATCGCTGAGTTGCGTTCCGCGCAGGCCGTCGCGGTCGGCGGAGCGCTGCCGGGCTGAGGGCTGCTCGGTGCGCGAACTCGTTCTCTCGACCCGCAACACGCACAAGGTGCGCGAGTTCAACGGGCTGCTTGCCGGCTGGGAGGTGCTCGCGCTCCCCGACGAAGTCGTGCTGCCGCCGGAGGACGGCGAGACCTTCGCCGAGAACGCGCTGGTCAAGGCCCGCACCGCGGCCGAGGCGACCGGCATGGCGGCGATCGCCGACGACTCAGGAATTTCCGCGCGGTCGCTCGGCGGGGCGCCCGGCGTGTACTCGGCTCGGTACGCGGGGGCGGACGCCTCGGACGAATCGAACCTCGACAAGATGATGCGCGAGATCGCGGCGACCGACGATCGGTCGGTCGAATACATCTGCGCGATCGCTTACGCCGAACCCGGCGGAGTGGAGCGGGTGTTCGAAGGCCGCTGCGCCGGCGTGATGATCGATCAGAAGCGGGGCGAAGGCGGATTCGGTTACGACCCGGCCGTCGTGCCCGACGACTACGACGACGGTCGCACGATGGCCGAGCTCACGCAGCAGGAGAAGGACGCGATCTCACATCGCGGACGCGCTGCGCGAGAGCTGCTGGCCTGGCTCGACTCGCTTTGAGTTTGCGCAGCGAGTAAGACTTGAACAGTGCCGAGCCTGCTCCAAGTCTGCGCTGCGCGCGGAGACTTGGAGGCGGATCCGGCCTGCTGGGTGGCTACTTCGTTGCCGAGTCTCGACGTGCGGTCTCGGCTTCGGCCGGGACGACCGGCACGAGGTTCACCGCAGCCGCGGCCGCGACCGCCAGGAAGACTCCGCCGTATCCGTCGTAACCGGAGACGAACAGCGCGGCAGCGACGATCACGAACAGCGCCGTCGTGAGCGACCATGGAATGCGATCGGTGACCATTCGGGCATTGTGGCCGATCGGGCGGCGACCTTGCGTAGAGTGTGCGGCCGATGGCTTCGCCTGACGACAACGCGCTGGTCGCCCCCGATGTGGCAGAGCGCGTACTCGCGCGGACCTTGAAAAACGGCGGTGACTTCGCGGAGGTCTACGCCGAGCGTCGACACGGTCTTTCGGTCAGCTTCGACGATGGCCGCCTCGAGGGCGCGACCGACGGCGCCGAAGAGGGTGTCGGGGTGCGCCTCGTCGTCGGCGACGCCACCTACTTCGGCCACGTCGACTCACTGGCCGAATCCGACCTCACCGAACTCGCAGACTCGCTCTCGCAGGCCGCCTCATCCTCGCCGGAGCAGCCGGTCACGCTGACGCATGCCAAGCAGGTCGCACCGCAGCAGGTCGCGACACGACCCGAGTCGGTCGCGCTGACCGAGAAGATCGAGATGCTGCGCGCCTGCAACGAGACGGCCCGCGCCGCAGGCGGCGAGATCGCCCAAGTCTCGGCCGGCTACGGCGAGAACCGCAGCACGGTCACGATCTACAACTCCGAAGGACTCGCCACTGGCGATGACCGCATCCGCGTGCGCCTCGCCGTCCAGGCGATCGCAGCCCGTGACGGCCGTATCGAGAACGGCACCGAGACACTCGGCGGACATGTCGGCTACGAGCTGATCTCCGCCGATCCGACCGCGGTCGCCGCGAGCGCGGCGCGCAAGGCTCTGACTGCGCTCGACGCCGTTCCCGCGCCGGCCGGCCGCATGCCCGTCGTGATCGGCAATGGGTTCGGCGGAGTGCTGTTGCACGAGGCCGTCGGCCACGGTCTAGAGGCCGACGCCATTCAGAAGGGCGCGAGCGTCTACGCCGGCAAGATCGGCGAGAAGATTGCGCCCGAGCATGTGAACGCGTTCGACGACGGCCGCAAGCCGGGCGAGTGGGGCACCGACGGGATCGACGACGAGGGCACACCGACCCAGCAGATTCCGATCATCGAGAACGGTGTGCTCGGTTCGTTCCTGCACGACCGCCGTAGTGCGCGGCAGAGCGGTGTGGCCCCGACCGGCAACGGCCGTCGCGAATCGTTCCGCCATCTTCCGGTGCCGCGCATGACCAACACCTATTTCGCGCCCGGCGACGAGCAGGTCGAAGATCTGATCGAAGCCGCCGGCAACGGTTTCTACGCGGTCTCGTTCGGCGGCGGTCAGGTCGAACCCGCGACGGGCGACTTCGTCTTCGGCGTGTCCGAGGGCTACCTGATCGAGAACGGCCGCGTCACCACGCCGGTGACCGGCGCGACGCTGACGGGCAACGGGCTCGCCGTGCTCTGGCAGGTCGAGGCGATCGCCGGCGATCTCGCGCTGGCCACCGGCTACTGCGGCAAGGCGGGCCAGCGGGTTCCGGCCGGCGTCGGTCAGCCACACGTGCTGCTGCGCGAGATCACCGTCGGAGGCACGCAGGCATGAGTGACGCCTTGAAGGACGCGGCGGCAAAGGCCGTCGAAATGGCGCTCGCGGCCGGCGCCGAAGCGGCCGAGGGTTTCGGTCAGGACGAGCGCGATGTCGAGATTCGCGTGTTCGACCGGGCGGTGGAGAGTCTCACCGAGGCCGGCAGCCGCGGGATCGGCGTGCGCGCCTTCGCCTCGGAGGGTCGCAGTGGCTATGCCTTCGGCACGGCGCTCGATGAATCTTCACTGAAGGATCTCGCCGAGCGCGCAGTCGCGCTGGCGCAGGTCTCCGACCCGGACGAATTCGCGGGGCTTCCCGGCGAGACCGGACGCGGCGACGCCGGAGAGCTCGTCGCGCCGGAGTTCGACGAATGGGACACCGCTCGCAAGGTTGAGCTCGCGATCGCGGTCGACGACGCCGCGCGCACGTTCGACTCGCGCGTCAGCCAGGTCGAGCAGACGATCTACGCCGACGAGCGCGGGAGTGTCGTGATCGTCAACAGCGCCGGGCTGTCGGATTCGTATGAGGCGACGGGCGCGTATGCCTACTCATCGGCTTTCGCCGGCACCCGCGACGACCTGATGACCGGACTCGGTCTCGACATCGCGCGTGGGCCGGGTGGACTCGACCCGCAGGCGATCGGCCGTGAAGCCGCAGAGCGCGCGGTCGTGATGATTGGCGCTCGTCGCACCGAGGCGCGCAGGGCCCCGGTCGTGCTGGACGAATTCACCGCCGCGAGTTTCATCGGTATCGCCTCCGGTGCCCTGAGTGGCGAGGCGGTGCTGCGCGGCCGTTCACCATTCGTCGGCAAGGAAGGCGAAGAGATCGCCTCGGCCGCGCTCGAGCTCACGGACAACGGGCTCGTCTCCGGCGGTCCTTCGAGCTCCCCGTTCGACGGAGAGGGCGTGGCGCGCCGCGCAACCCCGCTGATCGTAAGCGGACAGGTCCAGAACTTCCTCTACGACTCGCGCACCGCGCGCGAAGCGGGTGCGAGCTCGACCGGAAACGCCAGCCGCGGCTCATACCGAGGCGGCCCTGGCCCCGGCGCGAGCAACGTGATCGTCGCGGCGGGCGGGTCGAGCCTCGAAGAACTGATCGCCCAGGCGGGCGACGGGCTCTACGTGACCAACGTCGTCGGGCTGCACTCGGGAGTCAATCCCGTGTCCGGCCAGTTCTCGGTCGGCGCCAGCGGGATCGAGATCAAGGACGGCAAGCTCGCCGCTCCGGTGCGTGAGGCGACGATCGCCAGCGACCTGATCGCGACCCTCCGGGGAGTGCGCGCCGTGGGCGCGCAGCAGCGCTGGATTCCCTTCGGCGGCTCGGTGCTGACGGGGCCGATTCTCGTGGACGAGATGACGATCGCCTGAGCGATTTTCTCGGCGCCGACGGCGTATAGCACGAAAATCGGTCGAATTTCCGCGCAAACCCGCATGAATCCTGCATGTTCCGCCGCCGGGGGAGTTACGTTGGCGGGCGAATCAAACCTCATCCCTCTCGAGGAGGAACTGTGACCAAGCAGGAATTCATCACCCAGGTAAAGGAAAAGACGGACCTCACCGCCGCTGACGCTGCGAAGGCCGTTGACGCCGTTCTCGACACGATCTCCGAAACGCTCAAGCGTGGCGGCGAGGTCGCGTTCACCGGTTTCGGCAAGTTCAGTGTCTCGGAGCGCAGCGCGCGCCAGGGCGTGAACCCGCAGACCGGCGAGACGATCCAGATCAAGGCGAGCAAGGTGCCGAAGTTCTCGGCCGGCGCAAAGCTCAAGCAGACCGTCAAGGGCGGCTGATCGAGCTTCAGGTTCAGCCCTTTGGCGACCGTCTCGCAGCGCTCGTTGAAGAACGGGAATCCCAACTCGTTCTCGGCCTCGATCCCGACCCGGCCAAACTCTGGCCGGAGGCGCTCGAGGCCGCAGGCAGCGCAGCTGAGGCGGTTGCTGATCCGGCGCCCGCAGAACCCGGGACGGGTGAGCGGGCGACCGGCGGGCCGTCGGCAGTCGCCTCTGGCGAGGCAGCCGAGCTGGCAGCCCGCGCGGTATCCGCGCACTGCAGAGCGGTGATCGCGGCCGTCGGCGCCCAGTGCGCCGGCGTGAAACTGCAACTGGCTTGTTTTGAACGTCTCGGCGCGCCCGGATATCGGGCGCTCGCCGAGACCGTTCAAGCCGCCAAGCAGGAAGGCCTGATCGTGATCGCCGACGGCAAGCGCGGTGACGTCCCGGTGACTGCCGCGGCCTACGCGCAGGCGCTGTTCGGCTCGACGCCGTCGCCGTTCGGAGAAATCCCCGGACTCGGTGCCGATGTCGCGACCGTCAATCCGCTGCTGGGCGACGATTCGATACAGCCGCTGGTCGATTCGGCGGCAGCTCACGGGGCGGGGGTGTTCCTGCTCGTGCGTACCTCGAATCCCGGCGCGGCCGACATCGAAGACCTCCCGCTCGAGGGCGGAGGCACTGTCACCGACCGGCTGGCCGCGATGGTCGAGCGGGTCGGATCGGGAGTGGTCGGGGAGTCCGGACTTTCATCTTTGGGCGCCGTCGTCGGCGCCACCGAGCCGGCGCACATCAGGCGCCTGCGCGCCGCGATGCCCCGCGGCGTCTTCCTGATCCCCGGAGTCGGGGCCCAGGGGGGCAAGGTCGAGGATCTGGCCGCGGCGTTCACCGCCGGTCGTGCCTCGGCGCTGATCACCGTCTCACGCGCGCTTGTGAACGCCTGGGAGCAGACCGGTGGCGACCCGACTGACAGCGCGAAGGCCGCGGCCGACGAGCTGCGCGCCTCGATCTGGGCCGTCTCCGGCTGACGCGGCGCGGGCGACGCCTGGCGATCTTTTGCGTGCACATACGTCCTGCCGACCCTCGGCAGGACGTATGTGCATGCGCGATCTGGCTTGAACGCTGGGACGGCGAAAACCGCACGATGGCGGCGCTCGATCGAAGCGAATCTGCCGACCGACGGGCGCGTCAGGCTCTGATCAGGAGTCATCGTGCAGCCCGCGATCATCACCACCGCAGGAGAGGCGCCCGCGATCGAGCGGCAGCCGATTGCGGTGCGGTTCGGCAAGGATCGCGGCGAGTATGTGTACGTGACCGACGCCGTCTCGGCGGTCGACGCGCTCGGTTGGGTTCTCGAAGCCGCAAGGCCCTCGCCGATGAGCGACGCGCTCTCGGTCGGGATCGACATCGAGACCACGTCGCTCGTACCGCCGGACGGCCGCATCCGGCTCGCGCAGATCGCCGCGGGCGATCGCTGCGTCGTGCTCGACTGTTTCGCCTTCGACGCCTGGGACGCGCTGCACCACGCGATCGCCGGTCTGCAGATCGGCTGGATCGCGCACAACGCCGAGTTCGAGCAGAGCTGGCTCGCGCGGCATGGCGGCTTCACACTGACGCCGATGTTCGACACGCGCTGGGTGTTTGTTCGTGAACGCGCGCGCAGCACCGGCCTGTTCGACCCGAAGGGCAGCAATCTCGCGCACGTCTGCGAAGACCTGCTCGGATTTGAACTCTCCAAGCAGCAGCGGCTGTCCGATTGGTCGGTGCCCGTGCTCTCGAGTGCTCAAGTGCAATACGGCGCGCTCGACGCGCTGGTCCTGGTCCCGCTGCGTGAGCGGCTCGAGCGCATCGCGCTCGATTCCGGCTGGACGGCCGAGGTCGACGCCGCAGCCACGCGCTCACTGGACGAAGCGTTGCGTTTCGCTTGATTTGCAGGGATTGTGCGTCGGGCGGCGCATTGCAGAGCTAAGCGCGCTGAACTCAAGCGCCGTTATGATCGCCGAACATGGCAGAGCCGCTCAAAAGAGAGACATCCAGCACGCCGCCCGGCGCCGCAGAGAGCCCCCGCCCAGTGCGTGGACGCTCCGAGCGTGACCTCGGTGGGCGCTCCAAGCGCCCCCCTCGCGGCGAGAGCAAGAGCAGCAAGCGCCCGCCGCAGAGCAAGGGTCGCTCGGACGTTCGCTCGTCCGGCGGTCAGAGCGGCGGCCGTCAGCGTCCGGTTTCGAGCGGAAGCGGCAGCGCGCCGCGCCGCCCGCGCGACGTGAAGGCAGGCTCCGGCGCCCGCATCCTTGCTCCGCTCGCACTCGCCGTCTGTGCGATCGTGTGTTTCTGGATCATCGCCAACCAGAGCAGCGACGGCTCGGTCAAGTCTTCGAGCGGCGACACCTCGAGCAAGTCGACTTCGACCGAGTCGACCTCCAGCGGCGCGGCGGCGGTGACTGGTCCGAAGCGCTCGGTCTACGTCGTCAAGGCCGGGGACAGCTTCTCGGCGATCGCCGAGAAGCAGGGCGTCGACGTCGACATGCTCCAGGAGCTGAACCCCGACGTCGACCCGCGCGCGCTTCAGCCCGGCCAGAAACTTAAACTCAAAGAGTGATGCTCAGCATGCGGTCCTCTGCCTCGTCGCTGCGCGCGGCCAAGGCAGCCCGCGTGGCCCCGTTCCTGCTCGCCCTGCTGGCGGCCCTGCTTGTCTGGTCGGCGCATGCCGGCGCGGCTGACAACGTCGTCCGCACGGTCAGCACGAAAACGATCATCGTGCCCGCGCCGCGCGCGCCGGGCGGCATCGCGGCCAGGACCGGCATCGTGCTCGACGCGCAGACCGGGGTCAAGCTCTGGGGGCGTGGCACGACGCGCCGTCGTCTGATCGCCAGCACGACGAAGATGATGACCGCGCTGGTCGCGATCTCGCGCACGACACCGGGCGAGATGATCACGGCCACGAATTACCAGGCCGGCGTCGGCGAATCGCTCCTCGGCCTGAAGCCCGGCGAGAGGATGAGCGCGCAGGACATGATCCGCGGTCTCCTGCTCGAGAGCGGCAACGACGCCGCCGACAGCCTCGCCGCCGGTACGGCATCATCACGCGGCGCCTTCGTCGCCGCGATGAACCGCCGCGCCCGCGCGATGGGCCTGACGCGCACCCACTTCGCCAACCCGGTCGGACTCGACGCCGCCGGCAACTACTCGACCGCCAGCGACCTCGCCCAGCTCGCCAAGCAGGCGTTGACGGTCCCGCGCTTCGCCAATGTCGTCGACAAGGCTCACCTCACTCTGCGCACGGGATCGGTCACGCGTCACATCACCAATCGCAACCCCCTGATCGGCGCCTATCCGTGGGCGATCGGCGTGAAGACCGGCCACACGATGGCGGCGGGTTATCTGCTCGTCGGTGCGGCCGAGAAGGTCGACGCCAAGCTCGTATCGGTGGTGACCGGAGAACCGACCGAGGCCGATCGCGAGAACGACTCCGCGGCGTTGCTCAAGTTCGGTCGTGCCCACTACAAGTCGATCAGCGCCCTCCAGCGCAAGCAGGCGATCGTCGCCCTGCCGGTCGAACTCCAGGACATCACCGCGAAGGTCTATCCGAGCCGCGACATCTCGCTCGCCGCCAGGAACGGTCAGCGCGTGGTCGTGCAGCTGACGGCACCGAAGGAGATCAAGGGTCCGCGTTCCGCCGGCTCGATCGTCGGCACGGCCGCGGTGCTGCGCGACGGCCAGAAGGTCGGGACGGTGCAGGTCGCGTTGGCCCGGGCGGTGCCCGCGCCCGCGACTTCGGCAGTGATGCTTCACGCGCTCGGGAAGATCCTCCCGTTCGCCCTACTGGTGCTCGGGCTCGGTCTGATCGGCATCTTTTTCTTCAAGCGTGGAGACGACCGGACACGTCGCCCGGGTTACGTGGGATAATCCCCGCTACTGAAAATGCCGATGGGGGAGTGGGGATCCCCGAGGCACAGAAGGTTCACGACGATGATCATCACGGTCACACTCAACGCCGCAATCGACAACACCCTGTCGGTCCCGCACTTCCGTCTCGGCGCCCGCCACCGCGCGGTCGACAAGCGGGCGGCTGCGGGAGGAAAGGGCATCAACGTCGCCCGCGCGCTCAAGTGTCTCGGCCAACCGGTGATCGCCACCGGGTTCGCCGGGGGAGTCACCGGCACGAGGATCATCGAATACCTCACCGGCGAGTCGGTGCTCAACGACTTCGTCCGGATCGGCGAAGAGTCGCGAACCTCGACGGTCCTGATCGATCCGACCACCGGCGAGCAGACCGAGATCAACGAGCACGGCCCGCGTGTGACCGAGACCGAGCTTGAACTCTTTCGCGAGAAGCTGATGTACCTGGCGCCGGGCGCCGACATCTGCGTGATCGCCGGGTCGATCCCGCGCGGGATCCCGCACGAGTTCTATGGCGACCTCGTCACCGGCCTGCGCAAGGCCGGCGTGATCACGCTGGTCGACGCCGAGGGCGACGTGATGATGAGCGCCCTGCGCTCCGAGCCAGACATGATCGCCCCGAACGTGCTCGAGACCGAAGAGCTCGCCGGGCGTGAGTTCATCGACGACGAAGACCTCGCCTCGGCGCCGGTCGAGCTGCGCACGCTCGGCGCGCGCGACGCGGTGGTCACCAGCAGCGACGGTTGCTGGGCGGTGCTCGAGGACCAGCCCGACACCACGCTTCACGTGCGCGCCCCCGAACTCGACCCGATCACCACGGTCGGATCGGGCGACGCGCTCGTCGCCGGTCTGGTCAGCGCGCGCTACATCGGCCTCGGCGGGGAGGAGGCGCTGCGCTACGCGGTCGCCTGCGGCGCCGAGTCGACCCAGCACTTCGGCGCGGGCACGCTCGACCGCGCCGCCGTCGACCAGCTGGCCGACCGCGTCGAGATCGACGCGATTCGCCGCCCGGTCGTGTCCTGATCAGAACTTTTCGCGTACTTTGCAGGAAGTTTTCGCGAGCCGCTTTTTCGGCTCCAGATCTACCGATTTGAGCCGTCCAGAGCATTGGTAACGTAGACGGATGAAGCCCCTGTTGCTGGCCGGCACCCACCCCTCCGGACCAGCCTGTCCCACCATCCTGAGGTACCAATGGAAGTAGAGATCGGCCGCGGTAAGAAAGGTCGTCGCGCTTACGGCTTCGACGACATCGCCATCGTTCCGTCGCGCAGGACGCGCGACCCAGACGACGTCGACATCTCCTGGACCCTCGGTCCCTACCGCTTCGAGCTGCCCCTGCTCGGCTCCGCGATGGACGGCGTCATCTCGCCGAAGACCGCGGGCATCATCGGCAAGCTCGGCGGTCTCGGCGTGCTCAATCTTGAGGGCATCTTCTCGCGCTACGAAGACGCCGAGGAGAAGCTCGACCGCATCGCCTCGCTGCCCAAAGAGGTCGCGACGGCCGAGATGCAGAAGATCTACGAAGAGCCGGTCAAGCCTGAGCTGATCGCCCAGCGGATCCGCGAGATCAAGGAGCAGGGCGTCGTCACCGCCGCCTCCCTGACCCCGCAGAAGGTCGGCGAGTACTACGAGGTCGCCCTAGAGGCCGGTCTCGACATCCTCGTCATCCAGGGCACCGTGATCTCCGCGGAGCACGTCTCGACCACCGTCGAGCCGCTGAACCTCAAAGAGTTCATCAACGAGGTCCCGGTTCCGTGCGTGCTCGGCGGCTGCGCCAGCTACTCGACCGCGCTGCACCTGATGCGCACCGGATGCGTCGGCGTTCTCGTCGGCGTCGGCCCGGGCGCCGCGTGCACCACGCGCGGAGTGCTCGGTGTGGGCGTGCCGCAGGCCACCGCGATCGCCGATGTCCAGGCGGCGCGCAGCCAGCACATGCTCGAGACCGGCGAGTACGTCAACGTGATCGCCGACGGCGGCATGCGCAACGGCGGCGATGTCTCGAAGGCAGTCGCCTGCGGCGCTGACGCCGTGATGATCGGCTCGCCGCTGGCCCGTGCCTACGAGGCTCCCGGCCGCGGTTTCCACTGGGGCATGGCGACATTCCACCCGTCGCTGCCGCGTGGCGCCCGCGTCGAGACCGTCCAGAACGGTTCGCTCGAGCAGATCCTGCTCGGCCCGGCCAACGAGAACGACGGCACGTTCAACCTGATGGGCGGCCTGCGCACCTCGATGGCGACGACCGGCTACGCCGACATCCCGGAGTTCCACCGCGCCGAGGTGATGGTCGCCCCGTCGCTGCAGACCGAGGGCAAGCAGCTCCAGCGCTCGCAGCAGGTCGGCATGGGCTCCAACGGACGCGCCGCGGTCGCCCTGGCCGTCGACAAGAACTAAGGGCCGGGGATTGAACGCTCCCGACCCGGCAATCGCAGGCGACGCCGCAGCCGACAGTGTTGATTCGGCTTGGGGCGTCGCCGGCGGTGCCGCCTCAGGCTCGGAGATCACCGCCCAAGAAGTCCTGGTCCTCGACTTCGGTGGCCAGTACAACCAGCTGATCGCCCGCCGCGTGCGCGAGTGCGGCGTCTACTCCGAACTGCTCCCAGCCGACACCTCGGTCGAGGTGCTGAGGGCGCGCCAGCCGAAGGGGATCATCCTCTCCGGTGGCCCGGCCTCCGTCTATACCGACGACGCCCCCGAGTTGCGCAAAGAACTGCTTGAGCTGGGGATTCCGGTGATGGGCATCTGTTATGGCATGCAGGCGATGGCGCTCGGCCTCGGTGGCCGCGTCGAGCAGGCGCCGGTCGGCGAGTTCGGCCGCTCCAATCTGCACGTCAAGGAACACGGCCGACTGTTCCGCGATCTTCCCGATGAGCAGCAATGCTGGATGAGCCACCGCGACACCGTCTACGAGGCGCCGCCCGGCTTCACCGCGCTCGCCTCCTCGGATGAGTCGCCGGTCGCGGCCTTCGAGGACAACGAGCGCCGCCTCTATGGCATCCAGTTCCATCCCGAGGTCGTGCACACCCCGTATGGCACCGATGTGCTCAAGCGCTTCCTCTACGACGTCTGCGAGGCCGACGGCCTCTGGAACTCCGCGTCGGTGATCGACGAACAGATCGCCAAGATCCGCGAGCAGGTCGGAGACGGCAAGGTCATCTGCGGGCTCTCCGGCGGCGTTGACAGCTCCGTCGCGGCGCTGCTCGTGCACAAGGCCGTGGGAGATCAGCTCACCTGCGTGTTCGTCGATCACGGCATGATGCGCAAGAACGAGGCGGAGCAGGTCGTCGCCGTCTTCCGTGACAACTTCCACGTGCCGCTGATCCATGTGGACGCATCTGACATCTTCCTCCAGCGCCTCGAGGGCGTCACCGAGCCCGAGCAGAAGCGCAAGATCATCGGCGATCAGTTCATCCGCACCTTCGAAGCCGAGGCCGCGCAGCTCGACGCCAAATTCCTCGTTCAGGGCACGCTCTACTCCGACGTGATCGAGAGCGGCGGCGGACATGGCGCCTCGACGATCAAGTCGCACCACAACGTCGGCGGACTGCCCGATGACATGGAGTTCGAGTTGGTCGAGCCGCTCCGCCTGCTCTTCAAGGATGAGGTGCGCGCCGTCGGCGCCGAGCTCGGAATGGCCGAGAATCTCGTCTGGCGCCAGCCGTTCCCCGGTCCGGGTCTCGCGATCCGCATCGTCTCGGGTGAGGTCAACCGCGAGCGCCTCGAGATCGTTCGCGAAGCCGACGCGATCCTCCAGGACGAGATCCGCAAGGCCGGGCTCTATCGCGAGCTGTGGCAGAGCTTCTGCGTGCTGCCGGTCGTAAAGTCGGTCGGCGTGCAGGGCGATGAGCGCTCCTACGCCTATCCGATCGTCATCCGCGCCGTCACCTCTGACGACGCCATGACCGCCGACTGGGCGCGCCTGCCCTACGACCTGCTGGAGACTGTGTCGAGCCGCCTGATCAACGAGATCCGCGGTGTCAACCGTGTCACCCTCGACATCTCGAGCAAGCCGCCCGCGACGATCGAGTGGGAGTGAGCGGAGCCGAATCGGTCTTCGCCGGCGAGGGCTTTCGCTACGCCCTGCGCCGCTCCGCGCGCGCCAGGAACATCCGCATCACCGTTGGCGACGACGGGGTCGTGCTCACGCTCCCGGAGCGCGTTGCCGAGCGTCACGGCCATGCGTTCGTCGAAGAGCGTTCCGACTGGATCAACAGGACGCTGGCGAAGATCGAGGCGACCGACGAGATCGTGGCGTCACGTTCACTAGCCGACGGCACGACGGTGCCCTTTCTCGGCGGCGAGCTGACGCTCCGCCTGCTTGAAGGCCCGTCGGGCAGGGTGACGGTCAAACCCGCGCTCAACGAGCTCTGGGTGCGCGTGCCCGACGGGCGCCGCGAAACCGTCGCGGTCGCACTCGAGCGTTGGTATCGCCGCCAGGCCAAGGAGATCTTCACCGGCAGGCTCGACGCTTGCGCCGAACGCAACGGCACTTCGTACGAGCGCGTCGCGATCCGTGACCAGAAGACGCGATGGGGGAGCTGCTCGACGAGCGGCACGATCTCCTTCAACTGGCGGCTGTTGCTGGCGCCGGAGGCGGTGCTGGACTACGTCGTCGAGCACGAAGCCGCACACATCGAGGTGCGCGACCACTCACCGCGCTTCTGGGCGTTGATGGACGTGCGCGTACCCGACTGGCGCGATTCCCGGCTCTGGCTCAAGCGTCACGGTCAGACCCTGCGGCTGATCTGAATTCCGACCCCACGGGCGGGCTCGTGCCCGGGGTGTCCCGGCACGCCTCCGTGGTTTTCTGTAGTGTGGCGCTATTGAACGTCACGTCAGTAGCGTGATACAGATTGTCCCGGGGAGGGGATCAATGACAACGGAGTGCAATTCGCCCGGTCGCTCGGACCGGACCAAACGGTTTCGGCTTGCTCTGCTCAGCCTGGCCTGCGCGGCCTGCGTGCTCGGCGCGTCAGCGAGCGGCGCGTCGGCCGCCCATTACGGAATCGACGTGTCGGCGTATCAGGCACCGATCAACTGGTCCCAGGTGGCGGCCAGCGGCCAGCGGTTCGCGATCATCAAGGCGACTGAGGGCGGGTACTACACGAACCCGTACTTCGCCGCCGACTACCGCAACGCCAAGCAGGCTGGGCTTGTGGCCGGCGCCTACCACTGGGGTCGTCCCGACAATGGCGACCCGGAGGGGCAGGCAGACAAAGTCTTGAGCGTCGCGCCGTATTCGAACGACGGCAAGACGCTTCCGCCGATGCTTGACATCGAGTACGGCACCGCGGTCGGCTCGGGCAACTGTTACAACCTCAGCCCGGCCGGGCTGGTTGGCTGGATCCAGCGATTCGTCAATCGGATCCAAGCGCGAATCGGGCGCGGTCCGATGATCTACACGAACGCCTACTGGTGGAATCAGTGCACCGGCAGCAACGTGATGTTCGGAAATCTGCCGCTGGTGATCGCCAACTACGGCAGCGCACCCTCTCCGCTTCCCGCGGGCTGGAGCACGTACGCGATCTGGCAGTTCACCGAGAGCGGCAGCGTCGGCGGCATCGGCGGCAACGTCGACCGGGACGTGACCCACGACGACAACACGCTCGCACAGCTGACAAACGGCTCGACACCGCCGGCACCCGTCACCACCTATCAGGTCGACACTTACGCCGCAGCCCCCGGCTACGACAAGCCCGGCGGAACACGGACCGGCACCCTCAACGCCGGCACCAACTACGTCTACTGCCGTCGGATCGGCCCGAAGGTCACGCAAGGCTCCAGCTACAACAGCTGGTGGCTGAAGACCGACCTCGACACCGGACCAGCGGGCCAGTGGGTCTCGGCGATCTACCTCTCGCGCTGGGGCAACGACGAAGCCAAGGACAATTCAGGCAACACGATCCCGCTCTGCGATCAGCCTTACGGAACGATCGGCGCCAAGTGGAACGCGATCGGCGGCGGCGCGAGCGTGCTCGGCTGGCCGACCTTGCCCGAGATGGACGCCAAGAAGGGCGGACGCTTCCAGCAGTTCCAGAACGGGATCATTCTCTGGAAGCCGAACGTCGCACAGGTGATCCGCGGGGCGATCCTCGACCGCTTCTGGGCAAGCGGCGGCGAGGAGAAGCTCGGCTTCGCGACGATGGACGAAGCCGCGGCGGCGACCGCGCCGAACGGAACGAAGGGTCAATACCAGTACTTCGACGACGGCGTGATTCTCTGGTCGGCCGCGACCGGCGCTCACTGGGTGCACGGGGCGATCGAGCAGAAGTTCGCATCGAGCGGACGTGAAGCCGCGCTCGGTTACCCGACCGGCGAAGAGGTCGCCGAGGGCACAAACGGCCGCAAGCAGGCCTTCCAGAAGTCGACGATCCACTGGAATCCGACCCAGGGCGCCTGGATCACTACGCCGTGAGGGGCAGGGACGCAGCTGTCATGAATCGATCAAACAACACACAGGAGTACAAAACCATGAGCGACAACTCGCTCGACATCCGCTCGCTCGCCGGCTGGACTCTCGCCACGGCCCTGCTGATCTGCTCGATCTGCGCGGTGTTCATGGCCAGTACCGCCGCGGCCGCCGATCCGCTTCCCAACCGTCCGAACTTCCTGCTGCCGTTCGACTGCGGCACCACGGATCTGATCCAGACCTACGCCGGCCACAATCCGGACGACAAGAAGATGGACATGTATGTCCAGGGCCAGCCGACAAACGCGAACATTCGTGCCTCGGCCCCCGGTCTCGTCCACGAGGAGTTCTATCCCGGTGGCATCGAGATCAACCACGGCAACGGTTGGTTCACGACCTACATGCACATGAAGTGGCACGTTCCGGCCGGGACGTACGTGCAACAGGGTCAGATCGTCGGAACGATGGGCGACATCGGCGGCAATGGTGTGGTGCACCTGCACTATGAGCAGCTCTACGCCCCCGGTCGCTCAGATGCCCAGACCAGCGACATGGTCAATCCGATCCTTCAGGGTGAGGGTCCGATTGTGATGCAGGTCGGGAAGCCGCTCTATCGCGTGAGTCAGAACTGTGGCGGCGGGGGCACCCCCGGTCCGTCCGCGTACACCGTCGACACCTACGCCGCAGCCCCCGGCTACGACAAGCCCGGCGGAACACGGACCGGCACCCTCAACGCCGGCACCAACTACGTCTACTGCCGTCGGATCGGCCCGAAGGTCACGCAAGGCTCCAGCTACAACAGCTGGTGGCTGAAGACCGACCTCGACACCGGACCAGCGGGCCAGTGGGTCTCGGCGATCTACCTCTCGCGCTGGGGCAACGACGAAGCCAAGGACAATTCAGGCAACACGATCCCGCTCTGCGATCAGCCTTACGGAACGATCGGCGCCAAGTGGAACGCGATCGGCGGCGGCGCGAGCGTGCTCGGCTGGCCGACCTTGCCCGAGATGGACGCCAAGAAGGGCGGACGCTTCCAGCAGTTCCAGAACGGGATCATTCTCTGGAAGCCGAACGTCGCACAGGTGATCCGCGGGGCGATCCTCGACCGCTTCTGGGCAAGCGGCGGCGAGGAGAAGCTCGGCTTCGCGACGATGGACGAAGCCGCGGCGGCGACCGCGCCGAACGGAACGAAGGGTCAATACCAGTACTTCGACGACGGCGTGATTCTCTGGTCGGCCGCGACCGGCGCTCACTGGGTGCACGGGGCGATCGAGCAGAAGTTCGCATCGAGCGGACGTGAAGCCGCGCTCGGTTACCCGACCGGCGAAGAGGTCGCCGAGGGCACAAACGGCCGCAAGCAGGCCTTCCAGAAGTCGACGATCCACTGGAATCCGACCCAGGGCGCCTGGATCACTACGCCGTGAGGGGGTGCGGGGGTCGCGCGGCGGGCACACAGGCCACCGCGCGACCCCGACGCGCGGTGGCTGTTCGTTCAGGTGGAGGGGGGCTGCGCCGCGAGTCGCCTCAATTGCCATGGCCAGGCGTATGCGGCTGGTCGTAGCTGCGGATGGCAACCGAACACGAAGATCGTGAACATCGCGGCGTAGACCGGCAGGTGGCCGACCAATTCGTTGATCCCGAAGACGAACAGCGTCGCGGTGAACGGCACGCCGGCGATCAGGATGATCACCTGCGGCAACGCCCCGGAGATCAGCAGCAGCCCGAACAGCACCTCGACGGCGCCGGCCGTGCGGATGAACTGGATGTCGCTGAGCGGCAGGCCGAGCAGGTCGGCTAGTTGGAGATTCGGATAGCGATGCAGGAAGTCGAGTGCAAGCTCGGGATTGAAAAGCTTCTCGTAGCCGGCGACGATGATCAGCGCAAGGCCCGCCGCCACCCGGAACAGCAGAACTGCAAGCCCGAGCCGCGCAACTCCCTCCGGGCGCAGCCGCGCAGGACCGAAGAACGGATCCTCGCTCGCACCCCGTTCGACGTCGGCCGACCAGCGACCGGCGCCGGCGACGATGATGAACCCGGCGAGCCCGAGCAGGTCGACCCGCTGGAGCACCGGCGCGATTCCGAACTCCGCCATCGCCAGAGGTCCGGATGCGATCAGCAACCACGCCGCCTCGCGGCTGCGGTAGCCCGCGGCCATCGAGATCGCCACGATCAGCATGACGATCCCGAGGATCACGCCTACGGCGTTCCAGCGCAGATCCATCGCAGGAGACAGAAACACACCTAGTGACAACAGCCCGAGCATCGACATCGCCAGGTGGATGCGCACCGCGAAGGCGACCCACGGCGCAATCGCCGCGACCGGGGGTACGTCGATTCCGTCCCAGAAGTGGTTGACGAAGCGCAGGAGGAACGTGAGAAGCAGGGCGCCGAACAGCAGAGTCAGCGTGGCGGTCTGCGTCAGAAAGCCGAAGTCGTAAGGAAACTTCGTGTGGTCGAACCACATCTCGTGGGCGAGCGGGGCGTTCGGGATCATTCCGCAAATCTAAACAGGGGGATGATGGTTCTGCGTCCCAAACTGTTTAGGACAAATGTCCTAAACTCTCCGCCACATGGCTGCTGAGCAGACACGAGAACGGATAGTGAGCGCTGCCGACGAGTTGATCTATCGGCGTGGCTACGGACACACGACGTTTGCCGACTTTGCGGAGGCCGTGGGCATCTCGCGCGGCAATTTCCACTACCACTTCAAGCGCAAGGATGACTTGCTCGACGCCGTGATTTCGAAGCGTCGCCGAGACACCTCCGCGATGCTCAGACGCTTCGAGCTCGAGAGCGACACACCGGCGGGACAGATTGTTCGCTTTCTCGAACTCGTCGCGGACAACGACGCAGCGATCCGCCTCTACGGCTGCCCAGTGGGAACGCTCTGCAATGAACTCGGCAAAGTCGACCATGGTTCGTGGCCGGGGGCGACTGCGATCTTCGAGCAGTTTCGCGAATGGTTGAAGGCGCGCTTCGAATTGCTCGGACACCATCGCGACGCCGATGAACTCGCTTTGCACGCGCTCGTCCTCAGTCAGGGGATCGCCACATTGTCAGCAGCGCTGCGCGATCGCGCGTTTGTCGATCGAGAACTCGGCCGTGCTCGCGCGTGGGTCGAAGGCGAAGCGGCCACCGGATCCACTGCCTCCAAGCAAATAACGAAAGGCCAGACATGTTCCTGATCAAGCTTCGGTTCAAGGGGTCGGCGTCGAGCACGCCCAGTCAGATCGAGGGCCACCGCGAGTGGCTCTCCGCCGGTTTCGACGACGGCGTGTTCCTGCTGGCAGGAAGCCTCGACGGCGCGGCTGGTGGCGCGGTGCTCGCCCACGCGGTCGGACGGGAGGAACTCGACGCCATCGTTGCGCGCGACCCGTTCGTGTCTGAAGGGATCGTCACCGCTGAGGTCACCGAATTCACTCCCGCGCGGACCGACGAGCGTCTGGCGTTTCTCGCGACATGAGCGAGTCAGCGATCGGAACCGACGGGCTGGCGCGTTGTAGTTGGGCCGTGTCCGAGCCGGAGGCCACCTACCACGACACCGAGTGGGGCTTTCCCGTCGATGACGACGTTCGACTGTTCGAGAAGATCTGTCTCGAAGGATTTCAATCCGGCCTCAGTTGGCGGACGATCCTGGTCAAACGGGAAAACTTCCGCTCCGCCTTCGCCGGGTTCGATTTTGAGATCGTCTCGCAGTTCGATTCGCGAGACGTCGAGCGACTGCTGGGCGACGCTGGGATCGTCCGGCACCGCGGAAAGATCGAAGCCGTGATCGCGAATGCCGCGCGGGCGATCGAGCTGTCCGAACGCGAAGGCTCGCTCGCGAGATTCTTCTGGCGTTACGAGGGTGGCGATCCGTCGGCACTCTCGAAGGAGCTCAAAGCGCGCGGATGGCGCTTCGTGGGCCCGACCACCGCCTACGCCTTCATGCAGGCGAT
The DNA here is from genome assembly GCA_047605325.1 of Solirubrobacterales bacterium. Lineage (GTDB taxonomy): Bacteria > Actinomycetota > Thermoleophilia > Solirubrobacterales > JACPNS01 > JACPNS01. Next base: position 35,619 of record JASGFX010000007.1, on the reverse strand, counting down.
GGGCCTCGTCAACGACCACGATCAGGAATGCCACACGCATGCTGATGTCGCGCGGGCACGACTGGCGTTTGATCCGCCGACCTAGGGACGGGCCTGCGCGAGTCGGCGTCGCGCGATCTCGGCCCACTCGCCGTCAGTCCCGTCGTATGCGGCGATCGCACGCTCTACGTCGTAGTCCACACGCCGAAGATCAAATGATCCATCCGGCGAGAGCAAGCCGTAGGCAGCGCGTTGGTCACCATCGAACGGCAGGCCGACGCTGCCGGGATTGACCACCTCGATCACCCCGACCTCGCGGGCGAACTGGATGTGTGTATGGCCGCAGACGATCGTGTTTGCCTGGAAGTCGGTCGCGGCTGCATCGCCGTCGGTGTCGGCCGGCTGATCAGTGAATCCGATCATGTCCGAGCCGGGGGAGGCGTGGCAGAACACCGTCATCGACGCGCCTTCGAAGGGCACGTCGTGGACGACGTCCGGCAGGGAGCTGAGTTCGCGCACCGAGTCTTCGCCGATCGCGCCTGCGGTGAACAGTGCCGCGTCGCGGATCGCATCGACCGGGATGTCGATCGCCTCGGGGTGCGCGACCCAACGCTCGGTGTTGCCACGCAGCCAGACGGTGTCGGCCGGAAGCGTTTCCAGCCGGTCCAGCACCGCGGCCGGCTGCGCGCCGATCAGGCAGTAGTCACCGCCGAGCAGCCATGCGTCCGCGCCCGCCGCGCGAGCGTCGGCGATCACGGCTTCGAGGGCGAGGTCATTCCCGTGGATGTCGTAGAGCAGCGCGATCACGTGGGTCCAGCATAGGGATAGGATGCGGCTCAGATGACGATCGAACCGACAGAGGTGACCCAGATTCAGACCGAGCAGCCGGTCGACCTCGAGGTCGTCGGCGAGCGCTTCATGCTGCGTTTCGCGGTTCCGGAGGACGCCGAGCAGCTCTTCAAGCTCGCTCAGGATCCAGCCGTCACGCGTTTCTTCAGCTGGGGCCCGTACACCTCGATCGAACAGCCGCTCAAGTACATCGAGGATCTCCAGGCCAAGCGCGACAACGGTCAATTGCTCGAATTCGTGATTGTCGAGCGCGAGACCGAGAACGTCGTCGGCGTCACCGGACTCACCGAGTTCTCCACGCGTGACCACCGTGCGGTGGTCGGTTCGTGGCTCGGACACAAGTACTGGGGGACTGGAGTCAACCTCGCCTCCAAGTCGCTCGTGCTCGGCCTCGGATTCCGTCATCTCGGCCTCGAGCGGATCAGCTCCTACAGCCACGTGCGCAACGGCCGCTCCAAGTCGGCGCTGCAGCGCATCGGCTTTGTCACCGAGGGGATTCTCCACTCATGGCACTGGCACGGAGGCGAGCCGCAGGATGTGAACATCCACTGCCTGCTGCGCGAGATCTACGAACGCTCCGAGATCGGCTCGGACAAGCTCAAGATCAGCGGCACCGTGCCGCCGGCGTTTCTCCCGTAAGGGCGTCCTTGTGAAAGGTTGGTGAACGCCGGACGGCGTTCGCGCGAGCGTGTCTAACGTGGTCTGTATGACACAGACAAAGGAAAAGACACAGGGCATCAGGACCGATGAGCCCGCACTGGCCGATCTCTCGGCCGCAATCGACATTCATGTCCCCACCCGGGGCAACCACCGGCTTGCGCGTCTGATCGAGCGTGCCGGCGACGACGAGCAGCTGAAGGCGTGGTGGCTGGTCGCCGGGGTCAACGCGACTCGCAGGCTCGGCATGTCCGACCACGGCTGGGTGCACATCCAGGTCGTCACGAACATCGCGCTGAGAATCCTGCGGCTGCTTGAGAAACGCGGGGTCGAACCTTCGATCGTTCGCGATTTCGGGATGAGCCGTCGTGACGCCGAAGTGGTTGTCGCCGGAGCGGCGATGCTGCACGACGTCGGCATGTCGATCCACCGCGTTGACCACGAGAGCTACAGCCTCTTCCTCGCCGCCGACAAACTCGGCCAGCTGCTCGATGGGATCTACGACGAGCCCGACCGGTCGGTGATCGCCGCCGAGACCCAGCACGCGATCATCGGCCACCGCAGCAGCGGCCGGCCGTTGACCATCGAAGCTGGCGTGGTGCGCGTTGCGGACGCGCTCGACATGGCGGCCGGGCGTTCGCGTGTGCCGTTCGAAGCCGGCCAGAACAACATCCACGCTTTGAGCGCTGCGGCGATCGATGGCGTGAACATCATCGCCGGCGAGCACAAGCCGGTCCGCGTGGAGATCGCGATGAACAACTCGGCCGGGATCTTCCAGATCGACGAGTTGCTCGGCAGCAAGCTGCGCGGCTCGGGGCTGGAGCAGTACGTAGAGGTGGCCGCGCGCGTTGATCGCGAGCACGAGGCGAGGTTGCTGCCGGACGTGACGTTCTGAGCGTCTAGCTGCCGAAACGGTCGAGCAGCACGCCCTCACGCAGACCACCGCGACCGACTTCGAGGCCGATGCCCAGACGCTCGACCACGGCTTCGAGGATCGCGAGCCCGGCTGGCAGGAGCCGAGCACGATTCGCCGCGATGTCGAATTTCTCCGAGAGCTCCGCGCTGGGCATGCTGGTCGTGAGCGCGAGCACGCGTGCGATCCCGGCCTGGTCGAGCACGCCTCCGGTCAGCTGACGCGCGGTGCTTGCGCCGCCCCCGACGGCGAGCGCGAGTGCACAGTGGTCGGGGAAGTCGAGTTCGTCGAACGTCCGGTCTGCGTACTCGCGGGCGCGCGTGATCTCTTCGGGCAGTGGCGGATCGGCGGCGATGAACTGCGTGGCGAGCGTCGCCGAGCCGATCGCGAAGCTCGCGGTCACCGGCTGCTGACCCGGATTGCACCAGGAGATTTCGGTGGAGCCACCGCCGGCGTCGACGACGACCGTTGTGCCGCGCAGTCTGGCGAGTCCGCCGACGGCGCCGATGAACGACCAGCGCGCTTCCTGGTGGCCGTCGATCACCTCGAGCGTCCTTCCAGTGGCCTGGTTCACCTTGGCTTCGAGTTCGTGGCCATTGTGCGCCTCGCGCACGACGTGTGTCGCGACGAGCGAGACCTGCTCGCAGGCGAGCGAAGCGGTGTAGCCGAGCAGTTCCTCGACCGCCAGGACCACTTCGGCGATCTTGTCCTCGGAGATGCCGGTCGGGCCGGTCTCGGCGCCGAGCATCGTGAATACGCGTCTGGTGCCGACGGGGGTCAGGTCGTCGCCGCTGACGTCGGCCACCAGGAGGGCCGTCGTGTTCGAGCCGATGTCGATGCAGGCGCAGCGCGTGGTGTTCACGGCGCGGGCCTTTCGATCAAGCAGACCCGCAGGCCTACTTGTGCTTGAAGATCGCGCTCTTGCGCTCGTCGGCGCGGCGCTCGAGGCGGCCCTGGATGAAGCTGCCGATCGCCGCGACGAGCGGGAAGAGAATGATGATGCCGAGGCCGAAGAAGGTGACGGTCTTGTCGTTGGCCTCGCCGATCCAGCCCTGGCCGTTGTCGCCCGCGAAGGCGGCCTGCGCGGTCACGAGCAGCACTGCGGCGGTCAGAAGCAGGGTTTGAAGCGCTTTCTTCATGGCCGAGAGTGTACAAGCGGCGAACCCAGCAGATTTGCCCGGCGGTGAACTAACGTGCGCCGCTCATGGGCATCATCGAAGCGATCATTCTCGGCATCGTTCAGGGGCTCACCGAGTTCCTGCCGATCTCCAGCTCCGGCCACCTGCTGATCGTCCCGGCGATCTTCGGCTGGGAGGATCCCGGCGCGGCCTTCACCGCCGTGATCCAACTCGGCACGATGGCTGCCGTGGTCATCTACTTCCGTCAGGACATCTGGCGGATCACCCGCGCCTTCGCGCTCGGCCTGTTGGGGCGCGCCGAGACCGAAGAGGAGAAATTCGATGCGCGCATGGGCTGGTACCTCGCGCTCGGCACGCTGCCGATCGTCGTCTTCGGCGTGATTTTCAAGGACCAGATCGAGAGCGGGGCACGCAACCTCTACCTCGTCGGCACGATGCTGATCGTCTTCGGCGCCGTGATGGCCGCCGCCGACATGTTCGCCAAGCACGTGCGCACACTGTCCGACTTCAAACCGCCCGACGCGCTGATCGTCGGCATCGCTCAGTCGCTCGCCCTGATCCCGGGTGTCTCGCGCTCGGGCGCAACGATCACCTTCGGCCTCTTCCGCGGCTTCACCCGCCGCGACGCCGCGCGCTTCTCTTTTCTGCTCTCGATCCCGGCTGTCGTGCTCAGCGGACTCTACGAGCTGAAGGACGCCGTCGGTCACGACACCGGCGCCGGCACACTCGAACTGATCGTCTCCACGATCGCGGCCTTCATCGTCGGCTATTGGTCGATCGCATTCCTGCTCAAATGGCTTGGTGAGCACTCACTGAAGATTTTCGTGCTCTACCGCTTCGCGCTCGGCGCGCTGGTCATCGTGCTGGCGGCCGCCGGCGCGATCACGAGCAGCCCGGCGACATGATCCGTCGCCTGCGCGAGCGTCTGCCTCACGCGCTCGACTGGCGCGTCTTCAACATCTGGCCCGCAATCGTCGGCACCGGGGGGAGGGTCACTCGAGTCACCGAGGACTGGACCGAACTCGATGTGCGGCTACCGCTCTCGTGGCGCACCCGCAACTACGTCGGAACGATCTTCGGCGGCAGCATCTACTCAGCGACGGATCCGTACGTGATGGTGATGCTGATCCGCCAGCTCGGCGAGGACTACGTCGTCTGGGACAAGGGCGCGCGCGTCGCTTTCAAACGCCCGGGCACCGAGACCCTCTATGCCGAGTTCCGCATCCCGCCGCAGTTGACGGCGTCACTCAAGGCTCAGGTCGATGAGCAGAACAAGCTCGACTGGGTCTATTCGCTCGACCTCAAGGATGCCGGTGGCAAGGTCTACGCCACGATCGAGAAGCAGATCTACATCGCGCGCAAGGATTGGTACCAAGAGCGCCAGGCGCGGCGCGGCCGGCCGGCGACGCAGTAGCGAGCTACTCGTCGCGAGGTCTGCGCGGCGTCGACGAGGCGTCGGTGAACTCGCGGAACTCGCCGGTGACCACGAACGCCGTCTGCTCGCCGATGTCGACACAGTTGTCGCCGATCCGCTCGAGGTGGCGGCCGATCAGCACCATCAGGATCGACCATTCGCGACGGTCGTCGTCGGTGCCGATCTCGATCGCGCGGCGGAAGATGTCGCGGTTGAGACGGTCGAGTTCGTCGTCTTCGACGACCAGGGCCTCGGAGAGCTTGGCGTCGCGATTGGCCAGGGCGTGTTTGGCCTGGAAGATCTGGCTGTGGACCTGCAGCCCCATACGCTCGATGATGTTGAGAATCTCGGCGTCGACCGGGGGCTCCTCGCCGGTCAGTGGCACGGTTTTGGCCACATTGACCGCAAGGTCGCCCATGCGCTCGACGTGGTTGATCGTGTTGAGCAGGGCGGCGATCACACGCAGGTCGCTGGCGACCGGCGCCTGCAGAGCGATCAGGTTGAGCAGGCCTTGGTTGACGTCGAGGTAGCGACCGTCGATCTGGTCGTCGGACTCGATCACGAGGGTGGCGAGCTCGACATCCTGGTTGAGCACGCTCTCGACGGCGCGGTCAGACATCTGGGCGGCCAGATCGAACATCGAGAGGACCTTCTCCTCGATGTTCTCCAGCTCCTCGTGGAAGACGATTCGGGTTCCGACCTGTGACTGCTCCATCGCTAACCGACCTTTCCGGTCACGTAGTCCTCAGTGCGCTGATCGTTGGGCTTGGTGAAGATCGTCTCGGTCTCGTCGTACTCGATCAGGCGCCCATAGCGCTTGTCGTCCTCGCCGACCTCGACCGAGAAGTAGGCGGTCATGTCGGAGACGCGTGCTGCCTGCTGCATGTTGTGCGTGACGACGACGATCGTGTACTGCTCCTTGAGCTCGATCATCAGATCCTCGACGCGGCTGGTCGAGATCGGGTCGAGCGCCGAGCAGGGCTCGTCCATCAGGATCACGTGCGGGTTCGTCGCGATCGCGCGGGCGATGCACAGACGCTGCTGCTGGCCGCCACTCATGCCGATCGCGCTGTCACCGAGGCGGTCCTTGACCTCATCCCAGAGCGAGGCGCGGGTGAGTGCGGTCTCGACGATCTCGTCGAGCGTGGTCAGGGGATCCTTGTCGAGTCCGAGTACGCGCGGGCCGAACGCGACGTTGTCGTAGATCGACTTTGGGAAGGGGTTGGGCTTCTGGAAGACCATGCCGATGTTCTTGCGCACCTGGACCGGGTCGACGTTCGGCGCGTAGAGGTCGAGGCCGAGGTAGCTGACCTTGCCCTCGACAGTCGCGCCGGGGATCAAGTCGTTCATGCGGTTGAGGCAGCGCAGCAGGGTCGATTTGCCGCAGCCAGACGCACCGATCAGGGCTGTGATGCGGTTGGTCGGAAGGTCGAACGAGACGTCTTTGACCGCGAGCTTGCCGCTGTAGCGGACGTTCACATCCTGCAGCTCGAAGATCGGCGGCGCCGACTTGTCGGCCGGCGTCGCGTCGTTGCTCAGTACCGGTGTCTGCATCGGAGGGGAGATCTTGTCTTCTTCCATGATGGTTGCTGTTTCGGGGCCCGGATGTGCGGCCATCTTCGTGCTCCTCGCGTAGTTGTACCAGCAAGAATGCCGGGCGGAGCAACCAACGTAGTTATTCGGATGTAACCGCAATGTGAAAAAGCTGTGAAAGCTCGAAAACACGTGTGAAACCGTCGTTACCATCCGAAGTACGAGGTGTGAAAGCACCGCGCCCCCACAACGCCAGATCACTCATTTGAACCGACCTGACAAATCCCCCCGCAAGGTCGTCGTGATCGACGACGACTCCGGATTCGTTCATGTTCTCTGCAAGCGCCTCGAGCAGGCCGACTGGCAGCACGTCGTTCAGCGTTCGCTCCCGCCCGTCGAAGAGCTGCTCGCGATGCGCCCCGCCGCGATCGTCGTCAACCCCGCGCTGCTCGGTCCGAGCATGTGGGAGACCCTGCAGACGCTCGGCGAGTCGCTCGGTTCGATCGGACTGATCGTCTGCTCCGAGCAGAGCACCGTCGCGCAGCGGGTGCGCGGCCTGCGCATGGGGGTCGACGACTGGATCGGCAAGCCCTGCCATCCGGAAGAAGTCGTCGCGCGCGTCGAGTCCGTGACCCGACGTCACCGCCGCGTGGAAGCAGGTGACGTCGCAGAGTCCGGCCCGATCGTGCATGGCGAACTCGAGTTCCGCGTCGACCGCTACGAGGTGCTCGCCGCCGGCCGCCCAGTCGACCTCACCAAGCGTGAGTACGAGCTTCTGCTTCTGCTCGCACGCAGCGACGCTCGCGTGCTCCCGCGCGAAGACATCTACCAGCGTGTCTGGGGCTACACGATGGCCCGCGGCGACCGCTCGGTCGACGTCTTCGTCCGCAAGGTTCGCCACAAGCTCGAAGCGGCTTCGCCCGGTTGGCGCTACGTGCACACCCACTTCGGAATCGGCTACCGCTTCGACCCGGAGCCCGCCGACGCCAGCGCGACCGACGCACCCGAGGCTCCGGCTGCTGAGACCCCGGTGGAGGCGTCGCTCGAGAGCGCTGAGTCCGAAATCGTGATCGCCGGGTGAACGCGCTCGCACGGCGTCCCGCCGATCAGTTCTTCGACCTTTTCGAGGCCGCCATCGCGAACGCCGTGCGCTCGGCGGATCTGCTTCACCGGATGCTCGAAGATTTTCCCGACGAGTCCGACCTGATGCGGCAGATTCTGCTGTGCGAACAGGAGGGCGACCGCATCACCCAGGCGATCATCCGCCAGCTCGGCGACGGTTCGCGTCCGCCCCTGTCGCGCCCGGCGATCCACAAGCTCGCGACCGAGATCGACGATGTCGTCGACTTCATCGAGCAGGTCGCCGACTCGTTCGGGCTCTACAAGATCGAGGCGCCGATGGATCCGTCGCTGGCGCTCGCGAAGGTGATCCTCGACTCCTCGAAGGCGCTCGAACGGGCGGTAGGCACCCTGCGCACCGGCGAGTCGATGAAGAGCGCGATCATCGAGGTACACAGTCTCGAGAACGAAGGCGACCGACTCTCACGTGAAGCGATCGCCGCGCTGTTCGCCGGCGGGGTCGACCCGATGGTGGTGATCCGCTGGAAGGACATCTTCGAGCAGATGGAGCAGGCGATCGACGCCTGCGAGGACGTCGCACACACGCTCGAGGGCGGTACCTTCGACGCTTGAGGGTCTGACTCGCACGATCTTCGCCATGCTCGCCGACCGTGGATCGTCACGACCGGAGGGTCGCTCCCTCACCACGATCGGCTGCGCGTGACGAATCTCGCACGATTCAGCCCCTCAGGCGCGTAGGGTGAGGACATGAACAACCCGCGTCGCACATGGATCGGTCTCGCCGGCATCGCGCTCGTCGCACTGCTCATCGTCGCGATGCCCAGCGGGGGGAGTTTTGTCTCGCTGGTCGGCAACGCGATCCAGGCGATCTTCCTGATCCTGATCGGGTACTCGCTGGTGCAGCTCTACCGCAACCAGTCGGAGTGGCTTTCAGGCCTGACAGACCGCGATCGCGGGATCGTCTACGGCGCGATCGCGATCGGCACGCTTGCGATCGTCGCGGTCGACCGCTTCCGCGACCTGTGGAACGGCGGGATCGTGCTAGTGATCCTGATCGTCGGGGCGTGCGCGGGGGCGATCTACTGGGTGTGGCAGAACTCGCGTCGCTGGACGATCTGAAGCGCGTTGCAACATTGCCTGCTTTTTGCGGCGATTGCAGGGAAAATGATTGATCTTCCGACCGGGACGCTGGTTACTGTGGCGTCACCGTGGCGGTTCCTCGGAACATCTTTCGCTCGTCACGCGCCGGCCTGCGCCGCGCGTCTCAGTTTCTGCCCGCCCTGCTGACGGTCGCACTGTTCGTTCTCGGCCCGATGGCGCTTGTCGCGTACGCCTGCAGCGGGGGCGGAGGCCATTCGTCGCACCACTCGGGCGGCCCGCACACTTCTGGAGGCGGCGTGGGCGGCGGTTCTGGCGGCTGGCACGGCGGCTCCGATTCGCACTCCGGCGGCTGGGGCGGTTCTGGTCAGGGGCCTGGCACCCCAGGGCCGGGGTCTCCTGGATCCGGGTCTTCTGCCGGGGCGGGTTCTGGCGCGGGAAGCGGTTCCGGATCCGCTGGTCCTGGAACTTCCGGGAGCGGATCTTCGGGTTCAGGTAGCGGCTCGGGCGGTGGAACCGGCAATGGCACCGGCGGTGGCTCGGCCAGCGGCTCGGGTTCCGGCACGGGCACTTCGGGTTCGGGTAGCGGCTCGGGCTCGGGCACGGTCTCCAATCCCAGCTCTGAGGGGAGCGTCGATGGCACCGGTGGCGAGTCGACCGGCAGCGACGGCTCGTCCGCGCCGAGCACGGGATCACCCGCGGCACCGACCCCGACCGGCGGCGTCGTCGAAGAGGGTGGCGCTGGCGACGACGGATCGAAGGGTTCGTCTGGTTCTGGGTCTGGTTCCGGCTCCGGAGAGGCCAAGCCGCCGAGCACCTCTGGGAGCCTCTCCGGCGGCGTTGCCGGGATCGCGTCCTCGGTCGCCCAGCCGGCGACCGCGACAATCGTCTCGAGCATCGGTCTCGGTGGCGGCGACAACAACTCTTCGCGCGGGTCATCGAGTGGTTCGAAGAAGTCCGGATCGGGCGCACGCGACGAACTGACGCAGCGCACGACGATCGCCCGGGCGGTCGACGGAATTCCGCTGGCCTTCCGCGCGGCGTTCCTGCTGCTGATCTTTGCCTCGTCGGTGCTCGCCGTGATCTCGTTCCGCGAGAGGCGCCGTGCGACCGGCATCGCCCGGGTCGCCCAGCTCGACCACCTGACCGGCCTTGCCAACCGCGAGGGTTTCGACCGTCAGATGTCGATCGAGTGGCAGCGCGCGCTGCGCCACGACCGCCCGCTCGGCCTGGTCTTCGCCGACCTGGACAACTTCAAGTCGTTCAACGACACCAACGGCCACGTCGCCGGCGATCGTCTGCTGCGCGGCATCGCGGCGGCGATCACCGAGACTGCTCGCGGCTCTGACTTCACCGCGCGACTCGGCGGCGACGAGTTCGTGGTGATCTGCCCCGACACTGACGAGGCCGGTCTCCAGCGTCTCGTCGAGCGACTGCGCGTCGAGGCGGCCGGACTCGATGTATCACTATCGATCGGCGCCGCCGCACGCCGCGAGGATGACGAGTCGCCCGACCAGCTCGTGCACCGTGCAGACGTCGCGATGTACCAGGCCAAGGGCGGTCGCCGGCGCGGAATCAGCTCCGCGAATCCGATGCTCGGATCGATGCGTCGCTCCTGAGCGGCAAGTTTCGACCGTCTCCAATCGCCCTGATTGACACTTGTTCGGTGTCCCTGTAGAGTCGGACAAATGCGTCGCGGCTGCTCGGCTCAGCGGCGCGTTCACGGGGAATTTGCTCAGAACGGCGCACATTCGGAGGTCGCCGCGCTACGCCATCGACAAGTGGCGCGGTCCCGAGGCCCCGGTCGCGCTCAGCACCGCTTTTTGGGCGAGAGTCCGACGAAATCAAAGTCAAGCTCGAGTCGGCTGCGGTGAGGGGTCGACTCGTCACCGAGTACAGAGGAAAATATGAGTCGACGTAGTCCAGAAGAGCTCGTTGCGATGGAATCAAAATTCGAGCGACCGATGTTCTTCGTCGCGTTGCTGGTAGTTCCGGCGGTCGTGATCGAGTTTGGATTCAAGTCGCCGGTCGCGCAGGCGTTCTCGCTCGTCCTGAACTTCTTCTGTTGGTCCGCCTTCGCCGTCGAGTGGGCAACACTGGTCTGGGTGAGCCCGGATCGCCTGACATGGATTCGTCGGCACTCGCTTGAGACCGCGATCGTCTTTCTGGCAGTTCCAATCTTGGTGCCTAGCGCCGGAGCGTTGCGGCTTCTGCGTCTCTCCCGACTGCTTCGACTGGTCTGGGTGGGGAAGAAAGCCAAACAAATCACCTCGCTCGAAGGGCTTCCATACGTTGCGCTGACCGCGTTGCTAGTTGTGGTGGGCGCCGGTGCGGCGTTCTCGTGGATTGAGCAGACGCCTCAGCGACACATGAGCGTCTGGGAGGGTCTTTGGTGGGCTTCTTCAACCGTGACCACTGTCGGCTACGGCGACGAGACGCCGCACACCACCGCAGGAAAGATTCTGGCGTTGTGTGTGATGTTGATCGGGATCGGCTTTGTCGCGATTCTTACCGGAGCTGTCGCCCAGCACTTCGTGGCCGGTTCGCGCGAAGTTGATTCGGACGAGGAACGGCACGCCGAACTCCTTGAGCGCCTCCGAGAGATCACTGAACGCCTTGAGCGTCTTGAGGGGCAAGGGGCGAACTCGACCACCGAGGGAGGGACTCGCGTCGGGGCACTTGAATGAGCTTCCGGCGTTCTCCGGTTGCTGCACGGCAGTTGCCGGTCGTGACACGGCAGATTTTGCAGTTTTGTCGCTGACTTTTTGCGCTTTCGTCGCTAACGGGTCTTGAAACGTCACGCGCTGGCCGGAAGGCTTTGCGCATGGGATTCAGGAGCAGTCAGAGAGGGCAGGCGTCCGTTGAGTTTCTCGCGGCGTTGCCACTCGTGGTCGTGATCGCGTTTTCCGGATGGCAGCTCGTCGTCGCCGGCCACACCTGGTGGAAGCTTCAGGAGTCAGCGAGGGTCGCTGCGAGGGCACGCTATGTCGCCGAGCAGTCCGGTGATGCTGCGGCCGGCCTGCGCAAGGGGCGCAGGGTTGCCGCCGCTCTGCTCGCGAGTTCGCCGTCGCGGTCGCGGAAGGTCTCTGACGCAAAGGACGGCGCGGTGGAGGTGCGGGCGCGGGTTCCGCTGGTCGGGCCGTTTCGCGCGGCGTTCGGCAGCAATGCCGGACCAGAGCTTCACGCGACGTCGAGGATGCGACCGTGAGCGGGATGCTGCGCGGCTCACGCGGACAGTCGACCGTCGAGTTGGTGGCGATCGCGCCGCTGGTCGTGCTCTGCGGGCTGCTCGGCCTACAGGCGCTTGTCGCGGGCGCGACATATGTGACCGCCGGAAATGCAGCGCATGCCGGCGCGCTCGCCGGTCAGCTCGGGCACGCTCCGGAGCGCGCGGCGCGAGAGGCCGCCCCTGGTTGGTCGAGCGGCTCGGTCTCCGTTTCGGTACGGGCGCGTCGGGTACGCGTTCGGGTGCGCCCTCGCGCCATCGTGCCGCCGCTCGCGGGGCTGCTCACGGCTTCGGCCGAAGCGAGGTACACGCGCCAATGATCGCGTCGTTGACGGGACTGTTTCTCGAGCGCGAACGGATCATGGAGGGGCGGCCGCAGCTCACGAGCGCCACGCGCCTGCTCGTCGTGGACGCCTGTGCCGAGGCGCGAAGACTTCGCTGCCTGCTCGAACAACTCGAGGCCAGCGCGCCAGTGACGGTCGGACTGGCAGACCTGGCGTCGCTGTCATGTGTGGCCGACGGCGCGGGATACGACCGCGTTTGGTTGGTGCTCGACGCCGGGAGTGATCCGGCGTACTGCGCGGTGATCGAATCCGAGCTGCGCGTGCGCTTTGCCGCAGCGCGGGTCGAGGTCGTGGTCGTCGGAGAATGCGACGGGGCGGAGGCGGCGTTTCGGCTGAGCCCGGAGCAGGTCGGGTCTGCCCCGCCGTGGCGCCGCGGCCGCGAACTTGCGCGCGGCGCGGCCTGCGCCGCGACCTTTCTGGGCGGCGGATCGTGATGATCACATCGTTTCGGTCTGAACGGGGTCAGGCATCGATCGCGCTGGTCGCCGGGATGATCCTCGCGCTTGCCGGCGTGGCGATATTCGCTCAGTACGGCGGCGCGCTTGCGGCTCGCGGAGCCGAGCAGCGCAACGCCGACCTCGCGGCGGCAGCGGCCGGCAAGCGCATGGCCGACGACTATCCCCGGTTGTTCGAGCCTGCGGTACTGCCGAACGGCGCGCCGAACCCACGCCATCTCTCCCCTGTCGCCTATCGGCTTCGGGCGAGGGGAGCCGCCGTGCGAGTGGTTGTCGCAAACCGTGCTGCGGGGCATATCCAGAGCGTCAGTTTCGGGGTGAATCCGATGCCAACCAGCGTGACCGTCACGACGACGCGAAAGCAGACCGTCGATGTTCCTGGCGGCGAAGGTGCTCGATCGGTGCGGGTTCGCGCGAAGGCGACCGCCGAACTGCGCTTCGCGTTCCCATCGACGGGCGGCCCGATGCCGGGATTCGGCAGTGGCGGGGGATACGGTGGTCCGCTCGCCTACAGGCAGGGCAAGCCGATGCGACCGGACGTCGCCGAAGCATTCGACCGTATGTACGCCGCCGCGCAGGCGGCTGGCCACACCCTGTCGGTCAATTCTGCATTTCGATCCGACGCAGAGCAGGCGCGGCTCTTTGCCGCGCACCCCGATCCAAAATGGGTGGCGCCGCCCGGCACCTCTCTGCACCGCTACGGCACCGAGCTTGACCTCGGGCCACCGGCGGCGTATGGCTGGCTCGCGTCGAACGCGCGGCGTTTCGGGTTCATCAAGCGCTACGCGTGGGAGCCTTGGCATTTCGGCTTCGGCGCCAATCCGCGCGATGTGCCGGCCCAGTACGGCGCCGGCTCGCGCGACGTCTCCGGCGGCAGCTACGTCGGCAGCGAGGGCCTGCCGAGCTGGGTCCCGGCGCGCTACCGCAGGGCGATCCTTGAGGCCGCACAGAAGTACAACGTCCAGCCGGTGCTGCTCGCCGCCCAGCTCAAGGCCGAGTCGGACTTCAACCCGAACTCGGTCTCCTCAGCCGGGGCGCAGGGCATCGCTCAGTTCATGCCCGGCACGGCGCAATCGGTCGGTCTGACAGATCCATTCGACCCCGTCGCCTCGATCAACGCGCAGGCCAAGCTCATGGGCCACTTGATCGCTCAGTTCAAGTCGATCCCCAAGGCGCTCGCTGCTTACAACGCCGGCCCGGGCGCCGTGATCAAGTACGGGGGTGTCCCGCCCTACAGCGAAACGCAGGGCTACGTCGCAAAGATCATCGGCCTGATGAAAGGCGCCGGCGCGTCGCTCGACGACCCCGCCTTCGCGGGCCTCGGCTTCACGGCGAGCGTGAGGATCGTCCGGTGACCTCCGTGGACACCGGCAGCTCGCACGTTCTGATCAACACGGCCGATGGCCGATGTTGAGCGGCTCGGAGATCCCGGCGACCCCGCTCGTCGACGGAGCGACGGGCCGGCAAATCCCTTTGGCGAGCACCTCGCCAAGATTCACGCGGAGAGCAAGATCCCGGCCGATATCCGTGAGATCGCGCGGCTCTACACCCGGAAGGGTGTGGCCAAGGAGATCAACTCCGCGCTGCGAGAAGGACGGCCGCTCAAGGGAATGGCACGCGAGGTCGCAGACGCGCTGGATACGGCCTTCGAATACGTGAAGCCAACCACTCAAGAGGGCACCATTTTTCGCGGGCTTCGTGGAACGCTGATGAGCGACTACGTGGTGGGCAACTACCGCAAGCCCCCGCCCGAGTTCACGTCGACCTCGCTCTCATTGGAACTGGCGTCGCGATACGCCAGCGAGGAAGGCCGCGGCGACATCTGGGAGGTCGTAGTGAAGCCCGGCTCGCACGTTCTGGAAATGAACCTCCTGATCGGAAGCCAGCAGAGCCACGAGGATGAGGTTCTGATCCCCACCGGTGCGCACCTGAAGGTCGTCAAGGCTCGTAACCGGACCGATGGTTTTCCGGGGAAAGTCGTTACATTGGAGCTATGGCCGCACTAGACGGACTCGCAGATCGCATGGCTCACCACGGCTCCCCCGAGTTTCCCTCGGTCACGCCGCTCGAGCTTGCCGTCGAGGCGCTGGGGCTTGACGACCTGACGACGGCCGAGGCGCTAGACGCGCTGCGAGCGCGCGCAGACGAGCTACCCGAGCACCTTCGGGCCGACTTGACAGATCAAGGGTTTCTGGCCAGGACCGCCGCGTAGTCCAAGGCACCAGAAGACGGTGGCCGTGCAAGTGGGCGTTCTGATGCAGAAAAGTCTCGGGCTGACCAGCGGTGACGGCCGCAGGCACCGGAGGTGCCCATAGTCTGAGTCTGTGCCCGACACGGACAAGACGGCCGAGAAGCCGAAGAAAAAGCCCCAGCGCAGCAACCCCTTCCGGGGCAAGCTGATCGATGACCGGCGTGAACTGCCCGATCAGTCGGGGGTCTACCTCTTCTGGGAGGGCGACGATGGACACGGTTGAGCGAGGGACTGTCAATGATTCGTGGTGGCGGCGGCTCTGGCGGCACTCTTCCAAAGCCACCAAGATTGTCGCCGCATTTGCGACTGGGCTGTGTGCGATTTACGGTGCCGTTGCGATCATTCTGCATGTCGCCGACCGCCCCGACACGTGTGATCGCACCTTCAACCGAACGCCCAACTATGGTGGCCGTGCCTACGCGATTGAGGTCCACTCATCCGGTCTGAATTGCCGAGAAGCGAGGGCTGCGGTCGAGCAATTTGAATCCGACCCGGACACGTTTGTGTATCCGGCGCGCACAAAGCGATTCGTCCCGTACTACGGGATAAGCAGACGCTTCTTGTTGGCCCCAGGCGGCGCCGATCTTGCGTGCACCTTCACGCCTCACGGCCTCGGCGGTACGGAGCACACGGTTCGATGCGCGGGTTACGACAAGGTCGTGCTGAACTGGAGCACATTCCAAACCTGATGGAGAAGAAGGAAAGCCCCGCCCCCTCGCTCGAAGAGACAGGGCTTTGTGCTGGCGGCAGGTCTCGATCCTGCATGTGCCGGAAATGCGATCAGGCTATGTGGAAACGGGCGCTCCGTCAACCCCGCCGTTCGCGGTGCCGGACTTGATCTGCTTGTCAGGTACGCGGCGGAACAGGTAGTAGCCGATGGTCTGACCCCGGACCGCCGTCTGCTGGCCGGACGCAGGGGTACGTCGCGAAGATCGTTGGCTTGATGAAGGGCACCGGGGCGGTGCTTGACAATCCAGCATTTGCCAGCTTGCGGTTCAGTGTCAACGTACGCATGGATAAATGATTCGGCTGGCATTCTTCATCAAAGAAGCTAGTTTCGTGTTCGCAGTTCTTGAGCTCGCGATGTCCGAGGACGTGAACTGCCGAACGCACGAATCGATTTCGCGGAAAGGCCGGGTGCACGAGGCGAGACGTCTGCGATGGCGGGCTGGCGTTTCCGTCAGCTGGTTGGGCCGGTAGCACCGTTTGATTGCTGACAAGCCGAGTCCGTGTATCGAGCGTTGACTGCGAGCGATCCAAAAAAAGGATCTCCAATTACATAGACGCGTTTCTTCCGTCTAGCACTCCAAGCAAGAAGCCCGACCGTGGACCGCATTCCGACCGACTGGGTGAGCTTTCCGTCTTTGCAGTAACGGGGGTCGACGCTCGGCCACTCAACCTTGATGGTGAGCTTTTTGTCCTGTCCTCGGTTGATGCGACGGAAGTATTCGGACTTTCCTCGCTTGGAGGGCGGTGCTGTGTGCCAGTAAAAAGCCACTTTGTGAAGACGCTTCTTGGCATGGATGGTCACGGTGTAGGACTCAAATGCCGGGCCCGTGGTGCCAATCGTGTCGGCGCCGGAAACGGCAAGGGAGGCGGTGGACGAGGATGCTCTCCAGGTGTGTGCGGAAGCGTCTGTGCATGTAGCCGCAAGAAGCGTCAGTACGAGGATTCCGATAGCGCCGGCACGTCGGTAGGTCGACATTGCATTTCCCACAAAAATAAGTAGTGCTAGATAGCTTGAGCAAATTAGCAAAGGGTCATACCGCGGGCGAACTTCATAGACAGCGTGAGTTGCTCCCGAGAGCGAATCGACGTGGTCGTACGGATAGCCACCCATTTTTGGAAACGGCGGGAGATCATCTGCAGCAAGGCGTTTGACATCCCGAGCACTCGGGATTTGACCGAGCGGTGCTCTGCACCCATAGTCTGCATCTGTGCCCGACGCAGAAATCCAGCCCGACAACGCCAAGAAAAAACCTCAGCGCCACAACCCCTTCCGGGGCAAGCTGATCGAAGACCGGCGTGAACTGCCTGATCAGCCGGGGGTCTACCTCTTCCACGACGCCGAGGGCACGGTCGTCTACGTCGGAAAGGCGACGTCGATCAAGTCGCGCGTCTCGTCGCACTTCTCGGCACCCGAGGGCAAGGCCGTCGAGATGATCGCGATGACCGAGCGGATCGAGTGCGTCGTCACACGCGATCCCTCCGAGGCGCTGATCACCGAGCAGCAGTTCATCCGGCAGTACCGGCCGCGCTTCAACGTGCTGATGCGCGACGACAAGACCTATCCGTTCATCGCGATCTCGCTCGACGAGGACTATCCGCGTGTGTATTTCACGCGCGAGAAGCACAAGCGCGGGCGCAAGTACTTCGGCCCCTACAGCGATGCTCGACGCGCTCGTTCGCTCGTCGACCTGCTCGGCAAGATCTTCCAGTACCGCACCTGCGAGGGTCCGGAGCCCGGCCGCGCTTCGGGCAATCCCTGCCTCGACTACTTCATCAAGCGCTGTCAGGCGCCGTGCGTCGACTACATCAGCAAAGACGACTATCGCGCGAACATCGCGCGCATCGAGTCGTTCCTCGCCGGCAACTTCCGTGAAGTTCAGGACGAGCTTGATCTACGGATGCGCGAGGCCGCTGAGTCGCGCGAGTACGAGGAGGCCGCGCTCTATCGCAACCGCATCGCGGCTGTCAAGCAGTCGATCGACCGCAACCGACTCGACTCGAGTTCACTCGGGATGGTCGATCTCGTGGCCGTCGCGACCGACGGAGGGGAGGCCAATGCGCAGGTCTTCCAGGTGCGCGACGGGATCCTCGCCGACCGCAAGAGTTTCCACCTCGACAACCTCGCCGAGGCGTCGACCGAGGAGGTCACCGAGGAGTTCATCGCGCAGTACTACACGTCGGGAGGCGCAGTTCCTCCGCAGGTGATCGTCTCGCGCGAGTTCGAAGATCAGGCCGTCGAAATCGAGGCGATCAAGGGGCTGCTGAGGTCGCGCCGTGGCTCGAACGTCGACCTGCGCAGTGCCGAGCGCGGCGAGAAGCGCAAGCTCTACGAACTCGCCGAGCGCAATGCGCGGCTGGCGCTCGAGCGCGAGCAGGGGCGTGCCGAACGCGCCAGGCGTGCGCGTCGCGAAGGCCTTGAGAATCTGCGCGAGGCGCTTGGTCTCGAGGTGCCGCCAGTGCGTATCGAGTGCTTCGACATTTCAAACCTCGGCCCGACCAATGTCGTCGCGTCGATGGTCGTGTTTCGCGATGGCAACCCGCGCAAGGCCGACTACCGTCGCTTCAAGGTCAAGGAACTGGACGGGCGCCAGGACGACTTCGCCTCGATGGGCGAGGTGCTGCGCAGGCGCATGGCGCAGTACCTCAAGCAGAAGGACATCTCGCCGCACGATGACGACTACGACGAATCCTTCGCGTCGCTTCCGGGTCTGATCGTGATCGACGGTGGCAAGGGCCAGCTCTCGTCGGCGATCAAGGAACTCGAGGAGTTCCGCAAGGAGGGCGTGCCGGTCGTATCGCTGGCCAAGCGCGAGGAAGAGATCTTCGTCCCGGGCAAGAAGCACCCGGTCGTGCTCGAGAAGGACGACGCCGGCCTGAAGATCATGCAGCGGATCCGCGACGAGGCCCATCGTTTCGCGATCACCTTCCACCGCGAGCGACGCGACAAGGCGATGACGGCTTCGGTCTTCGACGATCTCGCGGGAGTCGGCCCCGCGCGCAAGAAGCTGCTGATCGAGCACTTCGGTTCGCCTGACGGCGTGATGAAGGCGAGTCGCGACGATCTAGAGAGCGTCCCGGGGCTTCCGTCGAAGGTCGGGCGCCAGATCTTCCACCAGCTCAACAAGGCGCGCTGAGGCCATCTGTAGAGTGCCGGAAGAATGACCGAGACGACTCCCGCCGGCAATCTGCGCGACCTGGTGATCATCACCGGACTGTCGGGTGCGGGCAAGTCCGCCGCGATGGCGACCTTCGAGGACGCCGGCTACTTCTGCGTCGACAATCTCCCGCCGGAGATGATCTCCTCGCTGATCGGGCTCTTCAACCACTCGGGAAGTCGCGTCGAACTCGCGGCGATCGTCTGTGACGCGCGCGGCGGCGACTTCCTCAAGGAACTGACGGCCGTCACGCACGATCTCAAGGCACGCGGCGCGAAGTTTCAGACCGTGTTCCTCGACGCCGACGATCAGACGATCGTCAACCGCTTCAAGGAGACCCGCCGCCGACATCCGCTCGCTCCACAGGGCGCGGTCGAGGAGGGCATCCTCGCCGAGCGCGCATTGCTCGGACCGATCCGTGAACTCGCCGATGAGGTGATCGACACCACTGAGCTTTCCCCGGCTCGTCTTCGCCGCGTGATCGCCGAGGACTTCCTGACGCCCGAGACCCGCGGGCGGCTGAGTCTGAACTTCATGACCTTCGGTTTCAAGCACGGGCCGCCGCGCAATGTCGACCTCTCGTTCGACGTGCGCTTCCTGCCGAATCCGCACTACGTCCCAGAGCTGCGCGACCACACCGGGCTCGACGACGACGTTCGCGAGTACGTCGAGAACTCGGTCGGGATCGACGAGTTCTATGCGCGGCTCGTACCGCTGCTCGACTATCTGCTGCCGGCCTACGCGGACGAGGGCAAGCAGCACCTGACGATCGGCATCGGCTGCACCGGCGGAAAACACCGCTCGGTCGTCATCGCCGAGCACCTCGCAGCGCTCTATCGCGAGAGTGATGATTTCACCGTCGAGGTCGTGCATCGCGACATCGACAAACGCCCCAGGCCGTGACCTCAGCCCGACAGCGACTGTTCGGCATCCTGCTCACGCGCGACGAGGCGCCTCTGCTGCGCGTGAACATCCTGCATCACCTTGCCGCCGGCTGCGAGCGGGTGATTGTGATCGACAACGGCTCGAGCGATCAGAGCCACGCGATTCTGCGCGACCTGGCGCGGCGCCATCCCGTCGATTGGACCGTCGAACCCGGCCCGCTCACGCAGACCGAGTATGTGACCGCGATGGCCGATGAGGCGCGACAGAAGGGGGCCGACTGGATCCTGCCGCTCGACACCGACGAGTTCTGGCACCAACCGCGTCCGTACTCGGAGCTGCTGGCAGAGGCCGCCGCCGCCGGGCTCGGCGCGCTCGAGGTCAGGCGCTACGAGTACGTGCCGGCGCGCGATCAGCTCGTCACCACCACCGAATCGCTGCTGCGCGCAACATGGCGTGTGGAAACGGTCAGCTTCGGGGAGGAAGCCGTGAACGAGTTCGTGCGCGGGGAGCGATCGATGTTCGAGGTCGAGCCGCCGCGCAAACTGTTGATGCGCACCGCTCGGGGCCTGCGGGTCGGGCGCGGAGCACACGCGGCCGAGGGTCTGTCCGGACCGATCGAGTTCAACTCGGAGGTGGCGATCCTCCACGTCCCCCTGCGCTCGCGTGCCGACCTCGACAAGCGGCTCGTCCATGGGCGCAGGCTCGCGGCCGTCACGAAGAACCCCGAGATGGGGGTGCAATTCCGGTATTGGCAGCGGATGGCCGACGAGGGCCGACTCGACGAAGCATGGCGGGCACATTCATACGAGGACGGCGCGCTCGAGGTCGACGGGCGCCGAGTGGAACTGATCGAAGATCGCACCGTTGAACTGCTGTTGCGCCCGCGTACGGTCGGGCGCCCGCGCCGCGCATTGATGCGGCTCGCCGACAGGCTCCGCTGAAATCCCCCGCAAACCCGGGTGCTGCCTGCGATTCGATAGATTCTCGGGCGTCCGATACCCCATAAAACGCCGCCGGACGCACGATTTCCACCGCGCCGCGGCGCCCAGCTGGAGACCCAAAGCGAATATGCCTGTGAAAGTTGGAATCAACGGTTTTGGCCGCATCGGCCGCAACGTCTTTCGTGCCGCCTACGAGGCCGGCGCGGACATCGAGTTCGTCGGAATCAACGACCTGACCGACGCCAAGACGCTCACCCACCTGCTCAAGTACGACTCCAACTACGGGCCCTTCCCGGGCAAGGTCGAAGCCGGCGAGAACGCGATCGTCGTCGACGGCAAGACGATCCCGATCAGCGCCGAGCGCGAGCCGGGCAACCTCCCGTGGGGCGATCTCGGCGCCGAGGTTGTCGTCGAGTCGACCGGTTTCTTCACCGACCGTGACAAGGCCGCCGCGCACCTCGACGCCGGCGCCCAGAAGGTGATCATCTCGGCCCCGGCGACCAACCCCGACGGCACCTTCTGCCTCGGCGTGAACTTCGACGAGGTCTACGACAAGGACTCGATGTCCGTGATCTCCAACGCCTCCTGCACGACCAACTGCCTCGCGCCGCTGGCCAAGGTGCTGCATGACGAGTTCACGATCAAACGCGGCCTGATGACGACGATCCACGCCTACACCGCGGACCAGCGCCTCCAGGACGCCCCGCACAGCGACCTGCGCCGCGCCCGCGCCGCCGCGACCAACCTCGTCCCGGCCAGCACCGGCGCCGCCAAGGCGATCGGCCTGGTCATCCCCGAGCTCAACGGCGTGCTCAACGGCTTCGCCGTGCGCGCCCCGATCCCGACCGGCTCGGTCGTCGACCTGACCTTCGAGGCCGGCCGCGACGTCACCCCCGAAGAGATCAACGCCGCCGTCAGGGCGAAGGCCGACACGGGCGCGCTCGAGGGCATCCTCCAGTACACCGAGGACCCGATCGTCTCGAGCGACATCGTCCACTCGAGCTACTCCTCGATCTTCGACTCGCTGCTGACCAGCGTCATCGACGGCAACCTCGTGAAGGTCGTCACCTGGTACGACAACGAGTGGGGCTACTCGAACCGCGTGGTCCAGCTCGCCCAGAAGATCCTCTAAGAGGGTCTTTCGATGGCATTCCGCAAGAAAACCGTCCGTGACATCGACGCGGCCGGCAAGCGTGTGCTCGTCCGCGCTGACCTCAACGCCCCGCTCAAGGAGCAGGGCGGCGAGGTTGTTGTGTCGGACGACGCGCGTATCGCCGCGTCCGTTCCGACGATCAAGCTGCTCCTGGATCAGGGTGCGAAGGTGATCGTCTGCTCGCACCTGGGTCGCCCGAAGGATCGCGATCCCAAGCTCTCGCTGGCCCCGGTCGCCGTGCGGCTCTCAGAGCTGCTCGGCGTGCCGGTCGAACTGGCTCCGGCGCTGGTCGGCCCCGAGGTGTCCGCGAAGGTCGACGCGCTCTCGGACGGCCAGGTGCTGCTGCTCGAGAATTCGCGCTACGAGGCGGGGGAGACCAAGAACGACCCCGCTCTCGCCGAGCAACTCGGATCGCTCGCGGACATCTACGTGAACGATGCGTTCGGCGCGGCCCACCGCGCCCATGCGACCACGGAGGGCGTCACGCACCATGTTGGCGTCAGCGTCGCGGGCCTCCTGCTCGAGCGCGAGGTCACGACCCTCGAGGGGCTGATCGAAGATCCGGCCCGCCCGCTCGTGGTCGTACTCGGCGGCGCGAAGGTCTCGGACAAGGTCGCGGTGATCGACTCGTTCCTGAAGGTCGCCGACGCGATCCTGATCGGCGGCGCGATGGCGTTCTCGTTCTACACCGCGCAGGGTCACGAGACCGGCAACTCGCTGGTCGAAGAGGCCGGCGTGGAACTCGCCGCCAAGGCGCTCGAGGACGCCGGGTCGAGCGACTGCGAGCTCGTGCTCCCGACCGACCTCGTGCTCGGCCGCGAGTTCAGCGCCGACACCGAGGTGCAGGAGCTGGACGGCGTGGACGTGCCCGACGGCTGGATGGGGCTCGACATCGGCCCGAAGTCCGCCGCCGACTACGCAGACCGCGTCAAGTCGGCCGCGACGGTCTTCTGGAACGGTCCGATGGGCGCGTTCGAGCTGGAGCCCTTCGCCGCGGGAACCGTGACCGTCGCCCAGGCGATGGCCGACGCGACCGGAGTGACGGTCGTGGGCGGCGGCGACAGCGCAGCCGCGATCGCGCAGTTTGGATTCGCCGACGACGTCACCCACCTCTCGACCGGTGGCGGAGCGGCTCTTGAACTGGTCGAGGGCAAGGAATTACCCGGAGTGGAAGCGCTGAACAATGCCTAGACGCCCCTACATAGCTGGCAACTGGAAGATGAACAAGACCGGCTTCGAGGCCGAGGACTTCGTCTTCGCTCTGCTCCCGCAGATCGCCGGAGACGACATCTCCGAAATTGTGATCTGCGCGCCGTTCACCGCGCTCTCCAACGTGATCGACTCGTCGCGCGGCACCCGCATCAAGGTCGCCGCGCAAAACATGCACGAGGAGCCCTCAGGCGCATTCACAGGAGAGATCTCGGCCGGCATGTTGCGTGACATCGACGTGCGCGCCGTCGTGCTCGGCCACTCCGAACGACGCCAATACTTCGGCGAGACCGACGCGGCGCTGGCCAAGAAGGTCGCCGTCGCACTGGAGAACGAGCTCGAGCCGATCCTCTGCGTCGGCGAGTCCGACGAGCAGCGCGAGGGCGGCGAGACCGAGTCCGTGCTGACCACTCAGATCGAGACCGCGCTGGCGGACGTGCCCGCCGAGCGGCTCGGCGACATCGTGATCGCGTACGAGCCGATCTGGGCGATCGGCACCGGCAAGACGGCGACCGACGAGATGGCCCAGGAGGCCTGCGCGTTCATCCGATCGCTCGTCGCGAAACGCGATGCTGCCGCGGCCGAGCAGCTGCGCATCCTCTATGGCGGCTCGATGAAACCCGAGAATGCTGCCGGACTACTGGCGCAGCCAGACATCGACGGCGGGCTGATCGGCGGCGCTTCGCTGCAGGCCGACGATTTCGCCAAGCTGGTTGCCGCCGGCGACGCAGCAGCGTAGGGGCGAGGCGATGAGCGAGCCGGCGCCCTCTGCAGTCCTGATCGTGCTCGACGGCTGGGGGCTTGCCGAGCCCGGCCCCGGCAACGCAGTCGAGCTTGCCGAGACTCCCGTCTTCGACGCGCTCTGGCAGAAGTATCCCCATGCGACGCTGCGCACCAGCGGCCGCGACGTCGGCCTGCCTGACGGGCAGATGGGCAACAGCGAGGTCGGTCACCTGAACCTCGGCGCTGGCGCGATCGTCAATCAGGATCTGACCCGCATCGACATCGCGATCGAAGACGGGTCGTTCGCGAGAAATCCCGCGCTGCTCGACGCCTGTGCCAAGGCGCGCACTTCCGGCAGGTTGCACCTGATGGGTCTCGTCTCGGACGGAGGCGTGCACAGCAGCCTCGAGCACGTCAAGGCGCTGCTGCGGTTGGCGGCGAGCGAAGGTGTGGAAGATGTCGTGGTTCACGCCTTCACCGACGGTCGCGACACCTTGCCGCGCTCGGCCGAGGGCTTCATCGAAGAGCTGGAACAGGCGCTGCCGGCGAACGCCCGCATCGGCACGGTCATAGGTCGCTACTTCGCGATGGATCGTGACAAGCGCTGGGATCGCGTCAAGCTCGCCTACGACGCAATCGTGCACGGCGAGGCCGAATTCAGCGCCCAGACCGGCGTGTCTGCGGTGCTGGGTGCCTATGGCCGTGACGAGAACGACGAGTTCATCAAACCGACGATCGTCGGCGAACGCGAGGGGACCGTGCGCAGCGGCGACGCGATCATCGGCTTCAACTTCCGCCCCGACCGCATGCGCGAGATTGTCTCGGCGCTCGGCGAGCGCGACTTCGAGACCTACGACCACGACGGCTTTGATCGCGGCGAGCGCCCGCAGGACCTCGAAATCATCTGCATGACGGAGTACCACGGCGGCTGGCCGTACTTCGTCGCTTTTCCGCCCGATCGTCCGCAGGTCACCCTGGCCTCCACGATCGCGGCCGCCGGCGGCACGCAGCTGCATGTCGCCGAGACCGAGAAGTACCCGCACGTCACCTACTTCTTCAACGGCGGCGAAGAGACGCCGTTCGGGGGTGAGGAGCGCGAGATGGCGCAGTCTCCGAAGGAGGTCGCAACCTACGACCTCAAGCCCGAGATGAGCGCGGCCGCCGCAGCGGATCTGTTCGTCGAGAGCTGGGGCTCCAATGACCACAAGTTCGGCGTGATCAACTTCGCAAACCCCGACATGGTCGGGCACAGCGGGGTGATCCCCGCGGTGGTCAAGGCCGTCGAAGAGACCGACGCTCAGCTTGCGCGCGTCGTCGAGGCCGTCTCGGCCAAGGGCGGGGTCTGTCTGATCACGGCCGACCACGGCAACGCCGAACAGCAACTCGAGCCCGACGGATCGCCGAACACCGCCCACACCTTGAATCCTGTGCCGTTCATCGTCACCAAGGAGGGCTTGACCCTGCGCGAGCAGGGGATCCTCGCCGACGTCACGCCGACGGTGTTGGATCTGCTCGGGATCGATCAACCCGCCGAGATGACGGGCGAGTCGATGATCAGCGGTTCTGCTGGATGAAGCCGCGCATACCGTCGATCTGACTCTGCACGGTGTCCTGACGGACGGGCTGGGGTTTCGAATCGCCGAGCATCACGCCGGCGACGCCTGCAGCGATCACGGCGGCGATCGCCAGCACCGCGATGGCAAGACGGCGCGATGTCTTGGCCGAGGCCGGCGGTCTCGCTGCCGGGCGCTGGCCGGTCGTGCGCTCCGGGGCGTTGGCGATCTGCGTCACGGCGGTCGGCGCAGCTGCGCCTGCGGCCGCCGCTCCGGAGAGGGCGGCCGGCGCGACGCGCGTACGCTGGGTGTCGCGCCCGCGCTGGGCCATCATCCGCGTCGCCGCGGCCGGGTCTGAAAGCACTTTGGTCACGAATTCGGACTCACGCCGCTTGGCTCCGTCGCGGAGCGCTCCGGCATATTCGCGCGCGGTGGCGAAGCGCAGCTTCGGGTCGTAGCTCAGGCCCACGCGGATCGTGCGGTCGAGCTCGACCGGAACCTCAGGGTTCAGCTCGGTCAGCGGGGTCGGAAGCTCATCGCGTTGCTTCATCGCGAGCTCGGTGATCGACTTGTAGAGGTAGGGGAGACGCCCGCCGAGCATCTCGAACACGACGACCGAGAGCGAATAGATGTCTGACTGCGGCCCGGTCTCGCCGCCGGTCGCCTGCTCGGGTGAGAGATATGCGACCGTGCCGAGCACCGATCCGACCTGCGTGACCCGCGTCATCTCGGCGGCCTTGGCGATGCCGAAGTCGGTGAGCTTGGCGACGCCCTCCTTGGTGACGATCAGGTTCGCAGGCTTGACGTCTCGGTGGATCACTCCGGCGCGGTGGGCGCACTCGAGCGCCTCGCAGGCGTCGGAGGCGATCGAGACGGCCTGTGCGTTCTCCAGCTTGCGGCCGCCGCGGAGCATGTCCGAGAGCGGCGTGCCCTCGACGTACTCCATCACGATGAAGTGCTGTTTTGTGTCTTCGTCGTAGCCGGAGTCGTAGACCTGGACGATGTTCGGGTGCTGCAGCTTGGCCACGGCGAGAGCCTCGTGACGAAAGCGGGTGACGAAGTCCTGGTCGCTCGCGAGGTGCTCGGCGAGCATCTTCAACGCGACGACCCGCTGCAGAACGGTGTCCTCGGCCATGATCACGACCGACATTCCGCCGCTGCCGATCTTGCGGATCTCGCGGTAGCGACCGCCGATCAGCGGTTTCGCGGGCGTTTGGGGCTGATCGCTCACGTGCCCGGCCCCGCTCCGCCGGAGTTCTCGGAGCCGCCGGTGCCGTTGCCGGTGCCATTGTCCGTGCCGGTTCCCGCTCCGCCGTCGCCGGTGTCCGGGTTGGTGGGGGTGCCGTTGTCAGTGTTGCCGCCGTTGTCGGTGCCGCCGCCGGTCTCGTCCGTCGGATTCGGTACGTCGGTACCGCCGGTCGTACCGGTCGAAGCGGTCACCTCGTCGGTCGGACTCGGCGCGGAGATCTCGACGCACTCGCGCGTGACGAGCGTCTGGAGGCGCGCGACGCTGCTGGCATAGGCGTCGCCGAGTTCGGGGCGGTCGTCGTTGACGTGTGTCGACTGCACGGCGAGGCGGTTGACGTACTTTCGCGCGAGCTCGCAGCGGCCCTCGTCGACGCTCTCCTGGACACCGTCGAGGGCGGCCAGCGCGCGGCCGGCTTCGGCGTTGGTGAAGGTCTCGTCGGACGAACCGCAGCCGTAAAAGACCCCGCAAAGGGCGCAGATCAGCGCCGCGACGAGCGCGCGCTTGAGGTGTGGTGGGATACCCGGCTGACGGGGCACCCGCACAGGGTATGTGTCAGAACGGACTTTCAGTCCGTCAGCGGTTGTCGCGGCGTCCGTCGACGGCCTGGGTCAGCGAATCGACCATCTCGTCGATCGTGTAGTCGCCCTTGGCGAGGAAGCCGTCGGCGCCGGTCTCTCGCGCGACGCGCTCGCCGTCTTCGTCGGCGGCGCCCGAGTGCAGGATCACGGCGGCTTCTGGCAGGTGTTCGCGGAAGACCTCGACGATCGTCGCGCCTGATGCGTCTCCGAGTCGCAGGTCTACCAGTGCCGCGTCGCAGCGATTGCCCGACTGCAGCCACTCGCGCGCGCCGGCCGCGCTGTCGGCCGTCTCGACGGCGAAGCCCTTCGATTCGAGCATCGCCGCGGCGGCGTCACGCACGAGGTCGTGGTCGTCGACGACGAGCACGCAGAGGCCGTTGCCGGCCTCGGCGTTGTCGATGCTCTGCGGCGCTTCGGCCGGCGCTGCGCCGTCGCCGTCGGTCGTGATGCCGCCGCCGGAGATCGCGTCGAGCAGTTCGCTGAGCGTCGACTCCTTGAGCAGGTAGCCGTCGGCGCCGGCCGCGGTCGCCGAGCGCACGCTCTCCTCCTGGTCGGAGGCAGAGAAGGCGAGGATCCGCGCGTCGGCGTCGAAGCGACGCAGCGCGCCGATCGTCGCCGTGCCGCTGAGGCCGGGCAGACGCATGTCGATCACGAAGACATCTGCGGTGCCGCCCTCGCGCACCCAGGCGACGATGTCGCGCCCGTTGTCGAAGCTGGCCTCGAGCGTGTAGCCGTCGATGTAGGTGAGGATCTCCTCGATCAGGTTGCGGATCACGGCCGAGTCGTCGGCGATCGCGATGCGTGTGGGTGCGCTTGCGGAGCTGTTCATGCTGTTGGCGGACATTCTGAGCGATGAACGCGTGCGTTCGTCGCGGTACTGGCCGAACGTCGGTGTCTCGGCGGGCATCTGAGCTGAAAAACCCGCAATTCCGAGTAGACGCACATCCTAATAACCCCGATTGCCCGGATGGGGTACGCCCATCGGGGGGATTAATCAGAGCGCGTCGCTGGGCAGACCGTCGAGCGGCAGAACCGCCCTGATCTCGGTGCCGCCGCCGGAGGCGCCGGCGATCGAGAAGCTTCCACCGAACATCTGCGCGCGCTCGCGCATGCCGAGCAGTCCGAGGTGGCTGCCCTCGGCCGAAGGTCCCGTGACAGAGCCCTCGTAGCCGACGCCGTCGTCGCTGATGTCGATCGCGATCGCGTCCTCGCTGACGCTCACGTCGACACGCGCATGCGCGGCCCGCGCGTGCTTCTCGATGTTCGTCAGCGCCTCCTGGACGATCCGGAAGATCGTGATCGCGAACTCGCTACCGAGGTCCTCGGGGAGGTCGGAGGTGACCGTGACCTCAGTGTTGCTGACGTGGCGTCCGAGCTCGTTGAGCGCCGCGTTCAGGCCGTTGTCGTCGAGCACCTGCGGGCGCAGCTCCATCAGCAGCGCACGTAGTTCGCGGGCGCAGGAGCGAATCTCCTTGGCGCCGTCGGCGATGATCGCGCTGGCGGTGTCGAAGTCGCGCTGCTCGACACGCGACTGGGCGAGTTCGAGGCGGATCGCGGTCGCGCCGAGTTGCTGGAGCACTCCGTCATGGATGTCCGCGGCGACCATCGAGCGCTCGCGCTCCTGGGCCTCGACCAGCCGGCGCGTTGCCGACCGACGCAGCGATTCGATCGTCTCGGCCGAGCGGAAGCGCACGATCGTTCCGGCGACGGCCGCGGCGACGCTGGCGAGCGTGTCGCGCTCGACCGATCCGAGCGGATAAAAAGAGTGAAGGTCGATCCTGGCCTCTTCGGCGCCCTCGACGAGCACCGGGAGGGTCACGTCCTGAGTGGCGAGCGCGGGGTCGGCCCCGGCGCCGAGCGCCACGCGGTCGTCGGCGTCGATCTCGGCGGGGCGTTCCCCGAATTCGATCACTTCGACCGGTTCGCCGTCGACGAACTCCGTCGCCGAACCCCAGGTGAGCGCGTCACAGCTCGCAAGGTTGTTCATCGCATGGAGGATCGCCTCGCGCCGGTCGGTCGGCTCGACAAGCTTGCGCTGCGTGTTCGACGCGGCCTGGGCGAACTGAAGGGAGCGACGCGCCGCGCGGGCGCGGACGCTGTTCTCCATCTGGACGGCGACGATTCCCGCGCCGGCCGAGGCCCCGATCATCACGTTGTCATCGATCTCCGAGTCGGCCTGCAGCGGGATCGCGATCAGTCCGCCGGCGACATCCTTGCCTTCGCCGTCGTGGCCCATCACGGGAAGCGCCAGGTAGGTGGCGGCGTCCGGAACCGCCACGACAGTGGCCACCGGTTGCAGATCGAACTTCTCCCGCGCGAGGGCGGCGCCCTCGGCGTCTGCGCCGGGGGTCGACCAGCCGACCGGCAGGTCGAAGACGGGTTCGAGGATCCAGCCCCAGGCCGGGAGGTTCTCGTCGAGCATGTTGCAGGCGCGGATGAAGCCCGCCCCGGTCTCGACGCCACCGGCGAGCGCCTCCTCTGGCGAAAGATCCTCGCGCAGGCGCTCGTAGACCTCTCCGGCCAGCGCGAAGACCGGGTCGTCGGGGGCGAATGAAGCGTGCTCCAGCGACTCCTCCGGCGTGTTTGCCGTCGGCTCGGTCGTTAGCTTCGATGTGTCGTCATTCACTTCGATGTTCTCACCGGATCGTGACAGTTGAGTAGCCGGAACCAGGTTTCCCCCAATGCGGCCCGCTCCGCGCTCCAGAGTACAGCCGTCGCAATCGCGATTGTGGTGCTGGCCGGACTGGTGGCCGATCTCGTGCTCTGGCCGCGCGAGCAGCTTCCGCCGGCGATCGACGCGAACGCGCACTACTTCTTCAGCGAGGCATTCATCGTTCGCGCGACAAACTTTCGGGGCCTCCAGAGCTGGCTGTCCCTGATCGCAGGTTTCGTCACGGTCGCGATTCCGGTGGTGGTCGCCTGCTGTTGGCCGCGCGGCGTGCGCGAGGGCAGCATGCTCGCGCGGTGGAGTGATCGCCGCAGCGGCGCAGTGCTCGGGCGCGGCGGGGCAGTCGCCGATGCCGCCGTCGCCTGCGCGATCGGATCGATCGCCTTGGTCGCCGCGTTGCCCCTGCAGTGCGCGATGTACGCCCGCGCACATCGCGCCGGACTGGTCTTGCAGAACTTTGATGGCTGGCTTTCGAACTGGCTCCTCGGGGCGCTGCTCACGCTGCTTGCGCTCGCACTGCTTGCGATGTTGGCCGGCTGGCTGATCCGCACGATCGGACGGATGTGGTGGACGGCGTTCGGAGTGATTCTGATCGCGATCGCGATCGTCTTCCAGATGTTCTCTCCGATCCTGGTCGAGCCACTGTTTGCCAACTTCACGAAGCTGCCGGCCGGCCCCGTGCGCAGCGACGTCGAACAGATTGCGCGGCGCTCCGGCGTGCACGCGGGCGAGATTTACACAGTCGACGCGGCGAGCCGCACCACCGGTGCCAACGCCTATGTGACCGGCCTCGGTTCGACCAAACGGGTGGTGATCTACGACACGTTGCTCAAGGACTTCACGCCCGCCGAGCGCCGCGCGGTCCTGGCGCACGAGTTCGGCCACGCCAAGCACCGCGATGTCGTTGCCGGCCTCGTCTGGTTTGGGTTCGTGGCGCTCGTCTCACTGTTTGCGATCGACCTTTTGGCACGGGCGCTGGCCCGCAGCCGCGGGGTTGACTTTGCCTCACCCGCCGGAATCGCGATGCTGCTCGCAGCCGCGTTGATAGCGATCGCAGTCAGTCAGCCGGCCGCCAACGCCTGGTCACGCAAGATCGAGGCGCGCGCCGACGCCTTCGCGCTGGCGGTCACGCAGAAGCCCGACGCGGCCATCGCTCTCGAGCAACGCCTGACGACGCGGAACCTTTCGCGACCGGAGCCACCGAGCGCACTGCAGTTCTTCTTCGGCACCCACCCGACACCGATGCAACGCATCGGAATGGCAGTGACCGTGCGGCGCGAGCTCGCCAGAGGCAAAGTCGAGCCGCTGCCCTGAGGCCTAGGCCTCTTCGTCGCCTGCTTCCTCGCCGCCGGGCTCGTCGCCCTCGTACTCAGGGAGGTTGCGGATGCCCTCGCTGGTCGTCCACTTGGAGTAGTTGTCCTCCATCGCGTCGATCAGTTCGCGCATGAAGCGCGGGGAGAGGTTCACGCGGGTGACCACGACGCCGGGGATCTCCTCGGTGTCGACCTCGTGGTCGACGCGCGCGAAGGTGATCGTGAACTCGTAGTCGGAGTGGCTGATGTTCGCGAAGTTGGCGTAGACACCGGCCATCTGCTCCGGCTGGAAGTGGATGTTGATCCCGCGCTGCTCTGAGTTGTCTTCGGACATCGTGCGTACTCCGGTCGTGGTTGGGTTCTGCTGCGCTCAGCAGGTTAGAGGTAGTATCGCGCGCGTCCGTGACCCCCGCTCCCGAGAACACTCCGCGCACTGATCCGCTCGCCGAGCTGCGTGCCGCAGTGGGCGCCGCGGCAGCCGATGCGGCCGGCGCCGAGAAGGTGCCGAGCGGTGTTGCGCTCGAACGCCCGAAGAATCAGGCGCACGGTGATTTCGCCACCAACGCGGCGATGGTCTGCGCGCCGATCGCGCGTGACAACCCGCGCAACGTCGCCGATTCAATCTCCGAAAAACTCGCCGCCGCTCTCGGCGAATCGCTCGCCTCGGCCGAGGTCGCCGGGCCGGGTTTTCTGAATCTTCGACTGACCGACGGCTGGTACTCGGCCGCGCTCGGCCACCTGCTCGGCGATGGCGATTTCGGCGCCGGGGTCGCCGAGGTGCCCGAACGGATCAACCTCGAGTTTCCCAGTGCCAACCCGACCGGCCCGCTGCACATCGGTCATGGTCGCAACGCCGCCTATGGCGACGCGCTCGGCCGCGTGCTCAGCTTCGCCGGTCATCAGGTCACACGCGAGTATTACTCCAACGACTACGGCACCCAGGTTGAGCGCTTCGGCGCGTCGATCGCCGCGCGGGCGCGTGGGGTGGAGGTTCCCGAGGACGGCTATCAGGGCGCCTACATCGACGAGATCGCATCATCGATCGACGGGGCGGGCGAGTTGCCGGCCGAGGAGCTGCAAGAGCTGGGCGTTGCGAAGATGCTCGAGATGATCGGCGCGACGCTCGAGCGGATGGGGGTCGCGATCGACGTCTGGTTCTCCGAGCGCTCGCTGCACGACGGCCGCTTCGAACAGGCGATCGAGACGCTGACCGCTGCCGGTCACGTCTACGAACACGATGGGGCGTTGTGGCTGCGCACCTCGGAGCTCGGCGACGACAAGGACCGCGTGCTGCGGCGCGGCAGCGGCGACTACACGTACTTCGCCACCGACATCGCCTACCACCAGGACAAAAAGTCCCGCGGGGCCGACCGCCTGATCGATGTCTGGGGTGCCGATCACCACGGCTACATCGCGCGTATGAAGGCCGCCTATGCGGCGCTGGGCAACGACCCCGACACCTTCGAGCCGGTGATCATGCAGTTGGTCAACCTCACCGAAGGCGGCCAGCGCGTTCAGATGTCCAAACGCACGGGTGAGTTCGTGACCGTCGACGACCTGCTCGACGACATCGGCGCCGACGCGCTGCGCTTTTTCCTGATCCAACGCTCCCACGAGACGACGATGGACCTCGACCTCGCCCTCGCGCGCGAGCAGAGCGACAAGAACCCCGTCTACTACGTGCAGTACGCGCATGCAAGGATCAACTCGATCCTCGAGAAGGCCGGCCTCGGCGAGGACGCCGGTTTGCCTTCGGTCGTGCCCGAGCTGCACGAGTCCGAGCGCGCGCTGATCAGGCGCCTGATCGAGTTCCCGGACGAAATCTCAGAGACGGCCGCCCGCCGCGCGCCGCACCGCCTGACGATCTACGGCCGCGATCTTGCGGCGGAGTTCTCGGCCTTCTACCGCGACTGCAAGGTCGTCGGCGAGGCGCCGGATGTGACGCAGTTCCGCGTCGCGCTGTGCGTCGCATCGAAGCGCGTCCTCGCGCGCACTCTGGATCTGCTCGGCGTCTCGGCGCCGGAGCGGATGTAGTTCCGCCCCCAGGACCCGCACATCGAAAAAAACGATTTCAAGCGAAATCTTGCGTAGAAGTACGTCCTGCCGACCCTTCGCAGGACGTACTTCTACGCAGAAAACGCCTTGGACATGGGGATCGGCGGATCGGGTCGGCCGCGCGTCAGAAGTTCAGGTCGAGCGACCCGGTCAGGTCGGCGGCCCAGGCGTTCAGCCGGAAGAACTCGTTCGTGAGGATCAGCACTCCGACGACGATCAGAATCGCCGAGGACACTCCGAGCAGCACCGGGTAGTGGCGTTTGATCCAGCCAGATGCCGATGCGACGGCGCCGACGCCCATCGCGGAGAGCACGAACGGAACCGCGAGGCCCATCGAGTAGAAGAACAGCAGCACGGCGCCTTCGAGCAGGTGTTGCTGAGTCGATGCGGCGGCGAGGATTGCCCCGAGCGTCGGTCCGAGGCACGGGGTCCAGGCAATCGCAAAGGCGGCGCCGGCGATGATCGGTCCGCCGACGCCGGCTCGCTTGGCGAGTTGCTGGGAGCGCATCTCGACATTCAGCGCGGGGACGAAGATCGTCGCCGCGAGGAAGACCCCCATTGCGATGATCAGCACACCACTGATCTTGCGCAGCAGTTCGGTGTTGTCGGTCATCGCCTGCCCGATCGCAGTCGCGGCCATCCCAACGAGCATGAAGATCACGGTGAATGACGCGACGAAGATGAGCGCCGGGGCGATCATCTGGCGCGCGCCGTGGTCCTCGACGCGCTCGACGCCCGCGACGCCGGAGATCGTCGCGAGATAGCCCGGCACGAGCGGAAGCACGCAGGGGGTGAAGAAGGAGATCAGGCCGACGCCGAACGCGGCCAGGACTGTGGTGTCGACGCCGCCGTCCATCAGCTTGGAGAGCTAGAGATCGTACCGGCGCAGGTCTTCATCGAGCTCGTCGCTCTCGGACGGGCCGGCCGTCTGTGGCGCCTCTTCGCGCCTGCTGCGGCGCCAGCCGATCGCGCCGATCACGATCGCGGTCAGGGCGGCCGCGAGCACGATCACCGGCACGAGATACGCGGTGAGGTCGAATCCGCTCTTCTGCGGCATCGCGAGGACCGCGGTGCCGTACTCCGCCACCAGCGCGTCCTTGATCTGGTCCTTGGTCTCGCACTTGTCGGCGCGCTCGCGGATGAAGTCACGCTCGTCCTCGGACTGCGGGCCGCCTGCATTGACCAGCGGCACGCCGCAGATCACGCACATCACCTCGTCCTGGATGTCCAGCAGCGAAGTCTTGGGGCAGTCGGCGGCCTGCGCGAGCGGGGCGAAGGCGATCGCCGCCAGCAGCGTGGTCAGCGCGATTGCGACGGTGCGGCGGATCACGAGGACTGGCCCTGCTTTTCAGCGAGGATCGGTGGCAGCACGGTGTTCAGCCACTCGTCATCGACCTGCATGCGTCGGAGCGCGGCGACATTGCCGTCGCGGTCGATGATGAACGTCTCCGGCATCCGTTTCGTGCCGAAGTCCTTCGTGGCGTTCACGCTCGAGTAGCGCAGGATCGGGTAGGTCAGGTGATTCTCGACGTAGAACTTGTTCGCGTCCTTGGAGAGGTCGTCCACGTCGGCGCCCAGCACGACGAGTCCATCGGGGCCGTACTTCTTGTATGCGCGCTCGA
Source organism: Solirubrobacterales bacterium (assembly GCA_047605325.1). Lineage (GTDB taxonomy): Bacteria > Actinomycetota > Thermoleophilia > Solirubrobacterales > JACPNS01 > JACPNS01. Next base: position 848 of record JASGFX010000007.1, on the reverse strand, counting down.
TCGCGGGCGACTCGTCTTTGCACGGCTCGCACCAGCTCGCCCAGAAGTTCAGCAGCACGACCTTGCCCTTGTAGTCGGAAATCGACTTGGTTCCGGTGTCGTTGAGCACGCGCACATCGCGCACGGTCGCGGGCAGGCGCTGACCCTGCGCGACGGCATTGTCGTACTTGTTGCCTCCGGACTTGATCGCGACTCCGTATACGAGCAGTCCGATCAGCGCCGCGAGGCCCATCAACGCGAGGTAAGTGAGGGGTGAACGCTTGCGTTCCATGCGGGTGCTGAGGGTAGATGGCGTGACGCGTCGAACAGGTTGTACGCGCGTTGTCCTCGAGATCGTGCAGAATGGCTGAAGACCACCATCCAAGCTGAGCGGAGAGCCGTCAATTGACCGAAAAAACGTCCACAGGCAAGATCGTCGCCGCCGTCGGCGGTCTGATCCTGATCATCGCCCTGTTCCTCAAGTGGGTCGGCGTGGATCTGCCGGACATCGGCAATGCCGCCGGAAACCTTGGCGGCGCCGGCCAGCAGGCCTTCGATCAGGCGCAGCAGGCGGCGCAGGCCGCGGTCGACAAGGCGTCGAGCCAGAACGGTTTTGACGTGCTCGACTGGGTCGGCTGGCTCTACCTGCTGTTCGGAATCGTCGCGATCATTCCCGCAGTGCTCGACATCTTCGACCTCGAGATCGAGCTGCCATTCGACTCGAAGCTCGTCACCGTTGTGGTCGGCCTGCTCACCGTTGGCGGGATGCTCGTGATCGTGAGTTCGCCCGGAAGCCTGAAGATCGGGGGATGGCTCGCGGTGATCGCCTCTGTCGCGATCGCCGTCGGCGGCTTCCTGCAGCTCGGCGA
>JASGFX010000006.1:0-85046 GCA_047605325.1 Solirubrobacterales bacterium | reverse complement strand
GTTGCCGGGGAAGACCGCCGAGTTGAAATTCTTCGCCAGCGCCTCGTCGTTCGTCAGGATGAGGCCGCCGCGCGGGCCGCGCAGCGTCTTGTGGGTGGTCGAGGTGGTGACGTGGGCGTGCGGCACCGGGTTCGGATAGAGCCCGGCGGCGATCAGGCCGGCATAATGCGCCATGTCGACCATGAGATATGCGCCCACCTCGTCGGCGATGGCCCGGAAGGCCGCGAAGTCGATCTGGCGCGGATAGGCCGAGGCGCCGGCGATGATGAGCTTCGGCTTCGTCTCCAGCGCCCGGGCGCGGACGATGTCCATGTCGATGAGCTGGTCGCTCTCGCGGACCTGGTAGTCCACCACGTCGAACCACTTGCCCGACATGGTGACGGGCGAGCCGTGGGTGAGGTGGCCGCCGTGGGCGAGCGACATGCCCATGATCCGGTCGCCGGGCTGAAGCAGCGCGAGAAACACGGCCTGGTTCGCCTGGGCGCCGGAATGCGGCTGGACGTTGGCGAAGCCGGCGCCGAAGAGCGCCTTCACCCGGTCGAGGGCGATGGTCTCGACCTCGTCCACGAACTCGCAGCCGCCGTAGTAGCGCTTGCCGGGATAGCCCTCGGCGTACTTGTTGGTGAGCACTGATCCCTGCGCCTCGAGCACCGCACGCGGGACGAAGTTCTCGCTGGCGATCATCTCGAGCGTGTCCTGCTGGCGCCCGAGCTCATCGCGCAGCACCTGCGCGATCTCGGGGTCGACCTCGTCGAGAGGGCGGTTGAAGAAATCCTCGGGCAGCTCGCTCATGTTCGCTCCTTGGCTTCGGCCAGGGTGATGGTGTGTTCTTCGACTTCGCCGATCTTGTCCACCCGGCGTTGGTGGCGACCACCTTCGAAGTCGGTCGCAAGAAAACTGTTGACGATCTCGACCGCGCGCTCGGACGGCGTAGTGCGCTCGCCGAGCGTGAGCACGTTGGTGTCGTTGTGCTGACGGCTCATCGCGGCTTCTTCGGGATCGTGCGCGTGGACCGCGCGAACCCCGTCGACCTTGTTGGCCACGATCGAGACTCCGACCCCGCTGCCGCAGACGATCACGCCACGGTCGGCGTCGCCCTCGGCGACGGCACGCGCGGCCGGTTCGGCGAAGTCTGGGTAGTCGACGGAATCCTCGGATCCGGTGCCGAAGTCCTGCACCTCATGGCCGGCGCTGCGCAGGGCCGCAGCGACGCGCTCCTTGAGCTGGAATCCGGCGTGGTCTGAGGCGACTGCGATCTTCACACCTTCACCGTAGCAACGGCGAACGTGGGCGAATCGGAGGCCCGATCAGTCGTCAAACGGCGCCATCAGAGCACTCTCGCGCTGAACGCCGAACTGGTGACGGTCGTAGATGCGAATGCCGGTCTCGAGGCGGTCGCGCAGCTGCTTGAGCGCGAGTGCGGCGTTGTCAACGACCTGCCCGGGGTCGACGATGTCGTCGTCGAACGCAGCGATCCCGGCCGAGACGGTGAGCGGGCGGCTGACGTGCGCCGCCTCGTCGTGTCCGCAGCTCTGGAAGAAGAAGCGTTCGCAGGCCCGGTCACACCCAACGACGGCGCCGTCGGCGAGCGTGTCGACGAGCAGCACCGCGACGCGATGGTCACCGATCCGGCCAAGTGTGTCGGTGTTGCGGATCGACTCGCCGAGCGAATCGGCGAGCAGACGCAGACCGTTGGTCTTGTCCTCTGGTGCGAGCAGGGCGTAGTCGTCGATCTCGAAGACAGCGATCGAGTAGCGCTGGTGAGTGCGCTTGGTACGGGAGTGCTCGGCAGTCAGGCGCTCGTAGAAGAGCACTTCATTCGGCAGCCCGCTGATGTGGTCGACGCGCTGTGCGGCCGCCAGCTGGCGCACGACTTCGTGCTCTTTGGCCTGTAGCGCCAGCCCGACCGCCAGCATCAACATCCCGATGCAGGCACCCGCAGCGAAAAGATCGGGGCTGTCAGTGATCAGTCCGCCGGCGAACCCGGCCGCCGCGAGCACCGCCGCGGCTGTGAACACGCCGGCCGAACGACCGCGTGCATTGCGCTGCGCGGCGAAGCCGGCGACGGCTGCGAGAACGGCGCAGGCGAGCGCTGCATATGTGACGATCGACGATTCCATCAGAGCGTGCGAGTGGGTTCGCGAAACCAATCGCTTTTGCGTACTTCCGTATTCATCGGCTGCTCGCCGTGAATCTGTAGCGCGCGCAGCTCAGTCACCGTCGGGCGGGAAGCCGATCAACTCGGCGACACGGCCGCTGGTGCGGGGCATCTGAGCGCGCAGCAGCCTCCAACGACCCTGATCCAGCTCGGAGACATCGGCGACGGTGGAGCCATAGCCGAGCAGCACGCCGCCGTCGAGCGCGAGGTCGACGCCTTCGAGCACAGACGGGTCGATGTCCTCGAGCGCGGTCGCGTCGGGTCCACCACTGAGGTTTGCGCTGGTCTGCATCACGGGCACCTCGATCGAAGCGAGCGACTCGAGCCACGGGCTGAGCTTGGGCACGCGAAGGCCCAGCTTGTTCGGCGTCCCGGCGCATGCCGGGGCGAAGCGCCCTTCGGGGTTGGCGACAACGAGCGTGAACGGTCCGGGAAAGAGCTGCTGGACGAGGTTCAGTGTCGGCGCGTCGAGCATCTCGCCGAGATCGCCGAGCAGCCGCTCGAGCGTGAAGTACATCACCGCGGAAGGCTTTTTCGGTGGACGTCCCTTCAGTTCGTGAATGCGCTCGGCCGCGCTCTCGCTGTCCGGGTCGCAGGCGATCCCGTAGAGCGTGTCGGTGGGGAAGATTCCGATCCCGCCCGAGCGGATGACCTTCTCGAACTGCTTGGCCGAATCCGGCGTGACAGCGGTCATGCCGCGCTCCTTCCGCTCACCACTCGTTCGATCCCCGAGAGGTCCTCGTGGATCTCGATCTGATTGAAGCCGTTCCGCGCGAGAATCGCCGCAGTCTCTCGGGCCTGACCCATACCGATCTCGAGCGCCAGCATTCCGCCGGGCTTCAATCGCGGCGGCGCCTGCTCCGCGAGGCGACGCACCAGGTCGAGACCGTCGGCGCCGCCGTCGAGCGCGAGCCGCGGCTCGAACCGAGCGACCTCGGGCTGCAGCCCGTCGATGTCGCCGGTCTCGACATACGGGAGGTTCGCGGCGATCGCGTCGAACTCGCCCTCCACCCCGGCCAGCAGATCGGCCTCGATCAAGCTGACCCGCTCGCCCATGCCGAGAGCACGCGCGTTCGCGCCGGCAACTTCCAGCGCGTCCGGCGAGATGTCGCTGGCCGTGATCGTCGCGTCGGGCAGCTCATCGGCCAGCGCGAGGGCCACGGCCCCGCTTCCGGTCGCCACGTCGAGGATGCCGCACGGTCGATCGACCTTGACCACCGCGACGAGCAGTTCGGTCTCGGGCCGCGGGATCAGCACGCGCGGATCGACCGCCAGCTCGACCCGGCGAAAGCCTTGGAGGCCGGTGACGTAGGCGAGCGGTTCGCGCTGCTCCCGGCGGGCGAGCAGTTGCTCGTAGGCGTCTTCGCATCCGGACGGATCAGCCAGACCTGCGACAAGCTCAGAACGACTCGATCCACTCGCGGCGGCGAGCAGCAGCTCTGCGTCGACTCGCGGAGTTTCGACGCCGGCCCGGGCGAGGCGCCGCTCGCCCATCTCGATCAGCGCGCGAGCGCCGGACGGGGCGACCATCGGCACGGCTCAGCCGCCGGCCGTCTGCGCCTCGAGCATCTGGCGCTTCTCGTCGGCTTGGAGCGCCGAGGTGAACTCGTCGAGTTCGCCGGCCAGCACGGCGTCGAGGTTGTGCGCGGTCAGCTTGATGCGATGGTCGGTGACACGCCCCTGCGGGAAGTTGTATGTGCGGATCTTGCTTGAGCGATCGCCGGTGCCGACCTGGGCCTTGCGCTCGGCGGCCTCGGCGGCCTGCTGCTCCTCGAGCGCGCGCTCGTAGAGACGTGCGCGCAGCACGCGCATCGCCTTCTCGCGATTCTGGAGCTGCGATTTCTCGTCCTGCATCGAGACGACCACACCGGTCGGCCTGTGCGTGATGCGCACTGCGGAGTCGGTCGTGTTGACCGACTGGCCGCCCGGGCCGGAGGAGCGGTAGACGTCTATCTGGAGGTCGTTCTGGTCGATCTGCACGTCGACCTCGTCGGCCTCGGGCATCACGGCGACGGTCGCCGTGGAAGTGTGGATGCGCCCCTGTGACTCGGTTTCGGGCACACGCTGGACGCGGTGGGTGCCGCCCTCGAACTTGAACACGCTGAAGGCGCCGTCGCCCTTCACGGCCAGGGTGTAGTGACCGTTGTCGTCGGCCTCCATCAACTCGGGCTTGAAGCCGCGTCGCTCGGCGTAGCGCGTGATCATCCGATAGAGGTCGCCGGCGAAAAGGCCGGCCTCGTCGCCCCCGGCGCCGGGACGCAACTCGATGATCACGTCCTTGTCGTCGTTGGGGTCACGGTCGACCATCGCGAGGCGGATTTCCTCGTCGAGCTCTTCGATGCGCGCCTTCGAAGTCTCGTAGAGCTCGGCGAACTCGGGATCCTCCCCCGCAAGCTCCTCGGCGCCCTCCATGTCGGACTGCGCGCGGCGATACTCGACCACGAGGTCGTGCGCCGGCTCGAGCTGACGGAACTCACGCCCGACCTCGGCGTACTTCTGGCGATCGCCGATCACTTCGGGATCAGACATCTGCGCCTGCACGTCGGCGAAGCGCTGCTCGATCTGGTCTAGGAGTTGGGAGATCATGCGACGAGTGAGTCTAGGTGCGGCGCGGTGCCGCGTCAGCGCCTGAAGTGTGGAGCCTCGGCGACGAATACGACGACGCAGTGACGATTCTGGGACAAAGCTGCGACTTTCCGGCCAAACCTCTCCCCGTGGGCCAGGTCTGTCCAAAACCGTGCGCGTCCCGTCACACCCGCGAGCGTGTTTTGGCACAAACTGCCGCCCGGCGCGGCCGGGCAGCCTTCTCAGGCGACGATTTCCATGCCGATCTCGTCCTCCTCAAGCGCCTCGCGGGGGTTCTCCTTCTCGAGCACTGCTTCGAGCGAGGCGATCGCGACGGCGAGCTGCTCATGGTCGGGCTCGCGCGTGGTCAGGCGCTGGAGCTGCAGACCCGGCCACATGATCGCCCTGGCCCAGAGCTTGGTGCGGTGCTTGCCGATCATCTTGATCAGTTCGAATGCGAGGCCCGCGACGATCGGCACGGCGAGCACGCGCGACGGGAAGAGGATGTACCACGCGGGCCGGCCGAGCGGAAGCAGCACGAAGATCGAGACGATGAAGACGAGCAGCAGGAACGAAGTTCCGCAGCGTGGGTGGAAGCGCGTGAAGCGGGCGGCATTCTCTGGGGTCAGCGGCAGACCGGCTTCGTAGTTGAAGATCGTCTTGTGTTCGGCGCCGTGGTATTCGAAGACGCGGCGCAGGTCGGGCAGCAGCGAGATCACCCAGAGGTAGCCGATGAAGATCACGATGCGCAGGAGTTTCTCGAGCAGCACGAACTCGACCGAGCTTCCACGGTCGCCCTGCACCAGCGAGATGATGCCGAGCGGCAGCAGAAAGAAGAACCCGATCGCGAAGATCAACGAGAAGGCGACCGTCAGTGCCCAAGTGGCGCCGCCGAGCTCTTCTTCTTCCTCGCCGATCTGCTTGTTGGCGGCGATGCCGAGTGCCTTGATGCCGATTCCCATCGACTCGACCAGCGCGACGACGCCGCGCACGACCGGCAGTCGGTAGAAGCGCACACGCTTGGCGACGCTCTCGAACTCGTGCACCTCGGACTCGATCGTGCCGTCCTCTTTGCGGACAGCTACGGCCCAGTGCTTGATGCCACGCATCATCACGCCCTCGATCACGGCTTGGCCGCCGACGGGCGCGTCCTTGGTCGCGCTCAGATCGCCCGAGCCGTGATGGACGTGCGCAGACTCAACGGCTACGCCGCTGGGCTGTGCGTCAATAGCGGTGACGTTGTCCGACGCCATCCGCGTCTGGCTGCCCCGAGCGGGCTAGCGGCTCTTCTTGGCGGCGCGGCGCTGGAAGCGCTCGACGCGTCCACCGGTGTCGACGAGCTTCTGCTTGCCGGTGTAGAACGGGTGGCACTCCGAGCAGAGTTCGACGTGCAGCTCGGACTTGGTCGAACGCGTCACGAAGGAGTTTCCGCAGCTGCAGGTGACTCGCGCTTCGACGTATTCAGGGTGGATCTCGGTCTTCATGGTTCGAGGGAGTCTAGACGGTCTCGCGCCGCGCCCGGCCGCTAGCGGCAGGTCAGGATCGGAGTCTGAGTGCTGTTGACGATGCGCCCACGATCGAGGGCAGGCGTCCGCTGGACTGCGGCGGACGCGTAGTTGGCGCAAACGGGCGCCGTGATCGGCAGGTCGACGGTCTGTTTCGGCCCGATTGAGTCGATCTCGCCGGTGGTCTTTGGATAGCCGTCCACGAACACACGAACCGGCACATCGACCGCTTCTGACGCACCGATGTTGGCGACCGTGATCACATGCGTGAAGAAGCTCGATCCGGCGACCGGGGTAGACACAATCTTTGTGATCCTCAGCTTCGGAAGTGCCGTGCGCTGCTTGCAGACCTTCGACCACGTCGTGCGGCGCTGCTGGAGCTGGTCAGTGACAGGGTCGCGCCACTCGAAGACGGCCTTGACGCGGTAGGAGGCGGCGGTCTCGACGTCGTCGATGATCCAGTCGTACTGGTAGAGCGAGGCCGCCTTGTTGTCGGGTGTGCGCCAACCGCTGATCTTCGGGAGCTTCAGCTTGTGGTACTTGCTCGCCTCGTTGAGCTTGCGGTAGAGGTCGAGGCGCACACGGATCTTCTGGGCGACGGCGAGATCCTGCCACTGGATCTTCGTGCGGAAGGTGAGGTTACGCCCTGCGTAGTAGGCGGCGCTCTTGCAGGCGCGCACCTTGACCGTCGCTGGGGCGCTCGGGTCGAGTGCGATCCTGCCGGTCGCAGCGGCGCCGGCCACGGAGGTGGCGGCGAGCGCGAACAGAGCCGCGATGAGCAGGGCGGAGAGCGGGCGTCGAAGCATTGACATCTAAAAGAGATAACCCGGCGGGCACTTCCAATGTTGCGCCGGTGCGAGCAATATTACCCGCGAGTCGCATCGCCTGGAAAACTGCAAGAACAGAAACGCCCCGCACGGAGGCGGGGCGTTTCAAGGTGATGCGATTTGCGCTTGCCGCGCGGATCAGACGATCTGGTACAGCGGACCGTCGCCGCCCTCGGGCGGAGTGAAGCGGCCGCCCTTGGCCGTGATCGCGCCGCACTGCACGCAGTTCGACGGCGTGACGTGCACGTCGACGTTGCCGTGGTCGGGCTGACCCTCGGGGATCTCGTAGACCTGCGCAGGACACAGCGAGACCCAGGTCTGCGCCACTTCACGCGGCACGTTCTCCTGGATCTTGATGTGGTTCGGGGCCGAGTCGCGCGTGGCGTTTCCGGATCCGAATACCGAGTCGAGCTTGCTGAAGGTCAGCTCGTTGTCGGGCTGCGGGTACTTGTCGTAGCGGTCGCCGATGAACATCGGTTCTTCGGCGTCCGGCACGGAGATCCACTTGCCGAACGGCAGGCGACCAAGGCTGATCGTGCCCAGCGACGCGAGCGCGCCGCCGATGAAGAAGCCCTTGGAGAACACCTGACGCATGTTGCGCTCGCGGTAGAGCTCGTCGCCGATGATGCCGCCCTGGACCTTCTTGTCGTACTCGGAGAAGTCGTCCGAACCGGCCTTGAGCTGGTCGGTGATGACCTCCGCCGCATAGATGCCCGAGTGCATCGCGTAGTGGATGCCCTTGAGGTACGGGACGTTGACCATGCCGGCAGCGTCACCGGTGATCACGGCGCCCGGGACCGAAAGCGACTTCGGCATCGAGAACCATCCGCCCGACGGAATCGTCTTGGCGCCCCAGGCGACGCGCTTGCCGCCCTCGAGGATCTTCTTCGGCAGCGGGTGCGTCTTGAACTGCTGGAGCAGGTCGTGGCAGGAGAGTGTGGCGTCGGTGTAGTCGAGGCCGATCACCATTCCGATGCAGACCTTGTCCTCGCCCATCGGGTAGATGAACGAACCACCGAACTCGTTGTAGCGGGCGCCCTTGCGCAGCGGCCAGCCCATAGTGTGGATGACCTGGTCGAGCGGCTCCTTGACCTCCCAGACCTCCTTGACACCGAGCTCGTAGCGCTGGGGCTGTTCGGGCTTGATGTCGAAGAACTCAGAGGCGGCCATCGTGAGGTGGCCGATCGTGCCTTCCGCGATGATCGTCGCCTTCGCGACAACATCGACACCGGGTTCGAAGTTCCCCATCGGGTTACCTTCGCGGTCGCGACCGCGGTCACCGGTGCGGACACCGACGACCTTGCCCTCCTCGACCAGCAGCTTCATCGCTGAGGTCTCGGTGAGCAGGTAGACGCCCATCGCCTCGGCCTTCTCCGCGAGCCAGCGGGAGAGCTCGGCCACCGAGGTGACGTAGTTCCCGTGGTTCTTGAAGTTCGGCGGCGGCGGAACGAGCTTGACCTTGCGCTTCTTGGTCAGCAGGTATGTGGAGTCCTTGTGGACCTCGCCGTAGACGGGCCATTCGGACGGGTCGAGGTCGGGGAAGAGCTCCTTCATCGCGCTCGGGCGCATGTTCGCGCCGGAGAGCGTGTGGGCTCCGCAGACCTTGCCCTTTTCGATCACGGCGACGGGAACCTCGCCGAGCGATTCGAGCAGCTCCGGGTCTTTCTCGAGGATCTGCATGATCTTGATGGCTGCCGCAAGGCCGGCAGGGCCACCACCGACGATCGCAATGCCAACTTCGATGCGCTCGTCCTCGGGATCCGTGGGGGCACCGACGTATTCCGCCACCTGATCAACAGGTGGCGGAAAGTCGGACGGTTTGACGCCGTGACCGGACATGGTCCGTTAGCCCTTCTTGGCCTTGATCGCTTCGGTCAGCTTCGGCGCGATGGCGTGGAGGTCACCCACGACGCCGAGGTCGCTGAACTCGAAGATCGGCGCGTTCGGGTCCTTGTTGATCGCGACGATCGTGTCGGAGTTCTGCATACCGACCTTGTGCTGGATGGCGCCGGAGATGCCGAGCGCGAGGTAGAGCTTCGGCGCGACCGTCTTACCGGTCTGGCCGATCTGACCTGCGTACGGGAACCAACCGGCGTCGACGACGGCACGGGTGGCGGCGACAGCGCCACCGAGCGCACCTGCGAGGTCGTCGGCGATCGAGAAGTTCGCCGCCTCGCCGAGGCCGCGGCCTCCGGCGACGAGGATGTCGGCGTCCTCGATGTTGACGTCAGAGCCCTCCTGGGCGCCACGCTCGACGAGCTTGGCGCGCAGCGAGTAGTCGTTGAACTCGACGTCGGTCGCGACGACTTCACCAGCGGCGCCAACGGAGTCATTGGGCTCGAAGGCGTTGAGGCGCGAGACGATCACGCCGCCGTCACCCTTGTAGGCGACGTCGACGATCGCGGAGTCCTGGAGGACCGGGCGCTCGACGATCAGGTTGTCACCCTCGGCACGGATGCCGGTGGCTTCAGCGGTGATGCCCCAGTTGAGGCGGGCGGTGAGTCCTGCGCCGATCTCGAAACCAAGCAGACCGCCTCCGAAGAGCGCGTACTTGATGCCGTTCTCGCCGGCGATCTTGGCGATCGCGTCGACCACCGGACCGGCGACGCCGGCCTGGCCGTTGACCTTGTAGACCTTCGCGGCGCCGTACTTGCCGAGTTCGGCGAGCTTGGCGTCGTCGAGGTTCTCACCGACGACGACCGCAGAGGCCTCGCCGAGCTCGGCGGCCTTGGAGATCGCGCCGAGCGAGTTCTTGTTGAATTCGCCGTCCTTCTCGAGGACGTAGACGATGATGCCTGCCATTTAGATCAGCTTCCTTTCCTCGAGGAAGGACACGATGCGCGCGACGGTGGCGTCGACGTCCGAGTCAGCGTCCTCGATCAGCTCGCCCGACTCCTTGGCCGGCGGCGGGTTGATCGCGAGAACTTCGGTCTTGGAACCGGCCTCGCCGACCTGCGCGACGTCGATGCCGACGTCAGCAGCGGACTTCTTGTCGAGCGGCTTCTTCTTGGCGCCCATGATGTCCTTGAGCGACGGGTAGCGCGGCTCGTTGAGCGCGTCACCGACGGAGAGGACGGCCGGAAGGTCGACCTGCACCGTGTCGTAGCCGTACTCGGCCTGACGCTTGAGCGTGAGGGTGTTGCCCTCGAGCTTGAGGTCGACGACCTGCGTCAGCGCGGGAACCTTGAGGTGGTCGGCGACAACGGCGCCGATCGTGTAGTTCTCGCCGTCGTCGGACTGCTGTCCGAGCAGGACGAGGTCAGGGCTCTCGGTCTCGAGGATCTTCGCCAGGGCGTAACCGGTGGCGTTGACGTCGGAACCGGCGAGTGCGTCGTCGGTCAGCTGGATCGAGCGGGTGGCTCCCTGCGACACAGCCTTCTGGAGGATGCGGTCAGCGGAGTCGGGACCCATCGTGACAGCGACGATCTCGTCGACCGGAGCGCCGCCCTCTTTGAGCTGCACCGCGGCCTCAAGGGCGTGCGTGTCGAATGGGTTGAGGTTCTTCTCGCCGCTGCGGTCGAGGCGCTTCGTGCTGGGATCGAGGCGCTTCTGTACCGCGGCGTCCGGAACCTCCTTGACAAGGACGGCGATCTTCAAGATGTCCTCCTGGTAGGGGTTCGGCCGTAACTGGGCACGGACGTGTTGATGGTCATGACTGCTTACGTGGCCCTGCTTTGGGACTCAGGGCAAAGAGAGCTCTCGTACGGGAAAGAAAGCTTGGTGTCGCGTTCAGGCTGGAAACCGGATACGCGCGGGTGAAAGGTAGCGGGTTTACGAACGTTCATACGGCCGGGGCCGATCCGATATTCGGTATCTGTCGCAAGTAAGTGACTATTGAGTCACTTATCCGATCTGAATTGTACAGCGGTGAACTCCACAGAGTCTCCCCCAGGGGCAACTCTGTGGAGTGAGAAGCGCATATCTATGCGCCCCGGACTCCACGGCTTCGTGAAAAAACCCCAAGCGGTGGACTCCCTCCACCTACCCATCGTCGCCAGGCCGCGCAGCGGCCCAACCTCCACCACCCCGAGCCCGTCACGAGCAGCCCAAGACGGCAGTCAAAAAATCAGGCCGGGACAGCTCCCGTGATGAAGTCGACGATGTCGCTCGTCGGTGAGCCTGGGGTGAAGACGGCCGAGACGCCGATCTCCTTCAAGGGCTCGATGTCATCCGAGGGAATGGTGCCGCCGACCGTGACGATGATGTCGGCTGCGTCCTGCTCCTTGAGCAGAGTCATGACCTTCGGCACGAGCGTCATGTGCGCGCCGGAGAGGATCGAGAGGCCGATCGCGTCAGCATCTTCCTGCAGAGCGGTCTCGACGATCTGCTCGGGCGTCTGGTGGAGGCCGGTGTAGATGACCTCCATGCCGGCGTCACGCAGGGCGCGGGCGATGATCTTGGCGCCGCGATCGTGTCCGTCGAGGCCGGGCTTGGCGACGACGACGCGGATCTTCTTGCCTGTGGCTGACTCGCTCATAAGCGGGCAAGAGAGTAGCCGCGCCGTCGTTGCTCTGGCCTCGGACTACTGGACGTTGCCGCCGCTCTGCCCGTTCTGCCCGCTCTGGCCGGGGGGAGCCATCTGGGACATGTCCTGGGTGCCAGTGACCTCGAAGGTCTTGCTGACACTGACGAGCACAGGCCCGTCGTCTGTCCGGACGAAGACCGTGTAACCCGATCCGGTTCGCGCCTTCATCACACTTTGTGCCGTTCCACCTGTCTTCTTCTCGGCTGCGGCTTTGGCCTTGGTGGCCGCCGTGCCGGTTACCTGCTGCGGCATCTGGCCACCGCCGGGTCCGCCCTGGCCTCCGGGGCCGCCCTGGCCCATGCCAGGCGGTCCGCCCTGGCCATTCTGGCCGCCGGGGCCGTTCTGGCCCATGCCGCCGGTCGCGCCGCTGGGCCCGCCCGAACCCTGCGGCGCCTGACCCTGGAAGTTCTGTCGGCCGTTTGACGCGTTCATGCTGCTGCTCGAATCGGACTTGCCGAATACGGAGAAGCCCAGAACGAGTGCGACAACCGCGCCGAGCGCGACTGCCAGCTGAGTCTTCTGCTTGCTGTCGATGTTCATGGCTGAAGTGTCGGTCACAGACCTGAGAGCAGGCTGTGAAGCACCTCAGACTTGCTGAGACTGCGGTCAGTCATTCGGGGGTTCTGGCAGCTTCGGCGACTTCGGCGTGCGCTCGAGGTTGCTGGCCGGTTCGCCCGGCATCAGCGGCTCGTGACCCCGCGTCGCGAGCAGCGACCAGACGATCGAGGTGCCGGCCGCGACGGCGATGAACGCCAGTGAGATACCGATCGGCACGTGGAACCACTCGCTGGCGATGAACTTGAGGCCGACGAACACGAGCACGACAGCCAGACCGATCTGCAGATAGACGAAGCGGTCCATCGCGTCGGCGAGCAGGAAGTAGAGCGCGCGCATGCCGAGCAGGGCGAAGGCGTTCGAGGTGTAGATGATGAATTTGTCGGTCGTGATCGCGAAGATCGCGGGGATCGAGTCGATCGCAAATACGAGATCCGTGCCGGCTACGACGAGAATCGCGGCGGCCAGCGGGGTCGCCACCAAGCTGCCGAGCAAGCCCCTCTGACCCGGCTTGCGCCCGGCATCGAACTCCTCGTCGGGGTCGACCTCGTCGGGCCGGACGAAGTATCTGTCGCCGTGGTACTTGTGGCTGACCGGCATGACCCTGCGCAGCGCTTTGAGCGCGAAGTTCTTCGAGGGGTCGATCTCGTCGACGTCGTGGGTGGCCATCTTCCAGCCGGTCCAGATCAGCAGCGCGCCGAAGAAGAAGATGATCCAATCGAAACGCTCGATCAGCTCGGCGCCGACGAGGATGAAGAAGGCGCGCATGAACAGCGCCATCACGATCCCCCAGAAGAGCACTCCGTTCTGGAGACGCTGGGGCACCGCGAAGAACGCGAAGACGACCGCGAACACGAAGACGTTGTCGATCGAGAGCGCGCGCTCGAGCAGATACCCGGCGTAGTACTCGCCGGCCGATTCGCCGCCGAGCTGCCAGAGCACGATCAATCCGAACGCCAGACCGATCGCGATCCAGAAGACGTTCGACCAGAGCGCCTCCTTGAGGCTGACCTTGTGCGCCTCGCGATGGAAGACGAACAGATCGAGCGCGAGGAAGAACACGACGCTGACCCCGAACGCGATCCACAGCCAAGTCGGCGCGGACGGACCCGAGGAAGATGTTGCGGCGCTGGTGGAAGCGAGGAGCGTCGGCACGTGAGATGCCGAAAATACTCGCTAGAAGACCGGGACTTCCCGGTAGGTGCCGAAGACTTCTTGCAGCGCGTGGATCATCTCGCCCTCGGTGGCCATCGCGCGGGCGCAGTCGAGGATCGGGTAGAGCAGGTTCTGATCGGTCGTCGCGGCCTCGCGCAGCGCCTTCAGTGAAATCTCGACGGTCGCTGCGTCGCGCCCGGCGCGCACTGCCTGCACGCGTCCGACCTGCTTGCGCTCGAGCTCCGGCGAAATACGCAGGATCTCCGGCGAGTCGTCCTCGTCGAGCTTGAACTTGTTCACGCCGACGACGATGCGTTCGCCCGCGTCGACCTCCTGCTGGTAGCGGAAGGCGGCGTCGGCGATCTCTCGCTGCGGGAAGCCCTGCTTGATCGACTCGACGATGCCGCCGAGTTCCTCGATCCGGCGGAAGTAGTCGTATGCGGCTGCCTCCATCTCGTTGGTCAGCGCTTCGATGTAGTAGCTGCCGCCCAAAGGATCCGCAGTGCGCGTGACCCCCGTCTCGTGCGCGATCACCTGCTGGGTGCGCAGCGCGATGCGCACTGCGTCCTCGGTCGGGAGCGCGAGCGCTTCGTCGAACGAATTCGTGTGCAGCGACTGGGTGCCGCCGAGCACCCCGGCGAGCGCCTCGATCGCGGTGCGGATGTGGTTGACCTCCGGCTGCTGGGCCGTCAGCGAGACGCCGGCGGTCTGGGTGTGGAAGCGCATCAGCAGGGAGCGCTCGTTCTTGGCGCCGTAGGTCTCGCGCAGCTCGCGCGCCCAGATGCGACGGGCGGCGCGGTACTTGGCGATCTCTTCGAAGAATTCGATCTGCGCGTTGAAGAAGAACGACAGCCGCGGGGCGAAGTCGTCGACGTCGAGTCCGCGCTCGATGCCGGCCTTCACGTACGCGAATCCGTCGGCGAGCGTGAAGGCAAGCTCCTGCTGGGCCGTGCTTCCGGCCTCGCGGATGTGGTATCCGCTGATGCTGACCGGATGCATCTTCGGCATCTCGCGCGTGCAGTACTCGATCAGGTCGGTGACGAGCCGCATCGCGTGGTCGATCGGGAAGCACCACTCCTTCTGCGCGATGTACTCCTTGAGAATGTCGGTCTGGAACGTGCCGGAGAGCTGCGTCGGCGGGATTCCCTGGCGCTCGGCGTTTGCGACGTAGAAGGCGAGCATGATCGCGGCCGGGGCATTGATCGTCATCGATGTGCTGACCTTGTCGAGCGGGATGCCCTGGAAGAGCGTCTGCATGTCGTCGAGCGTGTCGACGGCGACACCCTCGCGGCCGACCTCGCCGAGCGAGCGCGGGTCGTCGGAGTCGTGACCCATCAGTGAGGGCATGTCGTAGGCGGTCGAGAGACCGGTCTGGCCGTGACCCAGCAGATAGCGGAAGCGCTCGTTGGTCTCTTCGGCGGTTCCGAAACCGGCGAACTGGCGCATCGTGAACATCCGGCCGCGGTACATCGACTCGTACACGCCGCGCGTGAACGGATACTCGCCCGGGTCGCCGAGGTCGCGGTCGTATTCGACGTCGGCGTCAGCCGGGCCGTAGAGCGGCTTCACCGGCTCGCCCGAGATCGTGGTCAGCAACTCGCCCTGCGCGTTGCGCTCCGGCTCCCCGGGCATGGCGGCTGGATCCTGCTGTGTGAGCGTCTCGGGCGGCGGCTTCATCTGATGCTTCCACGTTAGAGGTAATTTCGCTTGACGAGCGTCAAGCGAGTTTCCCCTCGGAGGTTACCGCCTTCAGAGGACTTCGAGCACGCGCTCGAAGGGCCGGCAGAGGACAGCCTTGCCGCCCTTCTCTGCGATCGGACGCTCGATCAGCTCCGGGTGCGCGGCGAGCAGCTCGATGATCTCGAGATCGGAGTGCTCGGAGTCCTTCAAACCGAGGTCCTTGTAGATCTGCTCCTTCTTGCGCAGCAACTCCCGTGGAGCGATCCCCATCTTGTCCAGCAACTCAGCGATCTTCGCGGCCGAGAGCGGATCGATGAAGTAGTTGACGTCCTCGAACTCGACGCCATTTTCTTTCAGGAGGCTGACCGTCTTGCGGCAGGTCGTGCAGGTCGGCTTCTCGTAGATGGTGAGCTGGTCGGACACGCTGCGGCGCAGCCTACCGCCCGACCGATGCGACCAGGTCAGCCGCCCCACATCTCCAGGAGCACCGGGACGATGATCAACAGCGCGAAGACGAGCACGCAGCAGGCAAGGAAGATCACGATCTTCTTCGGGGTCAAATCCTCCATGCGGCAACCCTAGACGCGCGGGGCGCCGCGGATCTTCACGGCGAAGCTCTTCTGGTACTCGTCGAACTCGCTGGTGCGCATCGTGACCGTCACCCGCCAGTCGCCGGCTCCGGGGAATCTCACATCGGGAACGACGAAGTGGCCAGGTCCCGCTCGCGACGGCTGCAGTTCGATCGGGCCGAGCTGAGGCTTCGCGCGCTCGATCGACACCCGGAGCTCCTTGTAGCTCGTGAACTGCGCGCCGCTGGCCGGATCGGACAGATACATGTGCAGCTGGTTCGGACCGCTGCGCGCGGGATCGACGATCAGCTGGAGTTGCGCCGGTCCGAGCCTGCCTTCACCGACGAACGGGCCTCCCGCGGCGGCCTTGGCCGGCGCGTAGCCGACCAGCGCCGAGGCGACGGCGATGGCGCCGATCGTCAGGGCGAGTTCCGCACCGAGCGTTCGCCGCAGCAGTCGACCGGCATCTCCCGGGGCATCGCCACGCTCCGCGAGCAGACGCAGGCGGGGAAGCGCACGTTGACGGTTGATCGCCGCGAGCACGATCAGGGCGACCAACAGCGCAGCTTTGATCACGATCGCACGCCCGTAGGCCGTCGATGCCAGCTCGTCGAAGGAATCGAACTGCACCAGCGACTGCCCGACGCCGGTCACGATCAGCGCGCACACGCAGACCAGCGCGAACCTCGAAAAACGATCGAAACACTCGACGAGCAAACTGGTCCTGGCGGCCGGGACCAGCGTCGCGGTGGCGCACGGGAGCGCGAGCAGTCCGGCCGCCAGGCCGCCGACCCAGACGCTCATCGCGACCACGTGGATGAAGTCGAAGCCGATCATCAACCAGACCGGCGAGGTGACCGCCGCGTGACCGATCAGAGCCGGAGTCTGCGCGGCCAGCGCGCCGAGTGCGAGCATCGCCGCAAGCCCGGCGCGGGGGCTGCGCCGGACGAACAGCGTCCAGACGAGCGCGATCGCGAGCCAGATCCCGAGGCGTGCGAGCATCCAGCCGCCGCTGCGCGTCTCAAGGACCTCGCCGACCGCGCCGGATCCGACCGCGCTGAGCGCGCCCTCACCGGCGGCGATCGCTGCCTGGAACACGATCGCGAGCGCCGCGGCGGCGACGCCGAGTGCCACACCCACCCCTTCTATGGCTGCGGCGCGGCGGGCGAACGCGGAGTCGGCGGCGGCGCTCCCGACCCTGCGCGCGGACGGTCCGAAGACGAACGCGTCGAAGAAGACAAAACCGAACAACAGGCAGAGTGCGAGATATCCGGCGAATCGCACCGCGACGTAGGCGACCACGGTCGTCCGCGGGGGTTGCGCCGACGCGAGATACGAAGCGACCGAGCGTGTCGGTGGCCGCGCGGTTTCGCCGACGTGAAAGACAAATCCGCCGCTCACGGGGTGTGAGTCGGCCGAGACGACGCGATAGGTCGCGGTGTAACTCCCGTCTCCGAGTCCGGGCCTCGTGCGCACGGCTATCGAGCTGTCGCCGTCAGGACGCAGCACTCCGCCCCGATCGACGCGCGTTCCACTCTCGTCGTAGACACGTACGGAGCCGAAGGCCGCCTCGACGGGCTCGCCGAAGCGGAACTCGACAAAGGCAGGCGCGCGTTCGAGCGTCGCGTCGCGCGCAGGCACGGTCGATTCGAGTTGCGCATGCGCGGCGGCCGGCAACGCCGCGGCCAGACAAGCGATCAGCGATGCGGCAACGCAGACCGCAAGACGAAACGTGAGCCGTCTCACCAGGCCTCCCGCTTCTCCGCAGAAGAATCGTCTCCCGCCGCGCGACTGCGCCTGAACCAGATCGCGCCGCAGATCAACACGACCAGGGCGCAGATCGCAAAGATGAGCGCTGAAGCCGTGCCCGAAGCCTCCGGCTCGCCGACCCAGAAGAGCGAACCCGAGATCGCCCCCGGCCCTCCGGCCACCACGATCGGAACTCGCCAGTCGAAGATCTTCACCCGGCCGTGAGCGCCGGCAACCTTGTCCGGCGGCTTGGGACTCATCCAATGGATTCGATGGTCGTGCCAGCTGTAAACCCCGTCGGTCGCCACGAGCTTCCAGGAGGGCTCGGCCTTTGCGCTCGCGTGACGCGGGACCGCGACATTCGCGTACGTGTCGAGATTGAGGTAGCGCGCGGGTGAGTTCTGGTTGACGTAGACCCGTCGGTCGGCGCCCAGCCGGGCGAACGGCTCGCCCTCGTAGCCGCGCACGACCACATCCTTGCCGCTGTGGTTGGTGAGGACGAGCTGGCCCTCCCCTTCATCCACGGTCGCGGAGAGCCCCGGTGTCGCGGGCGTCAGCGAGCGCACAACGGTGTCGTAGTTCGGGCCGATCTGATGGGCCGCCGCCAGGGGCGCGCATATGCACGCGACGAGCATCGACGCCGCGCAGATCAGCGCGAGAGCCGCGCCACCGAAGCGGCGCGGCGTGCTCGTGAGACCTCTCTCAGCCACGGCGTCGCGCGATGGCCAGTGCCGACCCGCCAAGTGCCAGGGCGAGCGCGCCCAGCGCGAGTGCGATCCAAGCGATCGTGTCGGAACTCGACTCCGCCGCGTCGTCCGAGTCGGATTCTGTTGCGGCGTGGTGTCCGGCGTCAGCAGCGGTGAGAGTCAACATCGGGGCCGGCTGATCGCTCCCCTGCGCGCCGATCCAGCGGACGACCTCGCCGCTGCTGTAGGTCTGGACGGCCGGGAACTTCAACGCCTCTCCGGGTTTGTCCGGAGTGCTGATCGAGAGGCCGAAGTCCTGGAACTGACCGGGCTCGATGCCGTCGCCCGTCGCCGTGAACTCAACCGACTCGGTCTCGCTGGTGAGCTCGTCGTCTTCGACCTTCACCGGGGTCGTGAGCTTGCGCGTCTTCACAGTCACCTTCCAGCCGTCGACGGGCTCATAGCTCGTCCAATAGATGCCGGCCGGGAACTGCACGACGACCTTGGTGGTCGCGGCGTCTGCCTCTTCGTTGGGCACACGGACGTCGATGCGGGTGAAGCCATCGGCCGGTGCCGTGCTCGGCTGGACGGTCACGTGGGCGCCGGCGAGACCCGGCGCGAGGGCGAGGGCCGCGGCGGTCAGGGTTGCGAGCAGGAATGTTCGCTTCATGTTGTTCAAATCTCCGTTGGTTCTGCCGGCGCGTGCGCGCGGGCATGCGTGCCCAGGCGCACGTCGCCGATCAATTGCTGCGCCGCGCGTACGCGCGGCGCATTTCGATCAATGCGTCAGCAGGAACGGAGGGCGGGCGGCGGGCGCATGGCCAGATCGCTCGCGGCGAGGCGGTCGATCACGACCGCGACGCGCATCGGCCGGATCCGGGGCGTGAACAGGCGCCCCGGACGGCGTGAGCGTCGGCGGCGCCGACGCTCGTGGATCCGCTCGACGAGTTTTTCGCCGGGGCGGTATCCGAGATACAGGATCGCCGCAAGCAGTACGGCGGGCGCGAGCTCGAGAGCGGCGCGCAGTTGAAGCAGCGCAAGGACCGCCAGGCCCAGCAGCATCGCTGCTGCGTGGAGGGCCCGGCGATCCTCTCGCGGCTTCGGAATCATTTGCGTCGGGTTTCGCTGACCGGCGCGGAGCCTTCGGTGTCCGGCTACTCGCCAGCCACTTCAACGACGACGGCGTCGCCCTGGCCACCGCCGGAGCAGATCGCCGCAACGCCGAGTCCGCCACCACGGCGGCGCAGCTCGTTGACGAGAGTGCCGATTATGCGGGCGCCGGAGGCGCCGATCGGGTGACCGATCGCGACCGCACCGCCGTTGACGTTGACCTTGTCTTCGTCGACGCCGAGCATGCGCATCGAGTTCAAGGTCACCGAGGCGAAGGCCTCATTGATCTCCCAGAGGTCGACGTCGGCGGGAGTCTTGCCGATCTTCTCCAGCGCGGCGATCGAGGCCTTGGCCGGAGTCTTTGCGAGGTAGGGGAAGTCGTCGGCGATCGAAGCCTGCGAGAGGATCGTGGCCAGCGGCTTCTTGCCGTTCTTCTCGGCCCACTCGTCGGAGGCCACGACGATCGCGCCGGCGCCGTCGTTCACACCCGGCGCGTTGCCGGCGGTGTGGGTGCCGTCCTCCATGAAGATCGGCTTCAGCTTGGAAAGCGCTTCGAGCGTGGTGTCCGGGCGGACCGACTCGTCGGTCTCGACGACGGTGTCGCCCTTCCTGCCCTTGATCGTGACCGGGACGATGTCCTCGGGCAGCTTGCCCTCGTCGTTGGCCTTGGCGGTCAGCTGGTGGCTGCGCACCGACCAGGCGTCCATGTCCGCACGGGTCATCTCGAGCTCGGCAGCGACCTCACTGGCCTCGTGGGCCATGTGCTTGCCGGAGAAGGCGTTGGTGAGTCCGTCGTTGATCATTGCGTCGATCATCTTGCCGTCGCCCATGCGGTAACCGAAACGGGCGTTCGGGAGCAGGTATGGGGCGTTGCTCATGCTCTCCATGCCGCCGCCGACGCCGACTTCGATGTCACCGGCACGAATCGCCGTGTCGAGCATGCCGACCGCGCGCATCCCGGAGGCGCAGACCTTGTTGATCGTCTCGCTCGAGACTTCCTTGGGGATGCCGCCCTTGATCTGGGCCTGGCGCGACGGGATCTGCCCGACACCGGCCTGAAGGACGTTGCCCATCACGACGTGGTCGACCTGATCCCCGGAGACGCCGGAGCGCTCAAGCGCCGCTTCGATGGCGATGCCACCGAGCTCAACCGCCTTGAGCGATGAGAGTCCGCCGCCGAGCTTGCCGACCGGGGTACGTGCTGATCCGAGAATGACTGTCTTCGCCATGGCTGCTGGAACTTTCTTTGGTGGAGAGAGGGTCTTGAGAGAAAAACTGGTATCGGCTTGGGCGATCGGCTCAAGCCATTACGCAAAAGGGTAGCCGGACTAACCTGCATTCATGCCTCAGATCATCGATGTCACCACGCGTTCGGGCGACCCCGCCGAAACCACTGCAGACACCCGCGTGGTCGGGATATTCGACGGTCAGCCCAGTGGCATCGAAGTGATCGACAAACTCGTCGAAAGTGGCGAGATCAAGGCCTCCTACAAGTCGAGCGGAGTGGCCCACGCGCACGGCACCCGCTTCGTCGTGGTCGGTCTCGGCAAAGAGGACGATTTCACGCCGGAGCGATCGCGCGTCGTCGGCGCCGTCACGGTCGGTGCGGCCAAGGGTCTCGGAGCGAAGAGCCTTTCGATTTCGGGCCCGAACAACGAGGGCGAAGCCGGCACCGCCGCGGCCTTCGTCGAGGGCGCGATCCTGAAGAACTACTCATTCGACGAGTACAAGAGCAAGTCCGACGACGACGGAGACGACAGCTTCATCAAGTCGATCGAAATCGTCACCGACACCGACATCGACGAGGCCGTCAAAGTCGGAGTCGCCGCAGCCGATGCCGCCAACCGCGCACGCGACCTGCAGAACCAGCCGTCAAACGTCGCCACCCCCTCCTACCTCGCCGACCGCGCCGCCACGATCGCAGCCGAGAACAGCCTCGAGTTCGAGATCCACGACCGCGAATGGATCGTGGACAAGGGCATGGGCGCCTTCGCGGCCGTCGCCAAGGGCACGGCCGAAGAACCCCGCCTGATCGTGCTCAAGTACAACGGCGCCGGCGCATCGGGTCCGACGCTCGGATTCGTCGGCAAGGCCGTGACCTTCGACACCGGCGGGATCTCGCTCAAGCCGTCGGGCAAGATGGAAGAGATGAAGTTCGACATGTCCGGCGGCGCCGCGGTACTCGAAGCGACTGCCGCGATCGCGCAGCTCGGGCTGCCGGTCAATCTGATCTCCGTCGTTCCATCGACCGAGAACATGCCCGGCGGTCGCGCGACCAAGCCCGGCGACATCGTGACTGCCTACAACGGCAAGACGATCGAGATCGACAACACCGACGCCGAGGGTCGCCTGATCCTCGCCGACGCGCTCACTTACGCGATCGAACTCGGCGCCGAGCGCGTCGTCAACCTCGCCACACTGACCGGCGCGATCATCGTCGCCCTCGGCAGCACCTACGCAGGTCTCTTCAGCAACGACGACGATTGGGTCGGTCAGATCGAGTCGGCCGCGGACGCCACCGGCGAGCTTGGCCACCGCCTGCCGCTGCATCCTGAGTTCGCCGACCTGATCAAGGGCAAGTACGCCGACATCAGTAACGCGCCGGGTTCACGCAAGGGATCGTCGATCACTGCTGCCGAGTTCCTGAAGAACTTCGTCGGCGACACCCCCTGGACGCACATCGACATCGCGGGCACCGCCTGGGATCTCGGTCGCCCATACGTGGGGAGCGGCGCGAGCGGATTCGGCACGCGCCTGCTCGTCGAGCTGGCGCGCCAGCACGCGGCCTAGCGAAAAACTGCCCCAACCTACGTCTTTGGAATAGGTCCAAAGACGTAGGTTGGGGCGAAACCTTGCTCTGCCGCTGGAGTCAGTCGTCTTCCTGCTCGCCGCCAGAGCCAGAGCTTGAGCCGGAGCCGCCGCCCTTGCCCGAGCGTTCGCCGTGGCCGCTGACGCCGCCGTCGTCGCCGCCGCCGGATTCAAGCGGGGTGCCGGACGGTGGCGGAGCTGCCGCATCGTCGGTTCCGCCACGGCGACCAGAACCAGAACCGGAGCCGGATCCCGAATTGCCAGAACCCGATCCCCGGCGCCCGCCGTCGTCGTCGATGGTCGGTGAACCGCTGCGGCCGCTCGAAGCCTTCCCGCCGCGAGCGTCGCCAGCCTCGGTCCGCGGGCCACGATCCTCGACGGCAACATCGTCTGCACCGCCACCGCTGTGTCCGCCGCGGTCATCGCCGCCCGGATGATCTTCGCCGCTCCGTCCGGCCGCGCGGCCTTTGCCCCGCGCAACATCCGATCCGGCAGGGCCACGGGTCATCGCAGGCGGTCGCGCCGCCTCAACGCTCCGGTCGCCGGAATTCGACTTGTGCTCGACGGCAACAGCCCCACCACCGATCGCCAGGACCGTCATCGCGGTGGCCGCAACCTTGCCTCCCGCGATCGCGCCGCCGCCCACGGCCGCTCCGCCGACGACCGCGCCCCCCGCTGCCGCTCCACCGATTCCGGCGGTGACGCCGAGCGATCCCAAGGTCGCCGTGATTGGGACAATCGGCGCGGCAAGCGCGAGGTCGCGTCCCAGCCTGCGGCGCGTGACGCCGCCATACCCCCCGGCCGCTGCCGCGTCACCGATTCCGTCGCGCCCCCGACTGATCAACTTCTTCGCGGCCGAGACGGTGGTGCCGAGGTGCGTGGCGATCGATTCATGCGACAGACCGCCCATCTCACGCATCAGCAGCGCCTCACGCTGACGCTCGGGGAGCGCCGAGACCGCGCCCACCAGCCATGCAAGCTCAGCGCGCTGTTCGGCGCGCTCGGGCGGCTGCTCGGCCTGGGGAGCCGGCGGAGGCACAGAGGTCTCGGCGTCGAGCGAGACGATCTGCTGCTTGCGCGCGCGGATCGTGTCAAACGTGCGATTGCGCGCGATCGTGAAGAGCCACGCCTTGAACGAGCCGTCAACGCTCTTGCGCTCGATACCCGCGAAGGCTCGTGTGAAGGTGTCCTGCGCGATGTCTTCGGCGTCCTCCCTGCCGTCTGCGCGGCCGAGCAGATGGAAGATGAAGGCGAAGACCGGCTGGTGGTAGCGCTGGTAGAGCGTGTCGTAGGCGCCGATGTTTCCGCGTGCGGCAAGGCGGCAGAGCACCGCATCGGGCTGCGCGCTGAGCATCTTCGCCGCGACCGGGTGCTGGTCCGGCGACCTGTATGTGGGTGAGGCCTCCACGAGCTTCTCTCTTATAGACGCACCATCGTCAGAAAAGTCCCACGACTTGCTGAGAGTTTGCTGAGGCGAAAACTCCAGCGGGACTTTTCCGCGGTAGCCCCGTCTTGCAATCGAACGCGGAAGCGAAACAGCAAGGGAGAAAACCGCGATGCACCCGACAAAACACTTTCGACTGATCGCCGTTCTGGCGCTGGCACTGGCCGGGATGGCGCTGGTCGCGAGCCAGGCGGTGGCCGGCGGTCATCACCGTGACCGTCAGGCACGACTCGACTCCGATCACGACGGCGCGTCAAACCGTTGCGAGATCCAGGCGAGCCTCGACCGCACCAGCACCGACAGCGACTCCAACGGCACGATCGACGGGCTCGAGGACAGCGACGGCGACGGCGCAAACAACGCCGCCGAGTCCAAGCTGCGCACGAACTGCGGCGTCGCCAACAAGCGATTCAGGATCGGTGCCGCAACGGTCAAGAGCTACAGCGCCGAGGACGGCCTCGTGCTCGCGATCGGCAAGCGCGGCCTGATCAGCGGCGCGGTCTCGAGCAAACTCGTCTGTGAGCAGGACGACACCAGCGACGACGACTCGAGCGACGACAGCACGACCGCGCAGGTCGCGTCGCGGCATCGCGGCGAGGGTGAAGCCGGCGACGACCGCGGCGGTGAAGGTCGCGGAGGCGGCGGCGATGATCGCGGAGGCCCGGACGATCGCGGCGCTAGCGGCGAAGCCGGCGACGACCGCGGCGGACACGGTGAGGACGACGATGACGACACCGTCGCCTGCACCACCGCCGACCTCACCGAGGGAGCCTCGGTGCTGGCAGCCAAGTACAAGAAGGGCAGCTTCACCAGGATCCACCTCGCCTCCGCAGACGAGGGTGACTTCTAGGTCGCATCGCCCACGGGGAACGAGAAGGCCCCCTTTCGAGGGGGCCTTCTTCGCCTCCGCAGACTTTGTGACATGGTGTTACAATCATTTGTAACAACGTGTTACAAAGTCTTTTTGCTGTACAACCCCGGGAGGTGACCTGAAATGGCTTGGAACGTCGTCGTCGTGGGTGGTGGATTCGGCGGATTGAATGCCGCTCGAGCGATCGAGCGCAAGTTCTCCGAGGACGCCGTGAAGGTCACGCTGGTCTCCGAGCAGAACTTTCTGCTCTACACCCCCTTTCTTCCCGAAGCCGCGGCCGGCACGCTTGAACCACGTCACGTGGTCACCCCGCTGCGCGACCTGCTGCGCAGCTCCCGACTCGTGCTCGGTTCGATGACCGGACTCGACGCACCGCGCCGGATGGTGCAGGTGCGAAATGCCGAGGGAGATCCGATCGAGGTCCGCTACGACCGCCTCGTGCTTGCGCCCGGCTCGGTCTCACGCGCTCTGCCGATCCCCGGCCTCGCCGAGCACGGCGCCCAGTTCAAGAGCCTCGCCGACGCGATCTGGCTGCGCAACCACGTGATCCGATCACTCGAGCTGGCCGAGACCGTGCGCGATCCCCGCAGGCTCGACGAGTTGCTGACCTTTGTGTTCGTCGGGGGCGGATATGCCGGCCTCGAGGCGCTGGCCGAGCTTCAGGACTTCGCGTCCGACGCGCTCGAGATGTACCCCGCTGCGCGCGAGCACGGCCTGCGCTGGATGCTTGTCGAAGCAGCTGACCGCGTGCTCCGCGAGCTCGACCCCAAGCTCGCCGACTACACGGTGCGCCAGCTGCGAGGACGCGGGATCGACGTGCGGCTGGAAACTCAACTTCGCGAGGTCACCGCGCACGACATCCTGCTCTCAAGCGACGAGCGCGTTGACACACGCACACTCGTCTGGACGGCCGGGGTGCGCCCGAGCCCGCTCGTGGCCGACCTCGGACTGCCGCTCGACGACGCCGGAAGGATCATCGTCGACACAGAGATGCGTGTCGACGGACACGATCAGATCTGGGCGATCGGCGACGCCGCAGCCGTCCCCAATCCGGCCGATTCGGAGCGCCCGACCCCGCCGACGGCCCAGCACGCACGCCGCCAGGGCCTGGCCGTGGGACGCAACGTCGCGGCCTCGCTCGGACGCGGAAGCTCCCGTCCCTACGGCTACCGCGATCGTGGCTCGTTCGTCAACCTCGGCCGCTACAAGGCCGTCGCAATGACCGGGCGGCTGAAGCTGCGGGGACCGCTCGCCTGGTGGATGGCGCGCACGTACCACGTCAGCCAGATCCCCGGCTTCTCGCGCAAGCTGCGAGCGGTGATCGATTGGACGGTGAGCATCCCGTTCCGGCGTGACGTCGCAGAGGTCGGATCGATCGGCCACCCGCGGCGGCTCGACGGCAGCTCAGCGACCGCCGAGCAGTCCCGAAGTCGTCTCTCCTAGCGTCCCGGTGAGGTTGCCGACGGTCTGACCGAGATCCTGCTGCCCGGTCAGCGCGCCGTTCAGGTCGTCGACGAGTCTGCCGGGGAGTTCGACCACAGGGTCGAGTGGGGGTTGCTTCGGAGTCGGTGCCGCCGTCTCCGTCGTGCTCGGTCGTTCGGGCTGCTGCTGAGTTTCGTCGGATCTGCCCTGAGGCGTTTCGGCCGTTCCACCCGCCGGGCGCTGGCCGGGCGCGCCGCGGCTCGCCAGGCGTTCAATCCGGCCGCCGGTCTTCGCGGCGCCGGCGCGCCGGGCAATCTCGCGACCCGCCACGTCGCCCTGCCGCTCCGCGCTCGCGGACGCGACCACAGGGGCCGTCTGCTCAGAACCATTGGCGGAGTGCGCCTTTCCGCCAGGGAGTACCCCCTGATCCACCCCAACCGCCGCGCCAGCCACGACGATCGCGGCGATCAGCGTCGCGGCGACCTTGGCCGCGCCGGCCATCGCCCCCGCCCCGGCGCCCGCGCCGGCGCCCACCATCGCCGCGGCGCCCAATCCCGCTGCCGGAAGCAGCGGCGTCGTCTCCATCAGGCCGCGGCGGAAGTCACGACCTGAACCACTCGCGTGACCGTCGCGCACAGCGTTCTCACGCAAGCTCTCACGCGCACGGCCGACCAGCTGGCGCACCGATCCGGTTGACGCACCCAGCTGGTCGGCGATCGCCTCGTGGGAAAAGCCGCCGAGCTCACTCAGCAACAGCGCCGCGCGCTGGCGCTCCGGAAGGTCTGCGATCGCTCCGACCAACCAACTGAACTCGTCGCGGAGTTCGGGATCGGTCGGACGCGATGACGTCGTGGGCGCAGCACCACGCTCGGTCTCGTCGCCGTCGATCGGTACGAGGCGGACACGCTCGCTGCGGATCAGATCGATCGAGCGATTGCGCGCAATCGTGAACAGCCAGGCGCGGAACGCACCGTCGAAGCCGCCGTCGGCGATCTTCGAAAAGGCGCGCGCGAAGCTGTCCTGCACAACATCCTCGGTGTCATCACGGCGGTGACCGTCACCCAGCGTATGGAAGACAAAGGCCGAAAGCGCCCTGTGGTGCCGGTTGTGCAGTTCGTCGAATGCGAGTTGGCTACCCCGACTGCCCGCCTCGCACAGTTCCGTGTCGGTACAACGCGAGAGGTCTACGGGATAGAGCGATTCGATTGCGGGAGAAGCTTCCACGGCAGAAATCTGCCCCCGGCACAAGGCTTTCAAACCGCAGGCGGCGCCGACATCGGAAAAAGTTTTCGCGGGCCGCGTGATCTTTTCGCCCGGCGGCCGTTTCAACTTGACACACGCGGCGCAGTAAACCGGATCTGCCGAATGGGTCAGTGACGGTTCTGTCGCAACAGAACTCGGTTTCTGTGGGCTGTCACAGAGCCGGCTTCCGGTACCGGCACGGATGCCGGCGCGGCGTTCCTCCCCCTTACGCCGCGTCGGTGTCGCGTGTGCCAGCAGACACCTTGACGCCGGGGACCTTCGAGAGGTCTACCTTCTGCAGCGGAGCAGGAAGTTTCGCGCGGTGCCGCTCGATCAGGCCGCCGACCAGCGTGAGTCCCAGTGCGATCAGTCGCCGGTAGCGCCAGGCGAGTTTCACGAATCTGTAGACGACAGCGAACATCGTTACATCATGCCCTATCGCTGGCGCGCCTACGCAGGATCTCGCGTGCGGCGCTGCCGGGGTCGAGCTTGCGCTCGACGACCTGGTCGAGCAGCTCCTGGGTGCCGATATCGCCCGCGATCGCATTCTCGAGCTCTTGGCGCAGACTGATCGTCGCAAGTTCGAGCACCTCGTTGCGCAGGTTTCGGCTGCGGCGTGCAGCGAGCGTCCCCTGCTGGGTGATGTGCGCTCGGTGACGATCGATCGCGTCGACAAGTTCGTCGATGCCGATGTCGTGCGCCGCCTGGGTCTGCACGACGGGCGGCACCCAACCGTCCTCTCCGTGGCCGAGCGCGAGCACGCCCTTGATCTCGCGCACGAGCGTGTCGGTCATCGGGTGGTCCGCCTTGTTCACGACGATCACGTCGGGAATCTCCATCACGCCGGCCTTGAGCGCCTGTACCGAGTCACCACTGCCGGGCATCAGCGCAAGCACGATCGTGTCGGCGTGGTCGATCACATCGATCTCGGCCTGCCCCACGCCCACGGTCTCGATCAAAACGTGGTCGCGGCCGGCTGCGTCCATCAGCAGCGCCGCCTGAAGTGTCGCCTCAGACAAACCGCCGAGCGCCCCGCGATTGGCCATCGAACGGATGAAGACGCCGGGATCGAGGAAGTGTTCGGTCAGACGAATGCGGTCGCCGAGCAGCGCGCCATGGGTGAATGGACTCGAGGGGTCGATGCTGAGCACGGCGAGCGTCTCGTCGCGCGCGCGCAGGTGCTTGGCGATCGCGCCGATCAGCGTCGACTTGCCGACTCCCGGAGGCCCGGTCAGTCCGACCATCTTCGCGTTGCCGGTCTGGGGATAGACCTCCTTGACCAGCTCCCAGCCGACGGGATCGTTGTTCTCGACCAGTGTGATCGAACGGGCGAGGGCGCGCTTGTCGCCGGCGATCAGCTTCGCCGCGAGGTCCTGTGCTGTTTGGGCGGGCATCGGCGTGGATGTTATGTCGTCGTCCCGTTGCACGAAAATGACCTGGTGAAGCGTGCGCCAATCATCTGTTCCGTTGTCATCTGCGCGATGGCGGCCCTGGCTCACGCGGCAGGCGCGCGCACAATCGCGCCATGCGGCTCATACACGTGGTTCTCGAATCCGCGCGCGGTGGCGTTCACCGGAAACACAGTGGTCGGCTACATCGGCTGTGACAGCTCGATCGCCCTCAGCATCACCGGCACCTCGAACACCCGTCAAGTGCGCATCGGCAAAGTCGCCCAACGCGACGACCACGCCGGGCCCGCGCTCTACGTTCGCCGCGACGGGCGACTTCAGGTCTTCTGGAGCGAGCATTTCGGTCCGCACATTTTCACGCGGATTTCGCGACAGCGCGACGCGATGCACTGGGGTCCGCGAATTCAGCTCGACCCCCAGCCCGGCCAGCCCAACGGCTACACCTACGTTTCGCCGGTGCGCACCAAGTACGGCCTCGCGCTGTTCTTCCGCGGTGCCGGTGAACAGCAGGCGGTCGCGTTGAGCAGGGACGGCGTCCACTTCAGGCCCGCTCGCACGCTCCTCGCCAACCGCGGTCATCGCCCCTACGCGGTCTACGCCGCGACGCCCGACGGTGACATCGCAGCCGCGTATACGAAAGTCCATCCACAGGAAACCGCTGAACTCACTCCGGTTTACTTCGCTCGCATCCGGATCAGCGCGGGCGGCGCTGTCAGGGTCGCGGCAACGGCGACGCCGATCTCCAGCTCGACCCACTCCGGCTGGCCGGAAGACGTCGCGGCCGGCCGTAACGGGCGCATCAGGGTGCTCTACACGGAGACGATCTCGTTCGAACGCCATGTTCTGCATTTCGTCGAGAAGTCGCGCGCAGGCTGGCACGACACCACCGTCGGCGAGTCCGGGCGGAGCGTCTCTCCACTCCCGCGCGAACGTGTGCCGGGCAGGCCCGACCTCGGGCTCTGGACCGAGCTCTACTACTCGGCCGGCGCCGCGCTCGACCATCGCGATCCCGACCGATTCTTCATGGCGAGGCAGCTCGCAGCCGGCTACGCGCTCGACCGGGTGAAAGCTCGGCGCCGCGGGCGCGGCTTTGCGGTTCAGAGCATCGCGTTGGCCGACAAGCCGGCGGTCACGCTGATGCGCCCGATCGTTCCGCTCGGTGCAAAGGCTCCGCTTGCGGTCGTGTGGCTCGCGGGCAACTACGGCAACTACCTGGCGTACGAAACGCGCCTCGAAGCGGCGCGCTAACCGCCGACCTCCAGACCAGACGATGTCGCGGCCCATGCCCACAGCGCGGCGCGTTCGGCCGAGGAGGGCCTGGTCGCAGAGATGTAGCTCGTCGGGCGCTCGGTGCGATCACTCCAGAAGCTGCCGCTCCGCGGAGCGGGTTGCGTGGCCGCGAGCCAAGCGATCGTGTCGGCGCCAGCGGCGGAATCCCGCAGAATCGGCCTGACCAGCCGGCTGAATCCGGGCAGGGACGAAGCGATTCCGGGAGTGTCGACCCAGCCCGGGTGCATCGCGAGCACGCGAATGCCCTGAGCGCTCCAGTGCTCGGCAAGCGGTCCGAGCAGCTCGACCTGCATCCGCTTCGAGCGCGCATACGCCGCGGCGCCGCGGTAACGGCCACGGGCGTACTCAAAGTCGTCGGCATGGATCCGTTGCGCGTACATGCCGCCCGAGGAGACGAAGATCACGCGCGATTCGCCTGCCGCGCCCAGCTGCGGGCGCAACGCCTCGGTCAACGCAAGTGGGCCGATAACGTGTGTGGCAGCGGCGAGCTCATGACCCTCGTCCGAGAGCATGCGACGCCCCGGCATCACTCCGGCGTTGTGGACCACGACATCCAAGGCCGTGTCCGAAGCCGCGAGCCGGGAAACCAGATCTACAGAAAAGCGTTTGATCGCGACGAGGCTCGAGACGTCACAGGCCTCTGGCTCGAGCTGCGCCGAGCGGCGCTCCGCGGCCAATTGCGCGGTGATCCGCGCGACGGCGGGTTCGACGCGATCGATCGATCGCCCGAGCAGGTGGACGGTCGCTCCAAGCCGGGCAAGTCCGAGCGCCGTCGCCTCGCCGATGCCACCGGCCGCCCCCGTGACGAGCGCACGCCGTCCGCTCAGAGCATTCGGGGCCGGATCATCGGTGCTCCAACTCCGGCTGCGCAACTCGAAGCCGAGCCGCGAGTAACCGAGCGGAATCATTCGATCGAGCGCCCGGTCGAACACGGTCTCGTCCGGTCGGCCCATTGCGATTCTCAGCGAGGAGTGTCCTCGAGCCGATCGAGAAGCCTTTCGATCGCCGGACCGATCTCATGGCCGAGCCTGACGCAGCTTGCCGGCAGATATTCCTGACAAGCACCGCCGGCCGCAACCGTGAGTTTCGGCCGTAGCCCGTGGATCGCAGCGAGTGCGTGGCCAAACTGACGCGCATCGACTCGGCGTGAGACCGCCGTGACGACCGCATCGCAATCTTCCGCTGCGAGCCTCCAACTCTCGACCGGCACGTCGGCTCCGAGATAGATCGTGGCGATGCCCGAGCGGCGCGCAGCGGTCGCGAAGGCGAGCAGGCCGAGATCGTGCCGCGCCCGCGGCGCGAGTCCGAGAACGACCTTGAACTCGGACCCAGCCGGAACCTGAGCGTCGTATTCGGCGGCGAGCCGGCGCCGAACGGCCTCGCTGACCATGTGTTCGCCGCCGACGCTCACATCGCCGGACTTCCAGCGCCTGCCGAGCTCGACGAGCTCCGGAAGCAACCAGCGGTCGACCACCCGGTCGAAGCGATCGGCGGTGAAGCGCAGGTCGAGCAGCCGTTCGAGCCGCGCGAGGTCGAAGTTCTCGGCGAGCTGCGCCAGCTCACCGGCGTCAGCCTCATCGAGCGGCGCGAGCGCGGCCGCACCACGCGAGCGCCTGCGCACCTCACTCGCAGCCTCGCGTGCCGACACTCCTTCACCGATCAGGCTGTTCATCAGCATGAAGCTGCGGATCGCCGCGTCGTCGTAGGCGCGATAGCCCGACTCAGTACGCGTGACCTCTGTCATGCCGTAGCGGCGCTCCCACGCCCGCAGGGTCGAGGCGCTGACACCGACGATCTCGGCCGCCCGCGCGACCCGGTAGGTCGCGCTCACGAAAGCACCTCCGCAAGTCGCGTCGCCGCTCGATCCCCCAACCGCTTGAACGCGGGGGCGGCCAGAGGAACGACCAACCTGACGATCCCTGAAAAGCTGAACCTGGCGTCGTAGGTCACGACGCTCGATGAATCGTCCACGGGCCGCACGGAGATGCGGTCCTCCGCGACGACTGTGTCGTTCGTGCCACGCAGGAGCAACTCGCTGCCCGGCTGCTCGGCGATCAGTTCGTAGACGAGCTCGGTCTCGCGACCGAGGAACCTCGAGACGTTTAGGTAGCGAGTGCCGACCCCGCCGTCACCTGAGATCCGGTCGGTCGAGACCGTCCCCGGATCCCATTGTTCGGTGGTCGTGAAGTCACGCATGAACTCGAAGACTTCGCGCGCCGGGCGCCGTACTGGGATCTCGCGGTGAATTCGCATGTAGCATCCAACCCTGTACAAAGCTTGTACAACAATCCTAGCGATGAACCCCACGGAAAAGCACACCGACGACCTCCGCCCCAGCGCCGCTGTGGTTGGAGGCGGCGTCGCGGGACTGACTGCGGCCTATCTGCTTGCGAAGTCTCACGCCGTGACGCTGTTCGAAGCAGACGAGCGCCTGGGCGGACATGCGCACACCCACCGACTGGCCGACGGTGAGCGCGAGCAGCATGTCGACAGCGGCTTCATCGTGCACAACCGGCGCAACTACCCGCAGCTGACGCGCCTGTTCGACGAGCTGGGAGTAGAGACACAGGAGGCCGAGATGAGCATGAGCATCAGCTGTCGCTCCTGCGGCCTCAATTACGCCGGGGGTCGCGGGCTCTCCGGGATCACCGCCCAGCCAACGCGACTGTTCGACCGCCGGTTCACCCGGATGCTGCGCACGATCCCACGTTTTCACCGCGACGCCCGCGAGCTGCTCGAGTCCGGCACCGGCGATCCGACCTGGGGCGAGTTCCTCGAGTCGGGCGACTACGGGAGCTACTTCATCGACCACTACGCAACGCCGCTCGTCGCATGCGTCTGGTCTGCGTCTGCGGAAGACGCGCACGACTACCCGGCCCGCCACCTGTTCGTCTTTCTTGACAACCACGGCATGCTCAGCGTCAAGGGTTCCCCGCGCTGGAGAACCGTCGTCGGCGGATCGCGCAGATACGTGGATGCGCTCACGGCCGAACTCGAGCAGCGTCACGCGCGGATCGTCCGCTCCAGCCCGATCGAGTCGCTCACCCGCAGACCGGCCGCGATCGAGATCGCGACGGGCGGCGACGTCGAGACGTTCGACGTCGCGGTCCTCGCCACCCATGCCGACCAGGCACTTGAGCTGCTGAAGGACGCAGGCGACCTGGAGCGGGCCGATCTCGAAGCGATCGGATATTCGAAGAACAGGGTCGTGATCCACGATGACGACACCCTGCTGCCTCGGCCTCGACGGGCCCGAGCTTCCTGGAATCACCACGTGGCATGTGCGGAGGAGCGCGCGGACGCGCCGGTCAGGGTCGACTACTGGATGAACCGACTGATGCGGCTGGAGAGCTCGCGCGATTTCGTCGTCAGTCTCAACCCGGAGCGCCCGATCGATGAACATCGCGCGCTCGCCGAAGCCGAGTACGCGCACCCGATCTTCACCCACAAAGCCGTCGCGGCCGCTGAGCGCCTGCGGTCGGCGGGCGGACGCCGCCTGGCCTTCGCCGGCGCACATCTCGGTTGGGGGTTTCACGAGGACGGCTGCCGCTCCGGCGTGTACGCGGCAGAAAAGTTCGGGGCGGGCTGGTGACCGGCGCGTCGCATTGGGAACTCCCGCAGGCTCCGGCGCTGATCGTCGGAGAAGTCCACCACGCGCGAACGGGTCCGATCCGGCACTCGTTCAGCACTGCCCACTACCAGTGGCTGGTCGATGTCGATCACCTGCCTGATTTCCGCGGTCCGCTGGCCGTGATCTCACGGTTCCGCGCCCGCGACCACCTCTTCTCGGGCGCGACCGACGGGACGATCCGCGGCGATGTCGTCGCGCTGCTGGACGAGCACGGGATCACAGTCGTGGGCGATGACCGCATCTTGATGCTCGCCCACGCCCGCGTGTTCGGGCACGTGTTCGATCCGCTCAGCGTGTTCTGGTGCGTCACGCCGTCGGGAGACATCAAGGCGACCGTGCTGGAGGTGCACAACACCTACGGCGGACGCCACAGCTACCTGCTCGCGCCCGACAGCGACGGGCGCGCAACGCTCCCGAAGGAGTTCGTTGTCTCGCCGTTCAACGACACACAAGGCGAGTACGACGTCCTGATCGATGCCGTCGCACAGCGGCTGTTCGTCGCGATCGGACTCACCGTCGACGGCGACCGGTTCTTCACGGCCTCGGTCTCCGGGGAAGCCGTGCCCGCGACACGTCGATCGGTGATCCGAGTGGCGGCGCGGCACATGCTGATCACACAGAAGGTGAGCCTGCTGATCCGGATCCATGGCGTTCGTCTGTGGCTGCGGGGGCTGCCGATCGTCCGTCCCGCCCACGCCGAGGCAGGGAGACGCGCCGCATGAACTCCGAGCTTGCGCTTCGGGACCGCCCGCGTCTCACGCCCTCGCAGTGGATCGCCAGGGAACTGCTCCGACTGGCCGTCGGCCGCGTCCCGGTCGAGGTCGTGCTGCCGGACGGCAGCCCGCTGTCCGACCGTCCGCTCGAGGGCGACTGGCTGCCGAGGGTCGAAATCTGCGATGAATCCGCGATCTATCGCCGGCTTGCCGCCGACCCAAAGTGCGGGATTGGCGAGTCATACGTGGCCGGCGAGTGGAAGGTGGCCGACGGAACCGACCTCGCCGACGCGTTGCTGCCGTTCGCAGAGAAGTTCACTTCGTTGCTACCGCGCTGGACCGGCCGGCTGCGCTGGCTCGTCGACCGCCCGATCCCACACTCCGACCGCAACTCGCCGTCCGGTTCACGGCGCAACGTCGAGGCCCACTACGACCTGAGCAACGAACTCTTCGAAGCCTTCCTGGATCCGAGCATGACCTACAGCTCGGGGCTGTTCGCTGAAGACGTGCCTTTCTCGGAGCAGTCGCTCGAACGCGCACAGGAGCGCAAGATCGACCGCATGCTCGACGCTGCCGGTGTCGAGCAGGGGACGCGTCTGCTCGAGATCGGAACGGGCTGGGGCGCGCTCGCGATCCGCGCGGGGCAGCGCGGCGCAGAGGTCCACACGATCACGCTCTCGCGCGAACAGGCTGAGCTGACGCACGAGCGGGTGTTGGCGGCCGGCGTCGCGGATCGCGTCGAGATCGTGCTCTGTGACTACCGCGAGGTGCGCGGGCGCTATGACGCCGTCGTGAGCGTCGAGATGCTCGAGGCCGTCGGCGAGGAGTTCTGGCCCGACTACTTCACGGCGATCGACCGGTTGCTCGAGCCCGGCGCGAACGCCGTCATCCAGTCGATCCTGATGCAACACGACCGCTATCTCGCAACGCGACACTCATACGGCTGGATCCAAAAACATATTTTCCCCGGCGGGCTGATCCCATCGGAGCGTGCGATCGCGGCGGTGCTGGCCGAACACACTGAGCTGCAGCTTGCCGACGCTCTCGGGTTCGGAGCGCACTACGCCGAGACGCTGCGCCGCTGGCGCCGCCGTTTCGACCTGCAGTGGGATCAGGTCGCGGCACTTGGCTTCGACAGCAGCTTCCGCCGCAAGTGGGAGTTCTACCTCGCCTACTGCGAGGCCGGATTCGCCAGCGGATACCTCGATGTCGCGCAACTGACCCTCAAGCGGCGCGCCCAGGGGTGATGGCCCCTGGCCCGCCTATCTTTCCCTCGGCATGGCCGACGACCGACAGCCGATCGTGATGAACCCGCCCGCACCGCTCCACGGCGGTCCGCTGACGCTGCTGCGTTTCATGGTCAAGAATCGCCTCTTCCGCAAGCGTTACATCGCGTGCTATCTGCGGATGTTCAACCACAAGGTGATCCACCGTCGGGCCTACGGGCGCAAGATCCACACCGACGGCCTCTGCTTCATCGGCAACGACGTGAAGATCGAGGTCGGACCGTTCGCGCACATCTTTCTCGACCGTTGGAGCTGGGTCGGCAATCGCACCAAACTCCGTGCTCACGGCGGCTTCATCCGCATCGGGAGCAAATCCGTGCTCGGCGAAGAGATCACGTTCTCGTGTTACGAGGAGATCTCGATCGGGCGCGAATGCGTGATCGCCGACCGCGCGATGTTCATCGACTTCGATCACATCATCGAGGACACCGAGCAGGCAATCAGGAAACAGGGGCTCTACAGCAAACCCGTCCGCGTCGGCAACAACGTCTGGATCGGCTACGGGGCCTCGATCCTGCGCGGAGTGACGGTCGGCGACGGGGCCGTGATCGGCACCAACGCTGTCGTCACGAAGGACGTTCCGCCCGGCGCGATCGTCGGCGGAGTGCCGGCGAAGGTTCTGCGCATGCGCGAGGAGCCGCGATACCTCACCTGGGTTCCGGACCCACGCCCTGAAGGCATCTGACCATCCGTGAGCGCAGGCCGCGCGCTCACCACATAGTTACTTATTTTTCTTTAGAGTGGAGGCCTCGGCCTGCACACGCCAGCGACGGCGCGCTCGCCCACGACGACCCCCCCCCTCAGTCGGCGAGCGCGTTGTCGACTGCAGCGTCGACCGTCTCCCGGTAGAGCGAAAGCGTCTGACGGGCGATGTCGAGCCAGTCGAAGGTGAGCACGTGCTCCGAGGCCTCTGCGATCAGACGATCGCGCAACTCGTCGTCGGTCAGCACCTTCGACGCCATCGTCGCGAGCTCACCCGAGTCACGTGAGGTGAAGCGCAGGCCGACGCGCTCGTTGGGCACGACCTCGCGCAGGCCGCCGACATCGGCGACGATGCAGGGGCAACCGCTTGCCATCGCCTCGAGCGCGACGAGCCCGAAGGGTTCGTAGATCGACGGGACGATCGTCAGGTCGGCGATTCGGTAGAGCGAATGGAGGACGTCGTCGCCGATCCAGCCGACGAACGTGCCGTGCTGCATCAGTCCGAGTTCCTCGGCCTGCTTCTTCAGCTCTTCCTCGTGGGTGCCCGATCCGGCGATCAGGAAGCGCAGGTTGCCGACCTCGTCGATCATCTTCGGCAGCGCCTCGAGGGCAACCTGGAAGCCCTTCTCATAGACGAGCCTGCCGACCAGCAGCACGAGCTTTTCGTCCGGCGCGGCAAACGAGGCGCGCATCTCTTCGAGATCTCCGACCGGCTGAAGATCCGAGGGATCGATTCCGTTGGGGATCACGGCGACGGCGCTCTCTTCGATCGCGTAGATGTCGGCGATGTGCTCGCGCATGTAGGACGAGCATGCGATCACCCCGTCGGCGCGGTTGACGATCCACTTCTCGACTCCGTGAATGTGGCTCTGCGGGTGCTTGTCGACCCAGCCCTGGTGGCGTCCGTACTCGGTGGCGTGGATCGTCATCACCAGTGGCACTTCGAAACGCTTGGCGAGGTGATCGCAGGCAGTCGCGACGAGCCAGTCGTGACCATGCACGACATCGAAGTCGTATTCGTCGGAGAGCGTGATGCCGGCGCTGAGCATGTCCGTGTTCATGTGCTCGATCCAGGTGACGAACTCGCCGAGGTCACGTGGACGCTCAGGCTCGCGCACGCGGTGCACGTTCACGCCGTTCAGCACGGCCTCTTCCGGAGCCGAGCCGTCACCACGCGTCAACACGTGGACCTCGACGCCGAGCTCAACGAGGTTCTCGGAGAGCTTGCGCACGTGGCGCGCGAGTCCGCCCTCGATCAGCGGCGGGTACTCCCAGGACAAAATCAGAATTCGCAAATCATGTACCGGTCGGGGGAAACGGCGATCTGCAGTGTGGCAGGAAGCCCGCCGCGAGACTCAGCCAAGCGCGCGAAGCAGTGCGCGCTCGAATGCGGCGAGGTGCTCGGCGAAGCGGCTCTCCCCGTAGTCGCCGGTGCGACCTCCGGTCTCCATGAAGGCCCAGTCGCTGGCCTGCAGTGCGAGCAGTTCATGTTCGGCGTCGGTGCCGACCGCAGCCTCCCCCGCACGTTCGAGGTCGAGCTCGGCGAGACGCTGAGCCCAAGCGATTCCAGAAACCTTCGGGGAATCCCACGTCCTGAAGTCCTTGTCCTTGCCCCAGGTGCTGCGCACGACTTCGCGATCGACGGGATCGGCGGAGTCGGCCAGCTCAGCGAGAGTGACCAGCTCGATCCCGTAGTCGGCCGCGCGTTCGCAGACGGCCTGGAGCCACCACGGCCCTTCGTACCACCAGTGGCCGAACAGCTCCGTGTCGGCCGCGAAGACGCTCGTGCCTGCCCGCCCGCGCTGATCCACGAACAGCTCGAGGCGCGCAGCCAGCGCGCGGAGGAATGCGTCGGCGTGCGCCTCGGCCTGTGCGCGGGCGGCGGCCGGATTCCATCCGTTGTCGGCGTTGTCGTATGGGAGCAGGTCGTGGATCGTGCGGGCGAAACTTGAGCGATATGCGTCGATCGCGGGATATCCGTCTTCGCGCCAGACCTGGGCGACGGTGTGCCAGTCGAGCGGGATCGCGAGCGGACCGGCCGGCGTGCGGACGGGATCGAGATTGTCGATCGAGACCTCACCCAGCACCGCCGACTGGTCGACACAGAAGTATTCGACGCCGGCCCGTGCCAGCGCGTGGTCGAGGCCACGATCCCATGCGCACTCAGGCAGCCAGATTCCGCGCGCCGCCCCGAAGCGCTCCGCGTGTTTCGCGAGTCCGGTCGACAACTGCAGGTCGAGCCCGCGATCGCTCGCAAGAAGCGGCAGCACGGGGTGCGTCGCCGGGCCGGCCAGCAGCTCAGCGCCCCCCGCGGCCAATCCGCGAAAAATCCCGTTGAGGTCACGCGCGAACTCGTTCTCGAAGCGATCGACGGCGCTGCGGTAGTCGGCGAGCTGCGGCTCGAGCGCCGCCTTCAGCTCGGGTCGACCAACCTCGACGAACGCGCCCATGTCTTCGCCGAAGACATACTCGCGCGAATCCGCGACCCAGGCGCAGAAGCGGTCACCGGGTGCGTCACGCATCGCCTCGAGTTGGTCGGCGAGCACCGGCGTGACCCCGATCGTCAGCGCGTGGCCGTGCAGAGCGTCGGCGAGCCGCAGGTACGACGCGGCGATCACTTCCCAGAGCCATTGCTCCCCGAACGGCCACACCCCGTGCCCGACGACGTCGGGCATGTGCGTGTGCAGGACGATCGCCAGACGGCCGACGACCGGGCGCTCGCTCATGTCACCGGGGGTCGCGGCAGACGGCGACGAAGTCGAGTGCGCGGGTGAGGGATTCGTCGGTCGCGCCATCCTTCAATGCGAAGTCTCGGGCGCTGATCGCGGGGGTGAAACGGTCGTAGAAGAGCTTGCTGATGCGCAGACCCTTGTGGATGTTGTCCCACGCGGCGTGACGCAGAGCGAGCTCGTGAACCCGCAGCTTGCGCGCGTGGAAGACGCCGTGAATCTCGACGCTGCGAAAGACCTCCTGGCAGAGCTCGCGGAACTCGTGCGGGCGGTACTCCTTGACGTGCCAGGGATTCTCGGACTTCTCGGCGCCTTCGGGCGCGAGCGTGAGCAGGTTCGGGGTCGAAACGTAGACGGCGCCGCCGGACCCGAGCAGCGACGCGAAGTGACGCAGCACTCCAGCCGGATCCTGAACGTGTTCGATCGTCTGCAGGAAAGTCACGGCGTCGACCTTCTCGGCCGGTCGATAGGTCTCGATCAGATCGCGGACGATCGCGATGCGGTCGTTCTCGTACTTCGCGCGGGCGTGCTCGAAGGCCTCGGGATTCGCGTCGACGCCGATCACGCTCGCAGCGCGCTCGGCCAGCACTTTCGTGCCGTAGCCCTCGCCGCAAGCCATGTCCACGACGCTCTTGCCCGCGAGCTGGTCGGCGATCCACTCGTAGACGACGAGATGGCGGCGGTACCAGTAGTTCTCCTCCGGCAGGTCGGGAAGCGTGCGTTCGCCGGTCAGCTCGAGCGGCGGAACGCCGTCGGGCTGGTTCAGCTGTACGTATTTCTGGGCTGCCTCGGTCATCGGCGCCGCACTATAGTTGCGCCCCCCATGAGCCTCACAGCAGAACAGATCAAAGACGCGAACATCTCCTACCACGACGCGGCGGCCGAGGAATACGACGCCAAGTGGGGGATCGACTACGGCGACCTCGGTCGGACCCAGGTCGCCCTGAAGACCGACAAGGTCCTCGGACGTGACGCGCACTTCCCGCGCGCGCTCGAGATCGGCTCGGGCACGGGCTACCTGTCGCTGAACATGATGCAGAACGGTGTGATCGACGAGGTGGTCTGCACGGACATCTCGCAGGGCATGCTCGACGTCGTCGAGGCCTCCGCCGAGCGCCTCGGATTCGAGAAGCGCGTGAAGACCGTCCACACCGAGGCCGAGGGGCTGCCGTTCGAGGACGAGTCGTTCGATCTCGTCTTCGGCCACGCGATCATCCACCACCTGCCCGATCTGCAGGAATCCTTCAACGAGTTCTTCCGCGTGCTCAGGCCCGGCGGGATGATCTTCTTCGCCGGCGAGCCTTCGGAGCGCGGCGACAAGATCGCGCGCGTGCCCAAGCAAGTCGGCCACAAGCTCTCACCGCTCTGGCGCAAGGCGCTCGGCGTCGGTCAGCTCTCGGCGCAAGAGGCCGAGAAGGTCGCCGCCGGTGAGCGCACGCAGGAGTACATCGACGGCCACTCTGTCGAGCACCTTGTCGACGTGCACACCTTCACGCCCGGCGAACTGACCAAGTACGCCAAGACTTCAGGCTTCACCAAGGTCGATGTGATCGGCGAAGAGCTGTCGGCGAACTGGTTCGGCTGGTTCAACCGCGCGCTCGAGGCCGACGGAGTGCCCGAGGACATCCCGTGGGGCTGGCGCCAGTACGCCTACCGTGGCTACCTCGGCTTCCAGAAGTTCGACAAGATGGCCCTTGAAGGCCGCCTGCCGGCGAGCATCTTCTACAACCTGATGATCGGGGCCGTGAAGCCCCAGTAGTCGCCGCTACGCGCTCGGCGGCCCGACCTGGATCGGGAAGCCGCGCGCGGCCCAGGCGGTGATCCCGCCTTCGAGGTTGTAGGCGACGGCACCCGGGTGCTCCTGCTCGTAGATCGCCGAGGCGGTCTGCGAACGCTGGCCGGTCGCGCATTGGAAGATCACCCTGTCGTGTTGCTCGACGGCCGACGGATCGCCCTCGTATTCGGACAGCGGCACGAGGCGCGCACCTTCGATGCGCATCTCCTCCCACTCGTAGTCCTCACGGCAGTCGACGATGATCGCGTGCTCGTCCTCGACGAGGCGGTGGGCTTCTTGCGGGGAGACGTTTTCCATGTCCGCCAGATTAGTTGAAGGCGAGCAAGCCGGAAACGGCCCCAACCTACGTCTTTGGACGGCCCCCAAAGACGCAGGTTGGGGCGGTTTTTCGCTTGAGACCGCTTCGGAGGCCGGCGCGGCGTCTTGCGACTAGGCCGTGGTCGTCGAGAGGCGATCGATCGCTGCGCCGAAGGCGGCGTTCTCTTCTTCCGATCCGACCGTGACGCGGAATGCGCCCGGCGCGCCGAACCCCGAGAGTTCGCGGACCGCGACTCCCATGCGCAGAAGCCGGCGCTCGACATCGGCTCCGCTTCCGGCCGCCGCCTCGGCGAACACGAAGTTCGCGCGGGACGCGAGCGGCTTATGACCCGCGAGCGAGAGGTACTTGAAGATCTGCGTGCGTCCGGTCTTGACATGTTCGATGCGGTCCCAGACCTCGGCCTGAGAATCGAGCGACGCCAAGGCCGCCTTCTGGGCAAGCGCGTTGACGTTGAAGATGCTGCGCATTCGATCGACCGCCGACGCCACCGCCGGCGAGCCGAAGCCGTAGCCGATGCGCAGCCCAGCGAGTCCGTAGATCTTGCTGAAGGTGCGCAGAACGAGCAGGTTTTCCGCGCCCTCACGGATCAGTTGCGGACCCTCCGGTTCTTCGTCACCCGACGCATACTCGGCGTACGCCTCGTCGAGCACACAAAGAACTGTGTCCGGTAGCGACGAGATGAACTCACGGATCGCTCTGCGCGGTGCAAGCAACCCCGTCGGGTTGTTCGGATTGCAGATGTAGACGATGCGGGTGGTCGGGTAGATCGCCTCGCGCATCGCGTCGAAGTCGATCTCCCAGTCGGCCGTGAGGTTGATCGGGCGCGCCTCGGCGCCGGTCGTCGCGCAGGCCGCGACGTATGTGGGAAACGACGGCCACGGGAAGATTCCGTTGTCGCCGGTCTCGAGCACGGTCATCGCCGCCAGGCGGATCAGCTCGTCGGCGCCATTTCCGAGCACGACGTTCTCCGGCGCCAGCCCGTTCAGCGCGGCAAGCTTCGCGCGCAGCTCGGGCGCGGCCGAATCGGGGTAGCGACGCAGTTCGTCGAGGTCGCCAGCCAGTGCCTCAAGCGCGGCCGGGACCGGTCCATAAGCGCCCTCGTTGGAGGCGAGCTTGTAGATCTTGTCGATCCCCAGCTCTTCCTGCAGCCGCTCGACCGGCGCCTGCGCGACGTAGGGCTTGATCTCGTGGACGTGGCGCTTGAAGGGCACGCGTCCAGCCTAGAGATTGCGTCCGTCGCCGCGATCAGACGAGCACGAATGCGCCGCCGCGTCGCGGATCGCCGCCACCGGCGAGTTCGCCGCCGGCATCGCGGCCGACGGCCTGGCAGCCACCGAAGAAGAGGTTCGGGCGGTCCCATTGCGCGACCGGGGTGCCGGACTTCTGGATCGCCTCGAGCGCGAGCTCGTCGATCCCCGGCTCGGCCTGAACCATTCCGTCCTCGAAGTGCACACGTGGTGCACGCACGGCCTGTTCGATCGACATCCCTCGGTCGACGACGTTGACGATCGTCTGCAGCACCGCAGAGCGGATCCGATTCGATCCGGCAGAGCCGACGACGATGCGCGGCTCGCCGCCTTCGAGCACGACCGTCGGCGACATCATCGACGTGACACGCTCGCCGCCACGATTGTTCTCGGCGCCGAGCGGGTTGAGATCCATCTCGCCGAGCATGTTGTTGAGAGAGATGCCGGTGCCGGGCACGATCACTCCGCTGCATGATCCGTTCGAGCAGGTGACCGAGACCGCCAGCCCATCGGAGTCGAGCACGGAGACATGGGTGGTGGAGCCCAGCATGCTCGTCGGCAACGCACCGCCGCCGGACACTGCGTCGTGCTCACCGGTCAGCCAGCTGGCGCCGGCGGCGAGGAACTCGTCCCAGAAACCCTCGCGCAGCAGACCCTCGACGAACTCACGGTCACGTCCACGGTTGGCGAAGTCCATCGCCGCGACCAGTTCGCGCGCCGAGACATCGCGGTGCTGGCCGAGGTGGACCAGGCTGTCGGCTATCAGCAGACCTCCGGACGAAGGCGGCGGATTGGTGATCACCTCATGCCCGCGGTACTCGGTGCGCCCGGGCGCGCGGTCGATCACCTCGTACGCGGCGAGGTCCTCGCGCGTGATCGTGCCGCCGTTGTCGCAGACGAAGTCGGCGACGCGCTGAGCGATCTCGCCGGTGTAGAAGGGTTCCGGCCCGTCCTGCGCGAGCCGGTCGATCGCGTCGCCGAACTCCGGGAGCAGCAGCAGCTCGCCGACCTGTGGCATGTTGCCGTCGGGCGCGTAGACGGCGCGCCCCTCGGGCCAGGCGCTGAGGATCGGAGTGAGGATCCGGTAGAGAAAGGCGTGCACCTCGCTGGTCGGAACGCCGCTGCGGCTGAGCTCGATCGCGGGCTTTGCGAGCTCGGTCATCGGCATCGTGCCGAAGCGTTCGAGTGCGCTCCAGAGACCCTTTGCCGTCCCGTACACGCCGCAGGTCGCAGCGCCGCCGTTGAACTGCTGCAGCGCGCCGTCGAAGTCGACCATGAACTCAACCTGATCGGCCTCCGGCGCGACCCGGCTGGGCGAGCTGACGAAGAAGTCGAGCAGGTGCGACTCTCCGGACGGAGTGTGGATCAGCATGAAACCGCCAGCGCCCATGCCGGTCAGCGGCGACTCGGCGATGAATGAGGTGAGCACCGCGCCGACGGCGGCGTCGACCGCGTTGCCGCCCTCACGAAGCGCGCGCGCACCGGCCTCAGCGGTGAGCTGATGACCTGCAGCGATGGCACCCCGGGCGCTCATGCGTGGGGATGTTACGGATGCAGACTCAGCCGCGGGGAACGAACTCGGGCACGTCCATGTCGTTCAGCGCCATCGACGAGTCCCCACCGCGCGAGACACGTGGCTCGCGG
This sequence comes from Solirubrobacterales bacterium, assembly GCA_047605325.1. Taxonomy (GTDB): domain Bacteria; phylum Actinomycetota; class Thermoleophilia; order Solirubrobacterales; family JACPNS01; genus JACPNS01. Next base: position 41,410 of record JASGFX010000006.1, on the reverse strand, counting down.
TCGGCCTTGGTGGCCTCGAGGATCGCGCTGCGACGAACTCCGCCCGTGGCCTGCGCACCGCGCACCGTCTGCTGACGGTGATCGCCGTAACGCGTGGCGATGACGGTGACCCAGACCTGGTCGGTCAGGGAATCGTCGACCATCGCTCCGAAGATGATGTTGGCCTCGGGGTGCGCGGCCTCCTGGACGATCTTCGCGGCCTCGTTGACCTCCCAGAGCGAGAGGTCCGGACCACCGGTGATCGACAGCAGGATGGCGCGGGCGCCTTCGATGCTCGTCTCGAGCAGCGGAGAACTGACCGCCTGCTGGGCCGCCTCGACGCTGCGCGTGTCCGCGCTGCCGCTGCCCATGCCGATGCCGAGCAGCGCTTGTCCGGCCTCGGACATGATCGTGCGCACGTCGGCGAAGTCGATGTTGATCAGGCCCGCGAGCGTGACGAGATCGGAGATGCCCTGGACGCCCTGGCGCAGGACGTCGTCGGCGACACCGAAGGCCTCGACCATCGAGGTGTCCTTGTCGAGAATCTGGAGGAGGCGGTCGTTCGGAACCACGATCAGCGTGTCGACCTCGTCGGCCAGTGCCTCGACGCCGAGCTGCGCGGCACCCTTGCGGCGCGTGCCCTCGAAGCCGAACGGAGTGGTGACGATGCCGACGGTGAGGGCATCGACCTCACGCGCTATGCGCGCGACGATCGGGGCTGCGCCCGTGCCGGTGCCACCGCCTGCGCCGGCGGTGATGAAGACCATGTCGCTGCCCTTGAGCACGCGCTTGATCGCGTCGTAGTCGGCGACCGCCGCGCGGGCGCCCTGCTCCGGGTCTGCGCCGGCACCGAGGCCGCGCGTGATGTCCGCGCCGATGTGCAGCTTTATGTCGGCCGACGATCCCTGCAACGACTGCATGTCGGTATTGATCGCGACGAACTCGACGCCGGTCACGCCGGCCTCGATCATGCGGTCGACGGCGTTGACGCCGGCACCGCCGACGCCGACGACGCGAAGGACGGGAGTGACGACGCCCTGCGGGACCGCGCTGAATGCCGGGCCGTTGGCGTCGGGGATGCTGCGGCCATAGTGCGCGGCCGGCGGCTCGTCGGTGTTGCCGTCGATGATCTCGGCATTGCCGCGGGCCATGTCGAAGACCTTCTTCAGGCGCTCCTTGGCCGGCACATCGCTGGCGACGGTGTTGGCCTCGCGCTCGGCGGCGGGGTACGCGGGCCGGTGCTCGCTGCTCGGGCGGAGGTTCGGGCGGGGACGGGCTCCGGCTCGGGCGCGGCGGCCTCTGCCTCGGGCTCGGTCTTGCGGAAGAGTGCGGCGAGCGGTCCTTCGCGCATCGAGGCGCGCTTGTTGACGACCGGCTTGCCTTGCTCGTTCGACGAGTTTTCGTCGTTAGTTGCCATGCGCGATGACCTCCTTGGCCAGATCTCTGTAGGACTGGGCGGCGATGCCGTCGGGGTCATATTTGAGGACGGACATTCCCTTCACAGGGGCCTCGGCGAATCGGATCGTCTTCTTGATCCGTGACGCGAAAACGCGGTCGCCGAAGTTCTCCTCCAGCAGCTCGATCGCCTCTTTGGCGTGGAGGGTGCGCGAGTCGACGAGGGTCGGAAGGATTCCCTCGATGTCGACATCCGGATTCAGGTTCTCGCGGATCATCTCCAAGGTGTTCTGCAACTGGATGAGGCCTCTCATCGAGAGGTACTCACACTGTACGGGCACAATAACTTTGTCAGCGGCGGTGAGAGCGTTGATCGTCAGCAGTCCGAGACTCGGCGGCGTGTCGATGCAGATGAAGTCGTACTCACCACGAACCTCGTCGAGCGCCTTGTCAAGCGCGCGTTCGCGGCCGATCTGACTCGACAGCGCCATCTCGGCGCCGGCCAGGTCGATCGAGGCGACGGCGACATCGATCTCGCGGTGGACGATGATCTCGCTGATCGGCGTCTTGTTGACGAGCACGTCGTAGATCGATGTCTGGACGGTGTCGGGGTCCACTCCCTGGGACATGGTCAGGTTGCCCTGCGGGTCCATGTCGATGCAGAGCACCTTGTGGCCCTCTTCCGCGAATGCGGCCGAGAGGTTGAGCGTCGTGGTGGTCTTGGCAACGCCGCCCTTCTGGTTGGCGAATGCGATGACCTTGGCCTTCTTGGTCTTCTGCGTGGTGTCAGTCATGGTGCGGCGAGGCTCCTGGTGCGGAGGGCGTTGAAATCGGATTGGAGACCGCTCCTGGTGGTCTCCATGTGGGCCTTTTCGCACCCGCGTCGGGTATTCCTGCACGGAGGTCATGGCGGATTTCCGCTCTGAGAGCGGGATCGCGGGGTGATCACCTACGTGGAGCGCAAGCAAGCGACGTTTTTGGACACACCTGTCCCCAAGGGAGAGATGCGTCCGAAAACTTGGCTTACCTACGCTCCGCGCCCCTCAACTAGCCTCCCACCCATGCCCGGCCCGGCAACCCCCGCTCCTCCCAAGGACCTCTTCGAGCACCGGCTGATCTTCGTGACCGGCAAGGGCGGGGTCGGCAAGACCACTGTGGCCGCGGCGCTCGGCCTCGCCGCCGCCAACGCCGGCCTGCGCACGATCGTCTGCGAGCTCGATGCGCGCGAGCGGCTGCACAGCCTCTTCAACGTCAGCACCCGCGGCTTCGAAGAGGTCGAACTCGTGCCGGATCTGCACGCGATCGCGATCGATCCGCAGCACGCGATCGAGGAGTACCTGCTGCTGCAGATCAAGGTTCGCCCGGTCTACGACATGCTTTTCAAGAATCGCGTGTTCGACTACTTCGCCGCCGCCACCCCTGGCCTCGCCGAACTCGTGACGATCGGAAAGGTCTGGGAGCTGGCCCAGCCAGACCGCCTGAAGAAGAAGTCCGCGCCCTACGACCTCGTGATCGTCGACGCACCCGCCACCGGCCATGCACTGGCGATGCTCGAGGCGCCCGAGACGTTCAAGAAGATCGCCCGCGTCGGGCCGATCCACCGCCAGGCCGGCTACATCCAGTCGTTCCTTCACGACCCGGCGACGACCGCGATCGTCGCCGTCGCGACGGCCGAGGAGATGCCCGTCAACGAAACCCTCGACCTGCGCTCCGAGCTGATCGATCGAGTCGGTCTCGACATCTCGCTGGGTGTCGTCAACTCACTCGAGCCCGAGTTCTTCACGGGCAAGGAGATCGCCGCCCTGAAGAAATTCGATCACCTCGCACCACTCGACGCCGCGATCCTCCAGTCCGAACGCGAGACGCGCCAGCAGGAGCAGTTCGCGCGACTCGCCGCCGACCTCAAACGACCCCTTGTCGATCTGCCGTTCCTCTACGAGAAATCGATCGGACGCGCGCAGCTGAGCGAGCTGGCGGAGCGCCTCGCCGATCAGTTGCACGAGCCGATCGCGAACGCCGTGCGCAGAAAGAAGAAGTCCTGATGGATCTCGCGGCAGAGCTCAGCGGAATGGACGTCGTCGTCTGCGCCGGCTCCGGCGGCGTCGGAAAGACCACCACCAGCGCCTCGATCGCGATCGGCATGGCCGCGCGAGGACACAAGGTCGCTGTGCTGACGATCGATCCGGCGAAGCGCCTCGCCGACTCGCTCGGCCTCGCCGAACTCGGTACCGAGCTGCGTGAAGTCGACCCGCGGCTCTTCGCGCCGCTCGGCATGACGATCACCGGCGAACTGCACGCCGCGATGCTCGACCCCAAGCGCACGTTCGACGACCTGATCCTGCGCTACGCGCCCGACAACGAGACCTACGAGAACATCCTGGGCAACCGGATCTATCAGGAGCTCTCCAACGCGATCGCAGGCTCGCAGGAGTACATGGCGATGGAGAAGCTGCTCGAACTGCACGAGAGCGGCGAGTTTGACCTGCTGGTGCTCGACACGCCGCCCTCGCGAAACGCGCTCGACTTCCTCGACGCACCCAAGCGCCTCGCCCGCTTCATCGACGGCCGCGCCCTGCGCGTCTTCCTGGCGCCCGGACGATTCGGCCTGAAGATCGCAGGGCGTGGCGGGAGCATGCTGTTCGGCGCGCTGACCAAGATCACCGGGGTCGATCTGCTCAACGATCTTTCGGAGTTCTTCGCCAACTTCGCCGACATGGCCAGCGGCTTCAGCGAGCGTGCGCAGCGTGTCGACCACCTGCTGCGGGGCGAGACCGCGACCTTCCTACTGATCTGTTCGCCCGAGAACGAACCCGTCGATGAGGCGATCTTCTTCCGCCGCATGCTGCGCGAACAGAAGCTGCCGTTCTGCGGCGCGATCGTCAACAAGGTGCGCCCGTCGTACTACCGCGCCAAGAAACAGCTTCCCGATTCGATCGATGACGAGCTTGGCGGCCGCATCATGGACAACTATGAGCGCCAGCGCCTGCTCGGCGCGCGCGATGCCGAAAACATCGCCAGGCTCGAGAAGTCGCTGCAGGCCGACAAGGTGATCCAGGTGCCGCTGTTCTCGGACGACATCCACGGAGCCGATGGCCTCGTGCACATGGTCCGTCAGATCTTCGACTGATCAGTCGTCGTACTCAGGCAACTGCGCCTGCAGGGCGTCGCACCAGCCACGCACTGTCTCGTGCTGCGCGCTCCACGCGACCCAGACGTTCTCAGCCCAGCGCTTCGCCTCGGCGATGTGCGTCTCCAGGGTGTCCGCAGCCAACACGTCGGTCGCGGTGATCGTGCCGATCGGGGTCGAGGGCTCGAACCACGGAATGTGCAGACCGCCGTGCGTCGCGCGCTCCATCAGCGCCGTCGCGTAGCGAGACGGCGCGCCGCGCTCGAGCATCAGGCAGAGGCGGATCAGGTGCAGGCCGACTGACTGCCGCGCGCGCGGCACATTCTCACCCGGGTGCTGCACCGCGTAGGCGTCGACGATGAACTTGTGCTCGTCGGGCATGTTGAACTCGCCGTAGTCCCTGGCGAGCAACTGCGTGTACTCGTGCCAGCAGGCAGGACTCGCGCCGAAGTATTCGTGGACCGGGCCGTCGAAGTCGGGAAGATTGATCCCGCAGCCCGGGCAGGCGGACTCAGACGCCGCCACAGAAGTCGTCCGGATCATCCGGATCGGCGTCGACGACCGGGCGGAACTCGATCGTCGCCGGGCCGATGCGGTGATTGCGGTCGACCTCGCTCGCGTGGGTCTGCGGCTCGACCCTGTCGACCGGCTCGTCGAACTTCGCGACGACCACGTCCGGCACCGGGCGCAGCGGGGCCAGCGGCTCGAGCCGGCGCACGGTCGGCTCGGCGTCGAAGTCGGCGGCGGGCTCGGGCTCGAGCGTGGGCTCAGCCTGGCGCGATCGTCTCGTCGTCCTCGGAGCGGCGCAGAAACTGCTCGCTCCAAGCCAGCTGCGCGGTCTCCTCGGCCGAGGTCTCGGCACCGAGCACGTCGTACTCGACCGTCATCTCGGGGTCGAGCAGGATCAGCGGCTTGTGCGTTTGGCTGGGGTGGACGATGCGCGGCGCGGCGGGCACGGACTGATCCGGGTCGCCCTCGAGCGCGAAGAGGTGCGGGCGTCCGTCGCGGCCGACCGGCGTGGTCGCGACTTCGTCCTCGGGGCGCGAGGGGTGTTCGAAGTTCTCGTCCATGATCTCGCGAAAGTTCTCGTGCTGCTCACGGCCGTCTACCTCTTCGTCACTACGGCGGGCGGCCGGACCACGGCCGATCGGCACGCCGAACTCCGGGATCGGGAACGCCGGACCGGAAGCGATCGGCACTTCCGACGACTCCGTGCGCGCAGCAGGGACAGGTGCGGGCACGCCGCGTTCGGCCTCGATGTTCTTGAAGTCGAAGGTGAAACCAGTCGCCGGATCACTCTCGGCGGCGGGGCGGCGGCTCGGCACCGGGCGACGCTCGGGCGCGGATTCCCAGGCCGGCGGGCTCAGCGGATCGGTTGCTTCGACGATCGGCTCGGGCGCCGTCTCTGCGATCGGCGTCGGTTCGACGATCACTTCAGGTTCGGGCGTGACCTCAGGGGCCGGCGCGAGCTCATCGGCCGGGCGCAGCGTCCAGACGTTGTCGTCGGCCTCAGGCGCGGCATCCTCGTCAGCGTGGAATGCCGCGACGTCGTCGCGCATGTCGAGCGCTTTGATCTCGGCGGTGTCATCGAAGACGGCCTCGAACTCGACGGTCTCGGTCGGATCGGCCGCAGGCGCCTCGCCCGGCGCCGGAACGGGCTCGAGGTAGACGGGTTCGTGCGGCGCGATGTCGTCGCCCGCGGGTTCGCCGTCGGCCGTGAGGATTTCATCGGCGAGGCTCTTCAGGTCGGTCGAGAGATAGCCGCAGACGAGGTCGTGAAGCAGCGCACGCAGATGGCGCTCAGCCGAGGCGATCGTCTCCAGCGGCGGAAGCTTCTCGAGGCGCTTGCGATCGGCACGGCCGACATGGCCGTCGATCGCCAGGCGCTCGAGCGCGAAGGCCGCCTCGATCTCTTCACGCACCGTGATGCGCTCGTGGTCCTGGGCGCAGAGCGCCGAGATGCGCGCCGGCAGCGCGGCCTTGCCGCGGTCGTCCTCGGCCTCGAGCAGCGCGCGCAGCGCCAGCAGGAAGTCGGTCAGGCCATCGGCCGGCACGGTGCGCTCAAGGCCCGTCTCGAAGCGCTTCAAGGCCCATGAGATGCGCGTGCGGCGCTCGACGCGGCGCACGGCGTTGACGAACTGGCGCAGCTCCTCTTCGTCGGACGGAGTGAGCATCCAGGCCGCTTCGTGCGAGCGCCCCGAAAAGGGCATCGAGACCTGGTGCCAAGAGTCCATGATGTCGGCCTGGGCCGTCATCGCCATCGCCACGCTGCCCGGGCGGAACAGGCGCAGCGCCGTGAGCAGCGCGCGGGCCGAGAGCCGTACGGCCGGCATCGGAGTCGGGGCGTCGCTCGGGGCGGTCACGGAGATCGAGCAGAACGAGTCCGCCCCCGCGACGCTGTCAGAGAAGCGGTCGGCGCAGGCCGGATCAAGCTCTTCGAGCGCGACGATCTCGACGCCGGCCCCGAGGTTGATGCGCCCCTCGGAGAGCGCGACGCCGTGGATCGGGATGAAGACGGTGGTGACGAGACGTTCGGCCAGAGCGACTGACTCGAGCTCCGCGTATGCGCGTTCGAAGCGGTCGCCCCAGTACTCGAAGCGCTCGGCGTCACGCCAGACAGAGGCGAGGAAGGCGAGCACGCCGAGGCGCGCGTGGGTCAGCTCGCCGACGTCGAGCACCGGCTCATTGCGCACACGAAGGTAGGCGATCACGCCGCGCGTGCGGGCGAGATTCTGGGCGGCGTTCTCGAAGCTGGGCAGGCGACGCAGTTGGTCGGCGTGCGAGGAGACGAACTCGGCCGTCAGCGGGCGGTAGGCGAACATCGTGACCGAACCACGCATCCCCGGGGACTCGCCGGACTCGCCGACCTCGAAGGGGATTTCGGCACCTGCGGAGAGCAGGTCCTCGAGCAGGCGCGACGCGTCATCAGTGAGCGCGCGCAGTGAGTCGTGAAGCATTCGATCGCGCATGAGGGACGATTTCTCCGCCCCCAGTCCGCATCCTTCTATCGAGCTTCGATCAAGCTGCCTTCTGGGCGTTGCTGCCGCAGATCTCGCCGAGCCATTCGTTGCCGTAGGCGCGCATCGCCTCGACGATCGGGGTGAGACCTTCGCCCTTTTTGGTCAGGGCGTATTCGACGCGCGGCGGAACCTCGGCGTAGGTGCGACGTTCAACGATTCCGTTGCTCTCGAGCTCGCGCAGGCGCAGGCTCAGCGTGCGCGGGCTGATGCCGCTGAGCGAACGCTCGAGCTCGCAGAAGCGGGCCTCGCCGGCGGCGAGATCGCGAATGATGATCGCGGTCCACTTGCTGCAGAGAATGTCGGCCGTGGCACAGACGCCGCAGGTGCTGTTGTCGACAGCGGCGCTATCAGTCTTTGTGGCCATATACAAAGGATAGCGCTGATACTTCACTTAGTGAAGCGGTCAGCCAAGGCCTCAGGAGCCCGGGGGCTGCGGCAGGGCGCCGCCGCCGGGCGCGACCGGCTGCTGCATGATCTGTGGCTGAGCCGCCGCTTCGGCCGCCTGACGCTTCACGTCGGCCGCCGCCTGATCGGCAGCCGCCATCACCTTGTTCATGCTCTCATCGCTGCCGCCGGCGGCCACCGACAGCTTGAAGTCGTTCGGGCTGGTGGCCGCGCGCAACGCCTCTTCCATCGAGATGTTGCCGGCCTTCAGGTGCATGAGCAGCGCCTGGTCGAAGGTCTGCATGCCGTAGTAGGCACCCTCGCCGATCGCCTCTTCGATCTTGGCGGTCTCCTCCGGGTTCTCGATCATGTCCTTGATGCGGTTGGTCGCCACCATGACCTCGACGATCGGCACACGACCCTTGCCGTCGATCGTCGGAACGAGTCGCTGGGAGATGATCCCCTTGAGCGTTCCGGCGAGCATCGCGCGCACCTGTTTGTTCTGGTGCAGCGGGAAGAAGTCGATGATGCGGTTGATCGACTCGGTCGCGTTCAGGGTGTGGAGGGTCGAGAAGACGAGGTGGCCGGTTTCGGCCGAGCTGAGCGCGGTCTGGACCGTTTCTTCATCGCGCATCTCTCCGATCAGGATCACGTCGGGGTCCTGGCGCAGGATGCGGCGGAGCGCAGAGCCGAAGGAGTCGGTGTCCGCACCGACTTCGCGCTGCTGGATGATCGAGTTGCTGTCGCGATGGAGGAATTCGATCGGGTCTTCGAGCGTGATGATGTGTTTGTGCTCGTTGTCGTTGATCTGCTTGATCATCGCCGCGAGCGTTGTCGACTTACCCGAGCCGGTCGTACCGGTCACGAGGATCACGCCGCGCTCCTCGGAGGCCAGCTGCTTGACGGCCGGCGGAAGCATCAGTTCATCGACGCTCTTGATGTCGATACCGATCGCTCGCATCACGATCGAGCAGGATCCCCGCTGTGTGAATGCGTTGACGCGGAAGCGAGCGACCCCGGGCAGCGGGTAGGCGAAGTCGACCTCGCCGTTCTGCTCGAACTCAGTGAACTTCTCGGGTTTGTCGCGTGTGATGTGGCGCAGCACCGCCAACGCGTCGTCCGGCATGACCTTGTCGGTGCCCTCGATCGGCTGGAGGGTTCCGTGCAGCCGCATCATCGGCTGGGCGGGAACCTTGATGTGCAGGTCTGAGCCACCTGCCTCGAACATGAATTTGAGAGCTGCGTCTACGTCAACCATGGGTCCAATCGCTATCGGCACGCTGGACGCGTGCTTTAGCGATTGAAATCCGTCCAGACGGAGATTCGGAAGCTAAGCGACTTCGCGAGCGGTCGCTACGCGACTTCGCGCAATCCCTGCGACCAGCTCAGCTTGCGCAGTTTGCGCAGGGAGTGGGTCTCGATGTGGCGCACGCGCTCGCGCGTGATGTTGAAGACCTTGCCGACCTCGTCGAGCGTCTTCGGCGCCTCTCCGCCGATGCCGAAGCGCAGCTCGAGCACCCGACGCTCGCGGTACGAGAGATTGGCCAGCGCGCTGTGGAGATTCTGGGTGCGCAGAGAGTCTGCGGCGGCGTCGAACGGGTCCGGTGCGTTCTCATCTGCCACGAACTGGCCGAACTCGGACTCCTCCTCGTCGCCGACTGGCTTCTCGAGCGAGATCGGGGTCTGCGCGAGCCGCTTGATCGTCTCGACCTCGTCGGTCTTCAGCTCTGTGGCCCTGGCGATCTCTTCGACGGTCGGCTCGCGTCCGTATTCGCTGAGCAGCTGACGCTCGGCGCGAGTGATCTTGTTCAACCGCTCGACGACATGCACCGGGATGCGCACAGTGCGACCCTTGTCGGCAAGCGCGCGGGCGATCGCCTGGCGAATCCACCAGGTCGCGTAGGTGCTGAACTTGAAGCCCTTGCGGTAGTCGAACTTCTCGGCGGCGCGCACAAGGCCGAGCGTGCCCTCCTGGATGAGATCGAGAAACGACAGACCCTGGTTGCGGTAGTTCTTGGCGATCGATACGACGAGGCGGAGATTGGCCTCGACCATCTTGTCCTTGGCGTCCATGTCGCCGCGCTCGATGCGCTTGGCGAGCTGCACCTCTTCGGCGGCGGTCAGCAGGTTGACACGGCCGATCTCCTTGAGGAAGAGCTGGAGCGAGTCGGTCGTGGTGCTCTCGGCGGCAGGACTCTCGCCGAGCCGGCGCTGAGACTTTGTGCGGCGGGCGATCGCGGCCGTCCAGCCGGCTTCACCGTCGTGCCGCTCGTCCATTTCGTCGAGCACCTCGATGTCGGAGCGCTCCAGCCAGCCGCGCAGCACCTCGGGTTCGACGCCCTCGACGCCTGCGTCAGATGCCAGAGCCATCGCCTCGCCGAGCGTGGCGACGTTTTTCTGGCGACAGGTTTCGATCAGGAGTCGTACTTCGTCCGACGTTTCGAGAGCTTCATCACCGTGGATTTCGATCACCGACATTGGTGCACTTCCCTGATCGCGATTGACACTTGTGCCGTGCCGGAGGCCCTGGGCGGCATTCCGACGTTTTTGGCCTATTCCCCCTGTTTTGTGGGAGCCAAACTCCAGCCGCGTGTCTCGGCGGACATCTGACCCCCCGGATCCGCCCATTTGGGACTCATTTGGCCTTGGATCCTGAGTTTTTGGTGCGCTCGCCCCGAACCTGCGGAGATCGCATACCCAGTTTCCATTCTAAGCAGATCGCGCGACCCCGTGGGGTCGATTTTGAAATCTTGGACCGCGGGCCGATGGACACTGGACCGATGTCCAGTGGACGCCGTCCAGACGGGTCAATTTCGCGTCCAGATCGCGCCGCCGCGCGGCCCGATGCGCGATAGGCTGCGCCCCGGATGAGCGACGGGGAGACATCCATGGGGGTCGAACACGGCGGACTGCTCGTGGCCCGGCGACTCGAGGCGGCCGGCGTCTCGAAGCTCTTCACGCTCTCGGGCGGCCACATCTTCTCCGTCTTCGACGGCTGCCGCGCCCGCGGGATCGACATCGTCGATGTACGCCACGAGCAGACCGCGGCATTCGCCGCCGAAGGCTGGGCGAAGGTCACCCGCACGCCCGGCGTCTGCGCGCTCACGGCCGGACCCGGCGTGACCAACGGCATGAGCGCCGTCACCGGCGCATTCGAGAACGAGTCGCCGATGGTCGTCCTCGGCGGGCGCGCCCCGGCCTTCCGCTGGGGTCAGGGCTCGCTGCAGGAGATCGATCACGTTCCGTTCATGAAGCCGATCACGCGCAGCGCCGAGACCGCCGCGGCGACCGACGCCATTCCGGCCGCCGTCGACCGGGCGCTCAGCGCCGCCTGCGGGCCGCCGGGCGGACCGGCCTTCCTCGATCTTCCGATGGATGTCGTCTTCATGGAGGGCCAGCCCCAGACTTCTCCGCTCGAGCTCCACGACCCACTCGCGGCAGACGGCGCCGACGGCTCGCTGCTCGACCGGGCGGCTTCGTTTCTGGCCGGAGCCGAGCGCCCGGTGATCATGGCCGGGACCGGGCTGTACTGGGGCCGCGGTGAGCATGAGCTGCGCGATCTCTCCGAGCAGCTCGGCGTGCCGGTGTTCCTGAACGGACTTGGGCGCGGCTGCCTGCCGGCCGACCACGAACACTTCTTCACCCGCGCACGGTCCACAGCTCTGAAGGGCGCGGACGTCGCGCTCGTGATCGGCGCGCAGCTCGACTTCCGCCTCGGTTTCGGTGGGTCGTTCGGTGAGGAGACCGAGCTGATCCTGCTCAACGCTTCGCCGCCGAGCAAGCGCACGGAGCGCGCCGTGGCGGTCGAACTCGTCGGCGGAATCGCGCGCTCGCTCGCGGCGCTGCGCGAGGGCGGCGGATCGTTCACGGCTTCTCGCCGCGAGTGGATCGCGCAGCTGCGCGAGGTCGAGACCGAGAAGCGCGCTGCCGAGGCCACCGAGCTCGCCGACGACCGCTCTCCACTCCACCCCGTGCGCGTCTACTCAGAGCTCGCGCCGATGCTCGACCGCGACGCAACGATCGTCTGCGACGGTGGCGACTTTGTCTCCTACGCGGGCAAGTACATCGAGACCTACGAGCCTGGCTGCTGGATGGATCCCGGTCCGTACGGGTGCCTCGGAACCGGCCCCGGCTACGCGATGGCCGCCGCGCTCGCCAAGCCCGGCAAGCAGGTCGTGATGATGATGGGCGACGGCGCCTTCGGATTTGCGGGCATGGACTTCGACTCGCTCGTGCGTCACAACATCCCGGCCGTTGCGGTGATCGGCAACAACGGCATCTGGGCGCTTGAGAAGCATCCGATGGAATTCCTCTACGGCTACTCGGTCGCCGCCGAGCTGACCCCCGAGATGCGCTACGACGAGATCGCGCGCACGCTCGGAGGACACGGTGAGTTCGTGCAGCGGCCGGAAGATCTGCGCCCCGCGCTGGAGCGCGCGTTCGAGTCGGGCAGGCCGGCGGTGGTCAACGTCTCGACCGACCCGTCAGTCGTCTATCCGCGCAGCGCGAACCTGGCCTGACCCACCGGCTTCCTCAGAATTTTCGCGAGGAACCCACTGGCTTCCTCAGTGCGGTGTTGAGGAACCCACTGGCTTCCTCAGATTTCCTCCGAGGGAGCCAGTGGGCAGGGCTCAGCGGGCTTCTTCGGCAGACTTTTGAGCGCAGTAGCGATCGAAGTAGTGCGCGTATGCATCGCGACCGCCGAATGCAGCCAGCCCCGCCTCGACATTCACGAAGTCCGGCGAGGCGCCAGCGATGTAGAGGGGATGCGAGGTGTGCCTCGCGATCAATTCCGGTTGTTTCGGATTTCGATGCACGTACGCGATGCCGCGTCGTAGCGCCGCGCGATTTTCGAGCCTACGAAGATCGTACGGCCGCACGAAGACGGGGCCTTTGTGTCCGGTCAGATGGTTGTATCGGAGCGCGAACGCCCGCAAGCAGTTGCCAAAGAATCTGCTGATCGCGAGTCGGTCTGCGCCTTGGCCCAAGATCAAATGCGGGTGATTGCCCATCGTCGCCATCGCGTACACCTCAATATCGTGAAACACCTCCGGACCGAATCGGGTGTCCGGAGCTCCCGGGAGCCGGCGGCGGAGGGTCTCGGCCCAGGCGGCTTTGAGTTCGTCGGTCGCAAATGGTGAGAGGCCTTGAATCGCGTGTGAGAAGACGTGGTAGTCAGAGTCGGGAAGTAGAAGGCGCTGCTGAGCGAGTGTCGGCCGCCTGCCAAGGAATTTTTTCGTCATATTCCTTTAAGGCCTGGCGACGCACGCGTTTACCCCCCTTCGGCGAACTATTTGCCGAATTGGTGCTTCCGCCAAACACTTCGGGCACAGACGAGTGAGTTCCTCAACATTTCAAGGAGGAACCCACTGGCTTCCTCAGCGCGGTGGTGAGGAAGCCAGTGGGTTCCTCCGGAGAATCGTGAGGAAGCCAGTGGGTTCCTCGGAAAAATGTTGAGGAAGCCAGTTCGTTTGGCTCGGGTCGGCTTAGAACGCGTCGTCGTTGGTCAGCAGTGCGAAGAGCACTGCGAAGTCGATGACCATCACCGTGATCGACCAGATCGGGTAGGCGCCGATCGACATGAAGTGGACGATGCCGCTGAGCGATGCGAAGGTGACTCCGAGCAGCAGCCCGCGCGCCTTGCGCAGGCGGATCTCGTTGGCCGCGTAGAGCTGCAGCAGTCCGACGACGATGTAGGCGATTCCCCAGGCCGTCAGCGAGTTGAAGAACAGCTTGGTCGCGTTGAAGCGGTCGTCTCCGGCGACGGCGGCGATGCCGTCGATGATGCTGAGGACACCGGCGATCGACAGCATCACGCTGGCGAACTTCAGAGGGCCGGTGGCGATGTCGCCCTTGTTCGAGTTCTTCGTATTTGCGGTCATGGGCGCGAAGTCTAGGATCGGCCCCGGCAGATGCGCATCGGAGCAATCGACATCGGCAGCAATTCGACCCGCCTGTTGCTCGCGGATGTCGAGAACGGCGTGATCAGCGAGATCTCGCGAGACTCGATCGTCACGCGACTCGGTGACGGCGTCGATGGCTCAGGCGCGCTGAATGATGCGGCGATAGCGCGCGTCCACGAGGCGATCGACATCTACTCCGGCGAGATCGCGCTGGCCGGCTGCGACCGCGTCGGCGGCGTCGCGACGAGCGCCGTGCGCGACGCATCCAACGGTGCCGAGTTCGCGGCCGGGATCGGCGCGGCCTTCGGGATCCCGATCGAGGTGATCGGCGGCGATCGCGAGGCAGAGCTGACGTTTTTGGGTGCGTCGACCGGCGACGCGTTCAACGCCGGTGGCCGCTCGGTCGTCATCGATATCGGCGGCGGATCGACCGAGTTCATCATCGGCGACGACGGCGCGCTGAGCTTCCACGTATCCACCCGCCTGGGCGCCGTGCGCCAGAGCGAGCGCCACCTGCACTCAGACCCGCCGACCGCGACGGAGCTTGACGCGCTGATGGTGGAAGCCGCCGGGATCATCGACGAGAACGTGCCGTCTGAGTTCCGTGCCGACGTAGCGCGCGGCGTCGGGGTTGCGGGGACGCCGACTGTGCTCGCGTCGATCGATCAGGCGCTTGAGGAGTTCGATCCCTGGAAGGTCCATGGCTATGCGATCACCCGAACCGCCGCCGAAGGACTGCTCGCACGACTGGCGGCGCTCCCGCTGGGCGAACGCCGCGAGGTCATCGGTCTGCACCCCGACCGCGCACCGACGATCGTCGCCGGCGCGGCGATCCTGCTCGCTGCGATGCGCGCGTTCGATCTGGCCGAAATCGTCGTTTCCGAACACGACATCCTCTACGGACTCGCGCTGACCCTGACGGCCTGAGCCGCGCTGCGTGAAACCGACGGCTCAGTCGGTGACGACGTCGGGGTCGAGCCGCTTGTCGGTGATCGGGTCTTCCGTTGGCACCCCGCCCTCGGCGCGCCAGCGACGGACCTGACCGAGCGCCCCGGCGACCGTCGCGACCAGCGGCAGCGCGAGGATCCCGCCGATCACGCCGGCGATCGTCGTGCCCGCCAGGACGGTCGTCAGCGTCACGACCGGAACCAGCGATACACGGTCTCCGACGATCCGCGGGCGCAGGAAGATGCTGTTGATCTGCGAGAGCGTCAGCAGCACGAGGATCATCGCGATCATTGTCCAGATGCCGCCTGAGATGAATGACATCGCCGCAACCAACGCGCCCGAAGTCCACGCTCCGATGATCGGCAGGAAGGCGAGCGCGAAGACCACGAGGCCGAGGATTCCAGCGAGCTTCACCCCGAAGAGCACTGCAAAGATGCCGACGCCGAAGCCATAGATCGCGGCCATCACCGCGGTCGCCTGCAGGTAGTCGGCAAGCATGCTGTAGGCCTTGGTCCCGAGCGCGTTGATGCCCGGGCGGTTGACCGGTGCGAAAAATCCGAGCACCCACTGCCAGTAGCGGTCTCCGCCGGCCAGCAGGTAGCCGGTCAGCACGATCGTCAGGCCGACCGTGGCGAGCGCTTGGATCGCGATCGGAGCCGCGGCCTTCACGCCGGTGATCAGCGTGTCCTTGATGTGCGGCACGGCCTCGGAGATCCGCTCCTTGATGTCGTTGATCTGCGCGTCCGACATGTTGAACGGCCCGCCGTGGAGCCACGCGTAGAAGTGGTCACCAGTGTTGTCGAAGGCGTCACTGAAGGTTGAGATGTTCTTCAGGAACGGCGGAATCGCCAGCAACGCGAAGCCCACGAGCACGAGGATCGCAACCACGACCGTCAAAGTCGAGGCGAAGCCGCGAGAGATGCCCTTGGTCTCGAACCAAGCCGCCAGCGGAGCCAGCACGGAAGAGACGAGCAGCGCCAGCAGCAGCGGCACGATGACGAACTTCAGCTCGATCAGAATCGCGACGACCAGCGTCAGCGCGGCGGCCGAGACGAGAAATCGCCACGACCATCCCGCCATCGTCCCGAGCGCACCCCAGTTGTCGCCCTCGCCGTGCTCGGGTGAGAACATCGATCGCTGCTCACTCATCGCCGGCCGAATCCTTTCTCGGGCGCGTGCCCTCTTCTTCAAGCCACTTCACGAGTTGCAGGTACATCGCGCGCGCCCCGATTATCTCGTCCGGCGCGGCCGACCACTCGGATGGCACAAGGGCGAACGGCTCGGTCTGCGTGCCGCCGAGGCCGCCGTGCGAGCCGACGAGTTCTTCGAAGGCCGCGACCTCGCCAGAGTCGGGGTCGTACATGCTGACCACATAGATGTCGGGCGCGTTGGAGAAGCCGTTGTTGCGCGCGAGGTGCCGCGCGGCGTGCCGGCCGAAGTGCTCGAGCGGATCCCTGCCCTCGATCTCACCGGTTTCGAGGTGATTGACCCCGTCGGCGCCGATCGCGACCGGACCGCCCTCGGCGTTGACCATCACGAATCCGACTCCCGGGTGAGTGGCGAGCGTCGTGATCAGGCCGGGGAACTCGGTCTCGATTCCAGCGCGGCCAAGCCGCTCGGGCTGGTCGGGGAAGTAGACGAGCCCGAGGTTGCCCGAGGCGAGCACGATCACGTCGGGCTTGTCGCCGGCGGTTTCGATCTTCTCTTCGTGCTGGTCGTAGTCGGCCTCCGGCCCGAGACGCGCTTCGCCCGCGTCCTCGCCCTGCAGGCGCTCGACGCCGCGGCGAACCATCGTCGCCGTCGCGCCGTCAGCGTTGGCGATCTGGGTGACGGCGCCGCCGATATTGCCCCAGGCCTCATCAACGCCCTCGATCATCGCCAGGTCGTGCTCTTCCGAAAGCGCGCGGTTGACGACCTCTTCGAGCGTCTCGCCGAAGCGCTGCTTGAACGTCGCACCCTGCGACTGGCCATGATCAGACAGCACGACGAACTTGTATGGGCGCGGCGCGTACTCGGCGATCCGCTCGATCCGCGCGAACTGCTGGTCCAGCCGCCGCAGCACGTCGAGCGCATCGCGGCGCTCGATCCCAGAGTGATGGGCGACCTCGTCGTAGCCGACGAACGTCGCATAGCTGACCGGCACTCCCTCGAACATGTCGCCGATCAGCGAGAAGATGTTGAAGTCGCGCATGATCACGGTCATGCCCATGCGCAGCACCGGATAGATCCCGCCGCGCGAGACGCGCGGACGGATGTCGAGCTGGCGCTGACGGCGCGCCTCGATCTTCTCGATGATCATGTCCCAGACGCCGAGCGTGATCGTGCGTGAGGGGTTGTACGGGTCGGCGAAGTAGGCGTAGAAGTCGCGCGAATAGAGCTTCTCCTTGACCTTGCTGAGCGTGAGCAAGGAGCGCGGTGCGTCGCCGGAGATCAGGTTGCCGCGGCTGGTCCCACCATAGGCGAGCAGGCCCTCGCCATCGGAGAGGCGGCCCTCGACCATCGCGACGTCGGCGGCGCTGCTCGACGTGACGAGCTTGCCGGTCTCGCGCTCGTACCAGCGGAAGGCCGGGATGTCGTCGTTGTGGCCGAGCAGCAGGCCGGCCTGCGAGGCGCTCGTCTGTGACGAGAGATCGCACTCCCAGCCGACGAAGCGATGGCTGCCCTCGTTGAGCCAGCGCGCCATCGTCGGCGCGTGACCGTTGACGATCGCGCGACGGAGCACTGGCTCGGCCAGCCCGTCGATCTCGAGGAAGAAGACTCCGGGAACGTCGGAATGCTGGATCTCGCGTCCCTGGCGCTTGACCTGGCGACGCATCGAGCGCAGCACGACACGCTCGTAGTACCAGTCGCGCTCACCCAGTCCGAAAACAGAGGTGAGGAAGATGTTCGCGAACGTCAGCACGAGCACGACGAGCACTCCGGCGGCGACGGTGACGTGAATGCTGTCGGCGGCGTTTGCGGCGAGGCTGATCACGAAGCCCGCAAGCAGGATCGACCCGAGCCCCATCGTGAAGACCGCGAAACGCAGCGCGAACGAGATCACCAGCGGCCAGAGCAGCGCGTTGATCAATGCGACGATGGCGGCGACGAGACACGCGACCCAGTAGTTCGGCAGATCGAAGCCGCCCATCCACTGCGCCAACGCCCACAGCACGAGGCCGTTGAAGGCGACCAGCGCCAGCGCGCGCACCAAGGTTCCGACGATTGATTTCGCGCGACCGGTCAAGCGTCGGCTCCGGCGGGTTCGATGACCGCCTCATCGCCAGGCTCGATCAGCTCGACGCGGGTGCGCGAGGCACTCGACGCCTCGACGAACTCGCGGAACCTTCGCGGCGGATCGATCAGCAGGTCTGGTCGGCGTCTTGCCATACCTGCCGGAAGGTACCCACCCCAGTGGACTGGAACGGCGACGCGCGGACGGATCAGCTCGACGGCCTGCGCGGCTCGCTCGGGATTGAGGTGGCCTTCGCCGAGCTTCGGGCCCCACCCCCAAACGGGGATCAGCGCGAGATCGACCGGACCGAGGTCGGCCATCTCGTCGAACAGATCGGTGTCGCCGGCGTAGTAGAAACTCTGCGTTCCCTCGACCACGAAGCCTAGCGTTTCGGCCGTCTCGTTCCACGGCATACGGCTCCCAGCGTGGTCGGCATGAACGGCGCGCACCTTCAAGCCGGCCGCCTCGACCTCGTCGCCGGCGCTGACGCCGACGACGTCGGTGAATCCCTGGCCGCGCATCAGCTTGGCGACATCGCTGGGAACGACCGCCCGAGCGCTCTTGTCGACAAGCTTCAGCGAGCGTTTGTCGAGGTGATCGAGATGGCTGTGCGAAATCAACAAGACATCCGGTCGCCCGAATCGGGTGATGTCCACGAGCGGCGCATGGCGTTGCAGATGCAGCAGCGCGCTGCGGAAAAGCGGGTCTGTCAGCACGGTCCTGCCGTCGTGCTCCACAAGCATCGTCGAATGGCCGGCGAAGGAAACTTTCAAATCCTGCTGCGACAAGATCCACGGATTGTGACGCATGCCGTACGATGGCGCGATGAACGACACCGACGCAACGTCCACGGCCGAATCAACCAACGACCCCGTGGACACCCGCCCCGGCTACTCGCCCTACAAACTTGGCTTCGGGATCGGCTCGGTGCTCGTGTTGGCGTCGATCTTCCTGCTGCTGGCGTTCTTCTCGCTCTGGTTCGGCCGTCAGATCCTCGACACCCACCAGTGGACGACGACATCGACCGAGGTGATCGAAAAGCCGGCGGTGCGCAACGCGCTGGCGAACTACCTCGTTGATCAGCTGTTCGAGAGCGTCGACGTCGAGCAGGAGCTCAAGAACGAACTTCCCGAGCAGTGGGACGTGCTCGCCAGCCCGGCCGCCAGCGGCCTTCGCTCGCTGGCGCTGAGCGGGACGAAGCAGGCACTCGACCTGCCCGTCGTGCAAACCGCCTGGAAAAGCGCCAATGAGCTGACCCATGAGCAGCTGATCGCGATCCTCGAGGGCGGCAACGAGAAGGTTTCGACCGAGAACGGCACGGTCACGATCAACGCCCGCGCGATCCTCGCCGACGTCGCCGACAAGGTCGGCCTCGGCGAATCGCTGGTCTCGAAGATCCCGGCCGATGCCGGCAACTTCGTGGTCTACCAGTCAGATGATCTCGCGACCATCCAGACCGCGTACAAGGTCGCCAAGGACCTGCGCTACGTCTTCGCCGGCCTCGCACTGCTGCTCTACGTGCTCGCGATCTGGCTCGCCAAGGGCAGGCGGCGCCGCGCGGTCGCCTGGATGGGCGGCTCGATGACGGTCGTCGGTCTGCTCATCCTGATCGCGCAGTCGCTCGGCCGCGGCCCGACCGTCGACACGCTCGCGCAGACCAGCGCCGTGGTGCCGGCGGTGACCGACATCTACAACATCGCGACCGAGCTGCTCGTGAGGATGGCGACCTCGCTGACCTTCACCGGAGTCGTCGTGCTGCTGGCCACGCTGCTGGCCGGCCCCTACCGCTGGGCGATCGCCTTCCGCAAATTCCTGGCGCCATACCTGCGCGACCAGGTCTGGCTCGCGGCGGCCGCGGCGGCGCTGCTGTTCCTGATCCTCGTATGGATCTCACCCGTCGCCGGCTTCCGCACGACCGTCGGACTGCTGATCAACACCGGCCTAGCGATCGCCGGATTCATCGCGCTGACGTTGATCACCCGCCGCGAGTTCCCCGACGCCGAACCCGCCGACTTCGGTTCGGCCGGCGAGTGGTTCACCCGCCAATGGAACACCACGCGCACGTTCGTCACTGAGAAGACCCGCGACATCGACCTGCCGAGCTTCGGCGGCGCAGACGACAAGACGACCGAGGTCTCGCGGGTCGCCGTCGACGACGCGGCGAAGTCTGGAGGCGCGGATCCCGACGCCGGCACAAGCAACATCGACAAGCTCGAGCGGCTGACCAAGCTGCACGACTCCGGTGCCCTGACCGACGCCGAATTCGAAGCGGCCAAAAAGCAGATTCTCTAGCTCGGCCGCGAGCCGAGGATCTTGTGCACCTTCTCGGTGAGGGTGTCGATGTCGTACGCGCCCTCGTGACGACGGCCGTTGATGAAGAAGCTGGGTGTGCCGGTGACGAGCGACTCGTCGGCGCTCTCGACGTCTTCGGCGATCCGTTCGGCGTAGTTGCGCTGGCGCACGTCGTCCCAGAAGACGTCGAGGTCGAGATCGATCCGCTCGGCGTAGCGGCGCAGGTCGCCGAGCTCGATGTCGTGCTGGTGGCCGATCATCTGGTCATGCATCTCCCAGAATCTGCCCTGGGCGGCAGCGGCCTCGGCCGCCTCTGACGCAAGTTGCGCGCGCGGGTGCACGTCCTGCAGTGGCAGGTGGCGCCAGACATACATCAGCTCGTCGTCGAAACGCTCGAGCAGCGTACGGATCGTGTCCTCGGCGCGGCCGCAGTAGGGGCACTCGTAATCGCCGTACTCGAGCAGCACGACGCGCGCGGTGACGGGGCCGCGCACGTGGTCACGCTCTGGATCGACTGGCACGGCGAGGTCTTCGATCAGCGCGGACGGCGTCACCGAGCTCTTGCGCCCGCGCGCGGCGAGACGGTTCGTGAACCCGATGATCGCGGCGCCGAGCACGGTCGAGATCACCGCCGCGACGAGGATGCCGATCTTCGCCTCGTCGAGCGTGCGGCCATCAAAGGCGATTCCGGCGATGAACAGCGAAAGCGTGAAGCCGATGCCGCAGAGCGCCGCCGCGCCGAAGACCGGCGGCAGCTCGACCGGGAGCGGCAGGCGTCCGAGCCGCGGGTGCGCAGCGGCCACAGTGGTCAGACCGATGCCGAAGAGCTTGCCGAAGACGAGGGCGCAGATGATGCCGATCGTGACCGGCGAGATCGCAGCGTCGGAAAGCAGATCGCCGGTCACGCGAACCCCGGCGTTGGCCAGTGCAAAGACCGGCACGATCAGGAAACTCGTCCACGGGTGGAGACCGAACTGCAGTCGCTCGTTCTCGGAGACGGCGTTCTGCACGTAGAGCCGCGCGCTGCGCGCGAGCTCGGCCGTCGGCTGCTCGCGGAAGAGCCGCGTGATCGCCGTCGCTCGCTCGAGATCCTGGCGCGCTGGCGGGCGGGCCGAGATCGCGAGGCCGATCAGCACTCCGGCGATCGTCGGATGCACGCCGGACTGCGACATCGCGATCCAGATCGCCACACCGATCGCCTCGTACGGGCGCTTGGAGAGCGGCCCCCACCAGCGCACCGCGAGCGCGAGCAGCGCGAGGCCCGCGACGATCAGCAGCGCCTCGCCGTTGATGTCTGAGCTGTAGGCGAAGGCGATCACGAGCAGCGTCCCGATGTCGTCTGCGATCACCAGCGTGAGCACGAATACACGCAGCCGCGCGGGAAGCTTGCGTCCCAGCAGCGCCAGCATTCCGAGCGCGAATGCGGTGTCGGTCGGCATCACCGCGCCCCAGCCGTGCGCAAACTCGGTGCCGCCGTTGAAGGCCAGATAGATCAGCGCCGGCAGAGCCATTCCGCCGATCGCAGCAAGTACCGGCACCGCGACGCGGCGGCGCTCACGCAGCTCGCCCATGTCGAACTCGCGCCGCACCTCGAGGCCGACAACGAGGAAGAAGAAGGTCATCAGGCCGTCGTTGACCCAGTAGTGGAGATCGCCGCCGAGCGTGTGCGATCCGAGCGAGATCGAGAGGTCGGTGCTCCAGAGCGACTCGTAGGAGTGCGGGAAGGCGTTGGCCCAGATCAGCGCCGCGAGCGACGCCGCGAGCAACACGAAGGCGCCGGAGATCTCGGTGTCGAGATAGTTGCGCAGCGGCGCGGCGACGTTTCGCGACCACGCCGTATGGCCCGAGAGGCCTCGGACGGCCTCAGCCGGTGTCGCAGCTTCATGCATCTGCGGGATTATGACCGCGCCGCAACTGCGGCCGGCCCGGCCTCGAGGCAATAGGTTTCGCCGAATGGAAGAGGCATCGATCTTCGATGAGTTCGAATTCGGGGCGAGCTGGACGCAGAACGAATCGATGGAGCGTTGCAGCCACGCACTGATCGCGAACAGCCGGGCGTGGCTGATCGACCCCGTCGACTCCGCCGGCGACGTCGAACGGGCCGTCGGCGACGCCGAGCCGGCAGGAGTGATCCAGCTGCTTGACCGCCACAACCGTGACTGCGCCGGGGTCGCCGAGCGACTCGGCGTCCCCCACCTGCGCCTTCCTCACGAGCTCGGAGGATCGCCCTTCGAGGTCTTCTCGGTGATCAATCGGCCAAAGTGGCGCGAAGTCGGCCTCTGGTGGCCGGAACGTCGCGCGCTCGTCGTGAGCGAGTCACTCGGCACAAGCGCGGCGTTCGCCGTCGGAGACACCGGCGTGATGGTCCATCCCTTGGTGCGGTTGGTTCCGCCGACGGCGCCGCGTCGCTACCCCAGAGCCGAGCACCTGCTCCCGGGGCACGGTCGTCCACTGCACGCCCCCGACACCGGAGCGCGCGTCGCTCGCGCGCTCGGCCACGCGCGGCGCGACATTCCACGCATGCTGCTCAGGCTCCCGTCGATCGCATTGGGGTCGCGATGAGCGCGGACCGCGAGCATTTCGACACGATCGTGGTCGGCGCCGGTCCGGCCGGCGAGGTGGCCGCAGGCGAACTCGCCGAGGCAGGTCAGAAGGTCGCGGTGATCGAGCGAGAGCGGGTGGCGGGCGAGTGCTCGTTCTGGGCCTGTATGCCATCGAAGACCCTGCTGCGGCCGGGCGCATTGCTGCGCGAGGCGCTCGGCGTGCCGGGCGCGTCCGAGGCAGTCGGACAACTCGATATCGCGGCGGCGCTCGCATGGCGGGACAAGATGGTCAGCAACTGGGACGACACCGGCCAGGCCGCATGGCTGACCGATCGCGGGATCGAGATCGTGCGGGGCTCGGGCAGGCTGGTCCGAGACGGAGGGGTCGACGTCGAGGACCGCAGGTTTGTCGCCGACAACATCGTTCTCGCCACGGGCTCGAAGCCGGTGATCCCGCCGATCCCCGGACTCGCCGAGGCGCGCTTCTGGACCAACCGCGAGGCGACGGGAGCACAGTCGATACCGGAACGGCTGCTCGTGCTCGGCGGCGGCGCCGTCGGTGTGGAACTCGCCCAGGCCTTTGCGCAGCTCGGCGCATCGGTCGCGCTGATCGAGGGTGCCGATCGAATCCTCCCCGGCGAAGACCCGCGTGTCTCGGCCGCGATCGCTGAGGCGCTCGAAAAGTCGGGCGTCGAGCTGCATGCGGGCGTGACGGCGCAGCGGGTCCATGCCGGCAAGCAGGAGCAGCGCCTCGAACTCTCCGGCGGGACAGAGCTGCGGGGCACCGAACTGTTCGTCGCGACCGGACGCTCCCCCAGCAGCGACGGCCTCGGCCTCGAGTCGCTGCCGGTGAAGCTCGAGCGCGGCGCCGTCGAAGTCGACTCGCGCATGCGAGCGGCTCCCGGGATCTACGCGATCGGCGACGTCAACGCCGTGAACATGACCACACACGCCGGCAAGTACCAGGCGCGTGTGGCCGCCGCGGAGATCCTCGGCCGCGGATACGACGCGGACTACTCGGCGATCCCGCGCGTCACCTACACCTCACCCAACGCCTACGGAGTCGGGCACACACCCGAGTCGGCCAGGGCGGCGGGCATCGCTATCGCAGAGGGCAGCGGCAAGGTCGCCGAGACCGCCGCGTCCTCGATCGTCCGCGTCGATTGGCGCGACGCCGTCGACGAGTTCCTCACGCTGCTGGCCGACAGATCAAGCGGTGCGATCGTCGGGGCTTTCGCCGTCGGCCCGAACGCAGCCGACTGGATGGGTCAGGCGACACTCGCCGTCAGGACGAAGACGAAAGCGCGGGAGCTGGCCGGCACGATCCAGCCGTTTCCCGCGCTCTCGGAAGTCTTCACGCTCGCCGCGCGCGATCTCGTCGCAAACCTCGCATAGTTCTACTGGGGGTCGCCGGGATCGAGGATCCAGTCGGCGACCGTCTTGCGCCCGGAGGCTGAATCGGTGTGGCTGACCGCGGTCTGCTGGAAGTGGAAGCCCTCCTCGACGGGATAGAAGCCACTGCCACCGAGCATCGCCATGTTCAGGAACCCGACGAGGTCCCCGGTGAACGGCGGGAGCGGCGCGGCGCCGCAGCCGACTGAGGTGTAGGTCTGGTCGGCGAGCTCGACGTCATACATGATCGCGTGCTGCCACTCGCCGCCCGGAGCTTTGCGCAATTCGAGGTCGCCGTCGGCGATTGCGCCGCCCGAGCCCGACGCCTCCCAATGGCAGCCCTCGGGCGCGCCGATCTTGTTTTCGACTTCGTCCTGGTCGGCAGTCGTGAGCTTGTACCAAGCACTGATGTACCCGCTCTTGTCGACGTAGACCTGATCGAGCGTGTAGACGACCCACGAGTGGAAGTAGCTCTGCGAGGAGCCCGGAATCTCCTGCCACGACGAGACCACGCCGCTCAGCTTCTTCGGCAGGTCGAGACTGTCCTCGGCGTACCAACCCCACTCGGCACGCCCGGCCATCGATGCGCCGATCAGCTTGCTCGCAACCGTGGTCTTCTCAGCGTTCGGCGCTGCGGCCGTCGCTGTCATGCGCGCGGGGGCGCCGGGGTCGAGTTCGGGCTTCACGAGCGCGAGCTGTCCGCGCTCGACGCTGGCGATGGCGATCGATCCAGCCGACTCCGCCCCGCTCTCGCGCGCGGTCATGCTCGCCGTGACGGCAGCGCTCTGACCGGCGGCGAGCCGCGCGACGCTGTCTGGACTGAAGTGCAGGTCGGCGCACTGGAACGGCGCGTCGTACCACTTGTGCTCGTCCTGCTTCATCCGCCAGCGGCCGACCTCCGCCTTGGACGCGAGCGCATCGGCGTTGTCCTTGCTGGCGGCGAGCTCGGCGGCGATCGCCTGCTCGCCCGCACGCTCCTGCGCGCGTGTGAGACCGGCAACCTTCAGACTCACATCAGCGCCGAGCGATCCGACACGCACCGGATCGCCGTCGCGCGAGATCGTGAACTCGCCCGAAGTCGTCGCGACCAATTGCTTGCCGCGCATGTAGATCTCCGACTTCTGACTCACCAACGAGCGCACGCTCTGCAGGTGGGCGTCGCGACCGACCTGACCCTCGGCGTGGAGCGTGCCAGTGGTCTTGATCGTGTAGGCGCCGGTGATCTTTCCATCGTGGAAGCCCGAGTAGCTGCCACCGCTCGTGAATTCGTGGTCGATCGTCAGCTTGCCGTCCGCTGTCGGGCAGGTGACCTCAGGCACGATCGCGCTGCGCGTCTCGATCACCGGCTGGAACTTCAGCGCATCCTTGCCGCGCTTCGCCGTGACCGAGATGTCGTAGGTCTTGGTGTCGTCGGCGTAGGCGACCGCGTCGACGTGCGCCGTGATCGTCACGCCGTCACTCGTCGTCGTGCTGCCGACGTCCTCGCTGAGCGTGTCCACGACCGCACCGCGATCGCCGCCGCCCGACGAGAAGACTCGCAGGCGTGGGTGGGTCCGCAGGTGCAGCGAAGCCTTCTGCGCCTTGGCGAGAACCTTCGCCGCGGCAGCCTCAGCCTTAGCGCGGGTCCGCTTGCCGGAAAGCTTCTTGGCGACCTTCTGCCTGCCGAGCACTCCCGGCGCCTCCAGCAACGAGAACCAGTTCTCGAGCTGACCCGTGGCGGATGTGGCGGCGTGGCCGGTCGACGGACGCGCCGTTTTCAGACAGACCGACTTGCGGTTGACCTTCCAGACCTGAGCGCCTTTCTTGCATTTGGCGGCGGCAAACGCGCCACCGGGGGCCGCGAGCAGAGCGAGCGCCGCGACGAGCGCGAGGATCAGCGCTGCCGCGGCGAGACGGAGGAAAGGGTGTGGACGTGCGGCCATGGGGAATCTCCAGTACGGATGCGGTGCGATTGAGCGTGCACAGTCATCATGCGATTCCCCGGATCGGGGTTCATTGGGGTCGAACCCTTAGATTCGACCCCAAAGTTTTCAGCGTGCGCGCGGGCTACTTGCCCGCGACGGAAGAGACGTACTTGGCGATCGCGGCGATCTCAGCGGCGCTGAGCGTCGACTTGAAGGACGGCATCGCACCACCGCCGTTGGTGACCTGCTTGACCACGAGGGCATCAGACGGCTTGAGCGAGTCGAGGTTCGGGCCCGCGGTACCAGAGGTGCCTGCGTCTTTCAGCGTGTGACAGCCGGCGCAGTTGGCCGTGAAGAGAGCCTTGCCGTCAGCAGCAGCGCCACCGGCGGATTCGGACTTCTGACCCTCGGAGGCAGCTGCCGTCTCGTTGGCCTTCTGCTGCTGGATGCGCGGGGCGATCGCGCCGCCGATCTGACCGAGGCCGCCGATCTTGAAGGCGACCACCTGAGCCTTCTGGCCCTTCTTCAGCACGGCGCCGGCCGGAACGATCAGCGTGTCGCTGTAGGCCGCGATCGGCGCGGCGGCGCCGGCCGGGAGCAGCGAGGACCAGACCTCGTCGCCGTTGCCGGCGTTGAAGCCGTAGACGTGTCCGTCGAGCGTGCTGGTGAAGACCACATCGTTGACGACGGTCGCGGCGCCCAGCGGCACAGAAGCAAGCTTCTTCTTCCAGGCAACCTTGCCGTCGCTGGCGTTGAGCGCGACGAGCTGGCCGTTGTTCTTGTCGGAAGCGGTGAGTTCATCGACGACATCCGAGATGTTCTCGGCGGTGACGTCCTTGGGCACATTGGCGACCGGGACGTAGATCTTCTCGTGCGCCGCAGCCATGTTCGAGATGACGCGCGGAGTCGTTCCGCTCTTCGCGTCGAGCGTGGTCGTCCAGGACTTGGCGCCGTCCTTCGTGCCGAGCGCGACAACGGTGTTGCGCGCCGCTCCGACGGCAATCGGCTTGTCGTCCTTGCCGAGCGTGAGGATCGGCGAGATCGAGGAGGCGAGGTCGCGGACCTTGGTGTTGCCGCTGAGGATCCAGGAGGGCAGACGGGTAGCGATCACCGGGCTCTTGACACCGGCCGAAACGTCACCGGTCGTCAGGTTGAAGCCGACGAAGTTGCCGCCGGGGGCCTGGACGAAGACGTTGTTCTGCGTGATCAGCGGGTTCGGTGCTTCGCTGCCGAAGCCGGCCTTGGTGCGCTGGTTCGCGGTCCACGCGACGCCGAGGTTGGCGATCGTGCTGGTCGAGATGCGGCCACCGGTGTAGCGAGTGTTCTGAAGGTTTTGGTTCGGCTGCTCCCACGTGTTGGCGCTGGTCGCCTCGGAGCAGGCGCTGACCGCGAACGCGGAGAGGATCAGAAGGGCAATTGCCGCCAGCGAGGTGAGCGGCTTGACAGAACGACCGGCTTTCGGGTGCATCACGCGGAAACTCTTCAAGGAATCGGGGGTCAGAATCGGGCTAAATCTATCTGACTCGGCGGGCGATCCGACTTCGCCGTCACTCGTGCGGCAGGGCCGGAAGATGCACGCTCACCGCCGATCCCGCCCCAGGCCTGCTGCGAGCGCTGACCAGCCCGCCATGCTGCTCGACGATCGCGCGCGTGACCGACAGTCCGAGGCCGGTGCCGCCGTCCTCCGAACGTGTCGTGAAGAACGGTTCGAAGATCTGCGCGAGCGTCTGTTCGTCCATGCCGACGCCGTTGTCGGCGACGGTGATCCGCACGTAGCTGCCGGCGCGGCTCCACGGATGATCCTCGACGTATTCATCGTCGATTTCGTCTGCGCCCACGGTGATCGAGATCGTCCCGCCGTCGGGCATCGCGTCGCGCGCATTGAGCCCGAGGTTCATCAGCACCTGCTCGAGCTGACGGCGATCGACGAAGACCTTCGGCAACTCGGGATCGCTGGCGATCTCGACGGTGATCGAGGAGCCGAGCACACGTCCGAGCATCTCGGCGATCGCGCGCACACGCTCGACCACATCGGTCGGCTCGGCGGACATCTCCTGACGCTTGCCGAGGGCCATCAGCTGCCGCGCGAGTTCGCCGGCGCTGCCCGCGGCGTTCTCGATCATCCTCAGGTGCTCGTACTGGCCGGGCTCGGTCAGCTCGCCGCGCAGCACCTGCGCGGCGCCGCGAATCACCGTGATCATGTTGTTGAAATCGTGGGCGACTCCGCCGGCGATCTCCCCCATGCTCTCGATCCGCTGGCGGTCGGCCAACAGGCGCTCGGACTCGGCCTGCCGCAGGATCGAGGATTCGCGTTCGCGCATCAGCAGAATGCGTGCCGAAGCCAGGGCGACGTAGTTGGCGAGTTCGTGCAGATAGGAGAGCTCGTCTTCGGTCGGCACACGCACGCCCTCGTCACCGAAGGTGCCCGTGCCGAGCGAGCCGAGCGGCTGGTCGATCAGGAACATCGGGACGGTCACGATCGTGCGGTTGCCGAGCTGCTCGACGATCTCACGGTTGACGCGATCGTCGGTCTGGGCGTCTTCGATGATCTGCGCCTCGCCGGTCTCGATCACGGCGGTGATGAAGGCGTCCCCGGCGATCGGGATCTCCGCGGCGTCGTCCCAGAGGTCGCCGGCCGTCGTGCCCTGGACTGTCAGGACCTTGATCGTCTGACGTTCGGGCACCAGCACCGACACCCAGGTCGACGGATACCCGATCGCGTCGCGCACCTCGTCGGCCAGCGCGACGACGAGGTCTTCGTGGCGATGGATCGACTGGAGCCTGCGCGAAAAGTCGAGCAGGCGGCTACTGGCTAGCGCGGATGACTGCACGCGTTCGACAATACGGACCCGAGCGTCGATCCGCCTCGACATTAGTTGGGCAACTGAGCCCATTTGTGGCCATTTGTAGGGCCTTTTGCTATGTTGAAAGGACGCCGCGGGGTGGAGCAGTCTGGTAGCTCGTCGGGCTCATAACCCGAAGGTCGCAGGTTCGAATCCTGCCCCCGCTATCGAGAACTCCCCGTGTTCATGGGGAGTTTTCTCGTTAACCCCGCTCGGCGTTCGTCGTGTCTAACTACGAATCTAACTAGCTCTTCGACTCGACGACCGATCGGGCCGAAGTCAGCACGCAGCAGCGCGAAGGCTTCGGCCCGATGCGACGTCGCTTAGAGCCAGAGGTTGAACCAGTCGGTGACGTCCTTGCTGATGTTCCACGTGCCCCAGTTGTCGCCAGTCACGTTGAAGGACACCAGCTTGTCGTTGGAATCGATGTAACTCCGACACTCATCACGAACGTCGCCCGCCGACTTGTTTGTCGCCACGAACCAGTAGGAATCCAGAGGGTGGCACCAGCTCGAATACGAGGACTTGAGATGGTCGTACAACGCCTGGTAGTTCCTCCCCGGCGCGCGCAGGTCGTAGCTGATCTGCACCACGCCCATTATGCGGCGCTCCGAATCAGACTGGCATCCATAGCGATGCGGCCCGAAGCGCCGCCGAGGTCGCCCACGACGTACCAGTGGGCGGAGTGCGGAATCTCGAACCGCACGGGCGACCGCAATGCCTCGCCGCCGATGTACTTGTAGCTCTCCCCGTTGCGATAGCGACGGTAATTCGCCGCATCGACCAGAAGGACGTTCTGGCGGGTCTTGACACGTACCTCTACGAGGTCCCCGGCGTTCGCCTGGCCGAGGTCAGAAACGAGATAGTTCGCCATAAGGCAAATCTCCTTGCATTCGGATTACTTGTGCAACGCGCTCGACTTCGATAACTGAACGGCGGTTACTAAGCGCCATCGAAAATCTGAACGTTGTATCCAGAGTTACAAGCGGGTAGGACGGAAAAAGCCAAAAGAAACGCCCCGCCCGTCCCGGTTAGTAAGGCCGGGTCGGACGGGGCAAGTTGCACTAGCCGAAGCAAGTGAATAGTCGCTTATCGACAGGACGTAAGAATCCTTTATTCAAGCGGCTCTCCGCCGATGATTGTGCTATTTGCAAGCGGCCTCGGACCCGTCCCCGCAAGCCAAGGAAACGGGAGATCGCCCGTTTCGCTTCCGCGTTGGGGCGGATCGAAAAGCCAGTCAGGCAACCCGTCGATGCCCAGAACTCGGCTGTACCTTCCCGGACCGAATAGCGGCTCCCAGACACAGTCGTCCTCTTCTGGTGGCGGCCATACGCTCGGCGATGGCGCTGCAGGGAAGCCGCGCGAGAACCCGTAGGCACGATGACCGGATTCAAGTTCAGCAAGTCGGGTGGAGATGTATTTAGCGCAGTAGCGAGCGTGCGTTGGCCTAGCGCGCTCGATGAAGTTCTGAGGCCCGAAACCACTCTCGACCACGAGCTTCCGCCAGAGCATCAGGTCGTCCGTGAACCACTTCATGAAGAAGATCCCGTGATAGTGAAGCGTCCCATTCTCCTGCCGCTGCAACACCCAACCATAATCTCCGACCAGCTTTCGATAGCGAAGCTTCGAAAGGAGTCGACGCAGGCAGATTCTCAGCCGGTCAGGCAGGTCGGCCGTTTCGACGGCAGCACGAAAGACGCGCTTCCGGTAGTTGTCCGGGCAGACGAGTTTTCCGCTTTCGGATGTGAAGATGAAGTCATCGCTGCCGGTTCTCACGGCCGAGCTCTTAATCTCAGCCAGCAGGTCGATCAATTCGCGCCGGAAGCCGGGCGAGCGAGCGGTCTGGACTGCAACGGCTGTGCCATCCCCGGAGCCGACTCTCTCGAAGCGACATCAATGAGGGACGGAACCATGGAGATTGTGTTTGTCCCAGAATCCGAACTCGAGGAACTGAGGCGAGCGGACAGCAACGTGTAACCGCCCCGCACGAAGCGATCGCACGATCGATCAAGTTTGTTCTCTTCACCGACCTATGACAAGAGCCAAAAAGGTAAAGCCGACCCTGGCGGGCGCATATCTGTTGGACGCTTTGCAGGCGATCGGCCACGCTGCCACTCCGAGTTCGCTTCACGATTCAGACGTTCTGACACATTCAAACTCGCAAGGCGAAGATTGGGTCATGCTTCTAGCCGCACGACGACGGATCGGATACTGCCGAATTTCGATCTTGATGGCCGCTTTCGCGGCCGAGGCGTACGCAAACGAATTCTTGGCCGCGAAGCTCTCTGTCGAGCAGTTTGAATCGGTGGAGCGCCTCTCGACCCCTGAGAAATACGTTCTGGGTGCCGAGCGCGCCCTCGGGAGACCGCTCTTTGATCGCGGATCAGAACCGATCCAGTCGCTTCAATCCTTGTTCAAGCTGCGGAATCGACTCGCACATCCCAAGACCGACGACTCATTCAACGACACTGAACCGGAGCCACATCCGGACCTGAACCCCGTTCAGGCGATGAAATTCGTGGTCTGCGTAGCCAAGGCTGCAAACACGCTGATTTCCGAGGATGGTCGGCGCACGATTGACCGGCACGCAGGACCAATCATGCTGATGGAAAAGACGGCGATGGACTTTGCGATTCGTGCAAACCGCCATTTGCCTAGACCAGACGAATCGCTAAGCGACGACGACCAGGCATTTGTGGGTGCGATGGTCAGATTCTCGGAGGTATACCTCCCGACAGTTCCGGGCCACATGCCGAATCCGCGCCGACAGAATCTACGACGCGTTCGGACCGACCGCGCTTCAAAGCGCATTGAACCCTCAGGCAACACGCTCACAACGCGCGAGCCAGCGAAATCACGTCATTCATCGTTACCGAAGACGTGGTCGAGCACGGCACCCTCGAGTCACGCTCCGCCCAGCGAGCGATCCACTTCGGCTTCTTCGCCACGATCGAAGCGGCAGACACTTTTCGCCTGCAGATGCCGCAGCCCGAGGAACTAAATATCACGATCTTGCACAGACGATTTCCTTGGCGCGATCTCACGAAGCAGGAAGTGGCTGCCGGGAAGATCGGCCCAGATGTAGATTTTGATGCGTTCGTTCGACGGGTCGACGCCAGCCAATCAGAGCGCCACTGACGCGAGAGTTAGATTGGCTGTGCACCAACCTCCTCGCGTCGCGGGCAACCTCATCCTGTATCCCGGGCAGCGCAGTGATCACGGGGACCCACGCTTAGCGGATCGTCCATCCAGCTTGGCGATCACCCCAGTGTTAGAGATCAACTTGAAAACCCCGCGACCTCTGAGGTCGGTGCGAACTTCACAAAAGGTCGCAGATTCGAATCCTGCCCCCGCTATAGACGCTTGCGCAACCGAAAGGATTTCCTCCGGGGAGTCCTTTTGTGTTTCCAAGGCTGTACCAGCTCCGCGCCTGCCGGTACACGCCGTCCGACCGACTCAGAGGTCGACGATCACGTCGAAGCCCCCGAAGTACATGCGCTCGCCGTCGATGAAGCCCATTTCGGTTTCGAGCGCCTTGATCCGAGGATCGGCGAAGACCTTCTTGTTGATCTTGTCGCGCTGCGCCTTCGACTTGTAGGTGACCCAGGCGAAGATCACGGTCTCGCTGTTCTTGCGCTCGACGCTGCGCGGGAACGAGGTGCGCTTCCCGAAGGGCACGTCGTCGGCGACGCACTCGACGTAGTCGATCGCGCCGTGTTCGATCCAGACCTTGCCCGCCCTACGCGCAAACTTGCGGTAGTCGTCGAGCTTCGCCTTCGACACCGGCAGGACAAATCCATCCACGTACTTCGCCATCGTCTCCCCCTCGGGTTGTTGTGAACCTCCGATTCAACGACATTTGCGTGAGGTCTGCGCCGCTCGCTCACAGCCCGTCGATCAACGACCAAAAAGCGTCCCCCCCTACGGATGAACCAGCGGCATAATCCTCATACGAGCCGGCCGATGACGGGCGCACGCAGCAAGGAGACAGGCACATGAGCACAGCACCGAAGACCGTCGCCCTGCTTGGCGCAGGCACGATGGGCGAAGCGCTGCTCAAGGGTTCGCTGGATGGCGGGCTGGTCGCGCAAGACGTCTGGGTGACCGCGCGCAGCCGGCAGCGCGTAGACGAACTCATCGAGAGATACGGCGTGCGGGGCGGGACCGACAACGCCGCCGGCGCGGCCGAGGCGCAGTTCATCGTGCTCGCCGTGCCGCCGGGGCATGTCGCGGAGCTGCTCGCCGAGATCGCCGACCACCTGCGTCGCGACGCGATCGTCGTCTCTCTCGCCGACGGCGTCTCACTCGGCGACCTGGAGGAGCATCTCCCGCGCGGTCTCGCCGCGGCGCGGGCGATGCCGAGTCTCACGGCGCAAGTCGGCCACGGACTCACCCTGCTCACCACCAGCGCGTCCTGCAGCAATGAGCAGTCGGCGGCGATCGGCGAATTCTTCGGCCGCTCGGGCGAGGTTGTTGCCGTCGAGGAAGAGCAGCAGGCGGCACTCGGTCCGCTCAGCAGCGGAGGACCCGCATACTTCATGTACGTCGCCGACGCGATGATCGAGGCCGGCGCGATGCGCGGCATCCCCCGCGATCTTGCGCGCGAGATCGTGACCCAGGCGATGGCCGGCAGTGCCGCTTGGCTGCAGCACAGCAGCGAAGACGCGGCGGCGCTGCGCGCGAAGGTCACCGCCCCCGGCGGAGCCGGCATCCAGCGCATCGCTGAGCTCGACCGGCGGGCCGTCCGCGCCGCGTTCGTCGCGGCACTCACCAAGAACGCTTGAAGGCAGGCAGGTCGCACGGTCCGATGCCGGCACGACCCGCGCGGGACCCGTCGGCGATGGTCAGGCGGACGAAGCGCACACCCGAGCCGTGGCCTCCCAGCCTTCCCACGCGCTGCGCATCGTCGGCGCCCATTCGGTGGCCGATCGAAACGCTCGATTGGAAACCCGATGCGAGCGATTGACCGCGGCCATGTTGCGCCCGGGCAAGCCGGCCAGACGCCCGGGTCCGCGAACCCATGCCCTCGCGCCGACGGCGGCGTTGATCGCCGACGCGAAATCGCGTTTGGTGACCGGTTCGTCGTCAACGACGTTGTAGACACCCGGCGGCGCGTGCAGGGCGGTGGCCACGGCCGCGCCCGCGTCTTCCAGATGAATCGGTGAGAAGTAGCTCGAGCCGGCGCCGAACACAAGGCCGATGTGGGCGCGGGCGAGCGCGAGCATCTCACGGCTCTGCACCGAATCCGGGCCGTAGAACAGACCGAAGCGCAATACGACGCCGCTGCCGCCGCTCTCCGTGAAACGGTCCGCCTGAGCCTCGGCTATCGGCGTCGTCTCCATGATCGGCACGAGATCCAGGGGGACGGTTTCATCGATCCACTCCGCGCCGCGGTCGGGGTAGCCCAGGGCTATCGATTCTTGGACCAACCTTTGCGCGCCGACCGCCAGCGCCGCATCCACCACGTTCGCCGAGCCCTCCGAGCGGATGCGGGCATTCTCCCGCCATGCGCGTGGAAACGGATAGCGCAGCGTCGAAGGGATCGCGGTCGCCAGATTGACCACGGCGTCGTGACCGTCGAAGGCCGCGCGCAATGCGTCCTGGTCAAACAGCGAAGCGGTCGCGGGCTGCGCGCCAAGCCGCTCGATCAGCACCGCCTTCTCCGGTGAACGAGCCGAGGCGGTGACCTGATTCCCCGCCTGGACCAGAGCGCGAATCGCACTCGGGCCGATCGCGCCGGTGCCGCCTGTCAGGAATACCTTCACCGCATGCACGATAGGCCGCTCGAACGCGATGAGGATCCAGGCGCTCAGGGGATATCGTGCGCGCGTGGACGGGTTGTCGCCGAAGCCGAGTGAGGAGCCGCGCTGGCCGTGGATCTGCACGGCCGTCGGATTCCTCGCGTTGAACGTCGCCCTCCGGCTGTGGGATCCGAACCTCGCCGTCTCCCCTGTGCACTGGCTTGTTCCGCTCATGCAGATCGTTCTGCTCGCCGCGCTGCTGATCGACAATCCCATCAACGGGGTCAAGTTCCCCGTTGTGCGGAAGGTGCAGCTCGCGATCGCAGGCGGACTCGTTCTGGTCACGCTCTGGGCGACCGGCACCCTGGTCGTCGACCTTGTCAGCGGATCGGCGCTGTCCAACCAGGCCGACGAACTCCTCGCCGTCGGAGCGGTCGTATGGCTCGGGAACATCTACGCCTTCTCGATCCTCTACTGGCTGACTGACGGCGGCGGACCGGTGCGACGCGGCGAGACGGCAGTGCCGATCGACTTCGCGTTCATCCAACAGCAGGAGTCGGAACTGAAGTCCGATTCCTGGCGCTCGCAGTACCTCGACTACCTGCATCTCGCCTTCACCAACGCGACGGCCTTCAGTCCGACCGATGTGATGCCGCTCTCGCACCGCGCCAAGTTCACGATGGTGCTGCAGTCGACCGTCGCCTTGGCGCTCGTCGCGCTCGTCGTAGCGCGCTCAGTGAACGCCTTCACCTAGACCACCTTCAGACCATCCGCCAGCAGATCGTTCAGAATGACCCGATGGCCGCAGAGGACAACGCCAAACTGATCGAACGGTTCTACGCCGCCTTCGCCTCTCGCGATGGCGAAACGATGGCCGCCTGTTACGCACCCGACGCGACCTTCAGCGATCCAGTCTTCCCAGACCTCTCGGGCTATGAGGGCCGCCGTCCAGCGGCGTGTGCGCTCCATGACGAGTCCTTTCGAGCGGTGCGACGACGGGCGCCGCGCGGGTGACGGTCGGGCGCGGGAGGTCCGGCCCGGACGGCCGCGAGGCGTCCGTGCGCCTCCGGGCGCCGCGTCAGGCCGGCAGGGGAGGCCTCAGGAGGCCGTCCCCGCCGACGCCGCGTCCGCCGGGGTGGCCGCGAGCGATCCGAGCAGCCGCAGCCGCTCCTCCGAGGGGCTGCCGGGCTCGGCGGTGTAGGCGAACAGGAACCAGTCCGGGTTCGCGGGGAGGTCCATCGCCTCGTAGCGCAGCTCGAGGTCGCCCACGGCCGGGTGGACGATGCGCTTGACGCCCCGCCGGTGGTGGCGGACGTCGTGCGCGGCCCACCGCAGCCGGAACGCGTCGCTCCGGGTGACCAGCTCGCCGATGAGGTCGGTCAGCGCCCTGTCGTGCGGATGCCGCCCCGCATACGTCCTCAGCGTGGCGACGATGTCGTCGGCTCCCCGCTCCCACTCGGGGAAGAAGAGGCGGGAGGCCGGGTTGAGGAACACGAACCGCGCGGTGTTGGCACGGTTGGAGGGGTCGTCGAGCAGGGGAGCGTACAGGGCGCGGCCGAGGGCGTTCGCCGCGACGAAGTCCATCCGGCGGTCGCGCACCCAGACGGGCGCCCCCGTCACGGCGTCGAGGAACCGCTGCAGCGTCGCGGGCACCGTGGCGTCCGCCGGACGGGCCCGACGCCGGGAGACCCGCGGGGCGGCGGAGCGCGCGAGGTCGGAGAGGTGGTCCGACTCGGCCTCGTCGAGCCGGAGCGCGCGGGCGACGGAGTCGAGCACCTCCGGCGAGACGCCGGCGAGCTCCCCGCGCTCCATGCGGACGTAGTACTCGACGCTCACGCCCGCGAGCATCGCGACCTCTTCCCGGCGCAGGCCGGGCACGCGCCGTCGACCGCCGCCGAGGATGCCGGCCTGCTGCGGCGTGATCCGATCCCTCCTGGTCCGGAGGAAGGCTGCGACCTCTGCGCGGTGATCCATGGCTTCACCCTAGGCGCCCGCCGTCGGCCGAGGGAGGAACCATCAGTGCACCTCAGGCCCCGGCGCCCGCGGACGAATCCGTGATCGGGAGCCGTCGGGCCCCCGTACCGTTGGCGGAGGAGGGGAGAAGACCATGAGCCAGACGAACGGGCGACCCGACACGAGCGGCCACACGCCCGGATACTCCTACGCGACGTTCACCGGAAGCTTCGCCGGGACGGGCGCGACGACCACGCCCGCCGGCCCGCAGCAGAAGCCGCCGAGGACGAGGAGGGGGCGCAGGGGCGTCGGCGTCACCGGGAGCCTCATCGGCTTCCTCCTCTTCTTCTGCGCGATGTTCTTCGGGCTCTCCTGGCTGGTCTCGCCGGAGCCCGACGTCGAGACGGCGCAGCCCGTCGCCGTCGCCGAGCTGAACGGGCGCGACGTCGTGCTCGTCGCCTACTCGCGCGACGGCCCGCGCGGCATGTTCCAGCTGATGTTCCAGCCCATGTTCCAGTCGCGGCTCGCCGCGATCGACGCCGAGACGGGCGACGCCGTGTGGGACGTCCGCCTGGACGAGGAGCTCTCGAGCGACATGCGCGTGCTCGCCGCCGGCGAGGACCGCGTCTACATCGCGAGCGACGAGGGGCTCTACATCCGCTCGCTCTCCGACGGGGGCGCGGTCGCCGAGCCGGACGCGATCGATGGCCTCGGCGACTCCTACGTCGCGGAGCTCGGCTCCTACGACTACGACGCCGCGCGTCGGCTCGTCGTCGCGATCGACCAGGCGGGGGAGCTCTGGCAGATCCCCGTCGGCGACACGACGGCCGTCCCGGCGGACGCCGAGACCGTCGCGGCCTGGCAGGAGGTGCTCTCCGACACCTTCCGCTTCGCCCTCGACTTCCCGACGACGGGGGAGCCGGCGATCGTCGCCGACGGCGTCACCCTGTCGGGACGGGCGACGAAGGCCGGCGCGCTGACCGAGTCGCTCGTGCTCACGGCATCGGACGGCACGTCGAGCGCCCTCGGCGACGAGACGTTCCTCGAGCCGGAGATCGTGCTGGACGGCACGCGCGGGACGGGGACGGCCACGGTCGTCGGGGACTGGTCGGTCGACGTCGACGACTACTGCGCCGTCATGCCCGAGCCGTGCGACCTCGACTCCCTCCCCGACGAGGTGAGGAAGGCCATCGAGGAGGCCGGTCAGTCGGGGTACGAGACGGAGGCCGACTACGCGGCGGGGATCGACGCCGGCTACGTGCTCGTGAGGTCGAAGGCCGACGCGAACGGCGACGCGTACCGGCTCAGCAGCGTCGACCTCGAGACGGGGGAGGTCATCGACAGCGTCGAGACGGGGTACGAGATCGGCGGCGGGTACTCCGCCGGAGGGATCACGGCGGTCGCGACGTCCGGCGTCGACTCGTGGGGGAGCGACCGCCTCGTCGTCGCGGCCGCGGACGGCTCGCTCACCGTCGCGAGCGTCGGCGCCTCGAACTTCTTCGGTTGGCCTGCGTAGGAGCAGGGTCTTCCCTCCCGGAGGAGCCTCTAGGCGCGAGCGGGCAGCACGACGTTGAGCGGCTCCTCACCGCGCTGGAGACGCTCGATCTGCGTGCGCAGCAGGCGCGCCATGCGCGGCATCATCGCCGAGGTGGCGCCGCCGACGTGGGGCGAGATGAGCACGTTCTTCAGCGCGAACAGCGGATGCCCGTCCGGGAGCGGCTCGGGGTCGGTGACGTCGAGGGCGAAGCGCAGCCGCCCGCTCGAGGCCTCGGCGATCATCGCGTCGGTGTCGAACACGAGGCCGCGCGCGATGTTCACGACGAGCGCGTCGTCCTGCACCTTGGCGAGGAACGCCGCGTCGACGAGCCTCTCGGTCGCGGGCGTCAGCGGGGTGCCGACGACGATGACCTCGGCGTCCGGCAGCAGCTCGTCGAGCTCGTCGATGCCGTGCACGTGGCCCCGGTCGGTGTCGCGGGCGCGCGAGGCGATCCGCGTGACCTCCGTCTGGAACGGGAGGAGGCGGTCCTCGATGGCCTTGCCGACGCCGCCGTAGCCGATGAGCAGGACCTTCCGGTCGGCGAGGCTCGGCCGGCGAAGCGGTTCCCAGCGCCCCGCGTCGGCGGAGCGCACGAACTCCGGGATGCCGCGCTGCGCCGCGAGGATGAGCGCGAGCGTGAGCTCGGCGGTCGAGTCCTCGTGGACGCTCGCGGCGTTCGCGTAGCGGAACCCGGCGGGCAGCACGTCCGCGACGCCGTTGTACCCGATCGACTGGCTCTGGATGAGCTGCGATGTCACCCCGTCGAGGTGGGCGAACGGCTCGAGGCTGAACATGTAGGGCTGCACGACGATGTCGATGTGGGGCGCCGGCGCGGGCCCCTCCATCGTCCACTCGATCAGCTCGACCCCGTCGGGCAGCGGCCCGAGGGCGTCGGCGAGGGTCTGTCCTGGCACACTGACGAGAAGGCGATCGCTCATGCCCCGAGCCTATCGGTGCCGCCGCGGGGCAGGACGCCGGTCACGCGGTCAGCGGAGCGTCGGCTCGTAGCGCACGGGCGTCGTCGTGCGGGCGACGAGGCCGCGCAGGTCCTCGAGGGAGCCGGAGAGCTCTCCGAGCGCCCTCGCCTGCACGAGCACGTTGCCGAGCGCCGTCGCCTCGACGGGACCGGCGAGCACGGGCAGCTCCGCGCGCTGCGCCGTCAGCCGGCACAGCAGCTCGTTGAGCGATCCGCCGCCGACGAGATGGATGACGCTCACGCGCGTGCCCGAGAGCTCCGACGCCGTGTGCACGGCGTCCGCGAACGCGTCCGCGAGGCTCTCCATGATGCAGCGCGTCATGCCCGCGCGCGACTCCGGCACCGGCATCCCGTGCTCGCGCAGCCAGCGGGCGATGCGCGCCGGCATGTCGCCGGGCGCTGTGAAGACGGCGTCGTTCGCGTCGAACACCGGCTGCGGCGTCGTCACCGCGGCCGCCTGCGCGAGCAGGTCGGGCAGGTCGATGGCCTCGCCCGACTCGCGCTCCCACGTGCGCACCGACTCCGACAGCAGCCACAGCCCCATCACGTTGTGGAGGAAGCGCACGCGTCCGTCGACGCCGCCCTCGTTCGTGAAGTTGGCGGCGCGGCTGGCGTCCGTCGTGACGGGGGCGTCGAGCTCGACGCCGACGAGGCCCCACGTTCCGCAGCTGATGTAGGCGGCGTCGGGATCGGTCATGGGGACGGCGACGACGGCCGACGCCGTGTCGTGCGAGCCGACGGCCACGACGGGCGTCGATGCGGCGAGCCCCGTCGCGTCCGACACGGCGTCGCGGAGCGTCCCGATCCGCTCGCCCGGCCGGACGAGCGGAGGCAGGATGCTCGTCGGGATGCCGAGGCGCTCCGCGAGCTCCGTGTTCCACGAGCCGCCGTCGAGCCGCAGCAGCCCCGTCGTCGAGGCGTTCGTCGCCTCCGCGACGCGCTCGCCCGTGAGCCAGTAGGCGATGAGGTCGGGGATGAGGAGCGACTCGTCCGCGAGGTGGAGGACGCCGGCCGCGCGGTCGGCCGCGTACTGGTAGAGCGTGTTGAAGCTGAGGAACTGCAGGCCGTTCTCCGCGTAGAGCTCGGAGAAGGGCGTGACGCGGTGGACGGCGTCCACGACGGAGTCCGTCCGCGCGTCGCGGTAGTGGTAGGGCGTTCCCAGCATGCGCCCGCCCCGCAGGAGGGCGTAGTCGACGGCCCACGAGTCGATGCCGATCGAGGCGATCGGGCCGGAGGCGCCGGCCGCGCGCAGGCCCTCCACGATCGAGCGGTAGAGCTCGAGGATGTTCCAGTGCAGCCCGTCGATCGTCTCCACGGGGTTGTTGGGGAAGCGCGCGACCGACTCGAGGCGGAGCTCGTCCGCCCCGACGCGGCCGAGCATGACCCTCCCGCTCGTTGCTCCCAGGTCGACGGCGGCGACGGTGACGCTCATGGCAGGTGCTCCTTGTGAGGGTGGGGTGCGAGGACACCGCGTCGCCCGCATCAGACAGTCTGCCCCAGATGAGACGGCCGGATACGGGCGACGCGGCGGATCTGTGTGCGCCGGATCAGCGCAGGAACGCGGCCGCGACGCCCGAGTCGACGGGGATGTGCAGGCCCGTCGTGCGGCTCAGCTCCGGGCCGGTGAGGACGTAGACCGCGTCGGCGACGTTCTCCGGCACGACCTCGCGCTTGAGGATCGTGCGGTTGGCGTAGAACTGGCCGAGGTCCTCCTCCTTGACCCCGTAGGTGGCGGCGCGGTTGGCGCCCCATCCGGAGGCGAAGATGCCGGAGCCGCGGACGACGCCGTCGGGGTTGATGCC
Source organism: Solirubrobacterales bacterium (assembly GCA_047605325.1). Taxonomy (GTDB): domain Bacteria; phylum Actinomycetota; class Thermoleophilia; order Solirubrobacterales; family JACPNS01; genus JACPNS01. Next base: position 457 of record JASGFX010000006.1, on the reverse strand, counting down.
GTTCACGCGGACGCCGTGCTCGCCGAGCTCGACCGCGAGCAGGCGCACCTGGTGCGCCTGGTCGGCCTTCGTCGCCGAGTAGGCGATGTTGTTCGGGCCGGCGAACACCGAGTTCTTCGAGGAGATGTAGATCACGTCGCCGCCGAGGCCCTGCTCGATGAGCGGCTTCGCCGCGGCGCGCGAGACGAGGAAGGAGCCCTTCGCCATGACGTCGTGCTGGAGGTCCCAGTCCTTCTCCGTCGTCTCGAGGAGCGGCTTCGAGAGGGAGAGGCCGGCGTTGTTGACGACGAGGTCGATGCCGCCGAACGCGAGGAGCGTCTGATCGATGGCGGCCTGGACGCCGTCCGCGTCCGCGACGTTCGCCGCGACGCCGATGGCGACGTCGGCGCTCCCGAGCTCGGCGGCCGCCGCCTGCGCCTTCTCGAGGTCGAGGTCGGCGACGACGACGCACGCGCCC